>NZ_CBCSIU010000001.1:0-264217 GCF_965139205.1 Bordetella muralis
CGCCCAGGCCGGTCCCGCGAAGCCCTGTCAGCCTTTATCCCCCCGCACCGACGTATTAAGAACGAACAGCCGATGAGCCGAGAACAACAAACGAGCTAGAGACAAAAGCCCTCTCCCCACAGCTCAAACCCCAAAAGCATCACCATAAAAAAACAAACAAACGCCATCGTCTAAAACAAACTCCAACACTAAAAACAAACGCCAATTACAAAAACAAACATCCTCACTGAAACGCCCCCCCATCTCACAGGCACGCCTCGCCCAAACATCCGGGCAAAGCCTGATTGCCCATCCCTTGCATCTTCCGCAGAATCCTTATAGTCAACTACCACCAACGCACGCCCACTACAGAAGGATCGTACCGATGCGTATCGGGATAGGCGGGTTCCAGCACGAAACAAATACTTTTGCACCCTCACGCGCCACCTGGGAAGAATTCGCCGACAAAGGCGGCGGCTGGCCCAAACTAGTATCCGGTCCAGCCTTGTTTGATGCCGTCGCAGGCGCCAACATCCCGATCGCAGGCTTCATCGATGCCATGCGCGCCCACACACTCCTACCCACCACCTGGGCTGCAGCCAGTCCCTCCGGACACGTCACCCGCGACGCCTACGAGCGTATCAGCGGCATGATCCTCAACGGTCTGGAACAAGCACTTCCCCTGGACGGCGTCTATCTGGATCTGCACGGCGCCATGGTGGCCGAACATCTCGACGATGGCGAAGGCGAACTCCTGCGCCGCGTACGCGCGCTCGTCGGGCCGAACGTTCCCATCGTCGCGAGCCTGGACCTGCACGCCAACGTTACGCGCGCCATGATCGCGCAGGCCGACAGCCTGATCTGCTATCGCACCTATCCGCACATCGACATGGCCGAAACCGGCCAACGCGCAGCACAACTGCTCGACCGCAGATTGCATGGCATGCCTCGCCCCTACGTCGCCCTGCGCAGCATTCCCTATTTGATATCGCTGTGCTGGCAATCCACCGACATCGAGCCCTCGAACAGCCTGTATCAGCGGCTGGAGGATCTCGAGTCTCGCGATTCCTCGATCAGCTTGTCCTTTGCCACGGGCTTTCCAGCCGCAGACTTTCCCGAATGCGCTCCCACCGTCTGGGCCTATGGCGACACGCAGGCCGACGCCGATACTGCAGCAGATGCCATGGAACGCGCCGTCCTCAACGCCGAAGCCGACTTTGGCGGCAAAATACTGAACGCGGACGAAGCCGTGCAAATGGCCATCTCCCTGGCGCACAACAGCCTTCGCCCCATCATCATTGCCGACGTCCAGGACAACCCCGGCGCAGGTGGGAGCTCAGACACCACCGGCATTCTGCGTGCCCTGATACGCCACAACGCCACCAACGCAGCCATCGGCCTGATCGTCGACCCCGCGGCGGCGCTCGCGGCACACCATGCGGGCGAAGGCAAAACGGTACGCCTCGCGTTGGGCGGGCATTCGGGCATCCCCGACGACGAGCCTCTCGAAGCCGACTACATCGTCGAAAAAATTTCCGATGGCCGGTTCGACACTCACGGCGCGTTTTACCGCGGCTTTCACATGGACCTCGGCCCCAGTGCCTGCTTGCGCCTGAATGACGTACGCATTGTGGTCGCGTCCAACAAAGTCCAGATGGCGGATCAGGAGATGTTCCGCTTTGCCGGCATCGAGCCCACGCGCCAGGCCATCCTCGTACTGAAAAGCTCCGCCCATTTCCGGGCAGACTTCACCCAGATTGCGCAGACCATCCTGGTATGTGCTGCGCCTGGATCGATGCTGATGGATGCAGCACAGCAGCCATGGACACGGCTACGCCATGGCATCAGAATGGCGCCTTGCGGTCCCGCCTTTGCGGCCCGCACGGCAACACTCTGACCGTATATGCTGCCTTCGCGGCGTATACGGTCATGCGGCGGCTCTCGGCTCGCCCAACAACGGAAAGAAAAGGGGATTTTCATGTTGAAGTTTGTTCGTGCGGCCGCCCTGGCCGGTGCTGCGCTCTTCGCAGTGGGAAGCGCCCATGCAGAAACCGCCATTCGCGCGGTGATGCACTCGCCGCTGCGATTAACCGATCCTCATGCGACCACCGCGTACATCACGACGTGGCATGGTTACATGATCTACGACACCTTGCTGGCGACCGACGCAAACAACAAGGTCCAGCCGCAAATGCTGGACAAGTGGGACGTGTCGAGTGATGGCAAGACGTACACGATGACGCTGCGGCCCGGCCTGAAATGGCATGACGGCCAGCCTGTCAAAGCCGAGGATTGCGTAGCCTCGATCAAACGCTGGGCTGCCGGCGACGGCATGGGCCGCACGCTGCTGAAGTTCGTCTCCAGCATTGATGTGGTCGACGACAAGACCTTTCGCATCGTCATGACCGAGCCCACGGACCTGGCCTTGCGCGCGCTTTCCAAACCCACCGGCACCGCGGCGTTCATGATGCCCAAGCGCATCGCGGAGACGCCTATTGGCAAGCCCATCACCGACATGACAGGCTCCGGCCCGTTCAAAGTCGCCGAATTCAAACCCGGCGTCAAAACGGTCTACGTCAAGAACACGGACTACGTGCCGCGCAAAGAACCCGCCAGCGGATTGGCCGGCGGCAAAGTCGTCAACGTCGACAAAGTCGTCTGGGACGTCATGCCCGATGCGCTGACGACGGCGAACGCACTCTTGGGCGGCGAGCTCGACTACGTCGAACAGTTCCCGTATGACCTGCTGCCCATGCTGGATGGCAACGACGAATTCAAGGTCGAGTCGCTCAGTCCGGTGGGCTATTTCACGATGTATCGCTTCAACTTCAAGTACCCACCCTTCGACAATAAAAAGATCCGGCAGGCCGCCATGTACGCGATCGGCCAGGAAGACGTCATGAAGGCACTGGTAGGCAATCCGAAGTACTACCAGACCTGCGCTTCGCTCTGGGGCTGCGGCACGCCGTTTGAAAGCGATATCGGCAAAGACATCGTCGTACCGTCGAACATTGACAAAGCCAAAGCGCTGCTCAAAGAAGCCGGTTACGACAATACCCCTGTCCTGCTCATGCACGCGACGGACGTCGGCACCCTCAGTCCGCAACCGGTCGTCATGGCGGAGGCGCTGCGCAAAGCCGGCTTTAACGTGAACCTGGCCGCCATGGACTGGCAAAGCGTCGCCACTCGACGTGCATCGAAGGCCGCACCGGATGCTGGCGGCTGGAACATCCACAACACCAACTGGTACGCCACCGACATCATGGATCCGGTACGCTCCGCCCCTGCGTCGGCCAATGGCGACAGTGCCTGGTTCGGTTGGCCGAATTTCCCGGAAATCGAAGCCCTGCGCACCAAATTCGCACTGACCTCCGATCCGGCCGAGCAAAAGAAAATCGCCGACGAAGCGCAACGCATCGGTATCGACGAAGGCCTGTATGTGCCGCTCGGTCAGATGTCTGTTCCCACCGCGTACTCTGTCAAACTCAGTGGGCTGGTGCACGCACCGATCATGGCGTTCTGGAACGTCAAGAAAGCCCCTTGATCCGGTAGCCCTGTCATGCTGGCTTTTATTCTGCGCCGACTGCTGGCCACCATTCCGGTACTCATCCTGGTGGCCGTGGTCGTCTTTGCCATCTTGCGCCTGAGTCCCGGCGACCCGGCTGTCATCATGGCCGGCGACGGCGCCACTCCTGAACGCATCGAGCAGATACGCCAGGTGATGGGGCTGGATCAACCGTTGTTCAAACAGTTCTTTCTATGGGCTGGCCGCCTCGTACAGGGCGATTTCGGCACTTCATTGATGTCGGGAGTGCCTGTGCGGCAGCTGATCGGGCAACGTCTGGAACCCTCGCTCAGCCTCGCTGTTCTGACACTGGTGTTCACCCTGATCGTAGCGCTGCCCCTGGGCATTCTGGCTGCCTGGAAACAGGGCCGCTTGCTCGACCGCATGGTCATGGGATTTTCCGTATTGGGATTTTCCGTACCGGTCTTCGTGACAGGCTATCTATTGATCTGGGGTTTTGCGATCGAACTGAACTGGTTCAAGGTGCAGGGCTATACGCCGTTATCCAGCGGTTTCTGGCCCTTTCTCCATCGGTTGATTTTGCCTGCGCTGGCGCTTTCCACCATCTACATTGCGCTGATTGCGCGCATCACCCGCACCAGTGTCATCGAAGTCATGGGCGAAGACTTCATCCGCACTGCTCGAGCAAAAGGCCTGGGCGAAACCGGCGTATTGCTGGGACATGCGCTGCGCAATGCGGCCGTGCCCATCGCCACGGTGATCGGCGTAGGCATCGCCTTGTTGATCAGTGGCGTCGTCGTCACGGAGTCGGTGTTTAACATCCCGGGCCTGGGACGTCTGGTGGTCGAGGCGGTATTGGCGCGCGACTATCCGGTCATTCAAGGGCTGACGCTGTTCTTTGCCTTTGTATATGTGTTCATCAATCTGGTCGTCGATTGCGCCTATACGCTGTTCGACCCGCGCATCAGGTACTGACCATGGCCACCCCGCCCAACGTCGCCGCCCCTGCCGTTCAGGCACCCGACACAGCGCCACGATCCACGGCATGGCATCGGGTGCTGCAGGGATTCAAAAGCTGGCCTGTGCTGCTGGCGCTGGCGATTCTGCTCGTCATCGCCGCGGCCGCGCTGTTGGCTCCTTGGCTAGGGACGGTCGACCCGACTGCCCTGGATCCTGGCCAGCGACTCAAACGGCCCTTTACCGAAACCTTGCTGGGAACAGACGCGTTTGGCCGTGACCTCTGGTCTCGCATCGTGTACGGCGCACGCGTCTCGCTCATTACCGGTCTGGGCGCCGCCGTCATCAGTGTCGCCCTAGGCTTGGTCATCGGCCTGCTCGCAGGCTGGTTCCGTCGATTGGATGGATTCATCATGCGCGTCATGGACGCGATCATGGCGATCCCGGGGATCTTGCTGGCGATCTCGTTGGTCGCCGTCACGGGTGCGAGTCTGACCACGGTCCTGGTCGCCGTCACCATTCCTGAAATCCCTCGCGTCGTACGCCTCGTGCGCGGCCAGATCCTCAGCGTACGCGGCGAGCCCTACGTCGAGGCCGCGCTGGCTCTGGGCACGCCATTGCCGCTGCTGTTGTGGCGGCATATGGTGCCCAGCACGATTGCTCCGCTCACCGTGCAAGGCACCTACGTATTCGCCTCGGCCATGCTGACAGAGGCCATTCTCAGTTTTCTGGGAGCAGGCATTCCACCGGAAATTCCGTCCTGGGGCAACATCATGTCCGAGGGCCGCATGTACTTTCGGATGCTGCCCGGCCTAATTCTGTTCCCCGGCCTGTTTCTGTCGCTCACGGTGCTCAGTGTCAACATTCTGGGTGATGCATTGCGCGACGCACTCGACCCCAAAATGGTGCGCAGGATCTAACGTCATGCCCTATTCCCCGTACCCCCCTGCCGGAGACACGTCGGACGCCGTCCTGGCCATTCGCAATCTGTCTGTGACAGTGGCCGGCACCAGCAAACAGGTCGTCCGCAATCTGAGCCTGGACGTGCGGGCAGGCGAAACCGTCTGCGTAGTCGGCGAATCAGGATCGGGCAAATCGGTCAGTTCACTGGCTATCATGGGGTTGCTGCCGCCCGGCGCGCTCAAACCCAGCGGCGCCATTCGCGTCGAAGGCGAGGACATCCTCAGCGCTACGCCGCAGCGTTTGCGCGAGATGCGCGCCACCCGCATGGCCATGGTGTTCCAAGAACCCATGACCGCGCTCAACCCCGTGCACACTGTGGGCCGCCAGGTCGATGAGGTTCTGCGGCTGCATCGCCGGCTGTCGCGCGCCGAGCGGCGCGATAGAGTACTGAACATGTTCCGTTCGGTACATCTGCCAGACGTCGAGCGCATTTATGACTCGTACCCGCATCAACTCTCCGGCGGTCAGCGCCAGCGTATCGTCATCGCAATGGCGCTCATTCTGGAGCCTCGCCTGCTGATCGCCGACGAGCCGACCACGGCTCTGGATGTCACCACGCAAAAACAAATCCTGGCGCTGATCAAAGAGCTTCAGACCGAACATCAGACCGCGGTCCTGTTCATCACGCATGATTTTGGCGTCGTCGCGGAAATCGCCGACCGCATTGTGGTCATGAATCGAGGCGATCTGATCGAGTCCGGCACACGCGACGATATTCTGGCGCGCCCCGAACAAAGCTATACCCGCCGCTTGGTATCGTCCGTGCCCAGCCTGGTCCCATTGCGTCGCGACGCGCCGACAGGCGATCCGGTGTTGCGGGTACAGGGTTTGGGGCGCACCTACATCGACAAACGTTCATTCTGGTCCGGCGGTCTGCGCCAAGTGCCTGCCGCCCAAGACGTCAATCTGGTACTGCACAAGGGCGAGATCCTGGGTATCGTGGGCGAATCCGGCTCCGGAAAATCCACGGTCGCGCGTTGCATCATGCGCTTGATCGAGCCCACAACTGGCAAAGTATTGATGGGCAACGACGATATCGCCGTGCTGTCGGGCACTGCACTCAGACCGGTACGCCAGCGTATTCAAATCGTTTTTCAGGATCCCTATCGTTCGCTGAATCCACGCCGCAAAATTGGCGAATCCATTATCGAAGGCCTGCTGAATTTCGGCACTCCACGTGATCAAGCCACCGCAAAGGCCGTCGATACATTGCGCATCGTCGGGCTCGATGCTGATGCCATGGATCGCTATCCCCACCAGTTTTCCGGCGGACAGCGGCAACGCATCTGCATCGCCCGCGCCTTGGTGATGGAACCCGAAGTCCTCGTTGCCGACGAAGCCGTCTCGGCATTGGATGTCTCGGTGCAGGCCCAAGTATTAGGGCTGCTGGAACAAATCCGCCAACGCACCGGCGTGGGCGTGCTGTTCATTACGCACGACCTGCGGGTCGCGGCGCAAATCTGCGACACCATTCTGGTCATGCAACGCGGGCAGGTCGTAGAAACGGGCGCGGCCGAAACCGTGCTCACGCAGCCGACACACGATTACACCCGCGCCCTGATCGATGCTGCGCCCGGGCGCGGATGGGATTTTCAGCATTTTCGGCCGCTGGCCGCTGCGTGACGATGACGGCCGAAGGACATAGCGGTTTTCCGGTTTTGTCATCTCTCGCTGACTTCGACTCTCTCTTCATTGATAGGTTAATAAGGACTTCGACATGCGTTGGCTACTGGCAATGATCAAGCATGAAACCAATACCTTTTCTCCTGTGCCCACGCCGCTGGAGCGATTCTTTCGCGGCAGCCCGGAGATCCTGGCAGGCGAGCGCGCCGTTCGTGCCTACGAGAATACCGATAGCGGCCTGGGAGGCTATATCGAGATCGCACGCCGCGAAGGCGCCGAGATCACGATCCCCGTCGCCGCGGAATCGTGGCCCAGCGCCCCCACTGATGCAGATACTTACGCACGCTTGTGCGAACTCATTCTGGACGAGGTGCGGCGCGGCGGCTATGACGCCATCCTGCTCGATCTGCACGGCGCGATGGTGGCAGAGGGCGTCGAAGACGCCGAGGGCAATCTGCTGCGCCGTCTGCGCGAGATAGACCCCGACACACCGGTGGGCGTCACGCTGGATATGCATGCCAACATCTACGACGACATCGTGCGCCATGCCACCGTCGTCACCGGGTTTCATACGTACCCTCACGTTGACATTCGCGCCGCGGGCGTCCGTGCGGCCGATACGATTGCACGCACGCTGAAAGGCGAAATTCGCCCCGTGATGACATGGGCCAACAAACCCATGCTGCCTCACATCATGTGCCAGGGCACCCATGCCGAGCCGAATAAGTCGCTGCAGCAACGCTGCGAAGCATTGGAATCGCAGGATGCCGTTCTCGCTGCTTCTGTATTTGTCGGTTTTCCCCATGCAGACATTGGCGAGGCGGGCCTGAGCGCCGTCATCTGCACCGACGGCGACCTGCCTGCCGCCGAACGCTATCGGGACGAGTTGCTGGACACCGCGTGGAACGCACGCGAACAATGGGTCTTTCACTGCGAGCCCCTGGCTCCCGCCATCACCCGCGCGAAGGCCATCGCACAAGGCCCTGTCGTCTTGCTGGATCATTTTGACAATACAGGCTCGGGCGGCACGATGGACACCACCGAAGTCCTCGCCGAGATCCTGCGCCAGGACCTGAAAAACGTCGCCTTCTACGCGCTGTGCGACCCCGAGGCCGCCCAACAAGCCGCCGCCGCGGGGGTAGGTACCGAGATCACCTTAAACCTGGGCGGCAAAATGCCCATGCCCGCCCTCAAACAGCAAAGTCGGACCCTATCTGTCACCGGTCGCGTCAAGCTGATCTTTGACGGCGTCTACCTGAACCGCGGCCCCATGTATCGCGGCGTACGCAACGACACCGGACTGACCGTCGTCTTCGACACGGGCAATGTCGAAATCGTCTTGATCTCGCGCCACCAGGAACCCTTTGACATCAACTGCCTGCTCTCGGCGGGCATAGATCCCTTGCAGAAAAACTATGTGGTCCTGAAAAGCCGCGTTCACTGGCGAGCCGGCTTTTCCGATCTGGCGAGCGAGATCATCGAATGCACCGGGGTGGGCGTCACTACCTCCGACTACAGCCAATTGGAATTCAAGCACGTGCGGCGCCCGATTTATCCTCTAGACCCGCTGTAAACGAAAACGCATGACATCAACACCGACAGGTTCGCGCCCGTGTGCTCCGTGGGTCCGATTTTCGGGGGGGCATCAAAGCAGGCTGTGCCCCCCTGTACCACCTACGATTCCAGCGCTCACGCCGGCCTCGTTGTCCCAAAGTCCATTCGCTATACTCCCACCGCTCTCTTAGCGTCGTCGGCGAGACACCTGTAGTCAGGCCAGATGTTATTTGTTTACCATAGACACGACTTGTAATGTAGTTCCCAGAACGCGCTGACTACACCTCGTTATACTCACCGCGGGCGGCTATCGCTCCTGACGGGACGGCGCACCATCGCCGTCCCGTCAGCATGCAAACAATAAATGGACGAAAAAATGAAAAAGGTAGTAGGGATCACGACGGGCGTGGTCGTCATCGCAGTCGCAGGCTGGCTCGGCGCCACGTGGTACACCGGCAAGCGCATCCAAACAGAAGAGCCTGTGCGCCTGACGGAACTCAACAAAGAGTTGGCCAGCGCATTGGGCAGCACAGGCTTTGGTGTCACGATCAGCCAGATTTCCTACGACCGTCATTTTTTCAGCAGCGACGTCCGCTATGGCATCCAACTGACCAAAGTCCCGGGCGAAGAAGCGCCCCCCAAAGGCATGGTGGAAATTGTCGGCCGCATTGAACACGGCCCCTTCCCCAAAGGCGCATTGGCCCGTGGCCAATGGCTGCCCAAGCTGGCTTTCGTTCACAGCGAAGTCGCCTCCAATGATCTCGTCAAACCCTTGTTCGAACTGACCAAGGGCGTCTCGCCGTTGGTCGGTGACACGGTCCTGTCTTACAACGGTGACGGCGTCGGCACGGCCACGATTGCCCCTATCGAGTACGCTGCGCAAACGGACCAGTCCGTCAAGTTCAGCGGCGCCCAATTCGAAGGCAGCTTTGTACGCGCCACCAAACACGCCGTCGGCACCGGCAAGGTCAACCAACTGGCTCTGCAATTGTCCGAGGACGACGAAGGCCAGAAGGTCAATGCGAATATCACCGGCATAACGGTGGACGTCGACAGCCAGCAGGGCAAATTCGGCTTTGGCGTAGGCAGTTCTGGTGCCAAATTCGATAACATCATGATCGAGGTCGAAGAGCCGCAGGACCCCTACGCGGACGCCGCCTCCGACGCAGCAGAAGCGGCGGAAGAAGCTGCACGAGCCGCCGACGAGGCCGCCAATGCTGCGCAGAATCCGAGCGCAGAAAGCCAGACGCCGGCGCAACCCGAACAGCCCGCCCAGCCTAAACAGCCTGCTCAGCCCCCAGCGGCAACCGTCAAGACCAAGATCGAACTGAAGGATCTGGCCTACACCGCGAAAATCGCCGAACAAGACACCACCATCAACGTCGCAGCCGACTATAAAATCGGCCAGATCGCCGTCAATGGCAGCGATTTCGGTAAAGGCCATGCCACGATCAAATTCGACAAGATCGACGGCAAAGCCGCAAAAGCACTGTCCGATCTCTATAACGAAATGCTGACCAAGGTCGCCGACGGTACCGAAGACAGCAAGGCGGACGGCGCGCAGGCAATCGAACTCGTCAACCAGGCGATCCAATTGCTGGCCGCCAACCCGACCATGCGCGTCGATCCCTTCGTCTGGGAGACCGCCAAAGGCAAAAGCAACTTGAACCTGGCCATCGAGTTGACCAAGCCCGCCGGCCTGGTCGCAGGCAAGGAACTGCCAGACGATGCCAAGCAACTGCTGCAGCAATCCGTCAAGCTGATCGACATGAAGGTCACCGTCTCCAAGCCCATGGTGCAAGGCCTGGCCGCACAGTACTTGCAAGGCGAAGGAATAGACGCTGCAGCCGCTGCCAAAGAAGCCGCTGACCAAGTGACCTCCATGGCCGGTATGGCCGAGATGTTCGGCATCGCCAAGACCGATGGCGACAACGTCGTGAGCACGTTCCACTATGCCGACGGCAAGGCCAACCTGAATGGTGAAGAAGTCCCCGCCGACGAGCTGTTTGGCGCCCTGCTGAGCAGTGTCGAGGACGACGACCACGATTATGGCGAGGACAGCGAAAACACCTTGCTGAACTCGCTGGACCCGGCCCAGATCGGCCAGATGGTCAGTGACACGGGCTTCGACTACGAACTCGGCACCTCGGATTACGACACGCCCGTGCTGACGATCGATGGCAACAACGAAGGCGCCAAAAGCGTCGAGATCCTGTTCAACGATTGCGACACCGAGTCCTCGTGCACCGACATGCAAATGCGCCTCACCGTCGCCACGCCTTACCCCGTGCCGATGCGCGTGCTCAACGAATGGAACCAGAACAACCGCCTGACGCGCGCCTATTGGGATACCGAGAACAAAGTCGCCACCATGGAAATGGATGTAAATGCCTACGGTGGCGTAGGCCAAGACAATGTGGAATTCACAGTACAGATGTTCCTGGCCAATGTGTCGATGTTCACCGACACGATGAAAGAGGCGCCTCGTAAATAAGCACTGACATGATGCCGGCCCCGCTGGCATCGCTAAACAAAAACGCCCGCCGACTATCAATCGGCGGGCGTTTTTACGTTGGCGCGCTATCCGCGCAGCGCCATCGTCACACTACGAGGTCACGCATAGGCCTCGATGGGCAAGCAAGCGCACACCAGATTGCGATCACCGTAGGCGTTATCCACGCGCGCCACAGGCGGCCAGTACTTGGTCTCGCGCAGCGACTCGACCGGATACGCGGCCTGCTGACGGGGATAGTCGTGGTGCCATTCCTCAGCCAACAGCATCTGCGCCGTGTGCGGAGCATTCTTCAGCACGTTGTCGTCGCGATCACGCTCACCGCGTTCGATTTGCGCGATCTCTTCACGGATGGAGATCATGGCATCGACAAAGCGATCCAGTTCCGCCAGGCCTTCGGACTCGGTCGGCTCGACCATCAGCGTTCCTGCCACCGGAAAGCTCATCGTAGGCGCGTGGAAACCATAGTCCATCAAGCGTTTGGCGATGTCCTCGGCGCTGATACCCGTCGTGTCTTTCAGCGGACGAACGTCCAGAATACATTCGTGCGCGACACGGCCATTTCGGCCGGCGTACAGCACCGGATAATGATCACGCAATCGTGCTGCCAGATAGTTCGCATTCAGGATCGCCATCTCGGTCGCGCTACGCAGGCCATCGGCTCCCATCAGCGCAATATAGGCAAACGAGATCGGCAAAATGCTGGCCGAGCCAAACGGTGCTGCGGACACGGGGCCGACCTCGGATTCGACATCCAGCTTGCCTTGCGCATTCAACACGCCCGGCAAATACGGCGCCAGATGCGAACGCACGGCCACCGGACCGACACCCGGCCCGCCACCGCCGTGCGGGATGCAGAACGTCTTGTGCAGGTTCAGGTGCGAGACATCGGAACCGAACTTCCCGGGCTGGGCGACACCGACCATGGCGTTCATGTTGGCGCCATCCAGATATACCTGGCCACCGGCCTGATGCACCAGATCGCAAATCTCGGTGATGGCCTCTTCGAACACACCGTGTGTCGACGGATAGGTGATCATCAAAGCAGCCAGGCGATCGCCCACCTGCTCGACCTTGGCGCGCAGGTCTGCGATATCGACGTTGCCGTTGGCGTCAGAGGCCACGACGACCACACTCATCCCCACCAACTGGGCGGATGCGGGATTGGTGCCGTGCGCCGAGGCGGGGATCAAACATACATCGCGCTGAGATTGGCCGTTGGCGCGGTGATAACCGCGGATCGCCAGCAGGCCCGCATATTCGCCCTGCGCGCCCGAGTTCGGCTGCAGGCTGATATCGTCATATCCGGTGATTTCGCACAGCGCGTCAGACAGGCGCTGCACCAATTCGCGATAGCCCTGGCTTTGGTCCACCGGCGCATACGGATGGATCTGCGCAAACTCGGGCCACGTGACGGGAATCATCTCGGCCGTCGCGTTCAGCTTCATCGTGCACGAGCCCAACGGAATCATGCTGCGATCCAGGGCCAGGTCTTTGTCGGACAGCTTGCGCAGATAGCGCAGCATGTCGGTTTCAGATTGCACACTGGAGAACACGGGGTGCGACAGAATCGCACTCTCACGTTGCACCGCCGCGGGAATCCCGCCCGCAGCCTTGGCATCCAGGGCGTCGATATCCAGCGCCACGTCGTCTTTTTCCAGGCCCGCGGCAAAGACATTCACCAGAGCCTGCAAATCGGCGGCAGTCACCGTCTCGTCCAGCGAGACCGACAAGCGTGCGCCATCGACGCGGCGCAGGTTGATGTGTTCGCACTCGGCAGCCACTACCAACGCTGGCGTCGCCGCCCCTGTTTCCAGCAGCAGCGTGTCAAAGAACGTGTCGTTGACGACTTTGACCCCCAACTGCGTCAGCGCCGTGCGCAGAATCGCCGTGTAGCGCTGCACGCGCGTGGCGATGCGACGGATACCCTCGGGACCGTGCCACACGGCGTACAAGCCCGCCATCACGGCCAGCAGCACCTGCGCCGTGCAAATATTCGACGTCGCTTTCTCGCGGCGGATATGCTGTTCGCGCGTCTGCAATGCCAGGCGCAATGCCGGATTGCCCTGGGCATCTTTCGACACGCCGACCAAACGGCCCGGCATATTGCGCTTGAAGGCGTCTTTGCAGGCCATGAAACCCGCGTGCGGGCCGCCGAAACCAAACGGCACCCCAAAGCGCTGCGACGAGCCGACGGCGATGTCCGCGCCCCACTCTCCCGGGGGCGTCAACAACGCCAGCGCCAGCAAGTCCGTCGCGCACGCGACAACGGCGCCTTGTGCATGTGCCGCCTCGGCCAACGCACGATAGTCGCTGACCGCGCCCAGGCTATGCGGATATTGCAGCAGTACGCCAAAGCATTCCGGCAAACCTTGCGCCTCATCGCCTATGGCGATCTCGATACCCAGGCCTTCGGCACGCGTGCGCACGACTTCGATCGTTTGCGGATGGCAATGCGCCGAGACAAAGAACACCGGGCTGGCCGATTTGGAACCACGGCGCGCCAGCGTCATGGCCTCAGCAGCCGCTGTCCCCTCGTCCAGCAGCGACGCATTGGAAATATCCAGGCCCGTCAGGTCCGCCACCATAGTCTGGTAGTTCAACAGGGCTTCCAGGCGGCCTTGCGAGATCTCGGGTTGATAAGGCGTATACGCCGTGTACCAAGCCGGATTCTCCAGCACGTTGCGCAACACCACATTCGGCGTGTGCGTGCCGTAATACCCTTGACCGATGTAATTGCGGTAAATGCGATTACGGCCAGCGATGGCCTTGAGCTCGGCCAGCACATCGGGCTCACTGCGCGAGGCAGGCAACGCCAAGGGCGCCCGGCTGCGAATCGCGGGCGGCACGACCTCGTCAAGCAAGGTGTTCAGACTATCGCAGCCAACGGCCGCGAGCATTTTTTCCTGATCCCCCAGCGAGGGACCAATATGACGAGGAATGAAATCGGAATGGGTATCTAGAGCGCGCGACATGAGAGGTCTCGGTACAGAAAAATGGCCGCGCGGGCGCAGCGCCCGCGCGGCGTCAGCCAGATCAGCCGTTGGCGACGGCTTCGTAGCCGGCGGCGTCCAACAGTTTGTCGGCGTCAGCGGCGTTGTCCGGCTTGATCTTGTAGATCCAGGCGGTATAGGGCGAATCGTTGATCAGGTTCGGCGTGTTTTCCAGCTCTTCGTTAAAGGCCACGATCTCGCCCGTCACGGGTGCATAGATATCGGAGGCAGCCTTGACCGACTCAACCACGCCTGCGGTCTCGCCGGCCTTGAGCTTGGCGCCTACGTTGACATCGCCAACGAAGACGAGATCACCCAATTGTTCCTGGGCGTTGTCGGTAATGCCGACGACGAACACGTCGCCTTCGGCGAGCACCCATTCATGGGACTCAGTGTATTTACGATCGGTGGGCAGGCTCATAAAAGCTCCTAAAAATTGGGTCGCACCTGCGCCGGCACCCCTGCCAGCGCATGGCGGCAGTTTACGAGTGTTCGACGGCTTTGCCGTGACGCACGAATGGTAATTTGGTTACCAGGGCGGGCACCCATTTGCCGCGGATCTCGACTTCGACCGTCTGACCGGGTTCGACGCCCAGGGGAACGCGGGCAAAACCCACGGATACGCCCAAGGTCGGCGACATGGTGCCGCTGGTGAGCTCGCCCGCACCCTGCGGCGTGCGCACCGCCATATGGGCACGCATCACGCCACGGTCCTGGAGCTTGAGCCCCACGAATGCGCACGGCGTCGCGAACTGCTCCAGTGCATCGCGGCCGACAAAACGGCGCGAGGCGTCTTTCAGGGATACCGTCCACGACAATCCTGCCTGATTCGGCTGGGTCAATTCGTCCATGTCCTGGCCGTAGAGATTCATGCCGGCCTCCAGGCGCAGCGTGTCACGCGCGCCCAGACCGCAGGGACGCACGCCCTGAGCGGCCAGATCGTTCCACAATGCCACGACCTCGGTGGCAGGCAGCACGATTTCGAAACCATCCTCGCCGGTATAGCCGGTACGCGCCACCAAGGTATCGTCGGCCACTACAGCGGCCACGAAGGGAGTCAGCGGCTCGGTAGCAGCCTGCCATGCCGGACGCGCAGCCCAGACTTTGGCACGGGCGTTGGGGCCCTGCACCGCCACCATAGCCAGATCTCGGCGGGGCGTAATCGTCACGTCGAACCGCCCGGCGGCCGCCACGCGGCGCATCCAGGCAATGTCTTTGTCGGCCGTGCCGGCATTGACCACCACACGCCACTGATCCGCGGCAAAGAAATAGACGATCAAATCGTCCACAATGCCGCCCTGCGGGTTCAGCATGCAGGTATAGAGCGCTTTGCCCGGGACTGTCAGTTTGGCGACATCGTTGGCCACCAGACGCTGCAGAAATTCGGTTGCCTGGGGACCGGCGACATCGGCATTCAACATGTGCGACACGTCAAACATGCCTGCGTCGCGGCGCACGGCGTGGTGTTCTTCCAGTTGCGATCCGTACGCCAACGGCATATCCCAGCCGCCAAAATCGACCATGCGCGCGCCAGCGGCGACATGGGTCTCGGCCAAGGGGGTACGTTGAAGAACAGCGGACATGAACAGGCTCCAGAGTGGCGGCATCGCCTCGAGGTTACGGAATGCCGGTCTGGATGCGGAAAGCGCCAGAAACCAGCTGGATTTTCCGCCCCTCTGTCCTTTTGCCTGAGAGTTGCCCCGCGTTGTGCGGGTTTGCACCTTCGGCGCCTGGGCTACGCACGGAATCCGCGGCGCCAGGTCTCTCCAGAGTGCTGTGTCAGCCCCCGCCTCGGCACACGGCCAGGCAGGAAACTGATGCGTCGCGGTATGGGTTACCTGAGCGATTCCGGGCGAATTGCGCCTTCGGCGGCGACCCTATACCGTGGTGGTGGGCCGCTCTCTCCCGCGACGAACATGACAGCGGAGTGAAGCATACCGCGAAAAGCGGGGTGCCGACTAGCGGCGGCGTGCCGGTTTTCCATCCTCGAAGCGGTTGGACGTTAAAAAGCCCCGCCGGGCCGGGGCAACCTGCCTCAGGCGCAGCGTGAGAGCTGATTTACCCCAGCGCCGTATCCAGCAACATCATCAGGACAAAACCGATCATGAGCCCCCCGGTCGCAAACACTTCGTGGCCCTTGCGATGGGACTCTGGAATGATTTCATGACTGATGACAAACAACATGGCGCCCGCCGCAAAGCCCAGCCCCCAGGGCAGCAACTCCGCGGACCAGCCGACCACGAGGGCTCCCACGACAGCCCCCAAGGGCTCTACGAGCCCCGACAACATGCCCAGCGCCACGGAAAACGCCCGGCTATAGCCCGCCGACAGTAACGCCAGCGCGACCACCAGCCCTTCGGGCACGTCCTGGATCGCAATCCCGGTCGCGAGCGCACTGCCTTGCACCGGGTCGTTCCCCACATACCCCACGCCTATGGCCAGGCCTTCGGGCAGGTTATGCAGCGCAATGGCAAACACAAACAGCCAGGTGCGGCGCAAACGATGCACCTCGATGCCTTCTTTGCCTTTGATGAAATGCTCGTGAGGCAAGAGACGATCCATCGTCAACAACACCGCCGCACCCAACAAAATAGCGCCGCCGACGATGAACCCTGATCCCCAGGGTCCATGCCCCAACTGGCCGGCGGCTTCGAGGCCTGGAGCCACCAGGGAAAAAGCGCAGGCCGCCAACATGACGCCTGCGCCAAATCCAAACATCGTATCCTGCACCTTGTCGGACAGGGTTTGCGAGAACATCACCGGCACCGTGCCCAGCGCCGTCGCGCCCGCCGCCAGCAAGCCACCCGCCAAAGCATTGGCGACGTGGGGCGCGCGCGGCAACAGATATTCCCACAACGCATAAGCGCCCAGACACGCGACCAGGACAGCCAGTGTCCAGACACTGACGCTGGTCAGCTGCGGGCGAATACGGTGACGGCTGAATGTGTTCATCAACAACCTGCGCAAAGGATGCAGCACAAACCGGTACTCAGGCCAAGGCGGCCTCGTAACGGCGGGCCACTTCGGCCCAGTCAATCACATTGAAAAACGCGCCGATGTATTCCGGGCGACGGTTCTGATATTTCAGATAATACGCGTGTTCCCAGACATCGAGGCCCAACACCGGGGTATTGCCCTGCATCAGGGGGCTGTCCTGATTGGCCGAGCTTTCCACCACCAGCTTGCCTTGCGGCGTGACGCTCAGCCAGGCCCAGCCGCTGCCAAAACGGGTCAGGGCCGCCTTGGTAAAGGCGTCGCGAAATGCCTCGACGCCACCGAGATCGGCATCGATCGCGGCCGCCACGCGGCCTTGGGGCTGGCCGCCGCCTTTGGGAGACATGACCGTCCAGAACAGACTGTGGTTGGCATGGCCGCCCCCGTTATTACGGACGGCGCCCCGCACGGCCTCGGGCAGGCTGTCGATATGGGTGATCAGCTTTTCGACCGGCTCGTCACTCGACAGACCAGCGCCTTCCAGCGCGGCATTCAAGTTGTTGATATAGGTCTGGTGATGTTTGGTGTAGTGAATTTCCATCGTCTGCGCATCGATGTGCGGCTCAAGCGCATCGTAGGCGTAGGGCAGATCGGGCAAGGTATAGGGCATGGCAAATCTCCTGTTCGAGCTCCCGGAGGAGCGGTTCGGCTGCCAACGCGAATCGGCAGTCATGAGGGACATGGCGCCTCACACAGCAATCTGAGACGCTCAATATTTCCGTTGAGATTTAGTGCGGCGGCTGCGTCGCATCGCGCCATACCAGCGCGGCGGCGCGGCAGGCGCGCTCATGACCCGGATGACGCTGTAAAAACTGCAGCAGCTCCGCATAAGTCGCACGCCCATGACGCCAGGCAGCCTCACGCCAACACTCCGGCAAGGCGGGATCCAACGCCATTTCATGCAGCAATTCATGTGCCCGACAGGCGTGAGCGGCGGCCAGTTCAGGCTGGGCGGTCAACTCATACAGCGTCAGCAGGTTGTGATGCGACACGACGAGCGCAGCCAATGCGGCTTCGACATCATCCGACTGCCCCGGCAAGGTATCGGCCAGACTCAAGGCCGCGCGGTATTGGGTCAACGCTGCAGCATGATCACCCCGCTCATAGGCACGATTGCCCCGCAACGTCGTCCGCTGCCATACGCCAAGGCAAGACGTCGTCGCAGGAGGCGGTACTGCGGCAGGCCTGGGTTGAATATGGACCATCGAGACTCTCCGTCAGGATGAAATTAATCAATAAAGACAACCTAAATGATAGTCATTTTTATTTAATAAAACAACGCGACGTGTCCTGAGCACGCTCATGGTGCTCAGATTCGAACCAGTCTGGCGTGACGGATTCTGAAGTTGGAAAAAATTTGTCTGATGCGGCGCGGCCTCGACACCTATGCCAGCCGCGTCCTCACAACGCGCGGCCGCACGCCACGCCAGAGGCCCAGGCCCATTGGAAGTTATAGCCGCCCAGCCAGCCGGTCACATCGACCGCCTCGCCAATGAAGTACAGGCCAGGCACGGTGCGCGCCTGCATGGACTTTTGATCCAGCCCGCGCGTATCGACGCCACCGCGCATGACTTCGGCCTTTTTATATCCGGCGGTACCGCTGGGAACGAGACGCCATTGATGAATGCCGTCGGCCAGGGAGCGCAAGGTTTTATCGGGAATGTCAGCTAAACGCTGTTCGGCCAATTCGCTCTTGCCGGCAGGGCTGACCGCTTGCCGCCCGGCTTGCCTGGTTTGCCCGGCGGCCTGATGCCCTGCGTGTCCTGATTGTCCCGCGAAGCCCAGCCATTGATCGGCCAGGCGCCTGGGCCACAGTGCGCCCAGGACCGTATGCAACTGCTGCCGGTTACCCGGCTTGGCTGCGATCAATTCGGCCGCCAGGTCACGGCCCGGCGCGAGATCGATCACGATGGCCTCGCCGGGTTGCCAAAAGCTGGAGATCTGCAAAATTGCCGGCCCCGACAAACCGCGATGCGTGAACAGCAGGTCCTCCAGAAATTCGCCACGCGCACGGCCGGCGCCTGTGACCAGAGAGACCTCCAGCGCCACCCCGGACAACTCGGCAAAAGGCTTCCACTGCGCGGCATCGAAGGTCAGCGGCACCAACGCCGGACGCGGCTCGACGACTTTCAAGCCGAATTGCCGAGCGATTTTCAAGCCAAAATCCGTGGCGCCCAATTGGGGAATGGCCATTCCACCGCTCGCAATAACCAATTTGGCAGCGCGGATCTCGCCCTGGCTGGTGCGCAAGGTATAGCCCGCCTCGGAGCGGCTGATCTCGTTCACACTGCACGGCATGCGCCAATGCACGCGTCCTGTCTGACATTCGGCGCGCAGCATCTCGATGATCGATTCGCTGCTGTCATCACAGAACAACTGTCCGCGATGCTTTTCATGCCACGCCACACGATGGCTGCGCAACAGTGCCAGAAAGTCCTGCGGCGTATAGCCCGCTAATGCCGACCGGCAAAAGTGCGGGTTATCAGACAAGAAATTTGCCGGCCCGGCCCCCAGGTTGGTGAAATTGCAGCGGCCGCCGCCAGAGATCCGGATTTTTTCCGCCAAACGCTCGGCGTGATCGATCAATACAACGCGCAGTCCACGTTGTCCTGCCACGGCAGCGCACATCATGCCTGCAGCGCCCGCGCCGATGATGGCTACGTCAAACACAGGCGGCTCCCCAGCGATGGACAGCTGTCCACGCCGACATCACGGAGCCTGCCGTGCACCGAGTCCAGCACGGCAGTCGCAAACATCGCGCTCACTCTTCGATCAGGCAATCCACGTAATACCGCTTGCTGCCATCGGGCGCGGTCTCTTCGGCCAAGCCGTGGATATAGGTTTCGAATCCCGGGAAACGCTCGTTGAAGTCACGCGCGAACTGCAGGTACTGCACGATGGTGCGGTTAAAACGTTCGCCCGGAATCAGCAACGGAATGCCCGGCGGGTACGGTGTCAGCAACACGCCGGTCACACGCCCTTCCAGCTGCGAGACTTCCACGCGCTCGACTTCGCGGTGCGCCATGCGTGCGAACGCATCCGAGGGCTTGAGCGCCGGCACCATGTCGCTGAGATACATCTCGGTCGTCAGACGCGCCACGTCGTTGGCGCGATAGGCCTCGTGGATCTGCTGGCACAGATCGCGCAAACCCATGCGCTCGTAGCGGCGATGACCGCGGCAGAACTCGGGCAGAATGCGCCACAAAGGCTGGTTGCGATCGTAGTCGTCCTTGAACTGCTGCAACGCGGTCAACAGCGTATTCCAACGGCCCTTGGTAATGCCGATGGTGAACAGGATAAAGAACGAGTACAAACCGGTCTTTTCAACCACCACGCCGTGTTCGGCCAGATACTTGGACACCAGCGCAGCGGGGATACCCGTCTCGCCAAAGCTGCCCGAGATGTCCAATCCGGGGGTGACCAAGGTCGCCTTGATCGGGTCCAGCATGTTAAAGCCGTCGGCCATCTCGCCGAAGCCATGCCAGTGATCATTGGCCTCCAGGAACCAATCATCGCGATTGCCGATGCCTTCGGACACCAAGCGATTCGGTCCCCAGACCTTGAACCACCAATCGTTCTTGCCGAACTCGGATTCCACCTTGCGCATCGCGCGACGGAAATCCATCGCCTCGCGTATGCTTTCTTCGACCAGCGCGGTGCCGCCCGGGGGCTCCATCATCGCCGCCGCCACGTCGCACGAGGCGATGATCGCGTACTGCGGCGATGTCGAGGTGTGCATCAAATAGGCTTCGTTGAAGATATTGCGATCCAGTTTGCGCGACTCGGACTCTTGCACAATGATCTGCGACGCCTGGGAAATACCGGCCAGCAGCTTGTGGGTCGAGTGCGTCGCGAACACCATTGGTCCGTGCGGACGCGGACGGTCCTGACCAATGGCGTGCATGTCCTGGTAATACTCATGAAACGAGGCGTGCGGCAGCCACGCCTCGTCGAAATGCAAGGTGTCGACGTAATCGCCGAGCTTTTCCTTGATCATCTCGACGTTGTAGATCACGCCGTCGTAAGTACTTTGCGTCAACGTCAGGATGCGCGGTTTTTTATTGACCGCTTCGCGTGCAAACGGGTTGGCCTCGATTTTCTTCTTGATGTTCTCGGGGTCGAATTCCTCGAGCGGGATCGGGCCGATGATGCCCAGGTGATTACGCGTCGGACGCAGAAACACCGGGATCGCGCCAGTCATGGTGATCGCATGCAGAATCGACTTGTGGCAGTTACGATCCACCACCACCACATCGCCCGCGGCCACGTTGGCGTGCCACACGACTTTGTTGGATGTGGACGTGCCGTTGGTCACGAAAAAGCAGTGATCCGCGTGGAAAATACGCGCCGCATTCAGCTCGGACTCGGCCACCGGGCCGGTGTGATCCAGCAGTTGACCCAGTTCGTCCACAGCGTTGCACACATCGGCGCGCAGCATGTTTTCGCCAAAGAACTGGTGGAACATCTGCCCCACCGGGCTCTTCAAAAATGCCACGCCGCCAGAGTGCCCCGGGCAGTGCCAGGAATACGAACCGTCTTGCGCGTAATTGACCAGCTCACGGAAAAACGGCGGCGGCAGGCCATCGACGTAGCTGCGCGCCTCGCGGATAATGTGACGCGCCACGAACTCGGGCGTGTCCTCGAACATATGGATGAAGCCATGCAGCTCACGCAGAATATCGTTGGGGATATGCTCGGAGGTGCGCGTCTCACCGTACAGATAAATCGGGATGTCGGCATTACGGAAACGTAATTCGCCGATAAAGCTGCGCAGATTCTTGATCGCGCTGGCCACATCCTCGGGCGAGTCGACGTCGAACTCCTCGTCGTCGATCGACAAGATGAATGCGCTGGCCCGGCTCTGCTGTTGCGCAAAGGAACTCAGATCACCGTAGCTGGTGACCCCGATCACCTCTACGCCCTCGGCCTCAATCGCCGTCGCCAATGCACGAATCCCCAGACCCGAGGCATTCTCGGAACGGTAGTCTTCGTCGATGATAAAAATAGGGAAGCGGAATTTCATGCGGGCGCTCCTGAGGCAAGGCCAAAACGGACGCGAGTGTACAGCGATAAGGAGGCAGCAGGTTGACATCCCGTCAACCTGGCAGGGAGATTTACATCTGGACTGCGCCGATCGAGCAATGACACTAGCTGATCGTCACGGAGGCACGCGTGTTCACCGCGCCGACATAGCGTTGAAAAAAGGCCGGCAATGATTCGGTCTGGCCATAGCGAATCCGCCGCTCAACCTTGGCGATCGCACACAGGCACACGTCGAATTCGGGTTCGCCCGTCACCAGAACCACCGGATCCTCGTCGTCGCATACCTCATACAAACCGCCAAAGTGCCGCCGAGCCACCTCGTACAAATAGGCGGCAGCGCCAACGGTCTGCATCGGAGTCAGCGTGAGGCGCCCTTGATGAGCGTCGCCCAGTACCGAATCCAAAGCGTCGATGCTTTGGAGGGAGTAGTCCAGGGCGGACTGATCAGACACTGCCGTCAAAAAGTCCTCGGCCGCTGCATTGACGCGCTCGACGAACTCATCTTGCGCATCTTCGTCCACATGTTGGGGGTTTTTGAGGAAACCGAACATCGTAGGCTCCTGCGCCGGCAACCCGCGCGATAAGGAAACTCCATTATATTCCGGCCACCCACGTAAAGTTGCAAAAAAGCAACACAAATCAGGCCTCGCCAAGCCGCGCGCCGTCAGGTGCGCGGCAAGGTCACCCCACGTTGGCCCTGGTATTTTCCGCCACGGTCACGGTACGACGTCTCGCAGACCTCGTCGCTTTCCAAGAACAACATCTGCGCGCAGCCTTCGCCGGCATAGATCTTGGCGGGTAGCGGCGTGGTGTTGGAAAACTCGAGCGTGACGTGGCCTTCCCATTCCGGCTCGAGCGGCGTGACGTTGACGATGATGCCGCAGCGCGCATAGGTGCTCTTGCCCAGGCAAATGGTCAGCACGCTGCGTGGGATGCGGAAAAACTCCACCGTACGCGCCAGGGCGAACGAATTGGGCGGGATGATGCACACGTCGCCCGTGAAATCCACAAAGGACTTCTCGTCGAAATTTTTGGGATCGACGATGGTGGAATTGATATTGGTAAAGATCTTGAATTCGTTCGCGCAGCGCACGTCGTAGCCATAGCTACTGGTGCCATAGCTCACGATACGGCCGCCATTGGCCGTGCGAACCTGGCCGGGCTCATAAGGTTCGATCATGCCGGCCTCGGCCGCGCGTCGGATCCAGCGGTCGCTTTTAATGCTCATGGTAATAACTTGCTCAGGTTGGTTAGCAGGTATTTTATCGCCTCAATCGGCAAAGAACGTCCGGTACACCAATGCTAACCCGTTCACTGCCCCGCCCTTCAGGTCCAACGACCAGCGCCGAGACAGTTGATAGCTGGCACGCCCCACGGTTTCCGACCCTGCCATCGCCTGTTCGATGCTCAGCGTGATTCCATTGGCAAAGTGTTTGCTCGCCACCAGGAATTGCGTCGCCAGATCGCTGTCGCTGTCTGCGTTGACCGCACTGGCAACGGTACGATCCGGCAGCAAGCTCCCCGAGCTGCCGATAGCGCCAGAGCGGATACTCACGTCGTCCAGCCCGAACTGCTTGTAAAACGGCTGTCCGCCGCCCAGCAACGCTGCACCGACCGACAACATCAGAGCAGCGTCATTGCCGCTCTCGTCGGGACCGCGGCCCAGCACCAGCCAGGACAATTTCTCAACATCGCTGACATCCGGATACGACACCAGATCGATCCTGGGACGCTGTGCCGTCCCCCCTACCTTGACGCCGGCCTCGACCTGATCGCCGGTACGCAACGCCTCGATATCCAGCAGCGGATTATCCAATCGCCCCTGGAACGTGAGCGTGCCGCGCCGCAGCCGTAATTTTTGGCCATATGCCTCGATGCCACCACCTCGCGTGCGCAATGCTCCGATACCCGTCAGGCGACCGTCGGCCATATGAATCTGGATCGAACCCAATAAGCCCGCATCCAGCCCCATACCCGTAATGTAGAAACGCGGCCCCATATCGAATTTCAGCGTCATGGACATCTGTATCGGCGAATCAGCAGCCTGATCCGTCTCACCGGCTTTAATGACATGGACATCCTCATCCAGGCTCGGAACGCCTTGCAGGATCTCCAGGCTGAACCAGCCCGCATCTGCGGTCAGATCGCCGGTAATCGTCAAGCGGGGCAATTGTGCATCGACATCGACGGTCCCCGACACCATGGCATAGCGGTCGGAACGCTGCAACGCGGGGAACCGATGCAGCTTCAGATGAATCGCGCCTTGCATCGCCTGCAAATCCCACTGTCCCGAGGCCTCGGCATAGCCGTTCTTGGCGTCAGGATTCTCGGTCACCCATTCCTTCGTGCGCCACTCGTCCGGCATCACTCGCAGCGAGGCCGGGAATTTCAACGAGTCCAACACCAGGCGCGTCCCGTCCAGACGCGCATTCAGCGTGCCATCGATGAGCCGCACGCCATCATCGATGCGGACCAGGCGCAACGCTTCACCGCGGATCGTTCCCGCCGTAGTCCATTTGCCATTGAGCGTACCTTGCGCGTCGATCTTCGCCTGGACTTTGCCACGGATCTCCATGGTGTCGCCAACAAACAGGTCTACCCATGTCAGATCGGCAATATCCGCATCGAGATTGACGCGAATCGGGCGTTTGGCATCCAAGGCCATCGCGCCGCCTGCGCCGCTCACCAGCACCGCCGAGGCTGAACCAGATACCGTGCCCATTTTCTGAGTACGGACATCCAGCGTCGCATCCAGGCGGCTGGCGTTGCCGCTGGTCGGCGTCGCTTTGACATCGATCGCGAGATTGGTCAGTCCCAGCGGAATCGGAGGGTCCCCGGGAATGCGTAAATCGCCATCACGGCGGGCGACACGCGCGGTGCCCGACAAAGCCCCTGCGAATTTCAGATCCCACGCGGCATCCAGCGCAATGCGGCGCTGTCCCTCCGATGGACGGGCATTGACACGCTGTCGGCGGGCTTCGGCCGCTGCGGGATCCAGCGCCCGCATGATCTGGCGCAACATGGACGCGGTAATCACGAGATTATCCGCACGGCCAGCCGTCTGCCACCGTCCTTGGCCGCCACGCGATCCTTGATGCGAAAGCACGGCACGCTGTTTGTCCGGCAAGGTCATGGTCAGCTGCGTCGCCCCCACGTCCCATTGCCAATGAGGGGCCTTGGCATCAGGCAGGAACGACAACGTCACAGGCTGCAATGCCGCTGCGAATTTCATCGATTCCGCCGTCAAGCGTTCTACCTTGCCGCGCCAACCGATGAGGCCCGCAGCGCCGTTTTCCGCGGGTCCAGAGCGTGTGTTCGTCTGCGCAGCGGGTGTAGTCCCTGAAGCAGGTGTGGGACGTCCCGGCCCCCAACCGCCGCTAAAAGCCAGATCTGCCTGCATCGGTGCCCGGCCCAATGTATCGGCGCGGGAATCCCCGGGCGTATAACGGGCCGAAAGCTGTCCCTGATGCTGATCCAGCCGTCCGGCCAGCTTGGCTTTCAGCGACGCGCCACCCGGCAGATCCGGCCAGAACGCATCCAGCCGCGGCGTATCGGCGTCCAACGTCAGCGTGCCCTCGCCCCGGCTCAATCCGCCCTGGGCTTTTACGCGATTCGGACCCACGGTGAGATCGAGCAGCAGATCGCGAAGCTCGAAGCCAGCCAGGGGATCAGCGGCATGCGAGGCGGACGTCTCTGGTGCCGATGTCGATGTCGATGTCGATGTCGATGTCGATGTCGATGTCGATGTCGATCCAGATGTTGCCTTAGACTCCGCCTCCTGCAACGCATCAATGCGGCCTGTCAGACTCCCGGCCAATACCTGCTTATTCCAACGGCTGTCCTTGGAAATCGTGGCCTGCACATACGCGTGTTTCAAGTCATAGACATTTTCGACCTGCGCATCGACGGCCATACGCGCGCTCAACAACGCAGGCGGAATCACGTCACCGACAAAATCGCCGATATTCAGCCGCTCGGCATCCAGCGTCGCCACGACCCGATCTATACCGGGCTGTAATGGTAAAGGTTGACGATCCACTGTTACGACGACGCCCGACTGATCCGCCAAGCGCATATTCACATTGGCCGTGCGCAGGGGAAATGGCTGGTCAAGCTCCAGGCCGGCCTGCGCCAACAATTTCAACGCGCCATCAGCGGTTGCGCCATCCAGGCGTACATCCATCTGCTGGAGCGAACCTTCGGCCTGAAGCTGCACCGTCGCTGCGCAGATGGCCGTCGATGCAGCGGAAGCTGCGGCCGTTGGTGCTGCGTCCGTTGAGTCTGCAGTTTTTGGCCCGGCGTCTCGCGATCCCGCCGCTTTCGAGACAGTTGCCTTCGAGGCAGACGCCTTCGATGCTGCGGCTTTCGAGTTGGATGCCTTCGTCGCAGCGTTTTTTGACGCCGCTGCTTTCGCTCCGGCAGCCTTATCGGATTTCGCGGCCAGCATCTGGCTGGCACATAGCGGAGAATCGTCCCCCCGTCCCTGAGCCTGGATATCCAGCGCTGCCTGCAACGGCCATGGTTGAGCCATCCCCAACAATTCGACCTTGCCGTGCATATCGGCAAACACCTGATCGTGCGCCACATGCAAGCTGTGCAGACTCAAGCTGGCGCCCTTTTGATCCGCGCCCAGGCTGACGCCAACGTCACTCACTGCGACAGGCAAGGGCTCGCCGTCCATCGTCACGTCCAGACTGCCCACGGCAAACCGGTCAACCTGTAATTTCACAGGCAAGTCCGGCATGACGAAAGGCTCATCAACCACCATCGGCTCCGGCTCGTCCGGCGTCGTCGTCAACGCCACCTGTACTGTGCCCGCAGACAACTCCTGTACATGCACCAAACGCTGCCCCAAGGCGCTCCACCGTATATCCAGACGCAGATCCGCCAAATCGACAGCCGTTCCCGGGAACACCAACTGCAGACGTCCGACCTGCAACTTGCCGAGGATCGTACCGTTGACGTCTTCTGCTCGTCCGTCAAACTGCTGCGCCACCGCGCCCAGCAACGTGCGCGTTCCCGATTGCGTGCCTGTCAGCCACAATGCAAAGCCGCACAGCAGCACCACCAACGCAATCGGCAGCGGCAACCACCACACCAACAGGTGACGCAACAGCGCTCGCAGGCCCTTCAAAACGCGATCCCCAACGAAAAGTGCAGCCGCAGGTCACGCTCTTTTTGACCGTACGCCAGATCCAGAAAAATGGGGCCCGCCGGCGTGCGCACCCGCAGCCCGGCCCCGTACCCTACATGCATTTCCATCTCGCCGAAAGACTCGGCAGCATCGCCCGCATCGACAAATACGCCCATCCCCCAACGCTCGTCAAAATAATGGTCGTATTCAATACTCGCGACGGCCAACGTAGGTGCCCCTACCACCGCGTCATCTTGCTCCACACCGATACTCTGGTAGCGGTAACCCCGAATCGTACGGGCGCCGCCGGTACGGAACCCGAAATCATCCGGCACCCGGGTCTTCGAATCAGACCAGATGCGGCCGACCTCGCCACGCAGTGTCAACACATCGCGTTCGCCGATAGGCCACCATTTCTGGCCACGCAAGCGGGCGCGGAAGAACGGCTTGCCAGTATCCAGTACCACCCCGACCCCGCCGCCGATGGCAATCAAATTGCCTTCACGCGGATCATATTTGCTATCGACATCCCGCCGCAGCCATTCCGATGTCAGCGTTGCCGTGGGCAAATCGTATTCGTCGCCGCCATCGATTTTTACCTTGTCATAG
Organism: Bordetella muralis; assembly: GCF_965139205.1. GTDB lineage: Bacteria > Pseudomonadota > Gammaproteobacteria > Burkholderiales > Burkholderiaceae_B > Bordetella_A > Bordetella_A muralis. The sequence continues at coordinate 27,888 of NZ_CBCSIU010000001.1, forward strand.
GCCAACAATGCGCCCCAACGGTTTTCGTATTCGACCCGACTGTCGCCCGCGCCCTTGCGTTCGCGCAACCGCGTCGCCCCCAGGGCAACACGACGGACGTCCAGTCCCTGGATATCCGAATGGCTCGCCAATACGCCAACCGAGTCCTTCTGACCTTTTTCATCAGGTGGCAAATGGAAATCAGCGTAGGCGCGCTGCTCCTGCCGGTCCAGGCTGATGCCGCTCTCCAAGGTCACTGGCAAACCGAACACAACGTTCTGCTGGTATGTCACTTCACCACGCACGCCCACGTCGTCGTCCACGCCGATGGATGCGCTCAGGCGGCGAGCAGGCCCTTCGACCACGCGCACATCAACCGGCAAGGTAACGACACCGTCGGAATCGCGCGATGGGGCGGGCGCCGCCGCGGGTCCGCCTGATACGGCCGGATCCCCGCCCGGCGTCGCTGCCGCCAGATCGTCCGCACCCGAGGAGCGCGTCTGGTCCGACGCTGACCCCAAGGTCACAAAGGCTCCCCGGAAAAACGAGGTAGCCTGCAGGTCCTGCTGCCAATTATCGAGCTTGTCCTGACTGTAGGGCTCGCCCTCGTCATAGCGCACATAACGGCGCGCCAATGAATCGGGCACCCGCTTGAAACCCTGTGTCTTGAGCGGCCCCATACGCACCAGCGGCCCGCTGTCGACAGTGACCGCCAGATAGACCTCCGCCGTGTCGGCGTGCACAGCCGCCTCCGACGCTGTCATGTAGGCCAGCATGAAATCACGCGACGACACCGAATCCAACAGCGCCGCCTTGGCCTTGTTCCAATCACTATTAATAAAGGGCTGTCCGACCGCCAAGGACCAGCTCTTGCGCAGTTCCTCGATGCGCGCCGCGTATTCGGGGCGGGTCACGCGCCCTGTGAACTTGAGATCCACCGCAGCCACCACTGCGCGCTTGCCGGGCTGAATCGTGATATCCCAGGTCTCACCGCCAACATCGGTTCCCGCCTCGAGCGTGACAGTAGGCGTGAAATACCCCTGTGTGGCCAACGCAGCCAACGCGGCATCACGCGCGCGCCGCCGCAGCCGATTGATCTCGCCACCGTCCTGGTCCTCGGCCAGACGCGTAATCGCGGCAACCGCCTCGGTGATAGAAGTCAGTGCCGCAGGCGGTACGCCCCCAGGATCAATAATGACCTCCGGTCCCTGCGCGCGAGCGCTGCCCATCACGCCCAGCAGGCCTACGAGTAACAGTGCAACCCAGACCCGCATATGTCAGGTCGGCGGCTGTACGACGATAGAAGGCAATTTGCCCGCCATGTCACGCGGCAGCGCCGCAACCGCTCTGGCCAGCTTACGCGCGATGTCGCGGTAATGCCGGGCAGCTTCACTGTCGGGATCCGACACCATCGTGGGGCGGCCCGAATCCGTTTGCTCGCGAATGCGCATCGTCAGCGGCAGGCTGCCGAGCCAGGGCGTCTGATACTGCTGCGCCATCCGCTGGCCGCCGCCTTCGCCGAAAATATGTTCGGCATGACCGCATTGCGTGCAAATATGCACGGCCATGTTTTCCACAATTCCCAGAATCGGGACGTCGACCTTCTGGAACATACGCAACCCCTTACGGGCATCCTGCAACGCCAGGTCCTGTGGCGTCGTCACGATCACCGCGCCCACGACCGGCACCTTTTGAGCCAGAGTCAGGGCCAGATCGCCCGTCCCCGGCGGCATATCGATAATCAAATAATCCAGATCGCCCCAGTTCGTCTGCCGCAACATCTGCTCGAAAGCTCGCGTCACCATCGCACCTCGCCAGATGGCGGGGGCGTCGGCATCGATCAAAAAGCCTATCGAGTTCGCCTGCAGGCCATGGCCCTCCAGCGGCTCCATCGTCTTGTTGTCATGGCTAGCCGGACGGCCCGAAATCCCCAGCATGGTGGGCACACTGGGACCGTAAATATCGGCATCGAGCATTCCTACCCGGGCACCGTCCGCAGCCAATGCCAGGGCCAGATTGACTGCTGTCGTGCTTTTGCCGACGCCGCCTTTACCGGAGGCTACCGCGATGATGTTACGCACGTTGGGCAACGGTTTCAGGCCACGCTGCACGGCATGAGGCGTAACGGACCAATTCACCGTCACTTGCGCCTGCTTTGCCCCAGCCGCGATCAACGCCTGCCGTACCGCCTCTTCTACGCGACTGGCGGCATACGCCGCGGGGTATCCCAACGTCAGAGTGAGCGCCACCGACTCGCCGGCCACGTTAATGTCACTGTCTCTTACAAACGTCGATAATGCCCGCCCCGCCGCCCGGTCGGAGGGACCTGCCGAATCTGTAACTGCTCGCAACACCTCGCGAACTTGCGCTATCGTTATACTCATTACTCTAATTCCATAGGCAGGAGAGCTTTGCGCTCGCCGCTACCCGCAAGGATAGCGGATACAAGGGAACCTTTTCTCCTGTTTTGCATCGGATGATCATGATCGACACAATTTCCCGATTTCTTCGTGCCGTAGCGTTCGCTGTGCTGGCTTTGTTCGGCATGGCCATGGCGCTGGCTTTCATGATATCGACCGCCATCGCGATCGGTATCCTGTATCTCGTCGCCAAGGTCCGTGGCAAGCCCTTCGGCGTACGTGCCTACTGGAGCCAGCGGACAAACGGCCGCCCGAACGCTTTTCGGCCTAGTGGCCAGACCGCATCGTCGTCCACTCGTTCCGCGCCGCCCTTTGCGACGCCGCGCGGCGAGGTCATCGACGTCGAGGCCCGAGAGATCCACTGACCCCGGCCACCTGCACGGCGCGCGCCAACAGCGTACCGTGCCTCTGGCGTAGCCCACGTTTCCGGGCCGCGTCACAGCGCCCCGCGTCCGGCGCACCAATCACCAGCCCCTGTCCTGGCACGAGCCAAGGCGGGGGCATCGCTTTTCTACCTCTGCCGCATGACCCTGACAGGGCCGGTAAAATAGCGCCACTCTAGTCCTCAAACGTCATCCACGATATGTCTCGCACTCTGTTCGTCACGACCGCGCTTCCCTATGCCAACGGATCCTTCCATATCGGCCACATCATGGAATACATCCAGGCCGATATCTGGGTTCGTTCGATGCGTATGGCGGGTCACACCGTGCATTTCGTGGGGGCTGACGACGCGCATGGCGCGCCCATCATGCTCAAGGCCGAAAAAGAAGGGATCTCGCCGCGCGACCTGGTGGCCCGCTATGCTGCCGAGCGCCCGCGCTACCTGGACGGCTTTCATATCCGTTTCGACCACTGGCATTCGACCGACTCGGACGAAAACATCGCCCTGTCGCATGACATCTACCGTGCACTCAAAGCACAGGGCCTGATCGAAACGCGCGCCATCGAGCAGTTCTATGATCCAGTCAAGGGCATGTTCCTGGCGGACCGCTACATCAAGGGCGAATGCCCCAAGTGCCATGCCAAGGACCAATACGGCGACTCCTGCGAAGTCTGCGGCGCCGTCTACGCCCCGACCGAACTGATCAACCCCTACTCGGCCCTGACCGGTGCCACGCCGGTCCTGAAATCATCCGAACACTTTTTCTTTAAGCTGTCCGACCCCCGCTGCGTCGAGTTTCTGCAAAGCTGGACGACCGGCACCAACGCCATGGGCCTGAAGCACCTGCAACCCGAGGTTCAGGCCAAGACCCGCGAATGGCTGGGAGGCAACGACGGCGAAGCCAAACTGGGCGATTGGGATATCTCGCGGGATGCCCCCTATTTCGGTATCGAAATCCCCGATGCACCGGGCAAATATTTCTACGTCTGGCTGGACGCCCCGGTGGGCTACCTGGCTTCGCTCAAATCCTATTGCAACAAACAAGGGCTGGATTTCGACGCGTTGCTGGACCCGCAGGGCAGCACCGAACAAGTGCACTTCATTGGCAAAGACATCATCTATTTCCACGCCCTGTTCTGGCCGGCCATGCTCAAATTCGCCGGCCGCAAGACACCTGACTCGTTGAACGTGCACGGCTTTATCACCGTCAGCGGTGAAAAAATGTCCAAGAGCCGGGGCACGGGCATCTCGCCACTGCGCTATCTGGAAATCGGCATGAATGCGGAATGGCTGCGTTACTACATCGCCGCCAAGCTCAATGCCAAGGTCGAAGACATCGATTTCAACCCCGATGACTTCATCGCGCGCGTCAATAGCGACCTGGTGGGCAAATACGTCAATATCGCCAGCCGCGCCGCCAACTTCATCACCAAGCACTTTGACGGTGCGTTGGCCTACACCGGCGATACCGATGCGCTCTCGGCCGGCTTTGCGGCCCAGGCAGAGACCATCCGTGCCGCCTTCGAGGCCCGTGAATACAACCGCGCCATTCGCGAGATCATGGGCTATGCCGACAGCATCAACCAGGCGTTCGATACAGCCCAGCCCTGGGTTCTGGCCAAAGGCATCGGCACCGCTGACGCGGCGCAAAAGGCCGCGCTGCAAGACATCTGCTCGCGTTCGCTGGCTGGCTTCAAAGCACTGTCCGTCATGCTGACGCCGGTTCTTCCCGCCTTGACCGATCGTGTGGCACGCGAGCTGTTCGGCGCCCAGCAGTCCTACACCTGGGCCGACGCGGCCGCGCTGCCGCAACATGTGGCGCCCTTCAAGCACCTGATGCAACGTGTAGACCCCGCCATGCTGGATCAGCTCTTCGAACCGCCAGCGGCGCCGGAGCCCGTCGCTCCCATGCCGGGTGGCGAAGCCATCGCGGACACCATCACCATCGACGACTTTGCCAAGATCGACCTGCGGATTGCGCAGATCGTCGATTGCCAGCACGTCGAAGGCTCGACCAAGCTGCTGCAACTCACGCTCGACGTCGGCGAAGGCCGTCATCGCAATGTGTTTTCCGGCATCAAATCGGCCTACAAACCCGAAGATCTGGTCGGCAAACTCACCGTCATGGTCGCCAACCTGGCGCCACGCAAGATGAAATTCGGCGTCTCCGAGGGTATGGTCCTGGCCGGCAGTCATGCCGATGACAAGGTCGATGCCGGCATCTACGTCCTGGAGCCCTGGCCCGGCGCCAAGCCGGGCATGCGCGTGCGTTAAAACATCGCGCGGGACGCCGGGATTTCCCGGCGCACCCGCGTCAACGGTCCTATCCGGCTGAATCGTCCGGCGCCGGGGCCGGTGCCAACGCCGGATCCAGCGCGATACGTTCGTCGAACACGAAACAATTGCCGCGAAACCCTTTGCCGCCGGTTTCTTCGAAATACTTCAGGATGCCCCCATCGAGCTGATACACATGCTCGACCCCGGCTTCTGCCATGTACAAGGCTGCTTTTTCACAGCGAATGCCCCCTGTGCAGAAACTGACCACCGTCTTGCCGAGCAGACTATCGCGGTTCGTCTGCACCGCATCGGGAAACTGCGTAAACCGGTCAATGCGCCAGTCGATGGCTCCGTCAAAAGTCCCCTCGTCGACCTCGAAGGCATTGCGCGTATCCAGCATCACCACCGGCCGCCCCTCGTCGTCCACCCCTTGATCCAGCCAACGGGCCAACGTCACCGGCGCGACGGCGGGCGCGCGCCCGGTTCGCGGTTGAATCGCCGGATGATCCATGCGGATGATCTCGCGCTTGATCTTGACCAGCATCTTGCGAAATGGAACATGCGCCGAATAGCTGAATTTCACCTCTAATTCAGCAAAGCGCGAGTCCGACTGCAGCCATTGCAGCCACGCCTGGATACCGCTGGCAGACCCAGCCAAAAAGAGATTGATACCCTCTTCGGCCAACAGCACAGTGCCTTTCAGGTCTGCCGCTTCAGCCTGAGCCAACGCCTGCGCCCGCAGATCGGGGAGGCCCTGCAAAGGGATAAATTTGTAAGCAGCAATATTGACGACGGAAGACATGGCAAATGAAACAACGGCATAAGCGGAGCGGCGTAATAGTAAACGAGTCCGCCGGAAATGACGTTTTTCAGAATTTTACCCGGGTAAATTATTGCGGCGTCGGCGGGTCCTGTCTGCGCACGAACTCCAGCACATCCCCATTGCGCACATTGAATGTCAAATGACGTGGCGCACCGCCACTATCCAGGGTAAAAGACCGAATATCCGACAGGGCTCGCAAATACGAGGCTTCCAGTTGGGCGCGATCCTGCGCCGCACATGCCATGCGAGTCGCCCCCTGCACAGAAATCGACAGTTTCCCGTCCTGCAAGCGATAATCGCCCATATAGCGATTACAACCAGAAAACCCATTGACCCGATACGTTTGGCCTTGGGCCAAAAATACCAACTGAATAGGCTCACCATTGTCACCATGCGGAATGGCCCGTTGATCTCCTGTCGCGTTCACCCAGCGGGTCAACTCCCAGCTGGTCTGAGCCAACGAATCCGCACTGGTGGCCGCGTTGCTGGCCGCAGCCCCCTCTGCCGTGGCATGGCCGGTTGTGCCGGCACATCCGGCCGTCCCGACGAGTAAACCGGCGAATATCACATTACGCACATGCAACCAAGTGAACATCTTTGCACTCCAACCTATTTGTACACTCATTAACTGTAACGCGGACTTCGGCCCGCCTCGCGCCATATGACACACAGCGTCACACAAGATTGCCCTTCACATCTCGTCTGTTACAGCCTGGCGATCTATCCTTGATTCGCGCGAATTGGACATTAGCTCAGATTTGCCGCGTGCATCTTGCACGGCTCGTCCTGAGCCACAACACAAACAAGTCCCTCGCCGGGGTTGACCGGGCACGGCCCTATTATTGATGGGTCTCGACGCCCTATTCGGAACGGAATCATGAACACATCGCCGGACGTCCTTTTTCTTACTGGCGACGACACCGCCTATCCACAGCAGATCACTGAGTTATCGCGCCTGGGATTTCAGATACATCGTTATTCTGGACTATCAGAGCTATATCTGCACCTGTCCCAGCAGGCCATTCCCTTAGTAGTGCTCGCAGGTCCGTTGGCCATTATCGATATTGCAGCAGCGCAGTTGCGCGTCATGCGCCCTGGTATCGGCATCGTCGCCCTCGCACAATTTCCCAATAGCGATGCTCGGGTGCGCACGCTGTTAAGCGGCGCCGATGCTTGTCTGGACACCTATATCAACGGCCTGGAATTGGCTGCCGTGTTTCAGGCTCTCATGCGTCGGATGCCCGACACTACGCAAGCCCCTGCTCCGGCGGATGCCGCTTCGGCCCAAACGCTGACTCCCACCGCAACGGCGCCCGACTCTGCGTACGCTTCAGCCGAATCCGTTCCGTCCCCCTCGGGCGGATGGCGCCTGACCAGCAAAGGCTGGGCGTTGATGGCACCCAGTGGACAGACACTTTCTCTGACCACCGCCGAACGCAGCTTGCTGCTGCGATTTGCCCACGAACCCGACAAACGGATCAGCCGCGATGCGTTGAGCCTCGACACTGCCGCAGGCGAAGGCTCCGAAAGCGATCGCCGTGGGCGCTTTATCGACGTCATGATCAGCCGCATGCGGCGCAAAGCGGCCGCTCAGCGAGTGCGCCTGCCCATCAAAGCGGTGCACGGTTGGGGTTATATGTTCACTGCCGATCTGCTCGTCGACGCAGATATTCCCGATTTCGAGGGAACGATGACGGACTCCGATTAAGCTCAATAGCACGCCGGCTTCGAAAACCCAGGCGCTCGTGTTAGCGCCGCTGCGGCGCCAACACGAGCATCCGCCGTCACTCAAAGACGTGAGAAATACCGGCTGAACCACGAGCCGTGACGTTAATAGTCGTCTGATAATCGCTCGATGCAGGATTGCGAATCGTGACTTGGTGCCGGCCTGGCGCCAGCATGACTTGGCCCAACGGCGGACTGATTCCCCGCGAACGGCCATCGATGATCACTTCACCCCAGGGGCGCACGCTGATCCGCACCGCCACCTGTGCGGCTGCAGTCTTGGCTTGCTCTGCCGCCTTGGCGTCTGCGGCGGCTTTCGCTTCTGCAGCGGCCTTTGCTTGCGCAGCAGCGTCGATATCCTGGCTGAGGGCCTGGTTGCCATCCGTAACTGTCGAGGCGTTTGCTGCATCGGGAGACGTTCCGGGCGCGGGCGGCGTCGCAGGGATCGAGGTCGAAGCGCCATCTGGCGTCGCGCCTGGGTCCGTACCCGTCCCTGCCACACTCGCACCGGTATTCGACGGCGCCTGAGCACTGGGTGCAGTTTCAGAGCCCGATGCAGCCCCCGGGCTCAAGTCACTGCCGGGATTCGATAAGACACGCGGCGCAATCGCCCCTTCTGGTGTCGCAGCGGCAGACGTTGACGCCGTCCCCGCAGCACTAACGGATGAGCCAGAATTGATAGCCCCGGTCTGTCCGTCCTCGCCATTCGCGGTGCCTGCTGTCGGTGGCGCGCCGGAACTCGTGACCGCAGAGGGGTCCGGCGTAGCCGCGGGCGAAGTGCCAGACGCAGTCCCTTCAGTCCCCTCGCCTGGCTGCGCACTGCGTCCGAGATCGGACAAGGCGGGTGGCGTCGGGACCGGCGGCTCTGGTTTGGCCGGCGCAGGAGGCGGCTCGATTCCAGCGCTGGGCGCGGGTTTCTGCCCGTTGGAAGCAGACAGCAGACCATCGGGACGCAACCACATATAGACCGCCAGCGCTATCGCTGCCAAAACCCCCAATAAAACAAGCAACGGTACACGCGGCCCCGACTTGGCCCGTCCTGTCACCGCCGGAGCCACCGGAGGCAGTGCGGCAGATGCATCGCTGGTCTCGGCAGATGCAACGGGCGCCTGCGTCTCTGACTGCGGCTGCGACTCGGGCTCTGGCTGATGTGAAGATGTCGAGACTGACTCAGGCGCTTGCGTCGATCCTGCAACTGCCGCTGCCGCGGGCGCAACGGCCGACACGGCCGGCTCCAAGCCGAACGCGCGAGCAAACGACTCGATACTCGCAGGCCGCGCGGATGGTCTCATCGACAATCCGCGATCCACTGCCTGGAGAAACTCCGGATCGTAAGCACCGATATCGCGACCCGCCAAGGGAGCAGACACGTCTTTGATGCAGCGTTCCAGCGCTGACGGCGGGGCCTTTCCCACCAGCATCGTGTGCGCCACCGCGCTCAAGGCATAAATATCTGTCCAAGGCCCGCAGGGCGAATCTGGATCATCGGTGTATTGCTCAAAGGCCGCATAACCGTCGATACGGGCGGCGCTCTCCGCATCGGCCGCGGGCGTCAGCGGCGGAATCAACAAGTGAGCCTTGCCCGATGCATCCAGACCAATGGTGCTCATGGCGATGCCGCCATGCACACCGCCTTGCGCATGCAATGGCTTGAGCGATTCGGCGACATCGGCCAACACTCTGCGGATCCGCGCCTGAGGAACGCCGCCGTTGGCAGCAGCGGCAATTACATTCAAAGATCGCAATCCAGGAGCATCGCTCGCAGACGCATCGCGCTTGGGCAAAGGGGTGGTCGCACTCATGCTCGGAACTCCAGACACCTGCTACGTCGCTAGCGCCACGCGGGCAGCGATGCAAACAATCGGGTAAACAACGTGGCATTGAAAGCCCCGCCGTGTATATACGTCTGTAATGCAGCCCCATCAATCTGATTCGTCCACCAATAACTGGTATGCGAACTGGGGTTAAAGCAAAAAGGCAAATCGGGCCACGCCGTCAAACTGCGCGCTGCCACCGGTTCGGCCGCCGTCTCCAGACCCGCATTCAAGATATCCATGATGTCGCTGCCGCTGGAGCGGGCCACCGGCTGCAAGACCCCCGGTATCTGGATCGTCTGCAGCTCGCGATCAAACTGTTCCGTTGCACAACCATGGCGCACTGCTGTCAGGATGCTCGCGCCGATCTTGCGGTAATAGTCGCTCGCGCCATCCAGAATGCTGCTGTGATAGTCATTCTCGGCAATCGGCATGATCACGCACAAAGGATAGGCTCGCCCCACTCTATCCCGGCTCGGCGCCAGACATCCCAATTGCGCGCCGCCGCCACTCGGCCCGGCCGGTATTGCGAAATTCCAAATTGGCGCCGATGCAAAACTGCGAGCCACGCTGTCATCGGGCGCTTGTTTCATCGCCGCCAATCCATATTGCAGCCATCGGTCCCACCAGGCAATGAGCTCACGCGACAAGCGACGATGAACAAAGTCCCCCGACGCGGGAATCTTGCCGTACCACCCCAACTGTCCTCTTGCGTCGTCCATGGCGAGTCTCATCTAGCGGCCCGGGCAGGCAAAACCCTGCATCTCGGCGAGATTGAAAGGGCTTTTTGCACTGCTCGCAGTGATCTCCAACACGACCTTGCGGCCGTTAATATCAAATGTCGCTATCGTAATCTCAGGCGATGGGCCGCGGCTCAATTGCGCCTTGTCCAGCAACCGGTTCAACGCCCAAGGCCCCGAAGCAGACAGACCTGCGCCCCCCGTCTGCGGCGTCAGTTCAATGCGCACCTGATTCGATCCTCTCGCCCCCGGCCATTGCACCGTGGTTGCGATCTGCGGACCATGAGCATAGCGCACGGCCTGGCCATCCACATCCATCACGAATTGCGTAATCTGCGCATCCATTTCGATCGGACGAATCGCGACTCGATAAGACGGCAACGGGCTGCTCGCCATGAAATACACATCGCGAATCACCCCCGCACGCTGGAACGAATCCAGATACGACGCGCGCTCACCTTTTTCGCCGTCGATACCGGGTTTGAATCGCCACCGCGAACCCGACACATCGATCTGTGTGGCCAATTCCTTCTGGAAAAATTCGTCCATCATCCCGTTGGGGCCGAACAGCCGCGCCATATCGTTCGGCGCAACATCGCGCGACGAACTGCGGGCAAACGGATAACGCCCCGCAATCGATTGCCGGCAAAACAATCCGATGGTCGCCGACATCGTCTCGCCCATGCGCTGGCGCGATGCACCGGAGATCTCATCGGAAGCATTCACCGACATCGTATTGAGCACGTCACGTATCGGCTCGGGCAATCGTCCCGCCTCCGCGCGCAGCTTGGTCACGACATCCGAATTGGGCGCGGGACTGGCGCTGCGCAGCGCCGCATCTGCGGCAGTCAGATACGTGTAGAGGTCGTTGATCAAACCCGTCGTAGCCGTAATCAGCGGCGGACCACCCTGCGTTTCACTCTGAGCCAGGCGACGATAAGGCTCAAAATGCAGGTCCACGATCCGCTCGAGCTTGTCATCCGTCGCGTCGCTACGGACGGCCGAATTGGGCCCTGTGGGACCAAACATCTGCTCCAACGCATCGCGTGTGCTGCTCACGCGCTCACGGGCCTGATCCATGAGCGAGCGTCCGTCACCCGTATCGCGCAGCAGATTCGTCTCGCGTGCGACGCCTTGCACCAGCTTGACCAACGGCGAGTCCGGCGCTGACAAGGTGCGGGCAATCTGAATATTCTGCAGCAGCGATGTCGCTGGCGCCAGCTTCAGATCATTCAGATAGGCATCCCACTGTTGTACATAGTCGTTCATGTACAACCGCTTGATATCGACGATCAACTGCTGCTGGGCTGCCTGATCCAAGGCCCCAGGCGGCGCGATATTCAGCACCCAGGCATCATCCTGACGCAGCAACTCGGCAACCCGATTCACCCGTTGATTAAAAACCTTCCAATAGCCATCGTAGCTGTACAGCGATGGGATCCCGTCCGTCAGGGGCTTGCCGCTCTTGCGCACAAACACGGAACTGGCCTGAGGCCCACCCAACGTCACTGCTGTCTGCTCCGGACCTTGATCGGTATTGGACAGCAATCGGCGCAGACGGCTATACGAGCGTTGCGCCAACGTGTAATGCGCCAGTCTCTGACGCATCTGAGTCACCAGCTCGTCATCACGCGGGAACGGCGAGGACAACACACGGCCCTGCACCAGATTGCGCAAATGCAACGACATAAAATCATACTGACGCCGCGTATAGCCCTCGGGCAAGGTCTTTTGCATATCCGACAGCAACCAGGCATGCATGAACTCTGCATCATAATGATCAGGTTCATACAGCATCAGATAGGCACGCAAGGCCTCATACGAAAATTCCAGGTCATTCGGCGCCGACGTACGCAATGCACTTTCTACGCGACGTGCTATCTGTGGCAACAGTACTTGCTCTAGCGTATTTCGATACACCCCTTGGGCTGCAGACTGCATTTTTTGACCTTGATACAGGCCAAACTGATACGTCAAGGGCGGCGAATCCAACTCAAAGCTCGCATCGCGCGGCAAATACCACAAGCTATCCAGAAAGGGCATCAACCCCAGCACATCGCCTGCACGCGTAATCTTGATGTCGCGTCCCAGCTTCTCTACGGTAGGCACACGACGCTCGACTTCGGCGACATACGTCTTGTTATTGCGATAGCTGATACCCCACCCGACCAGCAAGGCAATCAACAACACCGTGATCAACCCATAACCCGCCCAATGCAAACGCCGATAGCGGCGTTCCCAGCGCAAATTCCGGCCTGCCAGGCCGGCCTCGCGAAAGATCACGTCCTGCAGCACGCCTTTCAAGAAATAGCTGCGTCCGTCTTCCTCCGGTGCTGGCGTTGCCTGTGCCGCGCCACCATCAATACGCAGGTAGCGCTTCAGATAGCCCGTTACCTGGTCAAACGTTTCGCCGCCCTGCGTGCCACTGGTGAAATACACACCGCGCGGCACCAGCCGTGCCTCGAATTTCGACGTCGCGAACACATCACTCAGGAACTGTCCCAACACCGTCTGCAACCCGGCAAACTGCTGCGGCAGCATATAGGCCAACGCCCGCCGGGCTGGATCCGTCTCAGCCGCCAGCACCTCGGGCAATGCATCATGCAAGCGGCGCTGCAACAACTGATATTCAGTATGAAATGCCTCGTACAAATCGAAATCGGCTTCCTGAGTCCGGGTATAGGGCAAGGTAAAGCCCCACACCTGCGACAAATCCTCGCGGCTGAAGGACCCGAAATACTCCTCGAAACCCGACAGCAAATCGGCTTTCGTCACCAGCACATACACCGGAAACTGAATACCAAGCTGCTCACGCAGCTCTTGCAAGCGACGGCGCAACACCGCGGCATGCTGCGCACGCTCCGCGTCCGACGCGGCGAGCAAATCCTCCACACTGATCGTCAGCATGGCGCCATTGATCGGCTGACGGCCGCGATACTTCGACAACAGGCCGAGGAATCCTTTCCATTCCTCTTCGTCACCCGTCGCATCGCTTTCGTGAGTGGTGTAGCGGCCGGCCGTATCCAGCAGCACGGCATCGTCGGTAAACCACCAATCGCAATTCCGTGTACCGCCCACCCCACGCAGCGCGACCTTGCCAAAACGATCCGCCAGCGGGAAATTCAGGCCTGAATTCACCAACGCCGTCGTCTTGCCCGCCCCTGGCGCACCGATGATGACATACCAAGGCAGTTGATACAGATGCTGCTTGGAAAAACGAGACAACGAGAACCGTCGCTTATCGCCATCAAAGCGCGTCTTGCGCAACAACTCCACGGCCTCGTTGAAACGCTCTTCGAGCTGGCGAATCTCAGGATTGCCAGGCTCGGGCTCGACCTTCTTTTTAGCAGCAGGCTTGCGTAGTTGACCTAGCAGCTGCGCATTCAATCGGCCCTCACGCCATTTGCGCCAGATAATGCGCAACAACCAGAGCCCGAACAACACCGCAATCACAATGATGCGGGTCATCTCGCTTTCCAGAGGACGCGTCGTGCCAATGGCAAGCAGCGGCCCGGCAATCCAGATCAGCAGCGAAATCGCCACCAAGCCAAAGAAATTCCACAGCCCTCGGCTAAAGAGGAAACTAAACACGTTATGAATCATTGCCGCGCACCCTCGACAGTTTCCCCTCGCGGCACCGGTGGCACCATCAGCGTGATCTCAACACGACGATTACGCGCGCGCCCTGCTGCAGTATCGTTGGGCGCAACCGGGTCGGCGTCGCCACGGCCTTCTGCCCGCACGCGGTTTGGTTGATTCAATCGGGCCTCCAGCAGATCCTTGACCGCGTCCGCACGCTCTTGCGACAAATGCCAGTTCGACGGATAGCGCGCGCTGCGTATCGGAACATTGTCGGAATACCCACGCACCAGAATATCGCCTTCGGTTTGACGCATGGCATCGGCCACGCGCGACAGCACCGGCAAGTATTGGTCTCTCACTGCAGCCGATCCTGACTCGAACAACCCGTCGCCGCGCAGCACGACAACACTGCGGTCAACCTCATCGCGCACAGTCACCAGATCATCCCGGATTTCCGGCGCCAAAAACACCGCCAAACGCGGCGAAGACGCTGGCTGGCGCGTCGGTGCGATCTGCACCGTAGGTGGCCTCAAACCGTTCACTGCCGAAAACACGACATCAGACTGCCGGCTCAAACTCCAAGCCAAGGCCCAATAAATAGCCAGCGCCAATACTGCAGCCAGCGCGCCGAACACCCATAAGGGCACAGGCAACCGCCGCAATTGGGTCTGGGCCGGCACATCCTGCCAATGTGGCGACAAGGCAAGCGCGTATTCGCCTCGAGCACCGCGCAAAATCCGCAGCAAGCGTTGACGCAGCGTCTCCAGCTGCGAACGGCCGTTATCGAGGACGCGATAACGCCCTTCAAACCCCAGCGCCAGGCAAAAGTACAGCAGTTCCAGCAAATCCAGATGCTGACCGGGGTTCTGCGAGAGTTTTGCCAGCAACTGAAAAAATTTCTCCCCGCCCCAGGTCTCATTGTGAAACGTCACGAGCAGACTGTGCGCCGACCATACCCCATTGCCTCCCCATGGGGTCAGAGCAGCCGCCTCATCCAATGCGGTGCACAAGCAATATCGTGCCCCGAGAATGGTCTCGTTAGGGATGCCGGCCTGCTGCGCACGCAACTCGAACTGGCGAATCTCATCGAGCAGATGCTCGCGCAACATGGCTGGTGACGGGTGCGACGTAGTCGCACGTATCTGGGGAATCAAATCCAGCAATGGATTCGCGGCAGCGACCAATGGATTAGAGCCGCTGATCACATACTCGTGTGGCCGCAATCGGCCGGAGGCCGAAGCGCCCCCTTCTGGAAGGCCTGACCCCATGGGGCCGGGTAATGCAGAATCAGATGCGTGCATGATATCTCCGGCGGGCTACCCTAATCGCGCAATGCCCAGAACTCCATGGATAGGCCCGGGAACTCGCCCGCCAAATGCAAAGCCAGAGCGCCCGTGCGCTCCAGCTGTTTCCAGAAATCGCCGCCCTTGTCGAGCTCGAAATACACGTGGCCCGCGCTGTACGGAATCTGACGAGGCGCCACCGGCAAAGCCCGTACCGTCACACCGGGCAGTTGCAAATGCACCAGATCGCGAATGCGTTCTACCGGTCCGATCTTGACCTGTGCTGGGAAGCGCGAACGCACCGTATCCGACGGCATGTCCGCGTGCACGGCCAGGATAAACCCCGCCGTGCGCAGCAACTCCAGATCGGGAATCTGCGCCACCTTCACACCCTGGCCACGATCCTGCAGCGGTATCTGCAAAGCGTGCTGCTCCAGCACCGCCGACAGCGATCGGCGCAATTCATCCATCAGGGTACCGAACGTCAATTGCAGATCGTCATGCTCATAAGTGGGCAGGACCTCAGGCCGTCGCGTTGCCGCGGTATAGGTCGCCAAGTCGCAGGCCAGCATCAGCCAATCATGAAACAGGCGTTCCGGATGCAGCCACGCCGACTGGCGTGTGTGCCATAGCGACCCGATATAGCGATTCACCGTCTCCAGCAACATGAAATCGGAGACTTCAGACACGCCGCCTCGGCCAGGTTGCGACAGGCGCATCGCCAGCGCCTCGCTGCGCGCCTGCAGCAAGCCGTAGAGCTCCTGCACAAAGCCCAGCAACAAGGGATGCGTCCCCGTCGACAGCCACGGCGCAATGTAGCGCTCGTCCAGCACGACCCGATTGTCCGCACGGCGCTCAATGACGCGCACCACACCCAGGCCCAGCCACTCGTCACCCATGTCGGTTTCGAGCATCAGGCGCAAGCGCAGGCGTCCCACCTGCAGCAATGCAGGCTCCAACCCCACTGATCCCGAATCGGCGACCTCCGCCTCTTGCACAAGGTAGCGCGCCAGCGAATCCGCTTCGTCCTCGTACTGCACATCAGTGGCCCCAGGCCGCACGCGCGGCAAAGCCAGCATGACGCGCACGTCCTGCGCCGAGCCGGGCACATCCAGCGCCTGCGGTGCATCGTCCGGATGGGAAAAGTCGAACGGCGTACCGTCCGGCAAGACGCCGCTGGCCTCCGTCATCACCAGCTTGCCGATCGCCAGCGCATCGCGATCCAGCACCAGGTGGCTGAAGCCCCAGAAAAACCCCTGCAGCGCTGCGGTGCGCTGCTTTAGCGCGCCATCGAGATAACGTTCAAATTGCTGAAAATGCTGGGGACGCAGAAACATCCCCTCTGACCAAATGACTTTGTTCTTCTCTGCCATGGTTATGCTTGCAATAGGGTTGCGGAGTCAGACCGCGGGCAGCGCGAGCCGTGCGCCTAAAACGGCCACCACGATCTATCCCGATCCGTGACAACCACTTCGTTATCTTTGACAGAGACCTTGATCGTCTCTTCGTTGGGTGAAAACTGCCATACCTTGAAGATGTTGGTTTTCTGCGCCTCGGGCAACTCCACCGCCAGGCGCCACTGGCTTTTCTCTAAATCGCGGTACGCCGCCACGATACCCACCATGCGGGCCTCGGTATTGCCAGCATACTGCAGGGTCTTTGTTTCGCCGGGGCGCAGCACCACCTGATCCGAATTCAGCAGTTCTTTGCCCAACGCAACCTGGGGATCAGATTGCAGTGCAAAAAAATCGCGAGAGCTGAACGCACTGGTCGAGCTCAACTCATAGACTGTGATCTGTACAGGAGAAGGCCGCCCGTTGATGTCGGGGTTAACCTGCTTATCAGCCGTCAACTCAATCGCATACGGCACCGCAACACGGCTTGCCGTGGAAGAACAGCCCGCGATCACCAGCGCGAAAACCATCAGCAGCCCTGCCCGCAGGGCTCTCCCAAGCGCAGTCGAGGTATTACGGAACACCATCATTCGCGGCTCGCCTCCCTAGCTTATGAATAAACCGACTATATCAAGCGAAAAATAAGAAACTGTCGTGTAAATACAGAAACAGTTACGACTGTTACGCACATGGCGAAAAAACCTTGAGCCAATAAATTTTCATCACTCCCCGTCATCACTTCCACCTATAAGGGTCGTTATCATTGAACAACCTGCACTGGAGATCTCTGCATGAAACTCACCGTTCAGCATTATCCCAACGACTCCGGCTTCATCACGCCGTGGTCCGCGGTATTCGAAGCCCCAGGCGGCACGCTGGGACGGTCGGCAGACAACCACCTCATCCTGCCGGATCCTGAACGCGGCATATGCCGTATTCAAGCCGCCTTGCGTATCAGCAACGATGCTTGCTACCTGGTGAACCTCAGCAGCATGAGCAGCGTCAGCATCAATGGCCGCGCAATCCAGCGAGACCAGGAGGTGCCGCTTTCTCCCGGCGACGAATTGGTGATCGGATCCTATACGCTCAAAGCTGAAGACCCGCTTGCCCCCGCCGTCGAGGACGCCCCTGCATCGGCAGGCGGATTCGCGACGCTGAACGCCGTAGCGCCGGACCCGCTCCTGGCAGAACCGGACCCTCTGCTGGAAAGCCCATTACTGGACCCTGCAGCGATCACGCCCAAATCCGTAGCACCTCGGGAAAACCCGACGCCTATCTCGCGAGTTACGTCCGCACCTGCCTCGCCGCCACTCCCCACATCGGCCCCTGTCGCCGTCGCAACAGCAACCGCGGCAATGACCACTGCTGCCGAAATGACGGCCCCACTCGTCACCGCCAAGCCCGAGCCAGAAACCGCAGCTCAGCCCGAAAGCGCACATCCCTCTGATACCTCAGACACCTCATCTGCGGCCGATATCCCCACCACGACAGCCCCTGTTCCAGAGACTGTCGCAGCAGCCCCGTTCACCGAGGATGTCCCGCCGCAGCCCGCCGTTGAGCCCGTTGCCCCGCCTCCGCCCACAACGCACTTCGCGCAATCCCCGGCCACGGATCCCTTCCCGCAGACGGCACCAGCGGACAATCCCCCCGTCGCCGAGGAAAGCCTTTTCGACGAACCGCTTGCTCCGGCATCGTCAGCTGATACCTCATCCACCGACGTTTTCAGTGACCTGTTCGGCCCGGGCACCCTTCCCGTCGGCAGCGTACCCGATGTTTCCGCACATCCCTTCGATATGGAATCCGCGCAAACCCGCAATCCCGAAGATCCCCTGCGTCATTTGCCGCGCGGCGATGCCAATGTTTCAGGTCCCCTGCGCGATCCTCTGGACCTGCTGGATTCTCACGAAGGCGAGGACGTGCACAACGTATTTTCTGATCAAACGCCCTCGACCCTGCCCTCACATGATCCGCTCGCCCCGCATCGCCTGGACCCTGTCAGCGAGGCCCTGCGCAACAAGCAGGATCACGATACCCAAGGCTGGGCGGCACGCGATCATTTGCGCGAATATGGCGGCTACCTGCGCCCGGCGCGCGTGCAGCAGCCTGCTCCCACCTCCGACGAAGCCGACGGCAAGCCAGACACTCCCCGCCGCAAATAGCGCACGGAGAGGGCCCCGAACGCTCAGGGCTAGGGCTACGACTCGTACTCGTACTGAAACTCTCCATCAGCCGCTTGCAAACTGACGGCGTTCACCCGGCGCCCATCCATTGAGGCGGTCAGCAGTTCGCGGCTGATCTGCGGCAACACCGTGTTGGTCAGAATCGCGTCCACCATGCGTCCGCCCGATTCAACCTCGGTGCAACGTGCTACCACCAGGGCCGTCGCCTCGGGGCTGACCGTCAACGTAATGCCATGGTTATCCCACAGCCGTTGGCGAACCCGCTCAAACTGCAGATCCACAATCCGAGCCAACATCTCGTCAGAGAGCGGCAAATAGGGCACCGCCACCAGACGCCCCAGCAATGCTGCAGGAAACGCCTTTAATAGCGGCTCTCGCAAGGCAGAGGCCAGCCCATCGGCATCCGGCATCAGATCCGGATCCTTGCACAGGCTGCTGATCAACTCGGTACCGACATTCGAGGTGAGGATGATGACGGTATTGCGAAAATCGATATAGCGGCCTTCACCGTCTTCCATCCAGCCTTTGTCGAAGACCTGGAAAAAAATCTCATGTACGTCCGCGTGGGCTTTCTCTACCTCGTCGAGCAGCACGACGCTATAGGGACGCCGCCGTACAGCCTCGGTCAGCACGCCGCCCTCACCGTACCCCACATAGCCCGGCGGCGCGCCCTTCAGCGTAGACACCGTATGCGATTCCTGAAACTCGCTCATGTTGATCGAGATCAGATTCTGCTCACCGCCGTACAGGGCCTCGGCCAAGGTCAATGCCGTCTCGGTCTTGCCCACACCGCTGGGGCCGCACAACAAAAATACGCCTACGGGCTTGTTGGGATCGGTCAGACGCGCGCGGGAAGTCTGAATACGCCGTGCGATCGCCTCCAGACCATGCCGTTGGCCAATGACCCGCTGTTCCAACGTATCCGCCAAACGCAATACCGAATGGGCCTCATCGCGCACCATGCGGCCCACGGGAATACCGGTCCAATCCGCGACGACCGACGCCACTGCCGCGGCATCCACGGCAGGATAAATCAACGCATGCTCGCCCTGACGGCGTGCCAGCTCCTCTTGTGCCTGCGCCAACTCGGCACGCAATTGCGCAGGGTCCGCCGTGGCGACCGGGCTCTGCGCCGATGCTTCAGCCGCAGCCGTTGCACTCGTTCCCTCTGCATCCGTCGCGGCAACGGTACGCGCCGTCGATGCGCCACCCGCACCAGCCGCACCGCCAGCCGATGCCTCTGTCGACCCACCATCGCGCGTGTTCGACGCATCCAGCGCCTGCCGCAACGCAAATACCCGCTCGGCCAGCTCACGCTCGGCCTCCCAGCGTTGCACCAGTTCGCGCTCTTGTCCACGCGCCTGCTCGAGGTCCGTTGCGACCTGATCCACCCGGTCTGCGGCTCCCGCACCCAAGTGCGCCTCGCGCACGGCGATACGCTGCTCGATTTCCAGAGCCTCGATACGGCGACGCGCGTCCTCCAGTGCAGCAGGCACCGCATGTTGACTCACGGCAACCCGGGCGCACGCCGTATCCAGCAAGGCAACCGCCTTGTCAGGCAATTGCCGGGCGGGAATATATCGGTGCGATAACGACACCGCCGCCTCGATCGCCTCGTCCAGCAACAGCACCTGATGGTGTGCCTCGAGTGTCGCTGCCAGCCCTCGCAGCATCCCTACCGCACGAGGCTCTGCCGGCTCATGGATCTGCACCACCTGAAAACGCCGCGTCAGCGCGGGGTCTTTCTCGATGTATTTCTTGTACTCGGACCACGTCGTCGCGCCGATCGTGCGCAACTGGCCCCGCGCCAATGCGGGTTTGAGCAGATTCGCCGCATCACCGGTCCCTGCCGCACCGCCAGCGCCTACCAGCGTGTGAATCTCATCGATAAACAACACGATCGGACGCGGGCTGGACTGCACTTCGTCGATCACGCTGCGCAGACGTTGCTCGAACTCGCCCTTGACACCGGCGCCTGCCTGCAACAGCCCGATATCCAACAACAGCAGAGAAACCTCGCGCAGCGGAGGCGGCACATCGCCACTGGCCAGACGCAGCGCCAGCCCCTCGACCACCGCCGTCTTGCCTACACCGGCTTCGCCTGCCAGCAACGGGTTGTTCTGCCGACGCCGCATCAGAATATCGACAATCTGGCGAATTTCCTCGTCCCGTCCGGATACAGGGTCGATTTCGCCCGCGCGCGCCTTGGCAGTCAAGTCGACCGCATATTTCGCCAATGCGGAGCCGCCGCCCTCGGCTGATGCCTGACCCTCCGCATCAGTCTGCACCGGTTGCGCCGTGGCATCCTCGGGCGACCCGCGTACGATGTCATCCAACTGTTCCAGCAACACATCCGGCACGATGCGCGAAAACTGGTCGGACATCCCCAGCAGCACATTACGCAAGGCATAGGTCTTTACCAGCCCCGCGATCAAATGCCCGCCGCGAATGCGCCCTGCGCCATAGCGCAGCGACCCGAGCACCCAGGCTCGTTCAACAGCATGGTCAATATGCTCGGACAAGTCGGACACCGACCCCGCGCCACGCGGCAGCTGATCCAGCGCCTGTGTCAGATCGGCCTGCAGCATCCCCATATCGACATTAAACCGCCGCGCGACACGATGCAGATCGCTATCCTGCGTGTGCACGATCTGGTGTATCCAGTGCACCAGTTCCACATAGGGATTACCTCGCAGCTTGCAAAACGAGGTCGCGCCCTCCAGCGCCTGGTATAGCAGCGGATTGAGCTTGCCAAACAAATCTATGCGGCCAATATCAGACATATCGTTGTGTAGTACCCAGCGTGAAAACGAACCCGCCCGCCAGCACAATCTGGCAGGATCAAACAGGAAAATCAATCAAGCGCCATGCTTGAGCAACGTCAATCCGGTCCCGCACAAGCCAACGATAGCACCACGCCTCGATCCCCCAGCAGCTGCGCACTGCTCGCCAATGTCAGCGGCTGCACTCCCGACTCCTTGACCAACAAGGCGCCGCGCTGCAAAAAGCTGCGATATCCTCCCTCCATCTCCACCTGCGAGGTATACGTCGCAATAGCAGACTTGCAGCCGCACTCTCCGATCGATTTCTTGACAGTCAGAGTAGCCTCCGTCACCACCTGCTGTCCGGTGGTCGTACGCACTCCCGGCTGCAACGCGACGCATTGCGCCAGGGCGTTCTCGACTTTGATCGGCCCGGCCGCTTGTGCTGCCGTGCCGGTCAGGGCGGCTGCCAATAGCATCGCCAGGCATCGTGCATTATTCGACAAGCGTGCCTCCATTGGTCTCGCGGCCGGCTACGTAATCGACCTTGATGATCATCGTCGAACGCCCTCTACCGCCACGCGCATAGGTACGCAGCAGCGGGAAAATGCGGCCATCGACCTCAATGCATCCGTGACTGAAACCCTTGGTCGAATCATGCAGGTAAAAGCCGCCGCGCACCGGAGAGCAACGGTTACGCGTGGCCGTATCGGCCGGCTCCATTCGCGCACGATTGACGCCCCAATTAGCCCAGTATGGCTCGCAAGCCCCCGCAGCAGCGCCACGCGGGATCGTCTGAATTCCCCACGCCGGCTGCAACGCGCAAGCGCCGCGCCCGTCATCTTGCGCCGCGCCCTGATCCGCCAGGAATATCTTGTACAAGCCGGGCGGCACCGGGCCTGCGTCCGGCGTGCATGATTCAGACGGAATCTGTGAGCCGCGCATGCCGCTCGTCGCACGGAATTTTCCATGGCCTGGCCAATGCAATACCTGACCATCGTAGAACATGTCATGCGTCACGATCTCACCTCCTCGGGTTGTGATGTTGCGGCTGCTTGGCGTGCGTCACGCTTTGCACGGTCACGGCCTTCGTAATCCAGTAATAAATCGCGGGCGTCCCCTTGCTCCGCCCGGCGCTTACCCAGCCAGGACGACAAGCCCAGGGGCTGCGGCTCGCCCAATTTGACGCCCCGCACGTCCTGCCGCTTTAGCACGGGCCGAACATCCCACGCCAGTTCGACACCAATGTAGTCTCGGACCCAATGCAGCAATTGTTTGGCGCGCCGGCCGCCAGGCAGGAAACTGGTGTAATCGGCTCGCGTCAACGGGCCGAGTTCGATGCGGAACTTGTGCTGCGCGTCGCGCACCGCCGCCCCCAGAATGGTGTCCTGCCCCAATCCCATGGCGCCGCCCAGCCCCAGCCGCTGCGACGGATCCAACCGTATCCACTGAGGCACAAACTCCGCAATACGTACCGGCACGGAAAAGAAAGTCTGCAGGATCTGCTTTAACCCTTCGGGATTCCGGGTTTGCCGCAGCAGATGGCCCGCCATGAAAAACTTGGCGTGATCCATCACCGCATCGCGTCTGGCCAACGAGGGCATGCCCATATGCAGCAGGCTCGCCACATAGCGGGTAAAGCGGGCTTCCTTGCGATCCAGGCTGACCGTGCTCTGCGCGTCGGCCCATGCCCGATAAAACAACAGGATCAGCCGATGATGAAACACATCGGCAAAACCCGACAATGTTCGATCGCCATAGTGATACATGCGCTCACGCGCATACTCGGTCAAATGCAGCGGCAACGGCCCGTTCGGACCGAACAGGCCAAAACTGTAGATCGAGAGTTCCGGCGGCCGGCTTCCGCGTCCCAACGAGACCGAAGCCAGAGTCGATGGTGCAAAAGCCATCGAGGGTTCCTGTCTCAAGCGTACGGGTTCATTACGCGCGACCGTATCGCGCCCCAGCGGCAAACGAGCGCCGGCCCGCGCATCGATCCAGCGCAAAGTATGAAACAGATCGTGGGAATACGGATCCTGCGACAGCGCCCGCCAGAACTCGGCAGGCATGCCCGGCAGGACGCCTGCCGCAGAGGGTGGCGAGGTCTCAGACGCCTGCCGGCCCGCTTCGCCCGCAGCGGGTTGCGAGCCGGACATGTCGTCGGCCGTCGCTTGTACCCCTGCTTGCGCCATCGTGTCTGTCATCCGTCAGCCCATATGAATCTGCTTGGCGTCTACCTTCACGAGCTTCTCGCCGGTCACCATGGTGTACGACGCATGCAATCGCGCGCTCTTGTCGGCGCGATAGTCCAAGGAACCGGCGCGCACGTGCTCGACCTCCTCCGCCGCGCGGAACGTCACACGCGAGAGAAACGACAATCGGTCCATGACTGCCTCATAGACCTTGCCGACCACGCGTGTAGCCCCTACCGTGGCCGTCACCTCGGCACCGAGATATTTCATCTTTTCCGTGACAAAGCTGGCTTCTTTCGCCTGCAGTGCCAGTGACGCGGTTTCGATCGTGACCGCATTCTGTCCAGACACATGCACGTCAGTTGCTCCCTCCAGAGACACGCTGCCCGTGCGTGATCGCAGTACGACATCGCCCACCGCCTCGAGCTGCGTACGCTGCGGATCTGCCTGCTCCACGACGGCGATCAGATATACGCGCGACGCTTCCGGGCCGCTGATCAACACATGATCGCCCGCTTGCGGCATCAGCAAGCAACTGGCGGCCAAGCGCGTGCGCCATTGGTGTCCATCACACTCGACAACAAAACCGCCGTCGTCATCACGATGCAACACCGTGCCAATCAAATGCACCGGATCGTAGACCGGATACTGACGTTTCGCAGCGGTATTCATGGCACGACTCCTTTCACTCAACCTTGACAGCCCTATACGGCGGGCCGTGCCCCCATGCGGGGCTTCCAGCGGGCGATATCGCCACGCTGCAATGTAGACAACACCAATTCCGACATCATATTTATCGATACGTGCCGAGCAAAAAACTGTTCCAGTACGGCGCCAAACAAATACGGGCTGATGCCCGAAAACGCCGCCTCATCGACTTGCAGACTGATGCGCACTCCTCGTCCATACACAATGGGACCGGGCACGGGCAGGCGATGGTGCATCGGATCGGCACGCACATGTCGCACGCCGCCTATATGCTTGCGCACTACCGGATCGGCCAGGTTGCCATACACGTTCAACATTTCACGCAGCGTCTGGGCGCCTTGCTCCGCATCCAGGTCCATCAGGCTCAGGTAATTCAAGCCCAAGTGGCTGATCAGATGCCACGTCGCCGCATTCTCTGCCAACGCCGCGTGCGGACGGGTGGGACCATGCAGCACCTTTACTGCACCCACCGGCGCCGATACGCGCAGGGTGAAATCCGTATCCGTTCCCAACGGCAACAACATCGCCAGATCACGATTCGTGCACAGCGTATCCAGCGTCAGATGACGTAGCTGGCCGGAAAACGGCACCTCGTTCCGATCTACCAGCGACACAAACACCTCGCTGCCGATGTAACCCGTTCGCGTGCCATTGCGCTTCGCCTGCTCAGATAACAAACGCGGCTCGCGGCGCATCGAATAGTAGGCGCCGTAGTCATCCGGGTCGGACCCCAGGGTGCCGTAGAAAGGCCGGAACTCTTGCTCGGGCCGTTCTGCAGAAGCATGGCCCAACACCTGCGTCACGCCAAACACCTCGTAATCCAGCGGACGCGTACGATCCACGACCAGGTGGTACTCGCTCGTGCGCGACGTCACTGCGATACGATCAGCACGCTTGGGAAACAGATTGATGACCGGCGCACAATGCAATGCCAGATGTTCCGCCGCAATGGCGCCTTCGAGTTCCGGCGCGGCGACGGAGAACAAAAATGTCAGGTCAAAGCTGCGCGTCTCTCGGCGCGTGCCTCCCGATAAAGGTGCCGTGCGCAGGCCGCGTTTCAGGTCATTCACGCTGAAAAACAGGAAGCGCCGCGGAAACGCAAAGTACTCCTGCAGCAAACGATACCCTTGAAACACACGGGAATCGGCCGGCAGCAATGCCTGATCGTCATCGAATCCCTCATGACGTACCGACGAGGGCGACAGCTTGTTGATCCAGCTGACCGGCCGCTGCGTATCGTGCCCCAACACCGCCACAGTATGGCCCATCAGGATTTCCAGCAGGCGCTGCATCTGCAGATCCTGGCCCGCCAGATGGAACACGAGCTGGTCCAGGTCCATGTCTTCCAGACGCACTCCGCCGCAGACCTCAATGCGAATTCGCAAAGCGCTCAGCACGCGGCTATTGCGTCCGCCCAATCCGAGGCGTGCCAATGGCAGGTCCGGTGGCGTCCCCGTGAACTCGGCCTGCGTTACACGCAACGGCCACAGACGCACCGCGTGGCCCGTCATGAACTCGCACGGCGTCTGCTCGCCGCGCGGCACACGTCCGCGCAACAAGGTGCCTCGCGGCAGATCGAAACCGCGGGCCAGCGTGCCCTCATTCATGCTGGGAGAGAACTGCACCACCGCCATCGCAGGCGTAGGCGCCAGGTAATTGGGATACACCACCTCCAACAGGCGCTGCGAAAACCGCGGAAACTCGGCATCCATCTTCAGATGGATGCGCGCAGTCAGAAAGCTGAAACCCTCAAGCAGCCGCTCGACATAGGGATCCGCCACTTCGGTGCCGTGCATTCCCAGACGGCCGGCCACCTTGGGGTACATCTGGGAAAATTCGGCGCCCATTTCCCGCATGTACACCAACTCGCGGTTGTAATAGTCGAGCAAGCGCGAATCCATCAGGCAAGCCCCCCCAGGTCGCGCAGATCCATATGACCGCTTTCCAGATCAATATCTGTGCGGAACAAGAATTCCATGGGATGCGGCACACACCACAACATGCCCTTGATTTCCAGGCTCAACACATTGTGATGTTCCAAAGTGCCCGTGTCCGTCACACAGCGCACCTCAACCGACGAATCCAGAATACGAGGCTCAAACGCCGCAATCGCATTACGAATCGAATCCTCGACATCGATCCAGTCGATCTCCGACATGCGCTTGCCCGCCATGGCGCGCACACCAAAATTCAATGTCGACTCGGGCACCGACGGGTACGACGACAAGTCGTCCGTGGTTTGCAAGTTGACCGTATTGAGCAACCACCGCAGATCCCGCAGTACAGCGATGCGCAGTTCTTCATGGGTCAGCATCGAGGCCTCGCGAGGCTCCTGCCGTTTGGATGGATCGTTATCCATCAAACGATCCAACAGCGACGGCTGCAAACGGTCCCGAGCCACACGTTCACTGCGTGGCAATTGCTCCCAAGGGCGCAGGCTCGCCGTCGACTCAGATACTGCCATCAGCGCATCTCCAGCGATCGGATATCGAGCAATGCGTATTCCCCTTGATCGGTCATCCACATTTTTTGTCCCACGCCGGCATACATCTCGCCTTGCAGGGGATGCCAATCTGTCATTCGCCCGAGTTTCACGCCATCCGGCAGGTCGGCGAACACTTGTCCCGGCAGAGCCGGATAACGCGCCGGGATCAGGCCGTACTGCGTGCGGCCTTCGTCAAGCGTCACTTCCGCTTGCGCCCACACCACATCGCACAATCCTTCGGGGGG
This sequence comes from Bordetella muralis, assembly GCF_965139205.1. Taxonomy (GTDB): domain Bacteria; phylum Pseudomonadota; class Gammaproteobacteria; order Burkholderiales; family Burkholderiaceae_B; genus Bordetella_A; species Bordetella_A muralis. Next base: position 54,882 of record NZ_CBCSIU010000001.1, read on the forward strand.
CAACAACCGCACCTCGCGCAACGCCGAAAACGGGAGCCAGCCATAACGCCCCGCCGACATGAATTCAAAAACCGGGCCCAGGCGGCTGTCGCCGTCGCTGATCCACTCGAAGGTCGCCGCAGCATCGTCCATGGACACCGTCAATGTCCCGGCTCGCGATTCGGCCGCCTCATAGGCACGGTCACGCAATTGCGCCGCTTCTTCCGGCGCATCGACATCGCAACTCAAGGCCCGCCATAAATCAGCGAACCACGAGGGCGCCTCGCCAAACACGGCGGGCTGCTCCTGGCCAAGCAACACGCGCTCGCGTTGACGCTCGGCAGCAATCGCCTGCTCATACAAGATGGCGGTAGGCTGAGCCTGTGTATTAAGCTGGGCCGACAGCTTCAATTGTTCGGATGCCCGTCCCCAATCACCCTGCACAACCATCAACTGGAACAACTGTGCCCGCAAGTCAGCGTCCGCCGGTTGACGGCGTATCTGCGACTGGATCGTCTCCAGATGCTGGGACAAGCTGCTTTCACGCAACGCAACGGCAGGTCTGATCATAAGAAAGCACCGCAGACAAAAAACAAAGTCGACGGTCGATCCGAAAATCGCCCGTCGCCATAAAACGGAGAGACTCCACCACAACACACTTCCCGCAGTGGCGCCAGCTCAAGGGAGCAAGAATTGACGTGAACGGACCGGACGCCAGGAGACGTCAGGTCCGTACCGACGCCTTAACCAACTTCCTGGTTCTTCTTGATATCCCAAGCAACCACACTTTCCGGGCCCTTGCCGCCCTGTTCCGTCTGCTCCCAGTATTGTTGTTTGACCTTGGCGGCTTGAAATGCGTAGTTCACCGTCACGGACTCCTGGTTCATTTCGCCCGTCAATTGCACGGACGACACCAGTACGTCTTCCAGCGTGATCTTCGTGTATTCAATCTGCTGGCCGCCGGCCTTGCACACCGACAATTCAATCATGCTCAGGTGTTTGCCGCTGGCGCAATGCTTCATGACAGCCGGAGCGGCTTTGTCAATACGCGCCACGACATGCAGGTCGTTAAAGCTGGCTTTTCCAGCACCCAGGCCTCCACCGCTAGCCATGTTGCCGGGCTGTGTGGCACCCCACGAGAACGAAACGATATCGGTCCAATTCTTGTGATTGGCATCTTTCGACTCGCCGTTGGCACCGTCGATCTTCATGAACATGTCAACAGACACTTCTCTCTCCCTAAGTTGCTGTCACGGCACGAAGTGCCCTGAAAAAAATGCCCATCTCAACCATCATTCTTTTTCAACGATGGCAGCTTGGACACAAGACGCAGCGACACTGTCAGCCCTTCCAACTGATAGTGAGGCCGCAAGAAAAACTTCGCGGAGTAATAGCCGGGGTTGTCCTCGATCTCTTGCACCTGGACCTCGGCAGCCGCGAGCGGTTTGCGCGCTTTGGTCTCTTGGGACGAGTTCGCAGGATCACCATCGACGTAATTCATGATCCAGTCATTGAGCCAGCGTTCCATATCATCACGCTCACGGAACGAACCGATCTTGTCGCGCACGATGCACTTCAGATAGTGCGCAAAACGGCAGCAGGCAAACAAATACGGCAGGCGTGCCGACAGCTTGGCGTTGGCCGAGGCATCGGCATCGTAGTATTCGTGCGGCTTTTGCAGAGACTGTGCGCCGATGAACGCCGCAAAGTCAGAGTTTTTGCGATGCACGAGCGGCATGAAGCCATTCTTGGCCAACTCGGCTTCGCGGCGATCGCTGATCGCGATCTCGGTGGGGCACTTCATATCGACGCCACCGTCATCAGTCGGGAACGTATGGCACGGTAGATTCTCCACGGCGCCGCCCGATTCCACGCCGCGAATCGACGTGCACCAACCGTACAACTTGAACGAACGGTTGATATTGGCGGCCATGGCATACGCCGAGTTCGCCCACGCATAACGATCGTGATTCGCGCCGTCGGTGTCTTCCTCGAAGTCGAACTCATCGACGGGGTTCGTACGCGCGCCGTAGGGCAGGCGCGCCAAGAATCGCGGCATTGCCAAGCCGATATAACGCGAATCTTCCGACTCGCGCAGGCTGCGCCATGCTGCGTATTCCGTGTTCGTAAAGATCTTGGTCAAATCGCGCGGATTCGCCAGCTCTTGCCAGGAATCCATCTGCATTACATTGGGCGATGCGCCTGCGATGAACGGGCAATGCGCAGCAGCAGAGATCCTCGCTATTTCGCTCAGCAGCTCCACATCGGGAGGGCTGTGATCAAAATGGTAATCGCCTACCAGGCAGCCGATCGGCTCGCCGCCAAACTGACCGTATTCCTCTTCGTACACACGCTTGAAGATCGGGCTTTGATCCCAACCCACCCCTTTGTGGCGCTTCAGGGTCCGGCCCAGTTCTTTTTTCGAAATGCACATCACCCGGATCTTCAGCAGCTCGTCCGTTTCGGTGTTGGTCACCAGATAATGCAAACCACGCCACGCCCCTTCCAGTTGCTGGAAATCAGCATGGTGCATCACCAGATTGATCTGATCCGACAGCTTGCGGTCGATCTCGGCGATGATGGCCTGAATCGTTCGATAAGCATCGGCGGACACCGCCACACCGCTGTTTTCCAGCGCTTGATGCGCCAGCGTACGAACAGCGTGTTCGACGGCTTCGCGGGCCTGTTCGGTCTTGGGTTTGAATTCTTTCTTCAGCAACGCGGACAGGCCATCGGCCTCCAGCGTTTCGGTACTGCGGGCATCTGCGTGTTTGGCTACTGCAGTCATCGCGATCTCCGTTATCGTTTATTTCGCGGCCGGATCAGATTCGGACGTATCGGCGCCCGTCGTCGGCGCATCCGGATTCGGTGCGGCAGCCAACGCATTCATCAGAGCGGGGTTCTTCAATACCTTGCCGATCAGTTCCTCGGCGCCTGTTTTCCCGTCCATATAGGTCAGCAGATTCGCCAACTGCGTACGGGCCTCCAGCAATTCGTTCAACGCGCCCACCTTGCGTGCCACCGTAGCAGGCGAAAAATCGTCAATGCTCTCGAATGTGATATCCACATTCAGATGGCCTTCGCCGGTCAACGTATTAGGCACCTGGAAAGCTGCGCGCGGCTGAATGGCTTTCATGCGCTCATCGAAGTTGTCGATGTCGATATCCAGAAATTTGCGTTCGCCCACATCAGGCTGAGGCTCCACGGACTTGCCGGCCAGATCTGCCAACACACCCATCACAAAAGGCAGTTGAATCTTGCGCTCCGCACCATAGATTTCCACGTCATATTCGATCTGCACGCGCGGGGCTCGGTTACGTGCGATGAACTTCTGCCCGCTACCCTTTAATGTCGTCGTTACCATGTGTGCTCTCCTGTCCAGCTATATGTGTGCCTGCATTACGTCACCTCAGTTGCCAGGTCCGCCATTGGCGTCCCTGGGCAACCAGGCCTCGAACTGCTCAAGACCTTGCGGCGCCAGATTTTTAACAATGTCGTGAAAACTCATGGAAATCAATTGCTGCGCCCGCCGTATCAAATACGGTGCCGGATGGCTGGGTTCATGCACTTCAAAATACGCACAGACCTTGGCCAACATGGCCGCCGCTTCTTCGCGTGATTGAATCTGGGCATCTTGCCAACGCATCACGGGCACTGTGGCAGCGGGCGATGATGCAAGCTCTGCAGAGGGCTGCACAGCCGCCTCCGGCTGAGCCGTCGCGCTTGCGTCCCCAGTTAATGGGCCCGCACCACTCATTGGTGCGTTATCACCCAGGACCTGCATCACCACATCCAGTGTCCGCAGGATGCCTACGTAATCCGGCACCCATTCTTGCCCCAGCTTGTCGGCGACTTGATTCTGGATGCGGCGCAACGCCTGTACGGCGGCCGACAAGGCAATCAAATCCTCATCTTGCTGCAGCCATGCTTGACGCAGATGTTCGATCAGGCGTGTACGGCCGCCCGGATAGAAATCCGGATCCGAACGGCTGCCATCCAGCAAGGATTCGGCATCGCGCAACGACAATTGCCCGTGCACGCCATTGACCAGTCGGCTGGAACGTGCACTCCGTGCACCACCGGCATGGTCACCCAACGATACCAACGCATTGATACGCGGCATCGGATCGTGATCGTCCACACTATCCAGACGAGGATGCACCGCGTCCCAATAACGCTCCAACGTGTCCGCCACCAACGTCAAGCCGTCGGCATAGCCCGGCAGACCGCGAGTTTCGGTCCAGGCTTGCGTCAGATAGCCCATGATGCGCAGGTCGCGCGTCCGATCCAATAACCCGCGCGCCAGCCTTTCGACTTCGCGCCAGTCAGGCGGCTGGGCCGGGATGATCGTCGACCCGAATTGCTGCTCGCTACGCTCGACCGCAGCTTGCTGCAATTGCAGAAACTCGGCGTCGTACTCCAGGTCTTCACCGCAAGGCAGACGTGGATCGAGGGCGGTCAGAATATCGGCAAATTCCATAGCTATCGTTCATATCCGGGATTACCCTGGGCCCAAAATAGGCCAACTTCGCTTATCTCCCCGAGAATTCGGATTCTAGGCATAGCCGGCACGCATCCCAATGACACCTAACAGCTACTGTTTTTTCTTACTATTCATTAACAAATAAGAAAATCTTCGAACAAATTCCGCACAGGTAATTTCAATAAATTGAAACAATACTGCCGTTCCACAATGGCCTCTATCCCGACAGATGGCTGTGCTTTTTCAGTACCAAGTCAGGCCTATTTGTGACACTTATTTTTAATTCTTTCCTTTAATAGGGCACCAACACGGCAATATATTTATGGCTCCAATTAAAGCCATAGCTTTTGCTGTATTTTTCCGCAATGCAGTACCAGGGTTTACCCGACTTTCCTCGCTCCAAACCCTTGCTTCCAAAAAATCAAATTGCTGAACTGAAGCGGTTCGGAAAACATAGCCTCCCTAACAGGAGACAGTATGCTTTTCCATCGCTCTATAAATATTGCCTTGTCTGGGCTCGCGCTTTCCTTTTCCATCGCATCGAGCGCACAGGCCGCGGACTACCCCTCCAGACCCATCACGCTGGTCGTTCCGTTTGCCGCAGGCGGCCCCACTGATGTCGTCGCCCGCTCGCTCGGCGCTGAACTCGGCAAAATACTCAAGCAGCCCATCGTCGTAGAAAACCGCACCGGCGCGGGCGGGACCGTCGCTGCCAACTATGTCGCCAATGCGGCGCCTGATGGCTATACGTATTTCATTCACCACAATGGCATGGCGACCGCCACCGCGCTCTATCCCGCATTGAAATACGACCCGTTAAAAAGTTTCGAGTACGTCGGCGAAGTCATTGATGTTCCCATGACCGTGCTGGCTCGCAAAGACTTCCCGGCCAACAACATGGCGGAATTCATCACCTATGCCAAAGCCAACGCCGACAAGATCAACCTGGCCAATGCCGGCCCGGGCGCAGTCTCGCAGCTGTGCGGCTCACTGCTGCAACAAGCACTCGGCGTGAAATTCACCACCATTCCGTACCAAGGCACCGGCCCCGCCATGTCGGCCCTGCTGGGCGGACAAGTCGACGTGCTGTGCGACCAGACCACGCAGACCATCCCGCACATCCAGGCAGGCAACGTCAAGTTCTATGGCGTCACCACACTCAACCGTATCTCTAAACTGCCGGACGCTCCCACGCTGAACGAACAAGGTCTCAAGGATTTCGAGGTAAAAGTGTGGCATGGCATTTACGCGCCGAAGGGCACGCCCGCCGCAGACATCGCCATCTTTAATAAAGCACTCAAGACCGCACTCAAGTCGCCGGACTTCACTGCAAAGATGGCCGACCTGGGAGCAGAAATCGTCTCCGAGGATCGTCAGACCCCGGAATCCCTCAAAAAATGGGTGCAATCCGAAATCAACAAATGGACGCCCATCCTGAAAGCAGAAGGCATTAACGTCAACTGATCGCCATCGTGACGCGAACTTCGGCCCGGGCACATCGCCTGGGCCGAAGCATTTGCTACGTCATGCCTTGAGCTGATCCCGGATCGGCAGGTTGCGAATACGCTTGCCGGTCGCGGCAAAAATCGCATTACACAAGGCCGGCGCAAACGGCGGCACAGCCGGTTCGCCTACGCCGCCCAAGGGCACATCGAAGCCGTGCTCAACAAGATGCACCTTGATCGCCCGCGGCGCCTCCGACATACGCGTAACCTCATACTGGTGAAAGTTCGTCTGGTTGGTGCGGCCCTTTGCAAACGAAATCTCACTGCGCGTAGCCAGGCTTTGCCCCATGATGCATGCTCCTTCCACCTGGGCACGCACCCGATCGGGATGGACTTGCGGACCGCAGTCGACCGCTACGTCCACTTGATGCACGGTGAGACTGCCATCCTTGCCGACCTCGACTTCTACCACCGTGGCCACATAGGTCACAAAGCTATATGACACCGCCAAGCCCAGCCCACGGCCGGCCGGCAACTGGCGCCCCCAGCCCGCGGCTTTGGCGGCTACCTCGACCACATGCCGCATACGGCCCGTGTCCAGCGGATAAATCGCAGGCGACTCGCCATAGTTCCAGCTGTCGGACATATCTGGCGGAGAGATCTTGCGCGCAGGACCGATGAGCTCCAGCAAATAATCCTTCGGATCGCGTTTGAGCGCATGCGCCATTTCCGCGACGAAACTCTGCACCGCAAAAACGTGCGGAATATTCGACACGGACCGGAACCAGCCTATACGCGTATGGGCAGGGACCGGCACCGACTCGACCCGAAAATTCGGAATATCAAACGGAATATTCACGGCCGACATACCCAACTCGAAAGGCTGCTGTCCCTGCGCATTCGCGACAAAGGTCGAACCTATGGTCGGCGCGGCAGTACGATGCAGCCATGCGACAGCCTTGCCGTTGGCGTCGACACCTGCCTCCAGGCGCTCGACCGATACGGTATGGAAATAATCGTTGGTGATGTCATCCTCGCGCGACCAGGTGACCTTGACCGGTTTGCCGTCCATGGCACGCGATAACAACGCCGCTTCGACGGCGTAATCCGACTTGGACTTGCGCCCAAAGCCACCACCCAACAGCGTTTGATGAACCGTGACGGCCGAGATATCCAGGCCCAGTTGCTTGGCCACGTTCTCGCGCGTGCCGTACGGCGACTGCACACAGGCCCAGACCTCGCACTTGCCGTCGGCCACGCGCGCCGTCGCCGCAGGAGGCTCCATGGTCGCATGCGCCAGATGAGGCAGGTAATATTCCGCTTGAATGCGTTGTGCGGCGCCCTCCAGGGCTTTCATGGCATCGCCGTCATTGCGCACCGCCGGGGCAGGTTTATTCGCCCCCTCGCTCAAGGTCTTGCGAAATGCCTCCGAATCGTAGCTGGCGTTAGGGCCATCATCCCACTCGATTTCGAGGGCATTGCGCCCTTTCATCGCCGCCCACGTATCGGCCGCGACAACGGCCACGCCGCCCAATGCGGCAAACACAGGCGGGATCGGACCCGCAGGAATCTCTACGACCTTGAGCACACCCGGTACTTTCATGGCCGCATCGGCCTTGTAGCTCTTGACCTTGCCGCCCAATACCGCGGGCCGTGCGACCGCGGCATACAACATGCCATCCAGCCGGGTATCGATACCGAAATGCGTCGTGCCGGAAACAACGTCCTGGATATCGACGCTGCGCGTGCTTTGCTTGCCGATATAGCGGAACTGCTCTGGCTTTTTCAACCGCAATGTGTCTGTGGCAGGTACCGGCAGCGCGGCAGCAGCCTCGGCGAGCTCGCCATAACCGAGCTTGCGCCCGGAGGCCTCATGCAGGACTTCGTGATTGCGCGCCACGACCTCGGTCACAGGCACATTCCATTGTTTGGCCGCCGCGATCTCCAACATCGCTCGCGCTGACGCACCGACACGCCGCATGGGCTGAAAGAAATGCCGCGTACTGCGCGAACCATCCGTATCCTGGTTGCCATAGCGCGGTTCATCGCCTGGCGCCTGGATCACGCGGACTTTGCTCCAGTCAGCTTCGAGCTCATCGGCCACCACCATCGGCAAGCCCGTCCGTACCCCGGTACCCATCTCGGCGCGATGCGCGATGATCGTGACAATGCCATCCTTGTCGATCGATACGAACACCAGAGGATCATCCACCGTACCGTGCGGCATGCCGTCCGCACCGTACTTTTTTTCCTCTTTAGCCGCCTCGGCAGCGCGCACCATGCCGCCCGCGCCCACCATCAGCACCAGACCGGTCAACGCGCCTGCGGCTTTCATCCAATCGCGCCGGCCCGGCGAGGCCAGCTGATCTGCACGAGCCATATCAGCCATCGCCCCGGACGGCTGTGCCATCAAATGTGCAAACTGGTTCATTTCGCGGCTCCCGTGCTGGCGACCTGTTTAATGGCGACTTCCTTGATCGCCGCCCGGATGCGCGGATAGGTACCGCAGCGGCAGATGTTGCCGCTCATGGCGGCGTCGATGTCCTCATCGGTAGGTTTAGGGTTGCCCTTGATCAACGCGGTCGCAGACATGATCTGGCCCGACTGGCAGTACCCGCATTGCGGCACGCCGACCTCTACCCAGGCTTCTTTGACAGCTTTGCCTACGGCATCATCGCCGATCGCCTCGATGGTGGTGATCGGCTTGCCGGCCGCAGCGGCGACCGGCGTAATACAGGAGCGTATCGGCTGTCCGTCCAGATGGACCGTACAGGCGCCGCACATGGCCATGCCACACCCGAATTTAGTGCCGGTCATCCCCAGCCGGTCGCGAATCACCCATAACAATGGCATATCATCGGGAACGTCTACCTCTTGGGATTTGCCATTGATCGTCAGACTAGCCATACGAGCTCCTTGTTCGGCAAAGACATCGACTACGAAAGATGTTTGCCGAGTGTACTCGTGTTCACTATCAAATCAAGGAATCGTGCAACGCAGCAATCCGGCGTTCCGCGCCCATCGCGCATACACGCGCCCAGGACTGCCTGGACGTTGAGCCGCTATCTGGCGCCTGCGGGACGCATCGGATTGCGAAGTGTTTTCCATTGCTGGCAAGATACGCTCGAGTGCTCAGCCGCGCGATGGAAGGTGCAGTCGGTCCCCGCTTGGGCTGCTCCGTTCTCGAATGGAAAGACAAAATCGTACACCGCCGGAATCACCACGTGCAGGGCCTCGTTATGAAAGCCCATTTTGCCGTTATCGACAAAGCGGGCCAGCCCTTCTTCGTAGTAATCCGGACCGTTATCGAAGATATACGGCCGCAATACAGGGCGCTGATCCCGATCGACATAGACCCAGCCGTGTTTATCCTGAATCAACGCGTGACCATAGCGGTCGAATTCTTGCTCTTGGGATATGGCTGGCAGGGTCGCTGCCATCAGCAACGCAAATACGCCAGCAGATTGAACATTTCTCGTCATGGCGAAAGCATACCCGACCGCCTGAAGGCTCACGCTGCGCGCCTCAGCGCAACCCTCGGATGCACCAACTCGATGCATCCGAGGGTTGCCCGCCCATACGCTGTCTATGTGTCACGCCACCGGCAGGACTTCGCGCACCGATTGCGCAAACCGGTCAATGATCTGATCAATATCTGCAGGCGTGCAGATAAACGGCGGCGCCAACAGTGCGTGGTCACCCCGGACGCCATCCACCGTCCCGCCCATGGGATACACCAGCAGGCCGTTCTGCTTGGCCGTCGCCTTGAGTCGGGCATGGGTCTTTTGGGCAGGGTCCAGCGTCTCTTTGGTATTGCGATCCGCCACAAACTCGACGCCTACAAACAAGCCCCGTCCACGCACGTCCCCGACATTCGGATGATCTGCCAGCGCGGCCCTGAGTCCTGCACGCAGTTGTTCGCCTCGAGCCAGGACGTTGGCCAGGAGATTATCTTCTTGAATCACACGCTGCACCGCCAGCGATGCCGCACATGCCGTCGCATGACCGATATAGGTATGCCCATGCTGAAAGAAGCCGCTGCCGGCCACAATGGCGTCATAGATACGGTCGGTACACAAGGTCGCGCCGATCGGCTGATATCCTGCTCCCAAGCCCTTGGCGATGGTGATCAGATCCGGCACCACACCGTCTTCTTCGCAGGCAAACAGGTATCCCGTACGTCCCATTCCTGACATCACTTCGTCCAGGATCAGCAACACCCCGTACTTATCGCACACCGCGCGAATACGTTTGAGATAGTCCCCTACCGGCGCCAACGCACCCGCCGTGGCGCCTACCACCGTCTCCGCGACAAAGGCTGCCACCGTATCGGGGCCTAGCTCCAGAATCGTGGCCTCCAGCTCGTCGGCCAGCCGTTGGGCATATTGCATATCGTTCTCGCCCTCCCTGCGTTCGCGGTAGGGATAGCAGGGCGACACATGATGCGCCGGCACCAGCAATGGCAAAAACGGCTCGCGCCGCCAGGCATTACCGCCTATCGCGAGCGCTCCCAGCGTATTGCCGTGATAACTCTGGCGCCGCGCAATGAAATGACGGCGCGACGGCTGGCCGATTTCCACAAAATATTGACGCGCGAGCTTCAACGCCGCCTCGACCGCCTCCGATCCCCCCGAGACAAAATACACATGGTTCAAATCCCCGGGCGCAGACTGGGCCAATTTGTCGGCCAGGGTTTCCGCCACCTCGGTCGTAAAGAACGACGTGTGTGCATAGGCCAGCGACTCCACCTGCCGTTTGATCGCATCGATCACAACAGGGTGGCCATGGCCGAGGCAAGATACCGCCGCCCCGCCCGATGCGTCGATATAGCTTTTGCCATCCTGATCGAACAGTTCTATCCCTTTTCCGCCAACAGCAACAGGGAGTTTTTGTTTGGGCTGACGATGGAAAACGTGCGTCATGGTCAAGTCTCTTTGTAGGGGAAAACGGTAGCGGCTGACGATAGCGTCGTTCAGTCAGTATATGGATTCTTTTCCGCCGAAGCAACACTTGTTTCATAAATACCAAAAAAGGGAACAAACGAATCATCACCATCGCCAATTCTACGCATGGCTCCCGCGCCACGCCTACCGATATGCAACGGCGACGCACTTATGCAACAATCGTTTCAAACCCACGGCATTCCAACTATGCATTCCGATAGCCCACCCCCGCCCGAATCGCTCGATCAATTGATTGACCACCTACGTCAGGTGTTCTCCGCACTCACCCCGCAGTTTCAAAAGGCAGCACGTTATCTGCTCAACCATCCGCGCAACGTCCCTATCCTGTCGATGCGCAAAATCGCCGCGGAGGCTCGCGTGCAGCCGGCCACGCTCGTTCGACTGGCTCAACACCTGGGCTATTCCGGCTGGCAAGACCTGCGCGAACTCTTTGTCGATGCCCTTCACGGCAGCTCCCAGCCTTATGCCGAGCGCGCCCGCAAAATCATCGGCACTGGCAAGGCATCACGGCTGCAGGCCGAAATGCTGGCCACACAATTCAAAAACCTTGAGAACACCAGCGCCCAGAACACCGAGACCCTGCCCGTCGCCGCAGAGCTGCTGACGCGTGCCGCAAACGTATATATCGCCGGCTTTCGCGCGAGCTATCCCATTGCATTCGGTTTTCACTATGTCTATCGACTGTTTCGCGGCAGCACATTTCTCATCCGCGGCGACGCCGGCACGCTCGAATTAGAGCTTCGTTCGCTGACCGCCAACGATGCGATGGTCCTGATCAGTTTTGCCCCGTATTCACAAGAAATCAGCCAGATTGCACGCACCGCTCGTGCGACAGGTTGCAAGCTCGTGGCCGTGACGGACAGCAAGGTCTCTCCCATCGCGTTGGATGCGGATTGCACGCTTTTGTTTTCCACGGACAGCCCATCGTTTTTTCCGTCCACCACCGCCGCCACGGCCTTGACCGAGGCCCTGCTCGAACAACTGCTCGCCAAGAAAGGCAAAGGCGCCATCAAAGCCATCGAGCATGCCGAAGTCCAATTGCATCATTCGGGGGCTTATCTTCCAACGCGCCGTCCTTAGTCTGCACATCGTTCAGCCCTCACTCTTTCTAGGCAATCGCGTCGTGATCATGCAGCCGCATCCGCCGCATCGTTCCCGTGCCGCTCGCTCATCCGCAACCGCAGCGACCCTCGAATCGTCCGTATCCGCGATGACGTTCTTTCGGATTTCCTCGCTCCCGAGGCGCCCATGTCAAACATTCCGCTCAGCTGTACATAAACACTGCCATACAAAACCATCCTCACCGAGACACACTGCGGATACACAAGCAGGCTGAAATGATGGCTCGATTCAATCGTTCATTTTTCTCTTGAGGAGATCCATCATGACCCAACAGCTTGCACAGGTCCTGTACACGGCGAACACCCGCACCACTGGCGGCCGCGAAGGCAGCGGCAGCGCCGGCGACGGCGCCTTGGCCGTCAAACTCAGCACCCCGGGCTCGAACAAGCCTGGCACCAATCCCGAGCAATTGTTCGGCGTCGGTTATTCAGCATGCTTCATCGGCGCCATGCAACTGGCCGGACGCAGGCTGGGCATCAAATTTCCGGCAGACTCCGCCATCGACGCAGAAGTGTCGCTGGGAAAAACAGCCACCAATGCTTACGCGCTGGCCGTCACGCTGACCATTGATTTGCCCGGCCTGGATTCCGCTCAAAAGCAACAACTCGTCGATACGGCCCACCAGACCTGCCCATACTCGGCGGCGATTCGCGGCAATATTGACGTCACGTTGCGTATCGCCTGATCGACCTTGCCGATGATCGAAGCGTGCAACGACCGCTCTTCCATCAAACATCGACACCCGAGGCAGACCCCACAGGCTGCCTCGGATCTCGTGCTACACCCATCCTGCCATATGCGCCGCACTCAGCACAGCGGCGCCGCATGCGATCAACAGTAATGGATTCAATCGCGTGCGCATCATCAACGCCGTGGCCGTCACGGCAATTGCGCGCGCCCACCAGCCGCCCTCCAGCGACATGAACAATACGTATACTGCCGCCAGAATCATACCCGCGGCGATGGGACGCAGTCCGGCCTCCAATGCCAATTGCCAACGCGCGCCCTGATGCCGTCGCCATACATACGCCACGGCATAGATCAAGAAGGCAGTCGGTCCGAAAATCGCAATAGTCCCGACTACCGCTCCCCAAAATCCCCCGACATTCCAACCTATCAAGGTCACCAGCAACGAACCCGGCCCGGGCGCGAGCCGGGCAATCGCAAACGTATTCAAAAACTCCTGAGCCGTCATCCACTGATGCACATCGACCACTTGCCGGTGAATCTCGGCCACAGTCGCCTGCCCTCCCCCGATCGTCACGAGCGAAAGCGGCGCGAACACCCCCCAGAGTGTCCACTGGATATTGCCCATCTCAGGCCTCCTGTCTTAAAAGACGGGCATATTCAATGCCAACACTCAGGACACCTTCGCCTAGCACTACCCACAGCAGCGGCCATTGCAGTACTCCCACCGCGACAAATGTGGTCACGACGAAAATCCATGGCAAAACCCGCCTGGGTACCCGGATCGCCGTCGTGATCGCCATACTGGCGGACAGACCGATCGCGGCCGCCGCTGCGCCTGCCAAGGCAATATTCGTGATGGAATATCCGGTCAGCGCGGCAAACACCGTCGCCAGCAAGATAATGAAAATCGCCGGGGGAACGATGATTCCCATGAAACCCGCCACGGCCCCCCGCGCACCGGCCAATCGGTAGCCGATCCAGATCGCCATGTTCTTGACATTGACACCCGGCAAGGCCTGAGACAAGGCCAATCCGTTTAGGAACTCCTCTTCGCTCATCCATTTCCTGTCCTGGACGAACTCGCGATAAAACCACCCGCTCAGCCCACCGCCAAAACTCGACAATCCGATACGAGAAAAGATCAGGAATAAGCTCCATGCGCTCGGCCTGGGCTCCATATCGACATTCTCAATTTGCATGATAGGGGCGAAAAATTGGCGCGTCCTTGGGTGTCAGAGAGAGCGGCGCCTGCACAATGAATGCGTGCATTATGACGCGAGGTCGATAACAAATACCTAAACGCCGAGTCAGCTCTCTTGCCGGAACCGATCCAGACGCAAGCGTCCCCGTTCGTCTGTCAAACGGTGCACCGCCCCATAAGCGGCCCCCATGGCAGCCATGCTGCTCGCTCCGCACAGTAGAAACATCAACAAAATCTGATATTTGGCAGCGTCCGTCGGATCCATGCCCGCGAGAATCTGCCCAGTCATGATTCCGGGCAGCGTGATAATCCCCGCGGCAGCCATCTGATTGATACTGGGCACAATGCCGCGGCGTACGGATTCGCGCAGCAAGCTGGAAAACGCCTGGCGCACCGTGGCCCCCAGCGACAAGCGGGCCTCGATCGCCAAGCGTTCTCTTCTCACGCCAGACAAGACGGCATCCAGCGCCAGGCTCGCCGCGTTCAGCGCACTGCCCAGCACGATCCCCACCAGCGCCACGACGTAACGCGGGTCATACCAAGGTGTCGGTTGTACGGCGGTATTCGTGATGAAAAACACGCAGATCAACGTCGCCGCTGCCACCGCGACGGCGCTGATCACAAGATTGCCATGCTGTTTCAGGCGAGCTTTGGGCCGGGCCGCGACCTCTCGAATCGCCAGCGCCATCATCACGGCAATAATCAGCAGCGTCAGCCAGGGATTGGCATGCGTAAAGACCACACGCAACAAATGTCCGACTAGCAACAGTTGCAACACCGTACGAATCGCCGCCCAGAGAATCTGCCGCTGCAGATTCAACCGTAAAACAAACGACACGAGCGCGCACAACACGACCAGACAGGACGCGATCAGCAAGTCCGATGCGTGCAACGGAATCACGTTCATAGGGCCTCCAGTTTGCCTGCGTCCATACGGAATCGCCGATGACCCATACGGTGGGCTTGCTCCATGTTATGCGTCACCAGCACAATACTTGCGCCCTGCTGCATACGGCGCTGCCACTCTTGCTCGACCAACGCCGTCGCCTGCTCATCCAGGGCTGCCGTGGGTTCGTCCAGCAATAACACGCGCGGCTGCAACAACAGAGCTCGCATCAACCCTAACCGCTGCCTCTCGCCGGTCGACAGCTCCCGCACCTGCGCATCGAGCTTGTCGGCAGACAAACCCAATCGTTGTGCGAGGACTCGCGCGGCATCCAGATCTGCAAAATGTGCCGCGACCGCGTCATCCCACCAACCCGCCTCGGCCTGGCAATACACCACCTGGCGCCGCCATTCAAAACCACGCATCTGCATACGATCCCGGCCATCCACCTCGGCACATCCTTGTCCAGGATCCAGATCGGCGATCTGGCGCAGCAACAAAGATTTGCCCGAGCCCGACGGGCCGACGATGGCAACACACTCCCCCGCCATCACATCAAGCGTGACCGGTGTCAGCCGAGAACTATGTAGTTCTCGTAACCGCAGCACGAGTGCCGTTTTGCCTGTACTGGAGGAAAGAATGGGATCTGATGCGACGTGCGAAGGGTTATGAACTGATTGCGACATAGAGGGAAACAGCGGCGGTTGTTGCCGAAACCTGTGGAACCTGTGGCACTTGCCAAGGGAGGCGATTCCTCAAAGTTAGCTAACATAACGCTTTTGCTTCGCCTATGCCATGTTCCAGCTCAGCCAACTGCGTTGCTTTGTCGAAGTCGCGACCGAATTGCATTTCGGTCGGGCGGCCGAGCGCCTGAACATGACGCAGCCGCCTCTGAGCCGGCAAATCCGTCAGCTGGAGCACGAACTGGGCACCCCCTTGCTCGAACGCACTCGGCGCAGCGTACGTCTGACCGCAGCCGGACGGGCATTTCTACCCGAAGCGCGCGATATCCTGCAGCGCTGCGTCACAGCGACCAGCAAGGCCCGCTATGCCTTGCAAGGCGAAGCCGGGCGCGTCGTTCTGGGTTATTCGGCCGGTGCCAATTATGACTTGCTGCCCCGCGTGGTGGCGGCTGCGCAACAGCAATTACCGGACATTGATCTCGAACTACGCGAAATGGTGTCCGACGATCAGTTAGAGGCACTGCGCACCGAACGCATCGATCTGGGGCTCATCCGCTTGCCCGCCGATTTGCAGGGCCTGGAAATGACCTGTGTCGTGCGTGAACCCATGTCACTGGTGCTGCCTCGCGCCCACCCCCTGGTCCGTCGCCGGCGAGCCCTGCAATTGGGTGATCTGCACGGTGAGCCATTCATCATGTATCAGCCGGGTGATGGCCGTTACTTTCATGAAATGCTGCAGGCGCTATTTCACGAGACCGGCGTCGCGCCGCGCTTTATGCAACATGTGCGGCACACACATTCCATGATTGCACTGGTCAACGCGGGGATAGGCCTGGCGCTCGTACCGGCATCGACGGCGCTCATGCGTCTGGATAACATAACCGTGCGCGACATCAATCTGCCAGACCACATCCGTGCCGAGATGCATCTCGTCTGGCGGCGCAGCGGAACCATCGCCAATCCGGCGATGGAACGCATGCGGGCCCTGCTCATCGAGCAGGGTGGACTCAACTGAGCCGCAGGATCAGTCAACGGTGATATTGCCGTCCTGGATGACTTTCTTCCAACGCTCGGCTTCTGCGATCTGAAACTGGGTCGCGCTATCAGGCCCGTCGGCTACCACTTCAAAACCCAGGCCCGACATCTTCTGACGAAACTCCGCGGACGTCAGCACCTTATGCAGGGCAGCCACCAGTTTTTCCTTGACCTCAGGCGGCAAGCCCTTGGGTGCGGCAATACCTTGCCAGGAATACACGTCCATGCCAGGCACGCCCGCTTCGCCTGGCACCGGCACATCCGGGAACAATGCCGATCGTTCCGCTCCTGTCACCGTAATCAAACGCAAACGCTTGGCTTGAATGTGCGGCGCTACAGCGCCCAGGTTCGACACCAGGACCTCGGCATGGCCTGCCATCGTATCGGTGATCGCCGGCCCGCCGCCCTTATACGGCACATGAATTGCCTGCGTCCCGCTATTCTGCAAAAAGAGCGCCAAAGTCAGATGCTCGCTCGATCCGGAACCCGATGTTGCAACCGGCACATTGCCCTTTTCTGCTTTGAGATGCTCGATCAATTCGGGCAAGGTCTGAACAGAAGACGTCGGCGTCACCGCAAAGGCGTTCGGCGTACGTACCGC
Source organism: Bordetella muralis (assembly GCF_965139205.1). Taxonomy (GTDB): domain Bacteria; phylum Pseudomonadota; class Gammaproteobacteria; order Burkholderiales; family Burkholderiaceae_B; genus Bordetella_A; species Bordetella_A muralis. The sequence goes on from NZ_CBCSIU010000001.1 coordinate 71,971, forward strand.
AATGGTGAGCATGTCGAAATCTTTGCGCGGCAAATAGCTCAGATTTGGATACAAGCCCTCATTGATGGCCAACACGCCCAAGGCACCGATCAGAATCGTATGGCCATCTGGCTTGGCACGTGCCAACTGTGTCGCGCCGATCGCGCCGTTCCCGCCCGCCTTATTGTCCACGATCACCGTGGTGCCCAACGCGTCGCTCAACGGCTGCGATAAATGGCGGGCAATCGCGTCCGACGAGCCGCCCGGCGCATAAGGCACGATGATAGTGAGAGGTTGACTGGAAAAATCAGCGGCAACAGCAGGAACAACGCTGGCACCAACGGCAGCAACAACAAAAGCAGCCGCCAGACGCGCTATCCGGGCAGTATGAGAAAAAACAGACATGAAGTCTCCTACTCCTATGATTGGATTTCTGGTCGCACGGCAGCGACGCGCAGCAGTACGCCACGCCTGTATCAAAAGACAGGCGCACTATCACGCCCGGCCTGTAGAATTTCAGGCCGGCGTGAACATCAAAAACACGGAAATTAGATCAAGCCCCACTGGCCGAGCAGGCGGCGCAGCGTATCGTCGGCTTCGGTAGAAAGGGGCCAGGCACCCGGCGCCCGCACGGCACCGCAGTCATTGCCCATCAATTGCAATGCACGCTTGACCACGGTCACGTTGGTGCCGTTGCGCTCCAATGCGCGCAACGCCTCGAATTCGGCCATGCTGCGAATCAGCTCCATGGCACGCGGATAGTCGCCTGCCTCCAGCGCGGCATGAATCGCGACCGAGCGCTCGGGCAGCACATTGATGAGGCCCGAGGTAAAACCACGCGAGCCGACCGCATAGAATGGCGGCGCCCAATGTTCGGCCAAGCCGCCGACCCAGGCCAGATCGCGCTCACGCGTGCGCTCGATGATTTCCGCCAGACGCAACGGTGTGGGCGAAGCCCATTTCACGCCGACAACGCCAGGGATGGCGCAAAGCTCCTCTACCGCGTCCAGCCCGATCCCGTCATCGCGCAGATACAGCACCAACGGCAGGCCGTCGCCCGCCTCGGCGATACGCGTGACATACTGCACCACGCCACGCGGGGCCACAAAGGGATCTGGCGGCTGATGCACCATCAGTGCGCTTGCCCCCGCGGCACGCGATGCGCGCGCCAAGGCAATCGCGTCATGCAGACTGCGCCCTACCCCGGCCAACAGCGGCACGCGGCCGGCAACATGTTCAGCCGCCGCATGCACCATTTGTTCGGCTTCGTTAGTCGTCAGGCCATAAAACTCGCTGGTATTCCCGTTGGCCACCAGCACATGCACCCCTGCATTGACTGCACGATCCACAATGGGCGCCAATCGCGCAGGCGCCAGTTTATCGGCATCGTCAAAAGGGGTCACCAGAATGCCGGAAATCCCGTTCAGGGCGGCACGCAACGCGGTAGGGGCCTGACTCATGTAACTCTCGTCTCGTTTGTGGATCTGACCGAGCGGACGCCCGGGTGGATTTTGATAGATTGAACACCTTTGCCCCGCACTCGTCCAATGCGAAGAGCGTATGCGGTGATATAAAAATTGAATTACCGAAAACCGGGTATGCTCGGCCACAGAGCCTACAACCCGAACCCACGCATGATCCCTACCTCACTCAAATGGATTGCCAGCATCCTGTTTGGCCTGTTTGTCGGACGTGCGAGCTATGGCTTCATCAGCCCGGCCCTGTTCGGCCTATTTGGCACGGACACTGCCACGACGAATCCCGACGCCATCAACGGCGTGTTGATAGGCGCATCGGTCCTGTCATTGCTGGTCGCCATCGCCGTCGCCGCGTTCCTCTTGCGCAGCACAAACCTGTATCAGTTGCTCGGTCGAGGCTGCATCCCTCTCGGCATCGCACTGCTACTCGGTCTGCTCGCTGCCATACTGATGATGGACACCGGCGAACTCAGAGGAGAGGGAGGCAATGACGGCCGCGTCGCGCTCTTCTTCTGGTCCCTGATTTTCGGGTTGCCCATGCTGATTTCCGGGTTGGCATTGATCATCGGCGGATGGGTATTGCTGCGAAAAGCCCGGAAACCCCCTGGGGCAACCTGATTTACGCACATGACAGCTATCCGGTCTTCATCGCCAATACGGATTGTTGCCGCCTGAGCAACACGACGCGTCCCTCATCAGGGCTACTGTCCTGCGTTTGCCTTCGATACGATTTGCTCCTGTAGACAGACATTCGTCAAAGGAGACCATGATGGTGTCGCATGAGATCATCGCGCACTACGGCGTCCTCGTTGTCTTTCTCAACGTGCTTGGCGCCTCTCTAGGCCTGCCCCTGCCGGTGATTCCTACCTTGATCACCATCGGCGCCAGCAGTGCCATTGCGTCACCGACCGTGACGGCCATGTTGCCACAGTTGGCCATCATATTGGGCGCGGCGGTTACAGGCGGGATTCTGGGCGATCTGGTCTGGTTTCACGGCGGCAAGCGATACGGAGAACGCACGCTGTACACCGTTTGCAGCCTTTCCCTTTCCCGCGAAACCTGCATCGCCCGGACCGAAAACTTCTTCAGCCGATGGGGTGTGCGGCTGCTCATCGTCGCCCGTTTCATCCCCGGGCTGTCGCTGGTGTCTGTGCCTCTTTGCGGCGCCATGGCCGTCAGATTGCGATCTTTCCTGTGGCACGACTGTGCGGGCGTCGCCCTATGGGCATCGTCCGGACTGATCATCGGGGGAGTTTTTGCATCCCAGATCGAGGAAATCTTTGCGCTATTGTCCGAGCTAGGCTGGCGCGCACTGGTGATCATCGGTTCCGCTTTACCGCTCTACATTGTGTATCGCTACTGGCGACGCGCCATGGTAGCCAGAGCACTCAGGAAAACGCAAATTGGCGTAGACAGCCTGCGCGAATTCCTCGAACACTGATACTTCGGCCTCAAGCATAAGGATCCGCCTGCGACCAGGGCGGTTCCCGGTCCCCCAGGACGAACCGTCGTGAAATGAGAGTTGCTGGAGACATACTTGCCGTTTCCGGAGGGAAACCGCACAATAACGCCCGTTCCAGCCCACTCATGCTCCGGCGGCGCGCCCTCTCTCCATGACCGACTCCACCAGTCTGTTCAATCGTCATCGCCCCCGTCTACTGGCGATCGCGTATCGCATGCTGGGCTCTGTCGCCGACGCCGAAGACATCGTCCAGGACGCCTGGCTGCGCTGGCACGAAGTCGATCATTCGACCCTGGACAACCCCGAAGCCTGGCTGGTCACCGTCACCACCCGGCTATCCATCGATAGCCTGCGCACGGCCAAGGCCCAAAGGGAAAACTACACCGGTGTCTGGTTGCCGGAGCCGATCTTGATGGCGCCGCCCTCCACTCCCGAGGAAATCCACGAGTTCGCGGACGACGTCTCGGTCGCGTTCCTGTTCATGCTCGAACGCTTGTCCCCCGAGGCCCGCGCGGCTTTCCTGATGCGCGAGGTCTTTGACGTCGACTACGAAGATATCGCCAAAGCCCTGGACAAGACCGAGGCCGCCTGCCGTCAATTGGTTCGGCGTGCCAAACAACAACTGCAACAATCGCCTCCCCGCCACAAGGTATCCCGCGAAACGCATCATCGCCTGATGCTAGGTTTTGCCAATGCCATGCAGCGCGGCGACTTCCACAGCCTGTACGCGCTGCTCAGTGACGACGCGGAACTGATCGGCGACGGCGGCGGCAAGGTGCCCAGCTTTTCCAGCTTGGTGGGCGGCAAGCGCCTGGCCCAGTTGTTTTACGCCGGTCAGCGGCGCTATCGCGATGCGCTGCGAGTGGAGGTCGCACTCGTCAACGGGCAATGGACGCTGCTGCGCTATATCCAGGGCGCGCTGGAATCCGTACAGTCCTATGAGACCGACGGACAACGCATCACCCGCGTGCTCGTCCAGCGCAATCCGGACAAACTCGCGCGCATCGCCGCCTCGTACTCCCCAAACTAACCCGCGGCGCCGTGGCGATCTGAACCCGGACATTGGTGCCGTCCGGGCAACATCGTGATCCCTTTCGCCTATCTACCGGCGCAACGCCCGCCGCCCTACGATGGACCTGTTCCCCAACCAGCACAAGGACAGGTCATGCGCAATATTCTCAAGCACGGACTACTCGTGAGCGCCGCCAGCGCTCTGGTCACCACTATCGCAGTCGCCGCATCGCCTCACGGGGCCCATAGCGCCGGCGTGCCTGAACCCGTTGTTACGCCGCTGATGACCAAGGCTTTGCCCGACCTCCCGGGTAAAGAGGCGCTGATGATTACGGTCGATTACCCGCCCGGCGCAGCCGACCCTATCCACCGTCACGACGCACACGCGTTTGTCTATGTCCTCGAAGGCAGCATCGTGATGCAGGTCGAAGGCGAAAAGGAAGTGACCCTGACCCCGGGCCAGACGTATTACGAAGGCCCCAATGATCTCCACACCGTCGGACGCAATGCCAGCAAAACCAAGCCGGCCAAATTCGTTGTGGTGTTGATCAAAGAACAAGGCGCCCCGGCACTGATACCTGTGCAATAACCCCTCAGGCGCCACCTCCCGAGTGGCGATCGGCGGCCTTTATATAGGGTATACCCGAACATGAAGCTCATTTTGAGCATTTTTTCAAAAGTAACGTCACAAATTCGATAGCCCGCACGTCTTAGGGATATGGAAAACACAGCCTCCCCTAACGACGGACTATCGGGCAGATCCGTCGACAGTTCTGCGATCGCTGCATCGGGTACCGGTGCCGACTCGCTGGCCTACAGCTTCGCGACCAGCTACGCGGGCGTCGTCGCTTTTATCGCGGTGGCATCGGAAGGCAATTTTGCCAAAGCCGGCGACCGCCTCGGCATCGGACGCTCCGCCGTCAGCCGCAGCGTACAAAAGCTGGAAGACCAGCTGGGAACACGGTTGTTCCTGCGCACCACGCGCAGTACCTCGCTGACCCGCGAAGGCGAACGATTCTATGAAAACTGTCATACAGGGGTCAAACATATCGTGCAGGCCTTGGACGACATGCGGGAACTGCGAGAAGGCCCTCCGGCAGGACATCTGCGCGTCAACGCCACCGCCGGTTTCGGACGAAAAATCGTGGCGCCATTATTGAAGGGGTTTCGCACGGCCTATCCTGACATTTCTGTAGAGTTGCTGTTGGATGATGGACCGACTGATTTCACGGGTAACCGGATCGACGTCTCGTTCCGTGATGGCCGCATGGAGGACAGTCAGGTCATCGCCAAACAGATCGTCCCGATGCAGATGCTGTTATGCGCCGCTCCCAGCTATATAGCAACGCATTCCATGCCCGCAGAAATAGATGATCTTGCCCGGCATTGCTGCATCAATTTCCGGTTGCCGTCGGGGCGGCTCTATGACTGGGAATTCAAAGTAAATGGCTTGGCGCGCAAATTCACGCCACAATCCATGCTCTCGTTCAACGACGCTGATCTCATACTGCAAGCCGTTCTCGAAGGACAGGGAATCGCCCAAATGGCAGGCTATCAGGTAATCGAATACCTGAGACAGGGCACGCTCGTCCCCTGCCTGCCGCACTACGCGCCCGATGATCGGGGCCATTACCTGTGTTATCTGAGCCGGCAACACCTGCCCGGCCGAATTCGCGTCTTCATTGACTACATGACCGCCCAAATCCGCGCCCTGGATCTGTTGAGCGTAGACAACTACCTGCTCAAAGGCTAAATCGGATCATTCACCGTAACGACACTATGTATGCCTTGCCGTGCCATCTTGGCATAGGGGCATAGGCGCTCGGCATTTCTCACCAGCTCCTGTGCCGCAGCCTTGTCCAGGCCTGGTAAATGCACATGGATGTGCGCAGTCAGCGCATGCAAGCCGTCAACCGGATCGCGGCCGAAACTCACTGACGCTTTGACCTCTACGTCACGCAACATCACACCCGCCTTCATTGCCTGCAAACTCAGTACGCCATGAAAACAGGCCGCATAACCAGCGGCAAACAGCTGTTCCGGGTTTGTCCCGCCTCCGGGACCATCCAGTTCAGTCGGCAGGCGCAATTCCACCTGCAAAGCACCATCGTCGGAACGAGCAACGCCCGACGCCCGGCCATGCTCTACTTCGCCCCCGTGTACGGTGACATTGGCGGTATAGACAGCTTGGAAATCGTCCCCACGATATTTATCTAATAAAGTTAACGGGGGGGGCTGCAATTTGCTCATACTTGTCTCATTTCAGATCTGAGAATGGAGGCGACAACGGATGCTATCACCTCCACCACTCCTGCCGATCGACTTACAACGTGGCTCGTGATCGGCGAAACCACGTATCGAAATTAATCGCCCCCAAATGGGGATTGCGAACTGGTACGAGCGTATCGTCCTCCAACAGTGCGCCGAAATAACGGGCCTGCTGATCCGCAATGACCGAACGAGCATCACCTGTATTGGCCAGATAGCGCTCGACCAATGCGGCCATGCGCACCTTTTCCGGACCGGCGATTTCAATGGTCCCGTTCACCGGTGCCGCCAGTGTGGCGTCTGCCATCGCCCTGGCCACATCGTCCGACGCAATAGGCTGCACGTAGGCCGCAGGCAAACGAATATGATCGCCTTCGGCGCCGGACTGCACGATACCGCCCAAGAACTCAAAGAACTGCGTGCTATGGACGATCGTGTACGGAATGCCGCTGGCCTTGATCAGCTTTTCCTGGGCGATCTTGCCGCGGAAATAGCCGCTTTCCGCGAGTCGATGCGTACCGACCACCGACAGCGCCACGTGATGGCGAACGCCAGCCTCGGCCTCGGCAGCGAGCAGGTTCCGCCCTGACGTGGCGAAAAACTCCAGCACAGCCTTGTCCTCGAACGACGGAGAATTCGCCACGTCTACGACGACTTGCACACCCTTGAGCGCCTCGGCCAGGCCTTCGCCAGTGATCGTATTCACTCCCGTAGCCGGCGATGCCGCGATGGCATTATGGCCGTGCTGAAGCAGGATGGCGACCAGTTTGGAGCCGATCAGGCCCGTACCACCAATGACCAGGATTTTCATGATGAATTCCTTAGCTCAGATTGGCTTTGTCCAGGCCATAGGCCTTGTCCGCTGAACCCGGAACCGTCTGGAATCCCACGTTCAGACGATTCCAGCCGTTGATCGCCATGATGGCGAAACTCAGCTCCGTCAGCTCTTTTTCCGAATACTGCGTACGCACGCGCTCGTAGATATCGGCAGGCACGCCCTGTGCAGGCAGGTGGGTCAGTACCTCGGTCCATGCCAGCGCGGCGCGTTCACGCGGCGAAAACAATGTAGATTCGCGCCAAATGGCAACGTGGTGCAGACGCAGCTCGCGTTCGCCCTGGATCTTGGCCTGCTTGACGTGCATATCGAGGCAAAACCCGCAGCCATTGAGTTGCGACGCACGGATATCGACCAGATTGAGGATCTCGTGCTCGATGGAGCCGGATTTCACGAGCATGCCAAACTCGACGAATTTCTTGAACAACTCAGGGGATTGCGCAAACGCGTTGATACGCTGACTCATGATGATTCCCTCGATATAGATTGACGCCGCCCGCCCGGCGGCTCGAAAACGGTCGTTGCAACGGTGCAGCAACGGACAGTCACATCGTAGGGGGCCAGGGAGTCCACCGGTAGGTCCTCCGAGGGGATCATGATGTTGATTGAATAACACCAATCGTCGATCGCCTTGCACGAGAATCATCGGGAAAGCGCATTCCAGGTTTCGGGGTAAACGCGCATCGGCCAGGCTATCGCCCGACTTTAAACCCCGCCATTATTCAAATCCTTGAATAGTCCATGCAAATTTGGCCAGATTATCCAACTAAAAATAACGAATAAAGTCTCTTTACGCCATTCCGGCAGATAACCAAGGACATCAACATGAACGCCCCTTCCCCCTTGCGAGTCGCCCTGGTCACAGGAGGATCCCGCGGCATCGGTGCCGCCATCTCGGAGCGCCTGGCAGCTGACGGCTACGCGGTGGCCGTCAATTACGCCGGTCGGCGCGACGATGCGGAACAAGTCGTGGAACGTATCCGCGCATCAGGCGGCGAGGCCCACGCCCTGCAAGCCGACGTCAGCGACAACGCCGCAGTCGAACAGTTGTTCGATGCCACCGAGGCCCGCTACGGCGGCATCGACGTGTTGGTCAACAACGCGGGCGTTATGCATCTATCGGCCATCGCGCAGTTTGACGATGCTGCGTTCGATCGCCTGATCAACATCAATCTGAAAGGCAGCTTCAACGCCATGCGCCAGGCCGCACGGCGCATGCGCGAGGGCGGACGCATCATCAACTTCTCGACCAGCGTCATCGGCCTGAGACAAGAGGGTTATGGCGTCTACGCCGCCACCAAGGCCGCGGTCGAAACCCTGACTGGCGTGCTGTCTAAAGAGTTACGGGGGAAGTCGATCACGGTCAATGCCGTGGCTCCCGGCCCTACTGCGACCGACTTGTTTCTGGACGGCAAATCCACCGAGCTGATCGAGCGGCTGGCCAAACTGAATCCGATGGAGCGGCTGGGCACACCGGCAGACATTGCCAACGTCGTATCGTTTCTCGCGAGCCCGCAGGGTTCATGGGTGAACGGGCAGACGCTGCGGGCCAATGGTGGAATGAACTGATGGTTTGACCATCGCTGTAGCGCCACAGCGATGGTCGCGCGGCTTATTCGAGCTCCGCCCCTTTCAACTCGGGAATCAGCCAGATCGTGGCAAAGATATCGATCAGATAAATCATGGCCAATGCGGCGATGGCAATCCCAAACGAATAATAGGAGGCCAGAGCGCCAATCACCAACGGACTGAAGCCCCCCACTCCCCGCCCGATGCTCCAGAGCACGTTTTGGGCAGTCCCCCGCGCGTGAGTCGGATAGAGCTCTGCCAAGAGCGCGCCGTACCCGCCCATCATGCCGTTGACGAACACGCCCATCACCACCCCACCGATCAACAATGCCTCCGGCGAGGTCAGGGTCGAATAAACGAACACCATGACAAGCGCACCGATCTGATAACCGACAAACGTGGGGCGCCGGCCGATCCGATCCGCCAATTGGCCGAAGATCCAGATACCCACCAGCATCCCGATGATCGATGCCCCCGTCCACACGGCGGATTTTGCCAGGCTATAGCCGAACATCTTCGACAAATAGGCCGGCATCCAGACAATGAGTCCGTAGTACCCGAAGTTCTGTACCGAACACAGAATGATCACGCCGATGCTGCGCTTGGTCGTCTCAGCATCACGGAACAATGTCTTGATCGGGAACTCGCGCTTTTTCTTCTTTGTAGAGCGCAGGAAGATCTCGGATTCGCCAATGACTTTGCGAATGATGAACGATCCCACTGCAGGAAAGAGCCCCACAACAAACATGCCGCGCCACCCGATGTGCGGCAAGAGCAATGGCGTCAATACCGCCGCCCCCAGCACCCCCAGTTGCCATCCCATTCCCACATACGACGACACACGGCCACGTTTCTCTGCCGGCCATGCCTCGATAGCCAGCGCCATACCGATACCGAATTCGCCGCCCAGACCAAGCCCCGCCAGGAATCGATACGCCATCAAGTCCCAGTAGCCAACGGCCAAGGCGCAAAGGCCTGTGAATATCGCGAACATCAGGATGGTGTACGTCAACACCCTGACTCGACCGTAGTAATCGCTGAGGATACCGAAACCGATTCCGCCAAAAATCCCGCCGATCAGCGTCGCGGTGACCAACGACCCGCTTTGTGCTTCGGTCAAGCCGAGCTCAAGTCCAATCACATTCAGCATGAACCCGAGGATCAGGAGATCAAAGCCATCCATGGCATAGCCGGAGACGGCCGCGATCAGTGCCCGCATCGGGCTGTTGCGCGCCCCATCATTTTGAGTGTCGGCATCGTGAGATGCCGGGGCGGCACTCAAGGCCTCGGTACCCGAGGTATTGTATTGACTCATTTATTTCCCTTTTTTGCCTGGCCGGCGAAACACGGATTCGCCGGCCTCAAAGACGTGCAGATCAGATCTTTGGAATCGGCAAAGGCTCGCCCGCACCGGTGCGCTCTACAATGATTTTGTAGTGCTCCGGGCGGCGATGCTTGGCGAAATTGAAGACGTGATTACGGAAATTCTCGACCCACGACAGATCTGCCGAGGTCACAATGACCTCGTCGTCCTCGGATATGGCGCGTGCAACAATTTCACCGGTCGGCGCGACAATAACGGAGCCGCCAATCATGTGATGCCCATCTTCCGATCCGCATTTGGCGGCGGCGGCGATCCACATTGCATTCTGATAGGCACTGGCCTGCAGCGACACCAGATGAGTCGACATGCGCAAATGCACAGGCTCATTCCAATGAATGTTGACAGACGGCGTGTTGTAGCCCAATACCCCGACCTCTGCACTCTGCAGCGACATCACGCGCCAGGTCTCGGGCCAACGGCGATCGTTGCACAGGCACATGCCAACGCGCGTATCGAATGCCTCAAATACCGGAATACCCACGTCGCCCACCTCGAAGAATTTCTTCTCCAGATGCTGAAACGGTGCATCCACCTTGTGATCGGAATGCCCTGGCAAGTGGATCTTGCGATACTTTCCGATGACGTTGGCGTTCGCATCGACCAGGATACTGGTGTTAAAGCGCTGGCCGGTGGGAGTCAGTTCTGCATATCCCAGATAGAACCCGACGCCCCGAGCCTTCGCAGCATCGAATAGCGGCTGCACATCCTTGTTCGGCATGGACCGTTCAAAAAAACGTTCGACGGCCTCTTCCTCGGTCATCCAGTAACGCGGAAAGAAGGTGGTCAGGGCCAGCTCCGGGAAAACAACGAGCTTCGCTCCTCTGGAGGCGGCCTCGTTCAACATTTCGACGAGTCTCTTTACCACGGCGGCACGGCTATCGTCCAAATGCACCGGCCCCATCTGGGCAACGGCGATTCCCAAGTGTCTGCTATTACTCATACTTATCTCATTTAAAAAAATGCACGACGTTGAAAAAAACCGTGCAGTACTGCGAAAAAATTTCATGCCCTGATGTTTGAGCCGCAATGCTCAAAGCAGCTTCCCAGGGTTCATGATCTGGTTCGGATCCATAGACTGCTTGAGCTGCATCATCAGATCCAGCTCGACGGAGGATTTGTAGTTACGCAGCTCATCGCGCCGCAATTGCCCGACGCCATGTTCGGCGCTGATACTGCCATTGGCCTCATGGACGAGGTCATGCACAACGCGATTGAGCAGCCTCACGGCTTGCGACATTTCAGCCGCGGGCGTGTCTAGCGGCATCAGCACATTGAAATGCAAGTTGCCATCGCCCATATGTCCAAAATTAATGATGCAAGCGTCGGGCTTGACCTTTTTCACGGCGGCGTCCGCATCAGCCACGAATCGAGGTAACTTCGATATGGGTAAAGCAATATCGTGCTTGATCGCCTTGCCAGCCCGGACCTGCGCCTGCGAGATTCCCTCACGGATTTTCCAGAATGCCTGCCGTTGTGCAATATTGAGCCCGACAACGGCGTCTTCGACATAGCCAGCGGCCATGGCCCGCTCGAGCGTCCCTTCCAGCATTTCTGCCAAGCCACTCTCGCGAGTATCGGCCAGCTCGACCAGAGCATGGAATTTATGCGCACTCGCCAACGGCTGTCTTGCATCCGTGATGTGCTGCATGATGAGATCCACCGAGGCTTGCGTCAGCATCTCGAACGCGACAAGGCGGTCGCCGCAGGTATCTCGGCTCAGTGCCAGCAAGGCCAACAGGTTTTCCATGCTATCGCAACCGACCCACGCCGCCACGCGGGCCACGGGTCGCGGAAACAGTTTGAGTACGGCGGCGGTCACCACGCCGAGCGTTCCCTCCGAGCCGATGAACAGGTCTCTCAACGCATAGCCGGTATTGTCTTTACGCAATGCACGCAGACCATTCCAGATGCGGCCATCGGGCAGTACGACCTCCAGTCCCAGCGCCAGGTCGCGGGTATTGCCATAACGCAGTACCGCAACACCCCCGGCATTGGTCGCCAGGTTGCCCCCAATGGTGCAACTGCCCTCGGACCCCAGGCTGAGAGGGAAATAGCGATTCACCTCCTGAGCCGCCTCTTGAACATGTGCGAGCAACACCCCTGCCTCAGCGGTGATCGTATTGTTCAAGGGATCGACTTCTCTGATGCGCCGCAGCCGCGACGTGCTCAGGATCAACTGCGCACCGCTGTCATCAGGCGTGGCCCCGCCACTCATTCCCGTATTGCCTCCCTGAGTCACTACGGGAATGCGTGTTTCGTGACAGAGCCGCATCACCTGTGCGACCTGCTCAGTACTCTCTGGACGCACCACCGCGCAACTGCGGCCGTGCCACTTCTTCAGCCAGTCAGTGTCGTGATCGTCTTTCTGCTGCGCGTCGCTGACGAGTCCCGGCTCTCCGACGATTTCGGATAAACGCTGCAAGAACTGGGACTTGAGGTGGGGAATGGATCGGCTCATGCGCTCACCATCCCAGGCGCAGGCGTCCCAGCGCCATGGCGACGGTTGCCTGGCTGGGCTCGACGACGGGCAGCCCGACGGCTTGTTGCAACGATTCGCGATAGCTCGCCATCCCGGCGCATCCCATGACCAGGACATCGGCCCGATGTTCGTCTCGCAGCGACTTGCCGGCCTCGATCATGGACTTCAAGGTCGCTTCGCTGTCGGCCAACTCCGCCACCGTACGCCCAATCGCGACCTCTCCTGCCACACGATCATTGATCCCCATCGCGGCCCAGGCCCGCATATGCCGGGGAATGGACACATCCAGGATGGCGATGACGCCAAACCTCTGGCCTAGAGTCATCGCCGTCAGAGCCGAGCCTTCGCTGATACCCAGCGACAAAACGCCCGGTATCTCGCGCAGCGAATGCAGCCCGGGATCGCTGAAGCACGCCGTCACGAACCCCGCAGCATCCTCTCGATGCTGCTCGGCGAACTCTCGCACCAGCACAGCGGCCAGATCAACATCGCGCTGGGTCTGAATCCCAGGCGGCCCATCCTTTAATGTCACGCACTCGATCTTCGGCGCGTCATCCTGGCGCAGAATATCCAGCGCAGCGTCAATCCCGGCGGTCACACCCGTGTTGCTATTTGGATTGATCACATAAAGCGTTTTCTTCATGGCTTGTCCTTTGGTGGCTGTCAGTTTTTCTTATCGAGCCAACGCGATTTCCTGGCGCGCGATCAGACGCGTCAGTTCTTCATAATCCCGTGCATCCAGAACGGGGCCGGGCTTGCGCACAAATGCCGAACGAATCGCGCCGCGGCGGCGCAACGTTTCCTTGCGCAAGGCCAAGCCGATGCCGTACTGGAACTCATGACGCAGCAACGGCAGATACACGTTGAACAGATCTTCCGCGGCTTCGGATTTCCCCTCGCTAAACAGCCGGCATACCTGAACCAACATCTCGGGAAACGCAAACCCCGTCATCGCGCCATCGGCGCCGCGCAGCATTTCCTGCGGCAGGAACAGTCCGCCATTGCCCACCAGAATACTGATGCGGCGGCGTCCGCCCGCCTCACTGTCCTGCCGGACTTGGCTCAGCTTGCGCATACCGGGAAAGTCCTCGTGCTTGAGCATGACCACCTGCTCGAACTCGTCGATCAGCCGATTGATGACTGATACCGATGTGTGCACACCCGTCGCCTGAGGGAAATCCTGCAGGCAGATCGGTGTGTCTCGCCCCAGTAATTTCGCAATATTGGCGTAGTAACCGTAGACCTGCTCGTCAGTCTTCAGATTGGGGACCGGGGCAACCATGACTCCCGCCGCGCCCAGATCCATTGCCTCCTTGGAGAGCCGTTCGATGTGTCGATTCGACGAATGGCTCACGCCCACCACGACCGGCACTCGGGCATCAACGCGTTTGAGGATGCGTTCCATCACCAGGGTTGTTTCCGCTTCGCTGAGCTTGGGGGCCTCGCCCATCATGCCCAGGATAGTGAAGCCGGTCACGCCTTTCTCAAGATAAAAATCGGTCAGGCTGTCGATGCTATACAGGTCAACCTCACCTTGATCATCAAACGGCGTCGCCGCAATGATGTACACGCCGCTGGCCTGCTCTGTGAGGCGATGCGATTGGGTAGCCATAGGTAGAATCACTCCAAAAAGTCTTGATCAGCCCACTCAGGGCGTAGTTTCCCCACGAGGACGTATCAGTGCGTCCTGAAATTCGTGAATAGTGTCTGTATCGTCTAGCGCGACCGCCTATGCTCCAGCCTACCCAACCAGCGGGTCAGCGGCCACAACAACACCAGATACATCAGCGCCGCGAGCACAATGGGCGACGGGTTATAGAGCAGCGCCTGAGCATCTCTGGCAGAACGCAGCAGCTCCGGGAGCGCCACGACACTGGCGATGGTCGTCAACTTCAACACCTCGATACTGTTACCCACCAGATCAGGCAGCACATTCCGCGCGGCCTGAGGAATCAGGACATAGCAAAGCGCCTGCCAGCGCGCCAGCCCGGTCGAGCGAGCAGCTTCCATCTGCCCTTTCGGTACGCCCTCGAGACCGGCTCGAAACACCTCTGCGTAATAGCTCGCGTTATTCAATACAAAAGCGATGACGACGGCAGTCAGCTTGTCCAGTTCCACCCCGAGGAACGGCCAACCGAAGTAGACCAGTATGAGCAACACCAACGGAGGAAAAGCGCGGAAAAAATCGATATACGCAATCACCGCCCAACGCAGCCATCGGCGGCTGGATTGTGTGACGATCACCGCCAGCACCAGCCCTGATAGGGCGCCAAGCGGAATCACGATGGCCGACAACCATACGGTGGTCCAGAGGCCCTTCATCAAATACGGAAAAACATCCGCATAAAGAGGCAGGTTAAAGAAGTTCTGGATCAGATTTTCCATAGTGTCATCCAGCGCTCAGCATCGAACCCAATTTCTTTCCAGCCATCTGGACAGGATCACCAAAGGCAGGAAAATGACTACGTACGACAAGGCCGCCATCATCAAAGGCGTGGGATTCCCGGACAGGCTGCTTGCGCCTTGCGCCGCATTGAGCAACTCGTTCAGTGACACGACCGATCCCAATGCCGTGTTCTTCGTGATGGAAATGATGCGATTGGTCAGCGTAGGCACGGCACGCCGCAGCGCCTGCGGCAATACGACCCATCGCATCGCGGACCACCATGACAAGCCTGTCGATCGCGCCGCCTCCATCTGGCCATCAGGCAATGACGAGATTCCCGCCCAGACGCTTTCTTCGGCATAAGCAGCCAGCACCAGAGAGAGCGCAAACCACGTCACGAACAATGCCGACAAGGGCAGGCCCACCTCGGGCAGACCGAAATACATCACGATCAGGATCACCAGGGGCGGCAACGACCTCAACACATCGGCAAACGCCACGATCATCAACGTCAGGACGCGGCATTCCAGCGCCCGGAGTATGGCCAGGGCCACACCCAGGACAGTGCCCGTCAGCACCACAGCCAGCCCGGTTCCCAACGTCACCGCCGCGCCGGCAGCGAGTGCCGGCAGATATTGGACGGCAATATCGACGTTGAAAAACGTAAAGAAAAATCCGCTGGACGTCCCCATCAGTGAACGAGCCTGTTTGCGTAGCGAGCCAAAAAGCTGCGGGTTCGTGTTTCTTTTGGATGCTCGAAGATATCGGCCGCGCTGCCTTGCTCTACAACGACCCCGCCATCCATAAAGACGACTTTGTCCGCGACGGCATGCGCAAATGCCATTTCGTGCGTGACCACCAGCATCGTCATGCCGCTTGCCCGCAGCTCTCGCATGACG
Source organism: Bordetella muralis (assembly GCF_965139205.1). Taxonomy (GTDB): domain Bacteria; phylum Pseudomonadota; class Gammaproteobacteria; order Burkholderiales; family Burkholderiaceae_B; genus Bordetella_A; species Bordetella_A muralis. Next base: position 87,721 of record NZ_CBCSIU010000001.1, read on the forward strand.
CCCAACACGTCTTCGACCAGCTCGGGGTCCAGCGCACTGGTCGGCTCATCAAATAAGATGATCTGGGGCGCGAGCGCAATGGCTCGTGCGATGCCGACACGCTGTTGCTGTCCACCCGACAGCTGTGCCGGCATGGCATCTGCCTTATGCCCCAATCCGACGCGCTCCAATGCCGACATGGCGATCTTGCGAGCTTCGTCCGTGCTGTGTTTCTGCACTTTGCACAGCGCCAGCTTGACGTTATCCAACGCATTCAGGTGGGGATACAGATTGAACTGTTGAAACACCATCCCCACATCCTGACGCATCCGGTTGATATCCGTCTTGGGATCCAGCACGTTATGGCCATTGGCTACGATGCGGCCAGAGCTGGGGACTTCCAGCAGATTGCAGCATCGCAACATCGTGCTTTTCCCGGAACCCGAAGGGCCGATCACGCACACGAGTTGCCCTTTATCCACCTGCAGGTCTATGCCGCGCAACACCTCGGTCTGACCATACTGTTTGCACAAACCGGAAATCTCAAGAATGGCATTGGTACTCATGACACACTCCCTCAGTTCAGGTCTGCTGCTCAGGCGCACTTAGGCTGTACCGGCGCGGGGTCGTAGCCTTCCATATCGGGCACGCCCGTTCCCGGCGCGATGCGCACGGCGGCATCTTCTGCCACGGGCTTGAATCCGAACCATTTCTCCGCCAGCTTTGACACCGTTCCATCCTGCTTCATGCATTTCAGGACATTCGATACCTGGAGCCGTCCCTCCTGGTCATCCTTGCGAAATGCCAGTGCCCATACCAGGCCCGTCTTGATGGTGTAGCTGGTCACCATACGCGGGTTCTGCTTCGCCACCCAGGCGACCACGGTTGTTCCCGCCAGATTGAAATCTGCGCGCGATGCCTGCACCGCTTGAACCGCATCCGCATTGCCGCCATAAACGTCGTAGCGAAAACCATATTTCGCGGCGTTGTCGTGTGCCCAGGCCTCGTAATTGGAGCCCTTGTTCACGGCGATCACCTTGCCCTTCAATTGCTCCAGTGACTCGAGGGGCGGCTCATTCTTGCGGCCGAGAAACGTGTAGTCCGTATCCAGGTACCCTTCTGTGAACAACAAGGCCTTCGCGCGTTCCGGTGTCACAGTGACCGGCGCAATCAGGAAATCGTATCGGCGGCTGTTCAGCCCCGGCACCAGCCCGGAAAACTCCGCAGGCTCGATGGTGATTTCACGGCCCAGACGTTTTGCGATCTCTTTGCCGAGATCTACGTTGAACCCTTGCAGCCCGCCACCCAGACTGGCCATGGCGTGCGGCGCGAACGTGGCGTCCACGGCCGTCCGTATAGGTGCGGTTTGCGCAGCGCTCTGATTTGCCACCCCGACCAACAACGAACTTCCGATCAAGCAACTACGAAAAAACAGTTTCAGACCTTGCATGAACATCCCCTTGTTCTGTCAGGAATTCACCGGAATACCGGCTTGTGTGAAACTACTCAGTTGCGGTTGCGGATTTCAGCCCGATAAACTGGCTGAATATCCCGCGGCCTTCGGCAGGCGCGCGGCGGTTCAACACGGGATCGGGACGAGACCTCGCGATGAATTGGCCGCTGCCGCGCTCGACTTGGAGCAGGTTGTCTTTGACGACACAACGCCCGCGGCTGTAGACCTCGACCGGCCAGCCTTGGATTTCCCTGCCTTCATAGGGCGTGTAGCCGACACGGTCGTGCAGCATCTCGGCAGACACCACCGTCTTGCGATTCGGATCCCAAAGCACCAGGTCGGCATCCGCGCCCACAGCGATCGACCCTTTTCGCGGAGCCAGACCGTACATGTGCGCATGATTGGTCGACGTCAAGGCCACGAACTCCTCGGGCGTCAAACGGCCTTTCATCACCCCTTCGGAAAACAGCAGGGGCAAGCGCAACTCGATCCCGGGCACGCCATTGGCCATTTCTTTGAACGTGGTGGCGTCGCCTTTGGGCAGCTTTCCCGACTCGTCAAAACGATAAGGCGCATGGTCAGAGGAATAGACATTCAACGTCCCATCCTTGAAACCTTGCCACACGGCTTCTTGCGACGCCTTGTCTCCAGGAGGCGGGCTGCAGCAGAATTTCGCGCCTTCGAATCCCGGCAAATCAGAGTCTTTCGCCTCGAGAAACAGGTATTGCGGGCAGCTCTCGGCATACACCTGAGCCCCCAAATGCTGCGCCTTGCGAATGATGTCCACAGTCTCGGCGCCTGCAACGTGCACGATAAGCACCGGCACATTGATCAACCGAGACAGCGCGATGGCGCGATGCGTTGCCTCTGATTCCGCCAGCGGATCGTGCGATACCGCATGAAACTTTGGCGCCGTATGGCCGCGCTCCAGCAAGCGGCGTGCGACCCAACGGATCATGTCGTGATTCTCGGCATGCAGCATGACCATCGCCCCACGCTCACCCGCCACTGCCAGCACATCCAGCAGTTGATAGTCATCGAGCTTGAGCTTGTCATAGGTCATGTAGACCTTGAACGAGGTAATGCCTGCATCGATGACGGCGGGCAGATCGTGCATCAACGCCTGTTCGTCGGGGTTGGCCAGGATCAAATGGAATCCGTAGTCGATGACAGCTTTTTCTCTGGCCCGGCGCGAGTAGTCCTCCAGCACATCGGGGATACGGTCATTTCGATGCTGAGCGGCAAAGGACAGAATCGTGGTGGTGCCGCCAAAAGCAGCGGAGACCGTACCGGAGTAAAAATCGTCTGCGCACATCACACCCATGCCGGACAATTGCTCAATGTGCGTATGGCTGTCGATGCCGCCGGGCAGTACCCACAGACCGTCCGCATCCACGTCCTGCTTGCCGGCAGGCAGCCCCTGCCCAATCTCAACGATGACACCGTTGCGCACACCGATATCGGCGAAAAAAGTGCGGTCCGCATTGCTTATCCGCCCGTTGCGGATAGTGAGATCGAATTCGACGGGAGACGTATCTGAAGGCTGCATCGGTGAATGGCTCAGGGAGTTCCAATTGGGAGAATTATTGGACCTCCTTTACCCTTATGCCTATTGCTTCTTTAGCCCCATTGATTAACATGAGGTTAAGGATTTTCAGCCAGCGTAGATGTTTTTCAAGGGAAAACCCTTAATTAATTGGGGAAAATTCGCCCTTTGTTCAAATTTGACTACCCAACGTTGGCATAAGTGTTAACCCTTAATCGCAACCGGCGCCCCTCAGGCCAGCCTCGATACCCCCTCCTATGAAGCTCAATATCCGACAGATCGAAGTGTTTCGTGCCGTGATGATTACCGGGTCCATCCGGGGAGCTTCCGAAATGCTGTTCGTCTCGCAGCCCGCCGTCAGCCGGCTGCTCTCGCACACCGAACAGCGCATCGGTTTTCCGCTATTCAATCGGATCCGCGGACGCCTGCAGGCCACGCTGGAAGCCAAGAAGCTGTTTCATGAAGTCGAGGTCGTATACGAAGGCGTGCAGCGCGTAAACGATATGGCGCGCGAACTGTTTGAACACCAGGAAGGAATTCTCAACATTGTCGCCAGCCCTAGCCTGGGCCAGATGCTCATACCGGTTGCCATTGCCAGCTATCGGCATACGCACCCGCACGTAAAGCTCACGTTCCATTATCTGAATCACAACCCGTTGACCGAACGGTTGCTGAAACGACAGGCGGATCTCGCCGTCACGATCCTCCCCATCAAACACCCCAGTCTGGAACAAGAAGAAATCGCACGCGCGCAATTGGTGTGCATCTGCCCATACAACCATCCGCTGTCACGCAGGGCCGTCCTCGAGATCAAAGACCTGCTGGCGTATCCATTCATCTCGTACGAAAAATCGTCGCCGTTTGGACGCATGGTGCAGGGCATGTTCGAAGAAAGCGAGCTGCCGCTGCGTCCCGTCGTCGAGGTAGGGTCGCCGCAAAATGCGTGTGCGCTTGTCCAAGCGGGCGCAGGCATAGCCCTGGTTGACCAGTTCTCGGCCCGCAGCTGGTCGGCCAGCCGATTTGTCACGCGTCCGATTGCAGAGAGCCCGACCCTGCGGGCTCACTTGGTTCGTCTGCGCGATGAGCCCGTCTCGCAACTATCGCAGTCCTTTATTGACACGCTGAAGGACGTCATTCGGAAAGAAGGACATTCGGGGATCGAGATACCAGGTGCGGAGGCTGTTCTACCGCAATCCTGAACCTGCTGCGCCAATATCGGACCTGGCGGCATGACGACGCCAGCTGCTCCACACAGCGCCAGCAAATAGACGCCTACCGGTCTTTCACCGGCGCCCCCGCAGCCTCCAAGCGCGGCAACATGAGCTTGTATTCCTGTTTGAGGAGCTGGGCATAGTCCTGTCCGCTGAGATAGGCGGGGTCTATGCCCATCTTGCTCAAACCGCTCACAAGATCGGGATTCTTCATCGCCGCTGCCAACGCCTGTTCCAGCCTCGAGCGCACAGATGCAGGCGTTCCCTTCGGTACAGCGACGCCCATCCAGGAACCGATTTCCACATCCACGCCGGCTTCTTTCAAGGTAGGCATGTCCGGCAAGGTCTGCCATCTATCGGGGCTGGCTGACGCCAATAGGCGGACTTTCCCCGACTCTACGAATGGGGTTATCTCTGAAGGAGTCTGGATCACGGCCGCAATCTGCCCCGCAGCTAATGCTGTCACAGCCTCGGTGCCGGACTTATACAGGACTTGCTCCAGATTGGCGCCGGTCTTCTTGGCAATGTCAAAAAAAGCGAGATTATTGGGTGCTCCCGGCGTGCCGAAGAACAGCGGCTGTCCCTTGGCACCGCGTGCGGCTTGCACAAATTCCTGTACCGTCTTGTACGGTGCGTTTGCCTGAACTGCCAATCCATAGCGATATCGACCTGAACCACCGATAAATTCGAAATCGTCAATCGTATAGGGAACATCGATCATATGAGGCGTAATTGATACGGCGGACAGCGTGATAATGCCGAGCGTATAGCCGTCAGGGGGCTGCCGCATTAGATGAGCAGGTCCCAGTGTTGCCTGGGCTCCTGCCTTGTTTTCCACGACGACAGGTTTTTTGAGTTCCTGTTCCAAGGCTTTCGCCAGCAGTCTGGCCGCGACATCGGTGACTCCCCCTGCGCCATAATTTACGATCAGACGCACTTCCCGATCAGGATACGCAGCCGCACAGACCATCGACATCGAAAAACTGATGCACAACCCCGCAAGCAGATATCTCATCCAGCCCATTTTTTGTCTCCTGTTATTGTGGCGCGTCGATCAAAAGCGACGTGCATCGTGCTAGCCCATAAACGAACCACCATTCACATCAAGCACGGCGCCGGTAACAAAGCCAGCCTCCTCCGAGGCCAAGAACGCCACTGCTGCTGCAACGTCCCCCACCGTTCCTAGCCGTCCAACCGGGATGCGAGTCAAATACTGAGCGTTGACGTCAGCGCCTGCCGCATTGGCCATCGGCGTCACGATGCGGCCGGGCGCCACACAGTTCGCCGTCACCCCGTATGGCCCAGCCTCGCCTGCGAGATTGCGCGCCAAGGTCACCAATCCAGCCTTGGACGCCGCATAGTGGCCTCCGGCGACCGTTGACAACGTGCGTGCAGCTTGAGACGAGATATTCACTATCCGTCCATAGCCCAGCTTTCTCATGAACGGCAAGCTGGCCTGAGCACATAGGAAAGCGCCTGTTAAATTGACGTCGATGACCTCGCGCCACTCGGCCACGTCTACCGTTTCCATCGACGCCCGTTTGCCGCCGTGCTTTGGTGATATGCCTGCGTTGTTGACGAGAATATCGACTCTGCCAAATCGATCGGCGATGGCGCGAAAAGCCAATGCAACGGCCTCACTGTCAGCCACGCTGCCCGAGACAGCCAATGACCGCTGCCCATTCGCGTCCAGCTCATCTTGTGCCCGGCGCGTCTGTGTTTCGTCCACATCCCACAACACGACAGAAGCGCCCTCGGCATAAAAGCGCTGTGCGACGGCATATCCGATCCCCTGGCGGGCCCCAGTCACGATCGCCACTCGGCCCTCGAAACGAGCTTTCATGATGTCTATTCCCATAGCTACACCGTGGCCACGGGAGTAAGAGGAGAACCGAACGAGCCCGGCAACCGCAACGGCGGGCTGGTCAGCATGAAATGATGCCGGTTATTGGCGCGCAGCCATCGCGCAAGTGGCGTGAGATACCAGAGTTCGCCCAGATGGATGCCCAACCGGAACAAACAGACCTGGTGCAGCGGCAACCCCTCGCAATGATCACAACCCTGGTGATCATAGGGATAGGCCTCGACAGCAAAATTATCCGCAATCAAGACAGAGATACCGCTATCCTCTATCCATTGCGCAAGCCGCTTGTCGCGACCGTCCAGCACCGCGCATGAATGATGCAATACATGCGGATCCGGATCGCCTTTCATATCGACGAGTTTCTGAGCAAATCCCGTATGCAGGCACAACATATCGCCAGGAGCGACATCGACTTTATCCGTATCGATCACCCGCTTTAACATTTCATAATCGACAAGCGTCCGTGCATCGCCATAGTGCGCATGCAGATCTATCAATACGCCCCTGCCCTGAACGCAAGTCTCGGCCATCTTCTCGATGCCCAATCGGTGTGCATACGCCGGCTCGGCTGACTGCGGCGGCTTGATGTGTTCGTCCGCGCGAAAGCCGTTGTAGTACATCGGCTGCGCAGTGCCATCACCCTGCGAATCGAAATATTGGCCCACGTGAGACAACGCGTCCCATTGCGTCGAATACTGAGTAAACAGCGTGACCGAGTCATCGCTGGAACAATCCACATAACGGCTATCTTCCAGCTTCAGCGGGTAATTGACGCTGGGCTTGCCTTGTTTTCGAGTGGCCACGTGACGTTGCGGCGGGTGCCGGTTCGGATTCAGCGCCGTCCCGCCGGGCAAATCCAATGGCAGGCTCAGGCAGAACGCAATCCCCTCGCGGATTTCCCGGGCAGCCGCCAGGCGCTTTTCGGGCGTGAGGAGATTCAATCGCCCCAGTTCATCGTCCTCGCCATAATCCCCCCAGTTCGAACCGGGTGGACGTACTTTCCAACGCTTCGACATTTCCTTGCACTCCTGTTGTAAGTAGCGCTTGCCCCCCCGCGTCAAGGACGCAGGATGACTTTCGACACTTCTCGATTTCGACAAAGGTCAAAGCCCACCAATCCGTCGGACAAAGGCATTTCGCGCGAGATCATGGCCCGCACACTATCCGGCTCGTTCGCAATTCTGTGTGCGACGGCATGCCAGGAGGGACGGCGCGACGCGTGCGCCCCCCGTATTTGCTGACGATTTCGGACTAATGACGTCACATCGAACATGGCTTGTTCCTCGTGGATTCCCGCGCAGACCAGCACACCCTCTTTACGCAGCAGACCCAACCCATCGCCGACACTGGAGGCACGCCCCGTCGCTTCCAACACCACGTCAGCCAGTCGATTCCCGGTGAGCGCCATCACCGCGGACTTGAGATCCGGCGTCTCGTCCAGATCAATGACGTGGGTCGCCCCCACCTGCAATGCCGTCTTTAACCGGGACTCATCACCTTTCCCCACCACGATGACCTGGGATGCCCCCCGCCATCGGGCGCATCGTGCAATAGCCTGGCCGATGGTCCCCGGTCCCAGTACGACCACGGTGTCCCCCATGGACACTGCGCCAATCTGCGCGGCGTTATCTCCCACACTCAGCGGCTCCATGAGCGCGGCCAGCGCCATATCGATGTTCTCAGGCAATCGAATGCAACTGACGGAGGGCACACGGACATAGCGTGCAAACGCACCGTCCCGAGTCAGCCCCACCGTGCTTCGCTGCATACACCGCTGTGGATATCCAGCAAGGCAATGCTCGCATCTCATACAACTGGTGCTCGGAATTATCGCCACCAGATCGCCAATCTTCGAACTGGAAACATCGGCCCCTATATTGACCACGCGCCCAGAGAACTCATGCCCTAGCGTGACGGGAAGACGCTCGCGCATGAACTCATAGTTAGCACCCCAGTCGTACACATGGAGATCAGAACCGCAGATTCCCACTGCAGCGACCTCGACCAAGACCTCATCTGGCTGCAGGTCGCAAGGCTCCTCCACGTGCTCCAGATTGAGTCCTTGTACAGGTGCCGTTTTTCTCAACGCGAGCATGGCGACTCCTCATCTTTCAAAGTATTGATCGAACGAATGTCCTCTCGGCAACGATCGTCCTATTTGCCCACGTCCGCGCGTTTTCCCCACTCTGGCAGAGGCATGGTGATATTGCTCGTCACTCCAAACTCCGGCGGGTAAATCGTTCGGATTTGCCGCTCTTGCCACTGATCTATCATCGGAAAGGCACGCGTGTTGTTCCCCGTCTGAGGGTCGAATTTCAACCCCCAACCCACGATCGTCGAGCCTACGGGTTTATCCAGCGCGAGGAATGCCGCCCGTACTTTTTCCGGATCCGTACCTCCGGCGGCAGGCAATATTTCAGACAGCAGCACCCACATGGCGTTGAAACCCATCGCAGAATGCGCCGACGGTTTACGCTGAAACTTCTTTTCGTAGGCGGAATGAAAGTCCTTGAACAGCTGTGCCGCCTCGGGGCTCAACCCGCTCGGATTGAAATAGGCGGACGTGCCAGCATTGAACAGTCCGTTGACATCATCACCCAAGGCCTCGGCAAAATCGGGAATATTATGGGCGCCGCCGTTGCCGATCAACGCCTTCAGTTCCAGCTTGGCTTCACGCGCCTGGCGCCAGAAAAGAATGCCATCAGGGGTATAGGAACACGCAATGACGATGTCCGGCTTGGCGGACTTGAAGCGCTGTACCACCGATGAAAGGTCAGTCGTTTTGTAGCTATAGCTGGCAGTATCCACCACCTGCACGCCCTTATCCTGCAGCCACTTCTTCGCCCCTTCGGCAACGGCCGTACCATAGGAGCTGTCCTCGTTCATGATCGCCACGCGGGCATCTTTCAGCGAGATATTGAGTTTAGGCAGAATGATGTCTGTCGCATACTTGGCGCCCCCGCGGCCCAGCTCCGTAGCGGGGTAGATAAAGCGGAAAAGATTCTTGAAACCCCGCTTGGTAATGTCATCCGCGACAGCGCCTTGCTCGACATAAATGACACCATTTCGTTCGGCGACCTGGCTGGCGGCAAATGAGATCGAACTCGCGTATGACCCGACAATCACCTGCACTCTGTCCCGTGTAATCAGCCGTGTGGCCTGCGACGCAGCCTCGTTCGATCCAGGCACATCACTGGTCGCAAATACGATTTTTTCGCCGTTCACGCCGCCTTTGTCGTTCACCATATCTCTGGCGAGCTCAAAGCCGCGATTGACATCATTCCCCAGCGACGACAGCGGACCGGTCAGCGGCAATAACACGCCGATTTTTACATCCGCTACGGCATTGGCCGACGCTGCCACCATGAGCATGCCCAAGCCAAGACGGATTCTTTTATGTATGTTCATATCTCCTCCTTCTGGCGATTGACCCTCGCCTCTATGTTCGACTACATGCCCAGATAGGCCTTTCTGACTTCTGGATTTCCCATCAGCTCATCGCTGCTGCCCGATAGCACGACCCGGCCATGCTTGATGACGTAGCCCCGGTCGGCCGCTTTGATAGCCTGCCGTACGTTCTGCTCGACCAACAGCACGGTCGTACCCAACTGCCTGATCTGCGCAATGGCCTCGTAAACCTTGGAGACGATGACGGGCGCCAGCCCAAGCGACACCTCGTCGACCATCAGCAATCTGGGCTTTGACATCAGGCCCCTGCCAATCGCACACATCTGTTGCTCGCCACCCGACAGCGTGCCGGCGAGCTGAGACTCGCGTTGTTTGAGCACGGGGAATAACTGAAATATCGTTTCCAGTGTTGCGTCGCGCTGGTCTCTCGCTCGCGGGCTGTAAGCGCCAAGTTCCAGATTTGTTCGCACGGATAATCGCGGAAACAGACGCCGTCCTTCAGGGACATACACCAGCCCCTGTTCGACTGCCTCGTGCGTCGCCAGGGGGCTCAGGCTTTTCCCTCCGAACTTGAGGTTTCCACGGCTTGCCGGCATGAGCTTTGCGACCGTGCGCATCAACGTTGTCTTTCCCGCGCCGTTAGAGCCGACAATTGCCACCACCTCGCCTTCGTCGACATGCATATCGACACCGAACAGCACTTCCGTATCGCCGTAGGATGCATGCACATCTTGCACTTCAAGCAACGGCATAGCCATCTCCCAGGTACGAGCGGACGACCTCGGGCTGGCTCAGCACCTCACGTGGCAAGCCATCTGCGATTTTTCGCCCCTGGTCCATGACAATGACCCGATCGGCAATATTAAGAACAGCGTCGATATTGTGTTCGACCAGCAGAATGGTCATGCCCCCTGCACGCAACTCTCGAATCATGTCGAGCAATCCGTTCACCTCTGACAGATTCAGCCCCGCCATGACTTCATCCAACAACAGCACGAGAGGTTCGGTGGCCAAGGCTCTGGCGACTTCCAGGCGTTTTTTCCCGCTGATGGTCAATGTGGTGCAGACTTGGTCTTCGCGCCCTGCCAAACCGACGCGTGCCAGCACATCCCTGGCCTTGATGCGGGCTAGATGGATTGATGAGCCACGGCACAAGCCAGCAACCAAGACGGTATCCAGCACAGTCATTGAGGTAAACAACTGCGGGATCTGGTAGGTTCTGGCCAGGCCGGCCAGACACGTGGCGGCGCTGCCTTGATGAGGTAAATCGCGACCGTCGAATACGACCTCGCCGCCATCTCTCGGCATCGCTCCCGCAATCAAATTGAATAGCGTGGTTTTTCCCGCGCCGTTAGGCCCGATGAGCGCCACGATCTCGGCCTCGGCAACCGACAGGCTGACTTCGTTCACTGCAGTCAAACCACCAAACCGCTTCGATAGATTTTTAACCTCGAGCATGCTGGCCTCCGTACCGGCGGCGTTTGGCGCGCCAGTCTTTCCAGGCTCCCACGACGCCCTGAGGTAGCAGCATGACGATTACCACCAACAACGCGCCGTATACCACCAGATGAGCGCCCGCCCCCGCCGAGCCCAGCCAATCCCTCAGGAACTCCTGCAACGGCATGGTGACAGCTGCTCCGAGCAATGGCCCCCACAGCGTGCCTATCCCCCCTAATATGGACATCAACGCCAGATCGATGGAGATAGTCGTGTTGAACACCGTGCTGGGTTCGATATAAAGCACATATTGCGCCATCAACGTGCCCCCCAGCGACGTAAAGGCCGCGCTGATCAGAAATGCAATGAGCTTGTATCGCCGCAGATCTATACCCACAGCCTGCGCTGCGTCTTCGTTATCGCGCAACGCTTGCAGATAGTAGCCAGCCCGGCTGCGAGAAACGGCATAACAGACGGCGACGACGACCAGCAAAAATATGCCTGCCATCAACGCATAACTGCGTGGCTCAGAAAAAATCATGCGGGCGAGACCGGGCTTGTAGTCAATGCTGATACCGTACGGAATATCAGCAATGCGGCGGTACCACAACAGCACAATGCGTACAGTTTCGCCAACGGCGATTGTCGCCATCGCGAAGAACACGCCACGCAGCCGAAACACGGGGTACGAAATCAGGAAAGCCAGCGCCATCGAGATCGCCATGCCACCCAGCGCGCCTAGCCAGGGAGAAACACCCGCCATCGTGTAGAGCAGCGTCGAACTGTATGCCCCGATCCCAAAGAACGCCGTATGCCCCAGAGAGAACTGCCCCGCATAACCGCCAAGAAGATTCCAGGCCGAGGCCAAACCACCATATAGAAGAATAAGAAACAGCAGATTCAGATAAAACCTGTCCGCCACCAAAAACGGCAGACCGATCGCAATCGCAACAAGCAAGACAGCGCCCAGCGCATCGCCATCACGGTAATCAATGCGATGTAACGTCATTTGAGGCCCTCTTTCTCGGCACCACCCACGCCAAATAGCCCATTTGGCAGAAAGGCCAGCAACACAATCAACAGGACGAAGTGCGTCGCCTCTTTCAAGTCGGGTTCCAGATATCCGACCAGCGTTTCAATCACTCCCAATATCAATCCGCCCGCGACCGTTCCGGCGACGTTGCCTAAACCTCCCAGCACGACGGCGACAAACGAAATCAGAACAAAGCTCGATCCCACGGTCGGAAAGGCATAGAAACTGGGGACCAGAACACCTCCCGCCAACACCGTCAGGCCGATACCGAGCGCGAACGCAATCGTCAAGACTTTATTGACATCGATGCCGACCAACCGGGCAGCGGACAGGTCCTGCGATACCGCCTCAATGGCGCGGCCGGTATAGGTGCGCTTCATGAAGAGCAGAGTGAGGACCATGGCCACGACGGCAAAAAGGAACGACACCAGACGTGTAGTACTGACGTAGCCGCCCAGAAAGGGTATGGACTCCCAATCGGCCGTAAAGACCTTCACCGTCAAGAAATCCGCCGAAAACAACATCAGCGCGAGGTTCTGCAACACGATGGACAAGCCCAATGTGGCAAACACCTGCGTCATCTCGGTCTTGTAGATGGTGTAGCGAATCAAACAGCGATAGAAAACCCAACCTATCGCCGCCCCGAACACGAGGATCACTGGCGCTCCGGCGTACGGATTCAATCCGGTCAGCTTCCACAGCCAATATGCCGCGTACATGCCAATCATCAAGAACTCGCCATGAGCGAAGTTGACGACCTTGGCCACACCAAAAATCAGATTTAACCCCATCGCACCCAGGGCATAGACGCCGCCTAGCAGTACGCCAGAGATCAGTAGTTGCAGAACCGTTTCCATTCACCCTCCGCAGTGGGGCACACTTTTGCAGTGGATGAAATCAGTTGGACTCGTACCACGTCACCGGTGGAAAGGCATTGGGGTCGGTAATGACGTCGATGAGGGTCACCGTATCTGACGACATGGCTCGGTCCAAGGCGGCGCCGAGATCCTCTGCTTTTTCCACGCGGATACCCTCGGCACCTACCGCCCGGGCGATAGCGGCATGATCAACGGGGCTGAACTCGCAGGCGCTGGTGTATTCGCCGAACTTGATATTTTCCGCATGCTTTTGATAGCCCAGAATCTGATTATTCAGCACGACCAGCACCACGGGCAGTTTCATACGTACGGCGGTTTCGAGCTCTGCCCACGCATGGGCGAAACCGCCATCACCGACGACGCAGAATATCGGCGCTTGCGGCCGAGCCACGCGTACGCCCAACGCCATGGGGAACCCCCATCCTAGGCCTGCCAGCCCCCGGGGGGTAATGAACCGGCTGCCGGCTGCGCGCGCGCGCATATAGTTGGCGATCCAGATTGACGAGTAACTGGCATCGGCCACCACGACCGATTCGGCTGTCAATCGTTTGTCGATCTCGCGCATGATGCGCTCCGGGCGCATGGGCGCAGAGTCACTGCCTATGAGCGAGGCGACTTGTTCTTCGTGCTGTTCCCGGCCACGTTTAATCGCCGATTCGACCTCTGCACGTGCTTGCCTTCTGGCGGAGGTATCGACCGTGGCAAGCTGATCGCATAGTGCCTCCAAGGTGGTACGAGCGTCGCCGGTCAGCCGCAATGCCTCATAGTTCCGGCCGATTTCCTGGGCATCTACATCAATGTGGATGAACCGCGCACCCGACGGATAGAGTTTCCAGGAGTCGGTGCCATTCTGATTGGTGCGATTCCCGACCAATAGCACGACGTCAGCATCCGAGATCAAATGGCGCATGTATCGGGCAGAGCCATTCTCGCCCATAAAGTACGAAGCCACGCCGATCGACAAGGGATGTGTCTCGTCCACGCCGCCCTTGCCCATCACGGTGGTCGCAACAGGCAGGCTGTACTGTTCCTGCAGGCGAGCCAAGGCCTGTGCTGCGCCTGACAAATGTACGCCTCCGCCCGCAATCACTACCGGGCGCTGCGCTGAAGCCAGCAACTCGGCCGCCGCCTTCAGGGAGTCACTATGCGGGAGGGACCGGTCTAGCGGGAACTGCCCCAGGTTCGCCTTGCGGGCGGCACTTGCCGGTGCGGGCTCCAGCAACAAATCGGCTGGCAATAGCAGAACCGCCGGACCAGGACGGCCACCGCAGGCTGCCGTGAAAGCCATATCCAGGTAGTCATCAATCCGACTGGCCTCGGTCACTCGCCTGACCCATTTGGTGACCGGACGGAACATCGATTCATGGTCCAGTTCCTGGAACGCATTCTTGTCCGTCTGGTCTCTGGAGACCTCCTGGACCAGGGCAATGACTGGCACGGAAACCTTGAGAGCCTCGGCCAGTGGTGCCACCAGCAACGCGGCGGCCGGGCCGTTTTGCGCCGTCACGATGCCCACTTTTCCCGTGACGCGCGCATAGGCGTCAGCCATATAGCCGCCTGTATTTTCCTGGCGATAGGCGATCTGCTTGATCCCGAACTCCCGCCCTGCCAGATGCACCAGCGACGGCAGGCTTTGGCCAAACAGGCACGTCACGCCGTGCCGCTTCAGCCCCTCTGCCAGTCGATGCGCCACGGTGCCTTGATACAAAAGCCCGCGCGAAACCAATGCATTGCCTGCCGCCGATGCCGCCATGAGAGTTGTCTCCGAGTCAGTGTTGTGGTGTTTTTTTAAGTATTTTATAAAATATAATTTACGTCAACACTTCTTTCGAAATATCGTCGAGCAGTCTGAGTACCCGTGTGGATGTGGTATGAAGCAGTACTGACAAGACAACCCACCCTATGCGACTAGTCGACCCCACCTCCCCCTCGGAACAGCCAGACAGTCTGTCCGCGGCTCGAATCAGCCACTCCAATCTGTCATCGAAGGTCTATCAAGCACTGCGATCGTCGTTGGCGATCGGAGAATTAATGCCGGGCCAGAAATTGACCGGCCGGATGCTCTCCGAAAAGTTGGGCGTCAGCCAGACGCCCGTGCGTGAAGCCATGCTGCAGTTGGTAGCGGAGCGGGCATTGACGATGAACATCAATCGTTCCGTCACCGTGCCGACGCTATCACGCGAAAAGTTCGTGGAACTGCGCGACATGCGTGTCGCGCTAGAGGGCTTGGCGGCTCGCTGCGCGGCAGAGCACGTCCAGACGCAGCACATCACCGCGCTAAAGGCCCTGCACAAGAGAATGATTGCGGCCAAGCGAGAGGGCCAGTACTCGACCACCTTGCGATTGAATCGGGAAATTCACTTCGGCGTATACGAACTGAGTCAACGCGAAGAACTCGTGGCGATGATCGAATCGCTATGGGTGCGCACGGGTCCCTACCTCAACCTGATCTACAAGAATGTCGATCCCAGTAAAATCGAACCTCACGAGCACGAAGCCTTGTTTTCAGCACTAAAAGCCCGCGACCCGCAGGCGTGCGAGGCCAGCATCGTGCGCGACATCATCGAAGGCGGACGCCCCATTCTCGACCACCTGCTCACATCGACCGACACCGGCGGTTAGACAGGCAGGCTTGGCAATTACTTTCGTATCACTGCTCTCGAATCAGCGTCGTTGAAAACTCATACCGCCCTGCGGGATGATAAGAACACGACGCCTCGACCAATTGACCGGCCTGATCCTTGTACTGCCTGCGAATCAACAGGCCAGGAGAGTCGGCCGGCACTGCCAGCTCCTTTGCGACCGACGCCGGAATCGCCACTGCCGAAATCGTCTGCTCAACCGACGCAATGCGGCGACCGTAATGTTCTTCGATCAACTCAGAGACCAATCGATCTGGATGTTCGCGAGCGAGCTTGCGAACGCCTTTATAGTGAGCATCGACATAAAGATCCGTCCACGCCACCGGTGGCGCGCCGTCAACGCCGCGTGTCGATGAAAACTTCAACCATCGCGTCCCTGGCCCCACGCCCAGATAAGCGGCTAGTTCCACGTCCACCACGACTTCCTGAACCTGCTTGATCGTCCGGGGGCTGCGCACCGCCAGCTGTACGAGATCTTCCAGCGAGCTCAAGGACTGACTGAAACCCGCCTTCGGTCTAGCCGCAATCACCACCGTTCCACTCCCGCGACGGCGCGCGATCAATCCCAGATCCTGTAACTGACGCAGCGCAGCGCGCACCGTATGGCGGCTGGCGTCGAACTGCTCGGTCAACGTGTGCTCGGCAGGCAGCACTGTGCCCACGGGATACACGCCATTTGCGATCAACCGTGCGAGTTCTTCTGAGATGCGGGTGTACAGCGTAATTGACATGGCGGCGGGAAAGTCAGCAACAACCTCCATTCTATCTGCTGCCCCAGATGCCACCCCGTTACGGGTAATTCCCGATATTGACGCGCAAAATCAGGCCTGCTTAAATGTACGTACAACTTTTTATGAGCGTACATATATGCCAGTCTCCGTTCTCGAATCTGCCCTGTTCAAAGACATGTTCGGCACCGACGCGATGCGCGCCGTGTTCGACGACGCCGCCACGGTACGGCGTTATGTGGAAACCGAAGTCGCGCTGGCCCGTGTGCAGGGCCGACTAGGCGTCATCCCGGCGCAGGCCGCCGACGCGATTGCGGCGCGCGCGGACGCGGCGGCTATCGATATGGAAGCGCTGCGCATCGAAACCGAAATCGTCGGTTATCCCATCTTGCCGCTCGTACACCAGTTGTCCCGGATATGTGGCGCCGAGGGCGAATACCTGCATTGGGGTGCCACCACGCAAGACATCATGGACACGGCTACTGTGCTGCAGGTGCGCGATGCACTGGAGATCATCGACGCCGACCTGACCGCGCTGGACGGCATACTGGACAAGCTCGCGCTGCAATATCGTGACACACCGATGGCGGGCCGCACACACCTGCAACATGCCCTGCCCATCACCTTCGGCTACAAGGCCGCCGTGTGGCTGCTGATGGTGCGCCGTCATCGCGAACGCCTGGCCCAATTACGCCCACGCGTGTTGATCGGCCAATTTGGCGGCGCCGCCGGCACGCTGGCCTCGCTCGGAGACCAGGGCCTGGCCGTACATGCCGCGCTCATGCAAGAATTGGGCCTCGGGGCAACGCCCATCACGTGGCATGTCGCCCGAGACGGCCTGGCAGAAACCGTACAGTTTCTGGCCCTGGTCGCCGGGTCGTTGGGCAAGATCGCTGTCGACATCATGCTGATGATGACCAACGAATTCAGCGAAGCCTTTGAACCGTTTGTCAAAGGCCGTGGCGCATCCAGCACGATGCCGCAAAAACGCAATCCGATTTCTTGCGAACTCATGTGGAGCGCCTCTAAAACGGTGCGTCAACATGCCGGTCTGGCGTTGGATGCCATGCTGCAGGACTTCGAACGCGCGACAGGTCCGTGGCATATCGAATGGTCAGCCGTGCCGGAAGCGTTCGTCTTGACCGCTGGCGCGCTGCACCAGGCGAAGTTCATGCTGGGCGGCCTGGAGGTCGACACTGCACGCATGGCGAGCAATCTGGATATTTCCGGCGGCCTCATTGTGGCCGAAGCCGTCATGATGGGCCTGGCTCCGCATATCGGCCGCCAGACCGCGCATGACGTGGTCTATGACGCCTGCCGTGCTGCCGCGACTTCACGCCGCCGCTTGGCTGATGTCCTGAAAGAGGATGCCCGCGTCACCGAGCGGTTGGACGGTACGGCAATTGAACGCCTGTGCGACCCCGCCAATTATCTGGGCGCTGCGCCCGCCATGGTGGATCGCATGCGCGCCTATTCACTCTCGGGGCGAGCCTGAGCATTCGCCTCCACCACACATAACAGGACGGAGACATTATGAAAAACTTGATAGCTGCACTCACCATCGCCGGGGCATTCGCCCTGCCGATGTCATCGCAAGCACAAGACAACTATCCCAACCGGGCAATTACCTGGATCGTGCCGTTTGCCGCAGGCGGCCCGACGGATGCGATGGCGCGCAATGTCGCCAATCGCGTTTCCCAAGAGCTGGGGCAAACCATTCTGGTCGAGAACGTCGGCGGCGCAGGAGGCACGATAGGCGCAACCAAAGCCGCCAAATCAGCGCCGGACGGCTATACATTCCTGGTCGGCCACATCGGCTATATGGCGGCAGCTCCTGCGCTGTATTCAAGCTTGCCGTACGACCCGGTCAAAGATTTCAAGGCTGTGTTTCGGTTTCCCGATACCCCATTGGTGTTGTTGGTAGGCGCGTCCTCACCCCACCAATCCGTGTCCGACCTGGTCGCCTATGGTAAACAGCATCCCGGGAAACTGAACTTCAGTAATGCAGGCGTAGGGTCCACCTCGCACTTGGTCGCGGCAATGTTCGCCAGCCAGGCCGGCATAGAAATCACGCCTATCGCCTACAAGGGCGCCGGCCCTGCATTGAACGACCTGATGGGCAACCAAGTCGATGCCATGTTCGACCAGACCAACACCGCCTTGCCACAAACCAAGGGCGGCAAAGTGCGGGCACTGGGCCTGACCTCTCCGGACCGCATGGCACAGTTTCCCGATGTGCCTACGATAGGAGAAAAAGCAATTCCGAAATTCGAGGTCGCGACCTGGTTTGGTTTATATGCACCGAAGGGCACGCCGGATCAAGTCGTACAGACCTTGTATCAAGCATGGCAGAAGGCCGTGCAAGACAAAGACTTCACCAGCAAGATGAGTGACCAAGGCATCAAATTGCTGCCACCCGAGCAATATGCCCCCGCGGCATTCCAGCAGTTCACCGCAGACGAAGGCAAACGCTGGGCAGCGGTCATTAAACAAGCCGGCATCACCCTGCAATAAGGGAAAAACACCATGCGCCGCGTGTCAGCCGCCGATATCGAAACCAGCATTGCTGAGGCCTTGCAAGCGATCAGCTACACCCACCCCGCGGATTTTGTGCAAGCCCTGAAGGCGGCGCACGCAACGGAAAGCAAGGTCCCGGCGCGCCATGCATTGCTGCAGTTGCTGATCAACAGCAAGCTCAGTGCACAGGCTCGCCGGCCCGTCTGTCAGGACACGGGCGTTGCGCATGTCTATGTGACTATGGGCATGGATGTCCGCATCTGCCACGATGAGCCGGGCCCCACGCCCAGTCTGCAAAGCATCGCCAATCGCGCCGTCGCTCGCGCCTATGGCTGCCCGACAAATCCATTGCGGGCGTCGATGATCCAGGACCCGCTCGGAACACGCCGCAACACGCGAGACAATACTCCCGCAATTGTCCAAGTGGACCTCGTCGAAGGCGATGCACTGACGCTCACCGTCGTCGCCAAAGGCGGTGGCGGTGACGTCAAGACGCGCTATGCCATGCTCAATCCCAGCGATTCTGTCGCGGACTGGGTCGTGTCCCAGCTACCCGGCATGGGAGCGGGATGGTGCCCACCCGGCGTACTGGGCTTAGGCATCGGAGGCACACCCGAACAAGCCGTATCGATGGCAAAACGTGCACTGTTCAAGCCCATCGACATGCAAGACCTGCTCAAACGGGGCCCTCGTGACGCCGAGGAGCAGCTCAGGATAGAAGTCTTTCAGCGCGTCAACGCACTAGGCATCGGCGCGCAGGGCCTGGGCGGCGACACGACCGTCCTGGACGTCAAGGTCGCTACCTCGGCCTCGCATGCGGCGCTCTTGCCCGTCGCCCTGGTACCAAACTGCGCGGCGACGCGTTTTGTTTCCTTTGAGATGCCTGCGGAGGGTCCTGCGCGCCTTGCACAAACAGACCCTCATGTCTGGGACGGTATCCCCGATGCGCTGCCTCTGCAAGAAGGCAAACGCGTTGATCTCAACACCCTGACACAAAGCGATGTCGCTCAATGGACAGCGGGCGAGACACTTTTGTTGTCGGGCAAACTCCTGACCGGACGCGATGCGGCGCACAAGCGCATGGTGGACCTGCTCGCTAAAGGACTGCCCCTGCCGGTGCCACTGCGCAACCGTGCGCTCTATTATGTCGGCCCCGTGGATCCCATCGACGGCGAAGCTGTCGGTCCGGCAGGTCCCACCACCGCCACCCGCATGGACAAATTCATGCCGAGGCTATTAGCCGAAACCGGATTGCTGGTAACCATAGGCAAGGCGGAGCGCGGCCCTATTGCGATAGATGCCATCAAGGCAAACGGTGCCGCCTACCTGAGTGCAGTGGGCGGCGCCGCTTATCTCGTGGCACGCGCGATCCAGGCGGCACGTGTCGTCGCGTTCGAGGACCTGGGCATGGAGGCGATTTATGAATTCGAGGTGCGCGACATGCCCGTCACGGTGGCGATCGACGCCAGAGGCGAACGCGTCCACACTGTTTTTCCGCTGAAGGCCGTCAGCTGAGACGCTGAAATCCGCGGTGCGGCGCAGTCAAAGAAAACTGCACCTGTTCAATTCTCGCCGCTCGCCAATTGCCATACTTTTTCCGCGGCGGGCGCCATTTCAAAGGGCTGCCGATACAGGCGAATATCCACGGAGACATATGCCGAGGATTGCGCAGCAGCCACCAATTCACCTAGTTCCAGTTCTCGGCGAATGAGGCTTTCGGGCAGCCACGCTACGCCACGGCCGGCTTGAACCATGGACTTGAGCAACAAGGCGTGATGCGCCGTGAACACGACGGACGCGCCAGGATGCGAAATCGCCTCTGCACTGCTCCCAAACCATTGGCGCATTTCGGCGCGCAATATCCGCCCCAGCCCCGCGCCTTCACTATAGGCCAACAAAGGCGGAACACACGCTGCGTCCAGACTATGCCGCGCTCGCCCTTGCTCATCGGGTACAGATACCGGCATCAAGACGTCTTGTGCCAGGATCAATTTTGGATAATTCGCCTCATCCAATCGATTGACCATCCGGGCATGGCCATGGCAAAGCATGAATTGCACCCGGCGCTGCAGCATGGCGTCCTCGCAAGTCTGCGCGCTATCAGACATGGTCTGAATCGACCCGAGGTGCAGTTGCCCCTCCAGGCGGCTCAACCAGGATGGGAAAAACGTCAACGACAGCACGTGCGTCGCAGCAAACCGCAGGCTCGCGGCTGCCACGTCATGCGCGATCTGCGCCTTGATGCGTGCGGCCTGCAGGCTGGCAAGGATGTCCTCCAGCAACGGATGAAAGCGCTTGCCCGCCGCCGTCAGCGCGGCAGGATGCGCACTGCGATCGAACAGATCCACCCCCACCCATTCCTCGAGCGCCCGAATATGGCGGCTGAAAGCGGGTTGTGCAATGCGGCGAGCCTCGGCCGCCCGCGAGAAATTGCCGCATTCTGCCAGGGCCAGAAAATCTTCTAGCCATTCGAGATCGAGAGGTCGGTTTCCGGGGCCCATCTTTGCCGTGAATAGTTCTATGCGATTCGAGTATTGGACGGACAGCAGGCGGATGAGAAACCATAGCGGCATCCGAGTTCGAATCGAACTCGCTATCTACACCCGGAGACGACTATGCCTTCCATTAATAATTATCGGGGAATCATACCTGCTATTTCCTGCCCGTTTACCCCCGATCATCGCATCGACGAGCCTGCCCTGCGCAAGCTGGCTTCCTGGCTTGCCGGCCACGAGGGAGTCGTTGCCGTCATGACCAACGGCCATACCGGCGAAGTCTTCGCGTTGACGCCGCATGAGCGAGCGGAAGTCACTCGCATCGTCGCCGACGAACTGAAAGGCAAGACCCCCGTCATTTCGTCTATCGTGTGCGAAGGTCTCGCCGATGCTGCAGATCATGCCCGTGCCGCCAAAGAAGCAGGCGCCGCCGCGTTGGACGTCATGCCGCCACACCATTGGCTGCGCTTTGGATTCACCCCTGGCCATGCGCTGCAATATTTCGAGGCGATTCACAATGCTGCGCCGGATCTCGACCTGGTCTGCCATGTCTATCCCGCCTGGACACGCGCCTCGTACTCGTCCCGGTTATTGGCGGACCTGGCTCGTCTGCCCTACGTGCAAGCGTTCAAGGTCGGCCAGCGCGACATGAACAAGTATGCCCGCGACATTCAGGCGATCCGCGAGGCCAACGCCAGCAAAGCCATTCTGACCTGCCACGATGAGTATCTGCTCGCGTCGATGGTTCAGGGCGTGGATGGTGCGCTGGTCGGTTTTGCCACCTTTATCCCGCAACTGATCATCGATCTGTGGAATGCCGTCAAAGCGGGCGATCTCAAAAAAGCGGTGGAAATCCAGGCCATCATTACCCCTCTGAAAGACGCCGTCTATGGCGGCGGCGAGCCCACAGGCGAAGCCCATGCGCGCATGAAGGGCGGCATGTATCTCGCCGGCGTCATCGACGATGCCACTGTGCGCCCGCCCACCGAGGCGCCTTCCGCAGGCGAACTCGACGCGTTGCGTGCCGCGGTCAAACAGGCAGGATTGCTCGTACGCTGACAACGTAACGGCCAACATATAACAAGGAGGAAGACAATCATGCACATCAAGACTTTGCTCAGCGCGTGCGTCACGGCAGTGATTCTGGCGATGTCTGCTCAAGCTGGCGCGGCAGACTATCCCACCCGTCCGATACGTATGATCATTCCCTTTCCACCGGGTGGCACGCTGGATATTGTTGGCCGTATGCTCGCGGAAAAACTGGGCAAGCAGATGGGTCAATCCATCGTTGTGGAAAATCGCCCTGGCGGCAACGGCATCATTGGTGGCGACGCCGTTGCCCGTGCGACACCCGACGGCTATACCCTGTTGTTCAGCGCGTCGACCTTTACCACGACGCAAATGACAATGAAGTCTGTTCCCTATCGGGTCGAGAAAGACTTCACTCCTATTGCGTTGGTTGCAAAAGCCCCGCTTTCCGTGGCCATCAATAAAGACCTGCCCATTACCGACATCAAGTCGCTCATCAGCTATGCGCAGGCCAACCCCGGCAAAATGACCTTTGCGGTGGGATCCATAGGATCAGCGGGCCATCTGGCCACCGAATCGCTCAAGCGTGCCGGCCATCTGGAATATTTGACGGTGCCCTACAAAGGGACCGCCCCGGCATTCAACGACTTGATCGGCGGACAGATCAATGGCTTTATTGACCCCATTCTGGGATCGCTGCAGTATCACAGGACAGGCATGCTACGGGTCATCGCCGTCACATCCTCAGAACGCGCAAGCAGTTTGCCTGACGTACCGACCGTCGCAGAAACGATTCCTGGTTACGCGTTCTACAGTTGGTATGGGCTATGGGGCCCCGCCAATCTACCTGCGGAGGTCACCGAGCGTTTGAATAAAGAAGTCAACATCGCGTTGGCCTCCGATATGAGGGCCAAGCTCACCGAACAAGGCCTGATGTTCCAACCTGGCTCGGTAGCCGATTTCGCCAACTTTCAACGCGAGGAGATGGCACAAGCACAAAAAATTGTGACCGAGGCCAATATCCGTGTGCAATGACCAACATGTGAACGATGACGCCCCGCAAAAACACGCCATCGTAACCGGCGCCAGCGCAGGAATCGGACGAGCGATCGCCGAGTTTCTGTTGCAGGCCGGCTGGCGTGTGACGGGGGTGGACCGCACAGCACCGACACTGGAGTCCGAACACTTCCGCTCCGTCACGGCCGACCTAGGCATCGCCGCGGAAGTCGAAAGCATAGCCGCCCGATTGCTTGATGCCGATGCTTTGGTACATGCAGCAGGCGTGCTGCGGGTGGGACGCGTCGGTGCGTTGGATCGTCATGCAGGCGAGTTGATGTGGCGCCTACACGTCGACGCTGCCAGCATATTGTGTAACACCATCGTGCCCGCCATGGTGGACCGCCGTGACGGCAGGGTCGTATTCATCGGCAGCCGCGTCGCGCAGGGCATGCCGGGCCGCGGCCAGTACGCCGCAACCAAGGCCGCGTTGATTGCGCTATCGCGCAGCTGGGCGGCAGAGGTCGCCGCACACGGCGTCACGGTCAACGTGGTTTCGCCAGCGGCGACCGCGACAGGTATGGTGAATGACCCGGCGCGATCTGCCAGCTCAGCGCAACTGCCGCCGATTGGCAGATTGATCGAGCCCGGCGAAATTGCGCAATTGGTCGGCTACCTGCTGTCTCCGGCAGCGGCCGCGATCACCGGGCAGGATATAAGCATCTGTGGAGGCGCATCGTTGCAGCGCTAAATGGCTCATCAGCGGAGACTCTTCGATACTGGCCGCCAATGCCTCGCCATTTCCGTAGTATGGCGTCAAACCGATCGATACCAGTTCCTCTGCATCGTTGGACTGTCGGCACCTCAGGCAACCGAGGCAACTACCGAGCAGACAGGACGCTCAACAGATGAATCCCGAAAATTACCCGCGTACTTTCTTCAACACGGCCTGGCCGCTGGCGATCGGATCCGCCCCCACGGATATTTCCCCTCGTACAAACACGAGGCTATTCGTCATACGCAGCACCTGTCCACGTGCTTGCAGAAACTGCCCTACCTGTGCTGGCGCCAGGCAGTGCATATCCAATTGAACAGTTACACAAGGTGTACGGGATAGCGCCTCCCACGCGGCAACACTGACCACCTGATCCATGAGCGTCGCTATCAATCCACCATGCACAATGCCCATGACATTGGCATGCTGATCGCCCGTCAACACGCCCAGCATCCAGGTATCTTTTTCACGGCGAGACCAGATCGGCCCGACCAACGCGGAAAAACCCTGGTTTGTGCGCTCACGCCAACCGCCCTCGCGCAGCATTTGTTCCGTCACGACTGCCGTTGTCATATTCAGGCTCTCCCGGCCAGCAGTGCCGACAAGGTTTCGGCCTCGTTCTGCAGGTCTTTCGCCAATGCCTGTGCTTTGGCCGCCACCAACTGATTCGACAATGCTGCGGCAACCAGAGAGTGCGACAGCCTGCCCTGTCCATTGAATACCGGCACAGCAACGACTGTCACCCCGTCGATATAGTTTCCGCGATCGATGCTGTAACCCTTCTTTCTCACGCTTGCTACATCTTTACGCCAAGCATCGATATCAGGCGGTTGATCCCAACGCAAGGCTTTAAAACGACGTTCCACATCAGCCTCGTCCATGCTGGTATAGGCCGCGACCAGTCTTCCTGTTGCGCTGATCAGCGCAGGAAATCTGCTGCCCACATCGACATGCAAGCGGAATGGTGCATGGGAACGAGAAAGCGCCAGTACCACCATATGGTCCTGGCTCGCGATCTCGACACCGATCGCCGTGACATTTGCCTCTTTAGACAGGCGGTCCAGCACAGGCTGTGCCAATGCGGGAAAAGGACTGCTCTCGATCACGCTGCGCGCCAACGTCAGCATGCCTACGTCCAGGCTATATCGCTTGCTGCCCACGTCGACCTTGACCAGCCCCTCGCTTACCAGCGCCCGCAAGATATGCAGACACGTGCTGGTGACCATTCCGAGCTCTTCAGAAATGGTCTTGAGCGTCATCGGATCGCCTTCACGCCCGAGTAATCGCAAGATCGCAAAAGCCCGCGTCACCGCAGGCACTTCCCGGATACGCGGCCCCGCTTTGGGGGCAACGCCATGTACATCGCTCATACGTTCGTCTCCATCTATGGCGCTAAGGATACGACGCTTTCGGCGTTTTGGTCTTCTTAACGCACGGCCAATAATTGTACTAATACAATTCATAAACGTAATTGACAATTTATTCGCTGCTGCGTAAAGTGAGCCACAACAAGAAAGAGGAGACAAGGACGTCATGACAAAGTTGACGGAGTACCTGACGTACGCCGATGCGCAGGCGCATTGCTCGCCTGAAAAGCTATGGGAGCTGTTCGACGGCGATAGCCAATACATGAACATTGCGCATGAGTGCATTGATCGCCATGCCGAGAGCGGCCGAGCGGCAGTGATCCTGGTCAAGGCGAACGGCGATGACGAAATTCTGGGATTCGACGAACTCTCTCGCGACGCATCACGCTTTGCGCATGCCCTGGTCGCGCGTGGCGTCCAGCCAGGGGACCGGGTTGCCGTCATGTTGGAGCCTTCGCGCGAATTCTATGTGTCGCTATTTGGCACGATCAAGATGGGGGCAATCGCGGTCCCCCTGTTCACCCTTTTTGGCCCGGACGGAATTCGTTTACGCATTGAAGACTGCTTGCCCCGTCTACTGATAACCAACTCCGAAAAGGCCCCGCAGGTGCCAAACCTGCCGAATCTCGATGTGATCGTGACGAGTGACCGTTTCCTGGCTGACCTGATCGGCTACCCCGACCATTTCCAATGCCAAAGCCGTGCCGACGATCTCGCTATCTTTCAGTACACCTCGGGTACGACACGAGAGTTGCCTGATGCGGTGAAGCACTCGCATCGTGCCATCGTCACGCTCATGCTGGCAGCACTATACGGTAGCGGGATCCGCCCGGGCGACCGGTTTATGTGCCCTTCCTCGCCCGCGTGGGGGCATGGTTTGTGGCATGGCACGCTAGCCCCGTTGGCTCTGGGCGTCACAATCGGGGCTTATAGCGGCAAATATCAAGCCGAGCGACTGCTCAAGGCTCTGCAGGATCATCGATTCAATAATCTATCGGCGGCAGCCACGCATTACCGCATGATGCGGAATTCCGGTGTCGCGACGCACTACCAATACTATTTGGACAAGCTTTCCTTTACCGGCGAACCCATTGATAGCGAGACAGCAGAATTTGTCGCCAGCGTATTCGGGCATCCAGCCGGCAGTATGTATGGCACTACCGAAATCGGTGTCTGCCTTGTCAATTATCCCGGTGCGCCAGATTTTCAGATCAAGCCTGGATCACTTGGCAAACCCGTACCAGGCTTGCGTGTAGAGGTGCAAGACGCCAATGGATTTCCATGTCCGGCAGGCGTTACCGGAGAGCTCAAACTTTGGCGGCGAGGCGCCTGGGTCGCCACCAAGGACCTGGGCCGCATCGACGAAGATGGTTATTTCTGGCATGGCGGGCGCGCCGACGACGTCATCATTTCTGCAGGATGGACGATGAGCGCAGTCGAAATCGAAGACGCCATCCTCAAACATCCTGACGTCATTGAAGCCGCTGCGATCGGGGTGCCCGACACTCTGCGTGGTCAAGTGGTCAAGGCGTTCGTTGTCACACGGCGCGCTGGCGACGGCATATTCACGCAAGAGATCCAAGACACGGTACGCACGCAACTCAGCCAGCACGAATATCCGCGTCAAGTCGTTTTCGTGACGGAGTTGCCCAAGACCCCTGCTGGAAAAATTCATCGCAAAAAACTGCGCGAACAGGAAATCGCCAACCTCGCTGCGGCCGACGCAGTGCAATGACAATCAGAACCGGAGACATCATGCTGACTCAAACTCAAATGCAAAGAAGCTTTCCCAAAATCACCGAGCAGGGGCTGGAAGAGCTACGTCAACGTATCGGCGTAAAAATCGGCTTTACGGCCGAACCGTGGTGCTACGAGGCGACCCGGGACAATATCCGTCATTACGCGCATGGCATTGGTGACGATAACCCTCTATGGTGCGATCCGGTATATGCCGCCAAAACGCGTTACGGCGGCATCATCGCTCTGCCGAGCTTTTTGTTCTCGACCAGCCGCATCGTATCGGGTTATGTAGGAGGACTGCCAGGCGTACATGCGATGTGGTCGGGCGCAGACTGGACCTGGCACAAGCCCATACGTCGTAATGATGTGATTTCCACCGAGGCCTATCTGAAGGATCTCATTGAACATGAGACCCGCTTTGCCGGACGCGCAGTGCAGCAGATTTATCACGTCGACTTCTTTAACCAGGCGGGCGACAAGCTGGCCGAAGCCGACAGCTGGTGCTTTCGCACAGAGCGCGACCACGCCCGTGAACAAGGCAGCAAATACAAGGAAGTACGCGCACGCGAACCACGCCGCTACAGCGAGGAAGAAATACGCGAGGCCTATAAGCTCTATGCCCGCGAAGAAATTCGCGGCTCAGAAACGCGCTATTGGGATGACGTCACAGAAGGGGAAAGCCTCCCCACTCTGTTCAAGGGCCCCATGACGGTGACTGGTTTCATTGCCTACGCGCAAGGTTGGGGCGGCCTGTATATTCGGGCCAATAAACTTGCGTGGCAACTGATAGATGCCCATCCCGGCGTCGGCATCACCAACCGTTTTGGCATTCCGGACGTGCCGGAACGGGTGCACTGGGAAGAAGACTTCGCGCTGGAGGTCGGCGCTCCGGGTGCCTATGACTATGGCCCGGAACGAAACTCGTGGCTTACTCACCATCTGACCAATTGGATGGGCGATGATGGTTTTCTGCGTAGATCGTATTGCAAGATCCGCCGCCATAACCCCGAAGGCGACATGCTTTTCTTTACTGGCAAGGTCAAGCGTAAATATGTCGAAGAGGGCAGGCATCTCGTTGAAATCGAGCAAGAGGCTCGAAATCAGGACAATGAACTGTCAGTGCTGGGTATCGGCGTAGTGGAGCTCCCCTCTCGCGGCTAACCACCGCCCCACAGAGTTCCGGCCTGCGGCCGGACTCGCTGCATGTGAGGTAACGATCATGCTAGACCATCATCACAAGGGCTCGCTGAGTGGCCTTAGGGTGATAGACCTATCCCGGGTATTGGCAGGACCATTATGCACCCAGATGCTGGCAGACAACGGCGCAGACGTTATCAAGGTCGAGCCGCCTGCGGGCGATGAAACACGGACGCTAGGGCCTCCTTTCGACAGCTGCGGCACTGCAGCCTACTTCAATGCCGTCAATCGCGGAAAGCGCGCCCTGGCACTCGATCTGGCCCAACCGGAGGGACGCGAAGTCTTGCTGCGGCTGTTGGAAAACGCGGACGTGCTGGTCGAGAACTTCCTGCCCGGCACCATGGCACGCTGGCAACTGGATTTCGACGCCGTTCTCGCCGAAAAATTTCCCCGCCTGATTTATTGCTCTATCTCCGGCTTTGGCGACAGAGGCCCTATGGGTGGGATGCCAGGTTACGACGCCATTCTGCAGGCGATGTGCGGCTTGATGAGTGTCAACGGAGAACCCGAGTCCGGCCCTACGCGCATCGGCATTCCGATCGTTGACCATTTGACCGCCTACACGGCCATGACTGGAATACTGATGGCGCTGGTAGAGCGCAGCATCAGCAATCGTGGCCAGCGTGTCGAAGCGACTCTATTCGACACCGCCCTAAGCCTGCTTGTCCCGCACGCTGCCAACTGGATGTACTCAGGCAAGACCCCGCAGCTGCTGGGTAGCGCACACCCTAATATCGCCCCTTACGACAAATACCATTGCAAAGACGGATCGGTATTTCTGGGCATACTCAATGATCGGCAGTTTCGTCGATTCTGCGACCATCTTGAACTGACCGAGTTGATCGCTGATCCACGTTTCGCCAGCAATGCCGCGCGGCTTTCCCATCGTGACGCGCTGACCGCCGCCATCAGTCGTGCACTGACAAACAAAGATCGTCTGAACCTGTGCCGGGAGTTAATGCAACTGGGCGTACCTGTCGGCCCTATTAACAGTGTGCCGGAAGCATTCGCGCAAGCCCAGGCGGCTGCCGCACGAGTCGACCGAGATGATTATCACGGCGTCGGTCTGCCTAACCACTTGTGCCGTACGCCCGGTACGCCGGGCAACGTACCACCTCGATTCGCTCAGCACGCTGAAGAAATTCTGCTCGAGAGCGGCTTTGGCCACGAACATATTGCGCAATTGCGCGCGCGCGGGGTTTTGCCCAGTCCCTAGAAACTCAGACATAGCAAAAAAACAGCAACACCTCATCCACCTGGAGACAAAGATGAAAAGATTGTTTGCTGCAGTAATGCTGTCCCTCAGCCAACTCGCCGCCGCTGCTTCCTATCCGGAAAAACCGGTACGCGTGATCGTGCCATATCAAGCGGGCCAGGGCACCGATGTCGCCACGCGCTTGCTGGCGGAGCATCTGACCAAAGAACTAGGTCAGGCCTTCGTCGTGGAGAACCGTCCCGGCGCTGGAGGCAACATCGGTGCGGCCGAAGCAGCACGCGCCGCCCCTGACGGATACACAATCCTTATGGGGACAAACGGCACCCACGTACTCAACCCCTATCTCTACAACAGCGTGCCGTTCGATCCTGAGAGGGATTTCGAGCCTGTGATTCTGGTCAGCACCTTTCCAATGGTTCTTCTGACGTCGCCAGGATCCTCGTATACCAGCATTAAGGCGCTGCTCGACACCGCCAAAGCCAAACCTGACAGTATTGATGCAGGCCTGCCCAGCACCACAGCACGCCTGGTTCTGGAACTTTTTGAAAAACAGACAGGCACGCGCATTACTGGCATCCCTTATAAAGGTTCCAGTACCGTCATGACAGACCTCATCGGCGGTCGCGTCGCTCTCGCCATTGATACCGTCAGCGCATCTCGGTCCCTGATAGACAGCGGCAAAATAAAGCCTCTGGCGGTCACATCTCTCAAGCCATCGGCCCTCTTGCCTGGCGTACCCTCCGTCGCAGGCGAAGGGATAGACGGCTTTCAGGTGGTCGCTTGGAACGGCGTATACGCGCCCCACGGAACGCCGCCTGCCACCGTCAAAACGCTCAACCAGGCATTGGCCAAGATCCTCAAGCGGCCTGATGTTCAAAAACGTTTACTCGAACTCGGCCATGAACCTGCCGGCGGTTCATCCCGCGCCCTGGCCGAGTTTGCCCAAAGCGAACGCCAGAAATGGGCGCCCGTAATCGAGACTGCGGGTTTAAAAGCGAACTGATCCTTTAGCCAAATCACTCCCAAAAAGGGCGGCCCACGAGCACAGCAGGAAAGCGCGCACTATCGATTCATCCCAGAAAGCCTCGCAACCGGGGCGCCGATATGCCCGGCACGGTCACGATCGGGCAGAATAGGCATCGAATGTCGTAAAGTCTCCTTTTTCCCTGCATCACCGGAGGCTATCTTGCCCCGCCCGATTGAACACCTGCTTGATCCCTTTCCCACCGAATCTCCCGCCATCGCTCCCAAGGGGTTGTTGCGGTTCCTATGGGCGTGCTCCAAAGGCGCGCGTGGCTATCTCGCCCTGCTGGCGCTGTTCAGCGCCAGCGTCTCGATCTATGAGGCCTGGTTATTTGCCTTTCTCGGCCAGATCGTGGATTTTCTGGCCGATTGGCAGACGGATGCGATATCTGCCGAGGAAACGCGGGTGCTGTGGAGCATCGGTATCGTGCTGGTCGCCAGTATCGGCCTGGTTGCCGCACGGACCATCATCCAGCATCAGATATTGGCGATCAATCTCCCGCTGCGGCTGCGCTGGAATTTTCACCGCCTGATGCTGCAGCAAAGCCTGTCGTTCTTTGCCGACGAGTTTGCCGGACGTGTCACCACCAAGGTCATGCAGACCGCCCTCGCCGTACGCGAGGTGCTGTTTACGTTTTCCGAGATTGTGCTGGGCATCGGCATCTATTTTGTGACCATCATCGCCCTGGCAGGAGGTTTTGACAGCCGGCTGATGATCCCGTTTCTCGCCTGGATCGTCCTGTATGGGCTGACGATGCGATATTTCATTCCGCGATTGGGCAAGGTATCGCAGGAACAAGCACACGCGCGCTCGTCCATGACAGGCCGTGTGACAGATGCGTATTCCAATATCACTACCGTTAAATTGTTTTCGCATACCAATCGCGAGGCGCATTTCGCGCGCGCCGCGATGGAAGACTTTAAGCTGACCGGTTATAGGCAGATGCGCCTGGTCAGCCAATTCGAAATTACCAATCAGGCATTGGTGGTCGGGCTGATTCTGTCTGCTGGCGGATATGCCCTGCATTTGTGGCATGTCGGTTCAGTAGGGCCCGGCGCGGTGGCCGCCGTGACGGCAATGGCCTTGCGGGTCAACGGCATGTCGCACTGGATCATGTGGCAGATGACCTCGCTCTTTGAGGCTATCGGCACGGTGCAGGATGGCATCGGGACATTTTCCCGCAAGGTCAAAGTCCAGGATCAACCCGACGCAACGACGCTGCAGATCACCAAGGGCGAAGTCGTCTTCGACCAGATCTCGTTCAACTACAACGGCAACCGTCAGGTGCTGGATGGACTGAGCCTGACCGTGAAACCGGGCGAGAAAATCGGCCTTGTCGGCCGTTCCGGCGCAGGCAAGTCCACACTCGTCAATCTGCTGCTGCGCTTTTACGATGTCGATGCAGGCCGCATCTGCATTGATGGACAAAACATCGCTCACGTGACCCAGGACAGCTTGCGGCAAGCCATCGGCATGGTCACCCAAGACACGTCATTGCTTCATCGCAGTATTCGCGACAACATCGCCTATGGACTGCCCGAGGCCAGCGATGCGGATATACAAGCGGCCGCCATGCATGCCCAGGCCGATGATTTCATTCAACGCCTGAGCGACCCGCAAGGCCGCACAGGCTACGACACCCAGGTCGGCGAACGCGGAGCGAAGCTGTCGGGCGGACAGCGCCAACGCATCGCGATTGCACGGGTCATGCTCAAGAATGCCCCGATCCTGTTACTGGACGAGGCCACCAGCGCCCTCGACTCCGAAGTCGAAGCCGCCATACAGGAGAGCCTCAGCGAAATGATGCAGGGCAAGACGGTGATTGCGATCGCGCATCGCCTGTCCACGATCGCAGCGATGGACCGGCTGATCGTGATGGACCAAGGCCGCATCATCGAGCAAGGCACTCATGCTGAGCTGCTGCAGCAGAATGGCGTGTACGCCAACTTGTGGCAACACCAGAGCGGCGGCTTTCTGGGTCAGGACGACGTACCAGCGGCATAGGCGGTCTGAATCGTCGTGCGCACATGGTTCACGTGCGCGCTGGCCGCCGCCTCGGCCTGGTCCGGTTTGTCGTCCAATACGGCCAAGGCAATGCGCCGATAGTCGTCAAGACGCATTTTCTGCAGGCTGGGCAAACGATGCTGGGCATGCACCACCGGCATCAAAATCGTAGGAAACAGGCGCTTGAGTTCCAGGTTCCCCCCCATATCCAGCAATACCCGATAAAACCGCCGGCGGGCGCGGGCAAAAGCAATGCCGTCCTGCGTCTGATCGGCCTGTTCCAATTGCTGCAAGGTCTCTTGCAACGATGCACGGGCGGACGGCTCGCCTGCACCCCGAACCGCCGTGCGCGCCAACAGGCCCACCATGCGCTCGGCCACGTCCAGCACATCCAGTGTTTCCTGCTGGCTCAGCGATCGTATCGCCGCCCCCTTGTGCCGCGAGAGCTCGATGACCCCCTCTGCCGCCAACCGCTGCAGGGCTTCGCGCACAGAATTGCGCCCCACCCCGAAATGTGCAACCAGATCGACTTCGACCAGACGTTGGCCAGGCACCAGGGCATGCGCCTCGAGCTCGCGCAAGATGCCCTGAAACACCATATCGGAGGCGCTCTTGGCTTTCGGTTGTAGCGACGGCAAATCGCCGGTTTCAGCAACGAGGGCAGATGGGCTCATGAGCAAGGATCTAGTCACATCAAAATAAAGGTCTGGTCAGGCCAGATAAATCATCCTACAATTTTATGGAACAATTCTACCCCACGGATGACAATATTGCTCATCGCCTAGCCTAGCGCC
This sequence comes from Bordetella muralis, assembly GCF_965139205.1. Taxonomy (GTDB): domain Bacteria; phylum Pseudomonadota; class Gammaproteobacteria; order Burkholderiales; family Burkholderiaceae_B; genus Bordetella_A; species Bordetella_A muralis. Next base: position 121,054 of record NZ_CBCSIU010000001.1, read on the forward strand.
CGGCAGCGGATCAATAGAACCAGAGGAGACAAATACGATGGCGTCATCACTATCCGTCGCAAACAAGCGGGTACTCATCACAGGCGCCTCCAGCGGCCTGGGACAGCACTTTGCCAAAACCTTGGCCGCCGAGGGTGCGCAATTGATCCTCGCCGCCCGGCGGCTGGACCGGCTGCAGGCCTTTGCCGACACGCTATCGTGCAGCGTGGCCCCGCTGTGCCTGCCCTTTGATGTCACGGATGCCGCCAGCCATACCGAGCTGGTCAAGCACATCGATACTCTCGATGTGCTGATCAATAACGCGGGCATCGTGCGCGAAAGTGCGGCAGCCACGCACAGTTCGGAGGACTGGGATGCCGTGCTGGACACCAACCTCAAAGGGATGTTTTTCCTGGCGCAATCCTTGCTGCCCGCGCTACAGGCCAATGGTGGCAGCATCATCAATGTGGCTTCCATTCTGGGTCTGCGCCAGGCGGGCGGCATCGTGTCCTATGCCGTGTCCAAGGCTGGGGTCATCCAGCTGAGCAAGACGCTGGCACTGGAGTGGGCGCGTTATGGCGTTCGCGTCAATGCCCTGGCGCCGGGTTATATCGAGACCGAGATCAACGCCGATTTTTGGCAATCCGACGCCGGTAAAGCATTGATCAAACGTATTCCGCAACGGCGTCTCGGCCAGCTCGAGGATCTCGATGGACCCTTGCTGCTGTTATGCAGCGACGCGTCGCGCTACATGACAGGCTCGGTGCTGGTGGTCGATGGCGGCCATCTCGTCAACACGCTTTGAGGAAACAGGCATGTACACCCCCTACCCCAGCGAACGCAGCCGCGAAGCCGGTGAACGCGTTGAGGCGTTTGTGCGTAACGTCGTGGTGCCTTATGAGAACGATCCGCGCCGCACTGCACATGGCCCGACATCAGAACTGGTCGAGGAACTGCGTGCCAAGGCTCGCGCTGCCGGTGTAATGACGCCGCACATCCTGTCCGATGGCAGCCACATGACGCAGCAGGAGACTGCTGCCGTGCTCAAGCGTTCAGGCCTGTCGCCACTGGGACCGATAGCGGTCAACACCATGGCGCCCGACGAAGGCAATATGTTTTTGCTGGGCAAAGTCGCCACCCCAGCGCAAAAGGCCAAGTACCTGGACCGGCTGGTCAGTGGACACGCGCGTTCGGCCTTTTACATGACCGAACCTGCGGTCGACGGCGGTGCGGGATCCGATCCTTCGATGCTGCAGACGACCGCCGTTCAACAGGGCGATAACTGGATCATCAACGGACGCAAGATGTTCATCACCGGTGCAGAAGGCGCCGAAGTCGGCATCGTGATGGCACGCAGCAATACCGGCGACAAAGTCCAAGCCACGATGTTCCTGGTCAAACTGCCCCATCCCGCCATTCGTATCGAACGCATCCTCGATACCATAGACAGCTCGATGCCCGGCGGCCACGCCTTGATCGTCATCGATAACCTCATCGTTCCACAGGAAGACGTCCTCGGCGAAGTGCACGAGGGTTTTCGCTATGCGCAGATCCGCCTGTCTCCGGCCCGCCTGTCGCATTGCATGCGTTGGTTCGGCGGCGCCGCGCGCGCGCACGAAATCGCGACTGCATATGCCGTCAAACGCAAAGCCTTCGGCAAGCCGCTGATCGATCACGAGGGTGTGGGCTTCATGCTGGCCGATAACTTGATCGATCTGCAACAAGCCGCCCTGATGATCGATTGGTGCGCTGGCGTACTGGATTCCGGCTCTCAAGCCACCACTGAAAGCTCCATGGCCAAGGTCGCGGTATCGGACGCACTATTTCGCGTAGCAGACCGCTGCGTGCAAGTCATGGGCGGTACTGGTGTCTCGCGTGACACCATCGTCGAACAGATCTTTCGCGAAGTCCGTGCGTTCCGCATTTATGACGGCCCGACCGAGGTCCACAAATGGTCGCTGGCGAAAAAGATGAAACGCGATGCTTTGCACGGAGGCTCGCATGAGTAAGGCGAGCGGCAACTTCGCAGGCACCACGGCCATCCGACCCGAGCATCGCATCGACCAGGCTGCTTTAGAGGCGTGGATGCAGGCCAACGTGGAGGGATACCAAGGACCGCTGACGATAGACCAATTCAAGGGCGGGCAATCCAATCCGACCTATCGCCTGCAGACACCGGCTCGCAACTATGTCCTGCGACGCAAACCGCCAGGCGTATTGCTGAAAGGCGCGCACGCCGTAGAACGCGAGGCCCGCGTGATGAGCGCACTAGGGACTGTAGGTTTCGCAGTACCACGGATCTATGGCCTGTGCACCGATGACAGCGTCATCGGCAGCTGGTTCTTTGTCATGGACATGGTGGAGGGGCGCGTATTCTGGGATGCCAGTTTCGCCGACGTACCGCGTGAAGCACGCGCTCAGTACATGGATGCCATGAATGCCACGCTGGCAGCGCTGCACCAGATCGACTACACCGCTATCGGCCTGGGTGACTACGGCCGGCCCGGAGGTTACGTCAAACGCCAAATCGACCGCTGGTCCAAGCAATATCTCGAGGATGATCTCGCGGGCCGTCATCCGGCGATGGACCAACTCGTCCAATGGCTGCCCAAACATCTGCCCGATACGGAGGATGTCACCATCACGCACGGCGACTTTCGGGCAGACAACATGATTTTCCATCCGACAGAACCCAAGGTACTCGCGGTGCTGGATTGGGAGCTGTCCACCTTGGGTGATCCTCTAGCGGATTTTGCGTATCACGCCATGATGTTCCGCATGCCGCCGGACATATTGGGAGGGATCGGGGGGCTGGACTTGCAGGCCTCGGGGTTGCCCGATGAACAGGCCTATGTGCGGGCCTATTGCGAACGCACTGGGCGCGCGGGAATTCCCGACCTGGATTTTTACGTCGTCTTCAACATGTTCCGCTTTGCCGCCATCCTGCACGGGATCAAGGGCCGTGTGCTGCGGGGAACAGCAGCCAGCGCGGATGCAGAGGCGATGGGAAATCGGTTTACGAGAGTCGCCGATATCGCGTGGGAACAGGTCGAGTCGCGAGCGGCAAGATCAGCTTGAGCCCGGCACACACCGTCGCATCACAGTTTTACCAAATAGGGGGGCATTTCCATCGGTTTGATCGATGATGCGCCCTGAAAACGCTTGAGCCAGCGATCATCAGCCTGCCGCAGATGCTCATGCAACGCGCGCGCAGCCTGAGCCGGCTTGCGATCCAGCAACAACGTGTATATCTGCACATGTTCGCGCAGGGCATCCTCGATCAGGCTCAATGGGATATGCAGTACGGGGTCAAATAAATACCGGGTTGGCACAAACAACACTCGGGTACGCCCCAACGCGTGCAGAATTTCCTCATTGGGACAATGCGATAGCAACGTGACATGCAGGTCATGTTCGACAACGTCAGTATCGAAGCCCTCGCGCGGAAATCCATCCAATGCATCCAGCGCCGTAGCACGCGCACGCTCGAGATAGCTCATCGAAACATGCGGTGCAGCCTGACGCAATGCCTCGGGCTCCAACATCCAGCGCAACTCATATAAATGATGTGTCTTGTCCGGAGTAACGTTCGCAGCAATCCAGTGCCCCAGTGAATCCTTGCTGACCAATCCTACGCTATGCATGCGCGCCAGCACATCGCGGACCACCGTTCTGCTGACCCCAAAATGCTCGGCCACGCGCTCTTCCACAATGCGCACGTTGGCAAAAATCATTTGTGTGCACAGCTCACGCTCCAACTGGCCATACATGCGTTCCCACTGCGGCACAGGCATGATCTGCACGTTATCCAGCACAGCACGACGGGGCAATCCCGTCACTGGCGCAACGCCCTTGCCGCGTACGCCAATCACCTCATAACCACGTCCGGCCGACTCACGAATCAGTTTCTCTTCACACAAGGTCCGTAATGCGTGACGCGCAGGCGATCGACTGATGCTGAATGCCTTGGCGACTTCAGCTTCCAGCAATTTCTCCCCCGCCTGCAGACGGCCTTCATCAATCATGCTCTTCAGCAACTGATAGGCACGGTCTTGGATGGACATTCTGTCCAATGCCACGGAAGGATCGTTTGTAGGTTTCAACATACTGTCTTGGTCATCGTTTGCATATCCGCCCATGTACTCCTTGCGCGCAATGGTATCGCGACTGCCGGGCACGCGTCAGGCGGGCACTATCCGAAAGTGTCTCATGCAGCACAACAGCGCATCCTTCGGGATTACCCTACTAAAATGTACATTGCACACAATGTACATTATTCCTATCGCCAATGTCCTGGCGACCAAATTTCTGGAGTGAATCGATATGAAGCTGGTACGGTGGGGAAACACGGGAACCGAACACCCCGGGTTGCTGGATGAAAGCGGCCAGATTCGCGATTTGTCGAGCCTGATCGACGATATCGCAGGCGCAAACCTGTCAGACGAGGGTTTGGCACGCATCGCCGCCACGGATCCGGCCAACCTGCCCATCGTCGCGGCGCAGACTCGTCTTGGCCCTTGCGTAGGCGCCATTGGCAAGATCATCTGCATCGGGCTCAACTATCGGGATCATGCCCGTGAAGCCAAACTGGCCGAACCCAAAGAACCCATTATTTTCTTCAAGGCCACCAGCGCCATCATTGGTCCGCATGATCCTATCGAGTTTCCCGCAAATGCAGAAAAAGTCGACTGGGAAGTCGAGCTTGGTGTAGTCATCGGCAAGACCGCGCGTCGTATCAATCCAGCCCAGGCGCTGGATCATGTGGCAGGTTATTGCATCGTCAACGATGTGTCCGAACGCGCCTGGCAAATGGAACGCGGCGGTCAATGGGATAAAGGGAAGTCCGCTGATACCTTCGCCCCTATCGGCCCTTGGCTGGTAACGCGCGATGAAGTCACGGACCCTCAACGCCTGCCCCTATGGTTGGACGTAGACGGTGTGCGCCGTCAGGACGGTAACACCGCAGACATGATCTTCGGCGTTGCCGAACTCATCGCCTACGTCAGCCAGTTCATGAGCTTGCATCCCGGTGACATCATTGCCACCGGCACGCCTGCCGGCGTAGGTATGGGTTTTGCGCCACCCGTGTATTTGCAACCGGGCCAAACCCTGCAACTGGGCATTCAGGGGCTGGGCACGCAACAAAACCGCACGCAGTCGGCGGCTTGACGACATGGCCAATGTCATTACCTGTGTCGACGACTTGCAGGCTATCGCCCGCAAGCGGGTGCCACGTCTTTTTTATGACTACGTCGATAGTGGTTCCTGGAGCGAGTCTACCTATCGCGCCAACAGCAACGACTTGGCTCGCCTGAAGTTTCGCCAGCGAGTGGGATGTAATGTGGCCGATATCCGTGTCAATGCCACCATGCTGGGCACGCCTGTCACCATGCCTGTCGGCTTGGCGCCGGCGGGTCTGGCGGGCATGGTCCATGCAGACGGCGAGATCCTGGCAGCACGCGCAGCTGCCAAGTTCGGCGTACCGTACGTTCTGTCCACCGTCAGCATCTGCTCGATAGAAGATCTCGCCCGTCACACCGCACAACCGTTCTGGTTCCAGATCTACATGCTCAAAGATCGCGGCTTCATCGAGCAGTTGATCGAACGCGCCCGTGCAGCACAATGTTCCGCGCTGGTACTGACCATGGACCTGCCCATTCAGGGACAGCGCCACAAAGATATCCGCAACGGTTTGTCGGTGCCGCCGCGCATTACGCTACATGGCCTCTCAGCATTGCTGACGCGCCCGCGCTGGTGCGCATCCATGCTGCGCACCCCTCGCCGCACATTCGGCAATATCGTCGGTCATGCTAAAGGAGTATCCGACACGCTGGGTTTTTCCGAGTGGGTCAGCCGGCAATTCGACCGCACAGTCTCTTGGAAAGACGTGCAATGGTTAAAACAACGATGGGGAGGCAAGCTCGTCGTAAAAGGCATCATGGATCCGCATGACGCGTGCCGCGCCATTGATGCGGGCGCCGATGCCGTCGTGGTATCAAACCACGGCGGCCGCCAATTGGATGGCGCGCCATCCAGTATTCGAGCCTTGCCCGCCATCGTGCAGGCCGTCTCGGGCCGCGCTGAAGTTTACGTAGACGGCGGCATTCGCAGTGGCCAGGACGTACTGCGCGCCCTATCGCTAGGCGCTACCGCAGCCTTCGTTGGCCGAGCCTATATGTACGGCCTAGGCGCCGCGGGACAAACCGGTGTCACGCGCTGCCTGGAAATCCTGCGTCACGAACTCGAATCCACCATGGCCCTCTGCGGCCTGACCGATATCAACAATGCCAGTCCAGATGTAATCGTCAATCCCTATATCCAATCCATGCAAGGAGACCACGCATGACCGCAATGTTCGGAAACTACAAGATGCACCAGAACAGTGGTGTGAACCCGCCTTACTCCCCCGCCTATCCTGTTGAATGGGAATGCCCACTGCGCACACTGGAAGTCATCACCCGTGTAGAGCGTAGCAAGATCGAGAAACTCTTGTCGGATACGCCCTTCGAACTGGTCAATGACCGGGTTGCCTTCCGCTTCATGTTGTCGCCTGGTCATACGCTGGCTGTCCACGCCGGCCAAATGTTCGATCTGATGGTGACCGTACCGGTGCGCTATCAGGATCTATTCACACAGACACACATTTTCATGTACTGCAGTGACCCCATGGGGATCTGCGCGGGCCGCGAACTCTTTGGCTATACCAAAAAAGACACTCACTACGCGTTCGATGAAACCCGCGACGGACAGATTAGCGGATGGGTACGCCGGCGTGGCGTACAACTGGTCGACTACCACTTCACACCCGACCCAGACGCACCGCTGATCCTGCTGACCGACGAGGCCGAACAGCCGGCAGGCGAAATCCATGTGCGCCGTTTGCCCGACCCGGAAAAGGTCGGCACCGCCTACGCCGACGTGGTTTACCGGCGCACGCCGTTGCAATACAGCAAGCCGCTGTCCGGCCGCATCGACTGGACGCTGCATGCCAGCGAGTACGACCCTATTGCCGCCTTGGAGCCTGAAGTTCTCAGCGCACACTTTATGACCTCCAACGTCTATGGCGGAGGCTTTGCCGTAGAGGATCGCCGCTTGCTGCAACGACTGATTCCCTGACATGACCCACACAGGCGAACCCGTACGAACGGTGCTCGTGACCGGTGCCGCTGGCGGCATCGGCACTGCCATCGCCTTGACGTTGGCGCGTCAGGGCTGCCGGCTGCTGCTCACCGATCACAATGTCGCCGCGCTACGGGACACTCAGCAACAGTGTCAGGCCCTCGGGCAGCACATCGAGATCCGGGCGTTGGACGTCACATGTGAAGAAAACGTCGCCGAGACCATCCAGCATGTATTGGCTCGCCATGGTCGGTTGGACGGCGTAGTCAGCAATGCGGGCGTAGCTGGCGTGGTGCAGCCGATCGCTGAGTATCCCGTCGATGTCTTTGCTCGCACCATGGCGGTGAATACGACGGGTACTTTCTTGTGCCTGAAATATGCCTTGCCAGCGTTACGCACATCGGACAGCGGCAGTTTCGTGGCCATCGGCTCGACCTCCTCTATCCGAGGTCGGGCCGGCCTGTCCGGCTATGTAGCCAGCAAGCACGCTGTCCTGGGACTGGTACGTAGCGCAGCATTGGAAACCGTTGGGTCCAACGTACGGGTCAATGCCGTACTGCCTGGCCCTACGCAGACCGCCATGATCGACGCCATCAATGTCATGGCCGGCCAGAGCGATACCGCAGTCAATCAAATTCAACGCGCTGTTTCCGCCCCCTACGGGCAACCGGCAGACGTGGCCAACATGGTGGCATTCCTGTTGTCCCCCCAAGCACGCCATTGCAACGGCGCGGCGCTGGTCGTCGACGGCGGCAGCACGCTCGCCTAATACCCCCTACAGAATATTCCGAGGAGACATCATGCAAACCGCCACCACCACTTTGCCCGCCAGTCGGCGGGAACCCGCACAGCACAAGCGTGCGTTGATAGCAGCCTGCATAGGAAACTTTATCGAGTATTTCGACTTCGTCATCTACGGCTATTTCGCGACGGTCATCGCCCGTCTGTTTTTCCCGGCCGATGATCCCGCTGCCAGTCTGCTGCTGACATTTGCGGTCTTCGCCATCAGTTACGCCTCGCGTCCGCTTGGCGGCATCATATTCGGGCATCTGGGAGATCGATACGGACGCAAAACGCCCCTGGCCGTGGCCATCATCCTGATCGCAGCTGCGACTACCTTGATCGGCGTAATGCCCACCTATGCCGCGATCGGGATTGCCGCTCCGATTCTGCTCACCACACTGCGACTCATACAAGGTATCTCCGTAGGGGGTGAATATGGAGGTGCGACCTCGTTCATTTCGGAATACGCGCCCCCCAACCGCCGCGGGTTCTACACTGGATGGCAGACATTCACCATCGGCCTGGCCCTTTTGGTGGGCGGCGGCGTAGCATCCCTGATCACGGCAACACTGACAACGGAACAGCTACACAGCTGGGGCTGGCGCCTGCCGTTCCTGGCAGGCGTCCCGCTTGGCTTAGTCGGGCTTTACCTACGCCTGAAACTCGAAGAAACACCACACTTTACGTCAGTACAACAGCACGCCGAAATCGAAAAAGCCCCTCTACTGACGGGTTTGAAACAGGAATGGAAATCCATTCTCATCGGCATGGGTCTGATCTCCGCACCGTCTGCGTGCATCTACATTTATTACATCTACTCGCCCACTTACTTATCCAGCGTACTGGGATTCAGTCTGGCCGATGCCCAACGCGCTAATCTGTACAACCTTGTTTTCTATTGCGCCCTACTGCCCTTCTTCGCCCTGCTCAGCGACATTGTCGGCCGCAAACCCTTGATGCTGATCAGCATGATTGCCGTGGCCCTGATTACTTATCCGGCCTACCATCTGTTGGATCCGAAGGATTTCAACCAGACCGTGTTCGCCCTGTGCCTCATGAGCCTGGCGTTCGCCCCCCATTCTGCCACCGCACTATGCGCCATGTCGGAAATCATGCCCACCAAGTTGCGTTACACCGGACTATCGGTCAGCCTGAATATCCCCGTCACACTGCTGGGAGGCACTGCGCCTTTCCTGGCGACATACTTTGTGTCGCGTACCGGCAACCTGCTATCGCCATCGTGGATTGTCATCGGCGCAGCCGTTCTGACTTTGATATCGGTACTGGCCTATCGCGAAACGGTAAAAACAGGATTGCGCTGATCTGACCGTTAACGGTCCGGGCCTCCCACTACCGCAAAAAAGTCCTGGACGACATCTGATCTGTCCTAACGCGCCGTTCCCTTGGCTGCGTACAGTACCACTCGTACTAATTCGCCACCCAAAGGCAAAAAGTGCAAGTGGCTGTCGCAGCCTGGCATCAATACTCATGCTACACGAAGGAACACGCATGCTTTACGACGTCCGTACCTACACCTGCCGCCCCGGCACGATCAAAAAACATCTCGCCCTATATGCGGAGCATGGCTACGAGATACAGAGCCGGCATCTGGGCAAGCCCCTGGCCTATATGCAGACCGAGACGGGCAATGTAAACAGCTACATGCACATCTGGGTCTATCAAGACGCCGCTGACCGCGCAGCGCGGCGCCAGGCCTTGCAAAGCGATCCAGAATGGGCGAGCTACCTGACCAAGAGCGCCGAAGCAGGCTATGTCGTCAGCCAGGAAAACCGCCTGATGACCCCGGTGTCATTCTTCACCCCCTGACGTTCAGCAGATCACGTCCCGGAAAAGAAGGCGACTGGAGTTACTATACGGATTGGCAGCCCTAACTTCTCAGCAATGCTAAAGCAGTCTTAACCGCTCCTTCCAGCAACGCTTTTTCCGGGCGTGCTCGGGCCAACACACGCACACCCATCAACACACTGAGCAAATGGCGAGCCAATTGCTCTGCGGGCAACGCACGCGTGACCGTCCCGTCAGTCTGCCCTGCAGTGATGCAACGTAGAAAGAACATCTCAATGTTCTTCAATGCATCGGCAATGGTCCTTCGAAACTCGGGATCATGAGGGGCGAGCTCCAACGCAGAATTGACCAGCATGCACCCCTTGTGTTCGCGATCATTCAGCGAACGGCTCAGAATCTGGTCAAAAAAATAGGCGATGGCTTCGTGAGGCGGGAGCGTTTCGCCTTTCTGTATCCGCTCTGTGATGTGAACCACATAGCGATCAAGCGCGGCTCGAAACAGCCCGCGTTTATCCCCATAGGCGTTGTAGAGACTGGCCGCAGTGATTCCCGTCTCGCAAGTGAGGTCTTTCACGGACGTGGCCTCATAGCCTTGCGACCAAAAGCAATGCATCACCGCATCGAGCAGCACATCCTCGTCGAACTCTCTGGGCCTTGCCATATCGTTTTCTGATCCCGTCATGGCATCGCAGTGCTTGCCATTCTTTTGCTGTTGAGCGATTATAGAATGGTTGTACTAAAACTCAATAGTACAAACCCCGTTCCCCCTTTCCTCCCCGGCATAGACGCCGAGGTTGCTCGGAGCAAAAGATGATCCGATTCTATTTTCATCCCACGCCGAATCCCGCAAAGATCTCACTATTTCTCGAGGATGCCGGCCTGCCCTACGAAGTCTTCCCGGTCGATACCAGCAAGGGCGAACAACATACGCCTGCCTTCCGGGCGATCAACCCCAACGGCAAAGTTCCCGCCATCGTCGACACGGATGGGCCCGATGGCAAAGAAGCGCGCGTCTTTGATTCCACCGCGATTCTGCTCTACCTCGGAGAAAAAACCGGCAAGTTCATGGGCTCCGCCCAAGACCGGCCAGAGTTGCTCTCGTGGCTATTGTTCCTGGCATCCGGCCTGGGCCCATTCTCGGGACAAGCGGTACATTTTCAGTTTGCCGCACCGGAGGGCCTGGACTATGCCGTCAATCGCTATCGGCGCGAGGCGGAACGTCATTATCAGGTGTTGAACGACCACCTCGAAGGGCGCAACTACATCGTCGGTGACACGTACACGATCGCAGATATGTCGGCTTGGGGCTGGCTCGACCGTGCCTCGCGAGTACGCAAAGGTGCGGACGATCCTCTGGCGCCCTTCCCCAATCTCAAGCGTCTCTTTGAAACCGTTGAAGCGCGCCCAGCGGCTGCGCGAGCACGCGCCGTAGGCCAGGACCACGAGTTCAAGCGCGTCAACGACGAAGAAACCAAACGCGCGCTCTTTCCCTCCAACTATCCCCCGGCCGCCTGAGCGGCATCGACGCTATCCCGGAGCATCAGCATGGCAGACTCTCCCGAATATGTCCCACCAAAGGTCTGGACTTGGACCCAACCCAGCGGCGGTCATTTCGCCAGTATCAACCGGCCCATCGCGGGGCCGACGCACGACAAGGAATTGCCGGTCGGCCGGCATCCGCTACAGCTCTATTCGCTCGGCACGCCCAACGGCGTCAAGGTCACGATCATGCTGGAGGAACTGCTGGCGCTGGGGCACACTGGCGCCGAGTACGACGCGTGGCTGATCAATATCCGTGACGGCGATCAGTTCGGCAGCGGATTTGTCGACGTCAATCCCAATTCCAAGATCCCTGCCCTGCTCGATCGCAGCGGCTCCGAGCCGATTCGTGTGTTCGAGTCAGGCTCGATCCTGTTGTACCTGGCCGAAAAATTCGGTGCCTTCATCCCGAAGGCTATCCAGGGGCGTACCGAGACGTTGAACTGGCTGTTCTGGCAAATGGGCAGCGCCCCTTATCTGGGCGGGGGCTTTGGTCATTTCTATGCCTATGCACCGACCAAGATCGAGTACGCCATCGATCGTTTCGCCATGGAGGTCAAACGTCAACTCGACGTACTCGATCGGCGGCTGGCCGAGAGCGAGTACCTGGCTGGCAACGACTATACGATTGCCGATATCGCCGTGTTCCCATGGTACGGCGGGCTCGCGAAAGGCTGGCAATACGGCGCCGCAGAGTTCCTCAGCGTCCAGGACTACAAGCACGTCCAGCGCTGGGCCGATACCATTCTGGCGCGCCCCGCAGTACGCCGCGGCCGTATGGTCAATCGCATGAGCGGAGAGCCATCCGAACAATTGCGCGAGCGCCACGACGCGGGTGACTTTGAAACCAAAACTCAGGATAAGATCGAACCGACACGATCCTGACGATCATTCACGCCCGTCCACGCGCAAAGGAGACCCCCATGACCGATATCGTACGCAGAGAGTCCAACGAGCGCTTGAGCCGAATCGTGATTCACGGAGATACCGTGTATGTGGCGGGCGTGACATCGAATGCCGCGGGAGGCATTACCGAACAGACCCGCGATGTGCTGAAGAAAATCGATGGCTATCTGGCACAGGCCAAATCGGACAAGTCCCGACTCTTGTCCGTGCAGATCTGGCTCAAAGACATCGAACGCGACTTCGACGGCATGAACGCCGCCTGGGCCGAATGGGTGCCGGCGAACGCAATGCCTACGCGTGCGACGTGNGNGGCCAAATTGGCCTCNCCGGAGCTGCTGGTGGAAATCATTGTGACTGCGGCCAAGCGTCCGAAATATCGGGGCGGGCCGATGTCTGAGGCGTGATGAAGCTCTAGCGCCGGGCCATCATCTGTCGCACGCCGTTTGCGGTTCCGGGTGATGGCTGGCGCACCAGCACATTTACTCGATCAGGACCTGACATGCTCCTGGCCGGAGGTACCTACAACATCCGCCCATTACCGCTTTCTCGCAGGCAGAAAATTCTCGTCCAGCGTTCTCATCCTGGAATTGTGGATATGCTCACGCATTGCATCTCGTGCCGCCTCAGGTTGCTGATCACGAATCGCCTGGAAAATACATTCATGCTCGCGCTGCACCTGCTGGCCTCGTGTCACCGCGCTGGATAACGCCAAGCTGCGCATGACACGCATGTAGTCGAATATCTGCTGGGAAAGCGACTGCAGCGTCGTCACGAATAGATCGTTGCCACATGCCGCCGCAATCGCCTGATGAAAACGGTAATCGGCATCGTTGCCGACTTGACGTGCCTCGAAAGCGATTCGCATATCTTCGAGGGCTTTGGCCATGATGGCTAGATCATCGTCGCTGCGTCGCGCCGCAGCCATATAGGCCGCATCACCCTCGATTGCGCTGCGTAGCTCCATACAACGCACCAGTTCCGCCAAGCCTCCTATCGGAGCCAGCCGTATCAACTCTGGACTGGGGCGCTTTCGCACATAAGACCCCGCGCCGCGCTGCGACACGATGACGCCATCAGCCTGCAGGCGAAACAGTGCCTCGCGAACCACCGGCCGGGAAACGCCGAACGTCGCACATAAATCGAACTCCGACGGCAGCCGGCTTTCTTCGGGATATTTCCCATAGGTGATCTGCTGCAGCAGACGATCGTAGAGTTGATCGGCCAGTCGAGGTGGGCGCGCTGCACGCAGGTCCTCGTCGGAGGGCTCATGGGGAGGCGTCTTCCGCGAACGGTTATTTGTCGGAACGCTAGCCATAAAATAGTTGCCTGACAACTTAACAATGATGTAATTTACCAAACAAATAAATCGTCGGCCACGACAGCCGAGAAGACGAGTTTGACATGCAAAGCATGCCAATCGGTAGTACGAACAAAATTCGGAGACAAGCAATGTTGAAAAAGCTGTTATGCGCGGCTGGCATCGCGCTCGGACTACCACTCGTTCCTATCGCCGCGAGTGCGCAGGGCGGGCAACCGGTGCAACTGGTCGTGCCGTACAACCCCGGCGGCGGCTCTGACCTGTTCGGCCGCATGGTCGCACCAGCGCTGGGAAAAGCGCTGCAAGAAACAGTCATCGTTGAAAACCGCGCCGGAGCAGGCGGCATCATCGGCACCGAAACTGTCGTCAAATCAACGCCCCCAAACAAGATGCTGCTGGTTTCGGACTCCGCGGTCTATAGCATCATTCCCTCTCTTTATGCTTCTCTGAGCTACTCGCGCAAAGACTTGATTCCCGTGGCCAACCTGGCGAGTTTTGGCAACGTACTCGTGGTCCCCGCCAACTCCCGCTTCAAGACGTTCCAGGACGTGCTCGAAGCCGCCCGCAAAACACCAGGCAAGCTCACCATCGGCTCTTCCGGCGCAGGTGGCATCACGCATTTGGCTGCAGAAAAACTCATGGAGCAGGCCAAGATCAAGCTGGTGCATGTCCCCTACAAAGGCAGCGGCCCCGCCATTTCGGATACCGTAGGCGGTCATATCGACATGGTGTTTACGGGATTGCCGTCGGTATTGGAATTGCTACGGGCAGGCAAGCTGCGTGCTCTGGCGATCGCGACGCCCAATCGCTCCCCCTACGCATCAGACATCCCGACCATCAGTGAAGCTGGTGTGCCGGGATTTTCCGCGATGATCTCGCAAGGCCTGTTTGCACCGGCAACGATGCCGGCGGCAGATATCCAGAAGCTTAATCAGGCGGTGCAGGATTTCATGCGTGATCCTAAAACGGTGGAGACGCTGAGAAAAATGATGGTCGAGCCTGTGTACCAGTCGGCCGCTGAATACAAACAATGGCTGGATGCGGAATCCAACGACTGGGCCGGATTGATCAAACGGGCAAACGTGAAAGTGGAATGATCCGACGGAAACTGGCCGCATCGCCAGCAAAGCGCTGTCACCCCACATCAACAGAAAGGTAAATGAATGATAGATGTCTACGCTTGGCGTACCAGCAACGGTCTACGCGCTACGATCGCTTTAGCGGAATCAGGGTTGCCGCACCGCGTGATCCCTATCGATGTAGGCGCGGGTGCACACAAGACACCGGAATATCTAAAGATCAATCCGGCCAGCCAGATTCCTGCCATCGTGGATCCTGACGGCCCGGATGGCCGCCCTCTCGTACTGGCGCAATCGGGAACCATCGTGCTCTATGTGTGCCAGAAATCCGGCCGCTTTGTGCCTCAAGACGCAGCAGGACAGGCCCAGGCAATGCAATGGGCCTGGCAAGCCGGCACCGACATTGGCGGCACCAGCGCCGCCATGAACCAGGTAGAGGTCGTTTCCCCGGAAAAAGTCCAGTCACACATCGATCTCTTTCGGAAACGTTTCCTGCGCTATTTCGGCATTGTCGAGCAACATCTCAAAACGCGCGAGTATCTGGCGGGTGCGATCAGCTATGCCGACTTCATCCTCTACCCCAACTATGCGCTACGCCGCAATCTGCTGGATCCTGGAACATATCCCGCACTGACCGCATGGGCGCAACGCATGGCGGCACGGCCTGGCGTCATCGAAGGTATGCGCCTATATACCGAAGCAAGTCAATGATCGGCGAGGCTACTGCCGGACTACTGCATTGAGCCGGACAGCACAGGCGCCCCATAACGGAGTATTCATGAAGATCGACAATGTCAGCGTCACCCTTTTCTCTTGGGATGACATCCCTCCTACCAGCTACGCCGCCCATACTGGCAAGTTCGCGGGATCAAGCAAAATGGGTCTGCTATCCATCCAGACCGACGACGGCGTGACCGGGCATGCGTTTCTGGGGTCCGCGTACTATCCCGCGGACTTGGATGCCCCTAATCTGATCAAGTATCTCAAGCCCATCTTGATGGGCCAGGATCCTCTGGATCGGGAGCGGCTGTTTCAAGCCATGTGGCGTCGCGCCCGCACCACCACCATACGCACGATTGGCGCCTGCGACGTGGCGCTATGGGACATTGCCGGTAAAGTCGCAGGTCTGCCCATCCATCGCCTGATCGGCAGCTATCGCACCAAGATCAGGGCTTACGCCAGCTCCATGATTTTGGACTCGGCTCAGGAATATGCCGACGAGGCGTTGCATTATCAATCCTTGAACTGGGCCGCCTACAAGATCCACCCGCCTCATCCCTGGCAAGAGGATATCCGCGTATGCCAAGCGGTACGCAAGGCGGTCGGCGATGATTATCTGGTCATGCTCGATGCCGCGTGGGCATATCAGTATCCCGAGGCCGTCCGCGTTGGCCGCGCTATCGAGGAATTGAATTACTACTGGTACGAAGATCCGCTACAGGATTCGGACCTCTACAACTACGTAAAACTCAAGCAGCAACTGCATATTCCCATCATGGCCACCGAGGCCCCGGCAGCTGTGCTCGATGCCTATGTGCCGTGGATTCAGCAAAATGCGACTGATTTCCTGCGAGGGGATATCCCGCTCAAAGGCGGCATTACCAGCATGCTGAAAGCCGCTCATCTGGCCGAAGCCTTTCGCATGAATTATGAAATTCACCATGGTGGAAACTCGTTGAACAACGTGGCTCAGTTGCACGTTGCAATGGCGTTGAAGAATACCGAGTTCTTTGAGGTGCTCTTACCCGCTGGCGCGCAGAAGTACGGTCTGATCGAAGACATCGAACCTGATGCGCAGGGGTTTGTTCACGCTCCGACCGAGCCGGGGCTCGGCGCGAAAATCGATTTTGATCTTATTGAGCGTAAGCGTATCGCCGTATTGTGAGTCCGGCATGGTGAGGCAGGCAGGTGCTGCATCGGCCTGCCTGGACGAGTAGCGTGACAGGGTGCCCCAGTTGTATTGGAATGTTATTACATTACAATACAGCCACTTTTAAGCACCGACGCATTTGCCGCATCGCCGGCACGCCTGCCACCATTACATGTCTGCCGTCCAGCCTCACTCGCCCCACCCTTCTGCCGCCTCTCACCGCCTGTATTCCATCGATGCCTTGCGTGGCTTGGTCATCGTCATCATGCTGTTGGATCACGTCCGAGAAACGTTCTACCTGCATTTTCAGGTGGGCGATCCGATGGATGCCGCGGCCACGCCGCCCGACCTGTTTTTTTCCCGTTTGCTGGCTCACTTGTGCGCCCCGGTTTTTGTTTTACTGACCGGCATTTCGGCTTGGCTATATGGCGATCGCGCCGGTAGCCGAGCCGCCACGGCAGCATTCCTGGCCAAGCGTGGTCTATTCCTGATCGCGCTGGAAATCGTGGTCGTGAACTTCGCGTGGACGTTTGCGTTTCCGCCATCGGTCATTTATCTGCAAGTCATCTGGGTCATCGGCCTGAGCATGCTGGCCCTGGCAGCGTTACTGTGGCTGCCTCGCCCTGTCGTGGCCGGCGTGGGATTGCTGCTGGTCGCAGGGCACAATCTGCTGGATTCCGTCCACTTCGCACAAGATCACTGGGCACACATCCCCTGGGCCGTCCTCCACGATCGCGGCTGGATCGAAGTGAGCGACGCGTTGCGTCTGCGCACCTCATATCCTCTGCTGCCCTGGATAGGCGTCATTGCATTGGGATATGCCGCCGGTCCCTGGTTTCACGCGAGAATCCATTCAACGGCGCGACAACGCGGCCTGCTTTATGGCGGCTTGGGAGTCTTGGCAGCGTTTATCGTACTGCGTGCAATCAATGGCTATGGCCAAGCCCAAGAATGGGGGATGCAAGACGACACGATACACACACTCATGAGCTTTTTGAACGTGACAAAGTACCCGCCATCGCTCATGTTCCTGTTGCTGACCCTCGGCCTGGGATTGGTGTTGCTGGCGTGGATGGAACGTGCAGGACGAGCCGCGTGGATACGCGTCTTGTGCGTGTTTGGTGCCGCACCCATGTTCTTTTATCTGCTGCACCTTTATGTTCTGAAAGCTCTATATCTGGCGTGCGTTGCGATATGGGGATTGAACCAGGGCGACTACTTTGGTGTGTCTGGCGTGCCTGCTTTGTGGGTCATTTCGATATTGCTGGCCGCGGCGTTGTTTCTGCCCGTGCGCTGGTATGGCCAACTGAAAGCGCGTCGTCGTGACATCACTTGGCTGAAGTATCTGTGATGCACAGCTGGCTACGGAACGCGGCAATCCATGCCGGATGCGCGACTGCCGCCTGTACGCCGTACGTCGCACACGCACAATCGCAATCGCAGAAACTCGTGCTGTATGGCGTCATCGATCTCAGCATAGCGGGCATCAGTTCCCAAGAGCAAGGCACATCGATCTCCATGCAAAGCGGCGTGCAATCGGGATCGCGATGGGGATTGCGCGGCACCGAAGACCTGGGCTCGGGCTGGCGTGCGAACTTCAATCTGGAAAGCGGCATTCTGGCGACCAATGGACGGTCCGCGCAGGGTGGCCGGCTATTTGGGCGCGCCGCCTGGGTGGGCTTGTCCGGCCCCATTGGAGAGTTACGACTGGGGCGTCAGACCTCGGCATCATCCGCTACGCTGGCTGAATTTGATCCGTTCCTGGCCTCCTATCTGAATACCGGTGCGCAGACCGACCTGTTGCCGTTCAATGCGAATCGCGCCGACAACATGGTGTCCTATTGGACGCCATCGTGGAACGGATGGCGCGCCGGCGCAGACTATAGCTTCGACTACGACAGTGCTGGCGGGTTCGCCACGGATACCTCCAATAAGCTGGCCGGCGCGGCGGTCGTCTATGAACAAGACGCCTACGCGATGACCTTGACGCACGAGCGCGCCCACTGGGCAGAAAACACCCCACAGGCCCAGGCGATGGCTGCCCAGGGCGCCGCACGCCAGCCTTATTCCACGACGGCCGCGGTGCGTGCCACCTGGGAGGCGCTGACAGTCTACGCCGCATGGTCGTGGATACGGCACGGCTCCACAATTCCCGCCGTTCCGTCACCGGGGCAACAGGCGTATTTTCCCGATAGCACGGTACATGGACTATTAGCGGGCCTGACCTGGCGTGTGGGCGCAGGCTCGGTCATGGCATCCTGGCAGGCGAGTGTGCCGCAGAACGACGGTGCATTGGCCGCAGCCAATGCCACGCATCACCAGCAAGTCTATTCACTGGGCTACACCCACGAACTGTCCAAACGCACGGGCGTCTACGCCATTGCGGGATACTTACGTGGTGCATGGGACGATCCGTCCTGGCACCAGACGCAGTATGCGGTGGGGCTGAGACACCGGTTTTAAGTCCGGGATACGTGTAGCGCGAGTGCCTGATCAGCATTGGAACACTCAAAGAATCAAGCCGCCGCGCGCATCAATACCTGTGTCTCCGTGAGCAACCGTTTGAGCTCTGGCACGCACGAACCACAGTTACCACCGGCTTTGACACAGGCCGTTATCTCACCGGTCGTCTGCAGTCCCTTGTCACGGATCGCATCACAGATAGTATTGCGGCCGATACCGAAACAGGAGCAAATGACTGGACCGGTATCAGCTCCAGCCACGATGGGCTGGCCCAACAGCACGCCTGCGCGATCGATGTCTTCCAGACGCTCCTGAGCAAATAAGCTGGCCAACCATTGACGCGACGGCAGATCGGGACGCGGCGACAGATACACACAGGCTTCGATGCGATCGTCGACGACGTACACGGCGCGATAGATGCGTGCAGTACGGTCCTCGTATTCCAACCAGTCGGCCTGCGCGTCGTCCACTCCCAGCAGCGCGCGCGCCCAATCGTGGGGGATATCGACCAGCTGCCGTCCGGCCAGTTCATAGCGCAGAAACTGTCGCCCCTGGATACGCGTCCACCAAGCTACATCATGGGTATTCAGCTCCCGGCGCGTCAGCACAAAACCATGCCATGCCACGTCGAAAGGCTCCACCATCACCGGTGTGTGCTTGAACTCCGGTTCGCCCGAAACTGGGTCGACGACTGGGTTGACCACAGCCCCCACGCGCGCGTCAGAAGCAAACTGACCATTCCAGTGAATGGGCACGAACACACTGCCGCGAGCGATGCCGCCCCCTTGGCGCACTCTGGCCACCACGCTGCCCCAGCGAGAACGCACGCGTGCCAACGCCCCTTCCCGCACGCCAGCAAGGAGCGCATCGTGCGGGTGCAGGTCAATAAAGGGCTCGGGAACGTGCTCGGCCAGTTTTGGAGCGCGGCCCGTGCGTGTCATGGTGTGCCACTGGTCACGCACACGGCCCGTGTTGAGTATCAGCGGATACTCGTCATCTACGGCGTATTCCGGAGTACGCACCGGCGTGGGTACAAAACGCGCACGTCCGTCTGCATGGGAAAAACCGCCGTCGCTGAACAGGCGCGCGACGCCACTGTCGCCCGGCGATGGCAGAGGCCATTGCACCGGCGTCATCGCGTCGTATGCGGCTGGTGATAGTCCCGCCAGCCCGCCAATATGAAAAGCTCTCGGTATGAGACTCGCTTCGTTGGACTGCGCCGACAAGCGCGCGTGCTCGTCGAACACCTCTCGTTGGTGGCGATACGAAAAGCCCTCGTAGCCCATACGCCGTGCCATATCGGCAATGATGTCCCAATCCGCTCGCGCCTCGCCTGGCGCCGGCAGGAACGCACGTTGGCGCGAGATCCGGCGTTCCGAGTTGGTGACGGTGCCGTCTTTTTCTCCCCAACCCGATGCAGGCAGTACGACGTCAGCGTGCGCCATGGTGTCGGTATGAGCGACGATATCGCTCACCACCACAAGCTCGCACGCATTCAGGGAACGTCGGACCTGGTCTGCATCGGGCAGGCTGACCACGGGATTCGTTCCCATGATCCATACTGCCTTTACGCGCCCCGCCTCGATGGCACGAAACAAGTCGACGGCCTTCAAACCCACACGATTGGCCATGCGCGGCGCATGCCAGAATGCCTGGACGAGTTCGCGATGCGCCGGCTCATGCAGTTCCAGATGGGCTGCCAGCATATTGGCCAAGCCCCCAACCTCGCGTCCGCCCATGGCATTGGGCTGGCCGGTGATTGAGAACGGCCCCATGCCGGGCTGACCAATACGACCCGTGAGCAGATGGCAGTTGATGATGCTGTTGACTTTATCTGTACCTGCGGAGGACTGATTCACGCCTTGCGAAAACGCGGTGATCGTACGGGGCCGCTCGCTGAACCACTGAAAGAAAGTGCGAACCGATTCCTCATCGAGCCGGCAGTCGCGGGCCACAGATGCGATGTCGCTCTCAACGCCCGCGGCGAGCAGCGCCTCATCAAGACCCATAGTGTGCTCGGAAACGAAACTCTCATCAGTGAGACCCTGCCGCACCAGATGCGCCAGCAAACCATTGAATAGCCAGACATCGGTGCCAGACTTGACCGGCAGGTGCAGATCGGCCAGCTCGCAGGTAGCGGTATGACGTGGATCGATTACTACCAGTTTCATGTCTGGCCGGGCCTCTTTGGCACGCGCGATCCTTTGGAACAGGATGGGATGGCACCATGCGGCATTCGATCCCACCAGAACGACCAGGTCCGCCAATTCCAGATCGTCATAGCAGACAGGCACGAGATCTTCACCAAAGGCCCGCTTGTGTCCTGCCACGGCCGACGACATGCACAGCCGGGAATTCGTGTCGATGTTGGCGCTGCCGATAAAGCCCTTCATCAATTTATTGGCAACGTAGTAGTCCTCGGTCAACAACTGACCGGACACATAAAACGCCACGGCGTCAGGACCATGCGATTCGATGATGCGACGCAATCCCTGGGCTGCAGTGTCGAGTGCCTGATCCCACGATACGCGTTGCAAAGGCGCGTTTTTATCGGACCCGGCCTGCCGCATCGCAGGATAAAGCAGGCGGCCCTCCAGGCCAACCGTCTCACCCAGCGCGGAGCCTTTCACGCATAGACGCCCTGCATTGGCAGGATGTTGAGGGTCCCCCGCAATGTGTACTTCGCCATCAACCTGCGGCGTAGCCAACACGCCACAACCCACGCCACAATAGGGGCACGTGGTACGTACCGGCGCATCAACGGAAGCTATCTTAATCGTCGTTGTCATCTGCAATCATGCCGTCAATCTGCTTCGCAGAGTGTTTGGCCAAACAATAGGCGTTGCCGGATCGAGGTAATCGGCGCTTGCCGTTGGATCAGATCGAAATACCACGGCCCGTCCGTCACGTCGCCATACAACACCGCGCCGACGACGCAATCATCCTTGAGTACCAGCCGCTTATAGATACCCCGCCGTGGATCACGCAGAACGATATCCTCAGTATCCGCGCCGCCTACAATGTTGCCTGCCGAATAAAGATCGACGCCCGTGACCTTGAGTTTGGTCGCCGTGGCACGCTGAACATAGCGGCGGTGGCCCGCCCCCGCCAGATGTGCAGCACATACGCGCGCCTGTTCCCATATTGGGGCAACCAGGCCGAACGTGCTGCGCCGATGCTCTACACACTCGCCCACCGCGTACACGCACGGATCATAGGTTTGCAGCGTATCGTCGACGACAATCGCACGCTCGCAATGCAGGCCCGAGTCACGGGCCAGGTCGACATTTGGCCGCACGCCTGTCGCCATCACGACCAGATCGGCGGCAATCTCGCGCCCGTCCTTGAAACGCACCCCGGTGACGCGCTCCGTGCCTACCAGCTCGGCAGTCTGCGCGCTCATTTCAAAACGCAGGCCGCTGGACTCCAGCGCCCGCTGCAACAATGCAGAGGCCGGCGCATCCAGCTGGCGCTCCATCAAACTCGGATGCAAGTGCACCACGGTCACCGTCATCCCTTGACGCAGCAAACCGTTGGCAGCCTCCAGCCCCAGCAGCCCACCGCCGATCACCACAGCATGATGATGCTGGCGCGAGGCCTCCAGCATGGTTTGCACGTCCTGAATGTCGCGAAACCCGATTACGCCATCGAGGTCGCTGCCCGGCACAGGAGGAATGAAGGGCCGCGACCCCGTGGCGATCAACAATCGGTCATAGCGAACTTGCAGGCCGCTTTGCGCATGCACGAACCGGCGCGAACGATCGATCTGCACCACCGGATCACCAGCATGCAACGTGATGCCGTACTCCGCGTACCATTCACGCGTATTGAGCATGATATCGCCCACGCTCTTTTCACCGGCCAGCACCGGGGACAACAGGATACGGTTGTAGTTGCCATGCGGCTCTGCACCGAATACGGTGATGTCGTACAGATCCGGGGCGAGCTGCAGCAGTTCCTCTACGGTACGCATACCAGCCATACCATTGCCTACTACCACCAGGCTGGGGCGCCCCGCCTGACTCATGCTGCCACCCAGACCCGAGCGTTGTCGATCTTGGCAGGGTATGCTGGCACTGACTGCTCTGGCTCCTCCAGGCACTCACCGGTGAACAGGTCGAAATGTTGCTTGTATAACGGCGACGCGACGACGACACGATCACCGAGATTTCCGACCAAACCGCGCGCCAGCACGCTGGCGCCGCTCTTGGGGTCGATATTGCCAATGGCGAAGATGCGCCCGTCGATCAAACGAAATACCGCCACATGCTGCCCACCGACCAAGGCACAGACGCCGGTGCCGGGCACGATGTCTTGAACTGCGCAGACGTCTTCCCAGCCTTTTTCAAAGGTTGTCATGCTGCCATTCCTTCTCTATATCCAATGAGGCCGTGCTAGACGGTGAGGGCTTCCGCTCGCTCGGATTCTTCACGCTCCTGCGGCGAGGCAGGGCGAATCTGTCCGCGCTCCGGGACAAAGACGATTTTCTCGTCAAGCGATTCGCTATTCACAAAGCTGCGGAAACGCTTGCGCACCTCCGGCTGTGTGACAGCGACTTTCCACTCATCCTGATAGGTATCGACCACGTGCTGCATCTCGGCTTCCAGCTCGGCCGCAATGCCCAGCTTGTCGTGCACCACGACATCTTGCAGATACTGCAGGCCGCCTTCGAGGTTGTCGCGCCAGGTGCTGGTGCGTTGCAAGCGATCTGCCGTACGCACGTAGAACATCAAAAATCGATCGACATACTTCACCAGCGTGGCCTGATCCAGATCGGATGCCAACAACTCGGCGTGACGTGGCTTCATGCCGCCATTGCCGCAAACGTAGAGATTCCAGCCTTTCTCGGTGGCGATGATGCCCACGTCCTTGCCCTGTGCCTCGGCGCATTCACGGGTACAACCCGACACGCCGAACTTGATCTTGTGCGGAGAACGCAGGCCTTTGTATCGGTTCTCCAGAGAAATGGCGAAGCCCACGGAATCACCCACACCATAACGGCACCACGTGGATCCCACGCAGCTTTTGACGGTACGCAACGATTTGCCATACGCGTGGCCCGATTCGAAGCCGGCAGCGATCAGCTCTTCCCAAATCAGAGGCAGTTGCTCTACCCGCGCGCCAAACATATCCACGCGCTGGCCACCTGTGACTTTGGTGTAGAGGCCATATTTCTTGGCCACCTGACCGACTGCGATCAAACCGTCGGGAGTCACCTCGCCACCAGGCATACGCGGCACGACGGAATAGCTGCCGTCTTTTTGGATATTGCCGAGGTAATAGTCGTTGCTGTCCTGCAGGCCAGCCAAAGGCGGTTGCAGAACGAATTCGTTCCAGCAGGACGCGAGCACGCTCGCCGCGACGGGTTTGCAGATATCGCAACCCAGGCCCTTGCCATGCTTTTCCAACAATGCGTCGAAAGTCTTGATGCCGCCCACTCGGACCAAGTGGTAGATTTCCTGACGCGAATAGGGGAAATGCTCGCACAAATGGTTGTTGACGGCCATTCCCTGCTTTTTCATTTCGGCCTTCATGACCTGCGTCACCAACGGCACACAGCCACCGCACGTCGATCCCGCCTTCGTGCAGGCTTTCAGATCGCCGATCGTGCATACCCCTTCCCCTACGGCCGCGCAGATCTGTCCTTTGCTGACGTTATTGCAGGAGCAAATCTGTGCGCTGTCGGGCAACGCGTCCACGCCCAGGCCAGGCTTGGCCTTGCCATCGCTGGACGGCAGAATCAGAAACTCTGGTTCGTCGGGCAGGGCAATACCGTTCAGCGCCATCTGCAGCAGCGTGCCATACTCGTCGGCGTTGCCTACCAGCACGGCGCCGAGCAATTTTTTGCCATCCTCGCTGGTGACGATTTTCTTGTAGACCTGCTTGCGCTCATCGACATATTGGTAACTGCGGCAGTCCTTCGTCTTGCCGTGCGCGTCACCGATACTGGCCACATCCACGCCCATCAGCTTGAGTTTGGTGCTCATGTCGGCGCCGGTGAACCGGATGGACTCGACACCGGTCAGGCCAGCCTCGCCGGCGATATGCCGAGCCGCCACACGAGCCATGTCATAACCGGGCGCCACCAGGCCAAACACCTGTTCCTGCCACGACGCGCATTCGCCAATCGCATAAACATTGCGATCGCTTGTGCGGCAGAAATCATCGATCACTACGCCGCCACGCGGGCCCACCGCCAGCAGGCACTGCCGCGCCAGTTCGTCTCTCGGCCGTATGCCGGCAGAGAACACAATCATATCGGTTTCCAGGAGCTTGCCGTCGGCAAACACCATACGGTGGCGCGCCAGCGTCCCGTCAACGATCTCTACCGTGTTTCGGTCGGTATGCACCTGAACGCCCAAGGCCTCGATCTTGCGGCGTAACATCTGGCCGCCACTCTCATCTACCTGTACCGTCATCAAGCGAGGCGAAAACTCGACTACATGCGTTTCCAGGCCCATATCGCGCAGGGCTTTCGCACACTCCAGGCCCAGCAGCCCGCCACCGACGACCACACCGCGCCTGGCCCCACGGCCAGCGGCTTGCATCGCTTCCAGATCTTCGATGGTGCGATAAACGAAGCAATTCGGACGATCACGTCCAGGCAAACCCGGCACAAAGGGATTGGAGCCCGTGGCGAGCACCAGCTTGTCATAGGGCAGCACCTCACCATCAGCAGTCGTCACGGTGTTATTGCGGCGCTCTACCGCAACGGCGCGCGCAGCCAGGCGCAACTTGAAACCGGTACGTTCAAAGAAACCAGGCTCTACCAGCGACAGATCGTCAGCGGTACGTCCGCTGAAAAACTCTGACAAGTGCACCCGGTCATAGGCAGGACGGGGTTCCTCGCACAACACCGTGACTTCGACATCTTGCAGCCCCGTCTCAGCCAGACTTTCCAGAAACTTGTGGCCCACCATGCCGTGGCCAACTACGATGATCTTCATACTCATGAAAAACTCCTCCTCAGGCGCCCGCGGCGCTGGGGTTCAGCGTGTTGTTGTACAAGGCTTGTTCTCGGGCCTTATGTTCTGCAGAAAAACGCACGGCAACCGCACATGCCGCCGACAGGATCACCAACACACCCAGCACGGACAGGGTGCTCTGCGTATCGCCCATCCCCTTCATCAAGAAACCTGCCGCCACCGCGCCTACGTTGCCGCCGGCGCCGATGATGCCCGCCACACCGCCCAAGGCATTGCGATCAACAAAGGGCACGAGCGCATACGTCGCACCGCAGGCCATATGGGTAAAGAGGCCGAACACCAGCATTGCCAGCACGGCCAGCGTGGTGTTATCCGCATGAGCAAAGCCCAACAGCCCCACACCCTCGCCCACCATCAGCACGCACAACAACAGCGTGCGTCCATCTAATCCGCGGCGCTGGGCCATCCGGTCAGACACGATGCCGCCCAACGCACGGCCAAACAACGCCAGCAAACCAAAGCTCGCGGCCGCCATGCCTGCCGAGGAGAGCGACAGACCAAAATGCTCGACGTAGTAAATAGCGGCCACGTTGTGGATAAAAATCTCGACACCAAAGCAGGCGCCATAGGTCACAAACAACAGCCACACGCGATAGTTACAGGCCGCCGTGGCAAAACTCGCCCAGCCGCCTTTCTTGGCGCCATCGATCGTCTTTCCGGCTGCCCGCAGATCTGCATAGTTGCCTTCGGGACAATCCTGCGTGTAGCGCCAATACAGCGCGGCAACAATCAGCATGGCTACACCGGGCACCACCATGGCCAGCCGCCAACCCAGGCTTTGGCTCACGCCTATCATCACAATGGCCGTCAAGAGTAGCGGCATCGTGCCCTGCGCCACGCCACCACCTGCGTTCCCCCAGCCTGCCGTGGTGGCGTTGGCCGTGCCGACTACGTTGGGTGCGAACATCACAGAGGTGTGATACTGCGTGATCACGAAGCTCGCGCCGATCGCACCTATCGCCAGGCGAAAAAACAAGAAGGCTTCGTAGCTCTGTGCCAACGCCACGCCCAACACGGGGATCGCTCCCAACACCAGCAAACCGGTATAGGCCTTGCGCGGTCCATAGCGGTCACACAACGGCCCGACAATGAGGCGCACGAGAATGGTCACCGCTACCGCGGCAATATTGATATTGGCAATCTGTCCGGGCGTGAGGTTGAATTCGCCCTTTAGCACGGGCATCAGCGGCGCGCACGCGAACCAGGCGTAGAAACACACAAAGAATGCCAGCCAAGTCAAATGAAAGGCACGCATCTGCGGCGTACGCAGGCTGAATAAATCAATGCGAGTAGCTCTGGCAGTCATGTCTGTCCCAATGACGAATTACTTGAGACCAGCTGGTGTACCGGCTGGCACGGATCTTTTTTGCCTTAGAAACTATGCAAAAACCGTGCCAAACGAGGCCACCAAGACAAGACAATGCTGCGTCGCACCAAACGAGTGCTACGCGCACTCATTCCGGGTGAATGTGCACCAATCAGGTGCTGCTGGGTTCTCGCGGACATCTGCCCGCACGACAATGGTGCTGATCGTCCCTACAAAAAGGGGACGCGTGAACCAACAAGGGGAATGCTGAATATTGGCACCAGCATCCCCCTTCAATGAGGATCTGAGCATCCTCGGTTGCCCTCGGCAGCCTAAGCCTGCTCGGACATTAACGAAACTCAGCCCATCAAACCATGCGCCAAGTTATTGCTTTTCCACTAAACCCAGACGGTTGATAAGATCGCCATACATTTTGAACTGGTCCTGTGCAAACGCGGCGAAGGCTTGCGAGTCCATGTAATAGGCTGGGGTATCCACCGGCTCGACGTCAGCCCGATACGCATCGCTTTTCAATGCCGTTTGGCATGCGTTTTCCAATGCAGCTATCGCCTCTTTAGGCAGGCCCTTTGGCGCAATCAACCCGCCCCATATAGACGCATTGATAGACCATCCCGCTTCTTGAATGGTCGGAGCATCGGGATAGCCGGCCAGCCTCTTGTCCGAGAACACCGCCAACGGGCGCAGCTTATAGCGCTTGGACACCGTCGGCGTCTCGTTGAACACCATGATCTGTTTCCCCATCAGATCAGTGACCATCTCTCCAGAGCTTTTGTATGGAACGTGCAGCGCCGTGGCCCCAGCCTGATCCATCAACATCTCCATGGCCAGATGCAGCAATGTGCCGTGCCCTGATGACCCATACGTCAGCTTGCCCGGGTTTTCTTTCGCATAAGAGATGACATCCGAGACGCTGCGAAAAGGCGAATCCTCCGTGACCATCATCATCAGCGGCACTGAATAGGTGGCACATACGTGGTCAAAATCCTGATAGGTGTATCCCGTCTGTCGGATCGCGGGTTGCAGGACTTCCGGCCCGATAACGGACAGGCCCACCGTGTATCCGTCTGCCGCAGATCGCTTCAGTTGGGTCATCCCGATGGCACCGCCCGCTCCGGCTTTGTTTTCAACAACAATCGTCGCAGGCAGCGCGGCGCTCAGATGCTTCGCCAGGATTCGAGCCATGATGTCGGAGGTGCCGCCTGGACCAAACGGCACGATCATGGTGACGGGTTTACTGGGGTAGTTCGCCTGCTGTGCAGACACGATCTGAGGCGCCATGGCCAGCGCCGTGGCGGTCGCGATCGCGCTCACCAGAGCCAATGGTGATTTCATCGTGTTGTCTCCCAATCTCTCTTTAGTACACGCTGCTTTCGAATTTTTTTGCGATGGCGGGCCGGATAGCACCGATGAAAGCAGTCGCCTGCCGCATCATCATGCCCATATCCGAAGCCACGGCAACGAACGAGTAACCGAGTTCGATGAACTCGGAAACCATCTCGGGGGTAGGACCGACAATGCCGCAAGGTTTGCCGATCGCCTGGCAACGTTTGGCCACATCGGCGATCACGGCTTCGACGTCGGGATGAGCGATGTTGCCGATATGCCCCATGTTGGCGGATAGATCGCCTGGTCCCAGGAAAAGCGCATCGACGCCCGGCACACTCGCAATATCCTCCAACGCAGCCACAGCCTGCGGCGTTTCCAACTGAATGATGGTGAAGACCGAGTCATTCGCGCGTTTGGCGTACTCGTTTGCTGTGCCATAGCCGCTGGCACGATGCACGGCCGCAAAACCGCGAATTCCTTCAGGCGGATACTTTGCATACGATACCGCCTGCTGAGCCGCCGCAGCGCTGTCCACAAACGGCACCATGACGGTTTTGGCACCGAGATCCAAGGCACGCTTGAACAGGATCGGATCATTGGCCGCCAACCGGGCAATCGGGCAGGCATTAGTGCCGGCGATCGCTTGCAGTACCGCGAGCGTTTCTTTTTCATCAAGCGGGACATGCTCCAGGTCGACCAATAGCCAATCGAATCCAGCGTGGCCCATGGCCTCCGCCGTACTGGAGGTGCCTGACATCAGCCACGTTCCAAGCGGCACGCCAGGTTCATTCAAACGGGTGCGAAATGCGTTTTCTAACAAGTCTTTCGGCGCTGGCATTACGTGTCCTTGTCTGCGTTTTTAGTAAATAGAGGGTTCGGGCGTAGGCGCGGTCCCTTCGAGGGCCTTGAAATCGCAGCCTTGATGGGCCTGTGTCACTTCTGCCTGGTAAATACGGGTGTAGCCGCGCTCATAGGTCGTGGCGGGTGGCACCCATTGTTTTCTCCGCTCAGCCAGTTCGGCGTCGGAAATCAGAACGTCGAGTTGCCGTTTCGCGATATCGAGCTGAATCAGATCGCCCGTACGAATCAGAGCCAAGGGCCCGCCCACAGCGGACTCGGGGCTGATGTGCAAAACACAAGTCCCATAATGTGTGCCGCTCATTCGCGAATCCGAGAGACGCAAAATGTCGGTGACGCCTTTTTCGAGCAACTTTTTGGGAATCGGCAGATTGCCCCATTCCGG
The DNA here is from genome assembly GCF_965139205.1 of Bordetella muralis. Lineage (GTDB taxonomy): Bacteria > Pseudomonadota > Gammaproteobacteria > Burkholderiales > Burkholderiaceae_B > Bordetella_A > Bordetella_A muralis. Next base: position 150,798 of record NZ_CBCSIU010000001.1, read on the forward strand.
CATGCCAGGGCCACCGACCGGACCGCCATTACGCAACACGAGAACTGTATTCTCATCCACATCCAATGCGGGATCGTTGATGGCAGCCAACATATCTGCGTTGGAATCAAAGACCAACGCCGGTCCGGTATGTTTCAGCAAGCGTGCAGATGCGGCAGACGGTTTGATGACAGCCCCCTGCGGGCATAGATTTCCATGCAACACGGCGAGCGCCATACTGGCCTCAGGACAGCCATCCGCCGCACTCACAACCGGATTGCTCAACGGCCGGATCACATCGTCGTCTGTGCTGACATGCCCCTCGATATTGGCGCCTAATGTCTTGCCCGTACACGTCAATGTGTCCAGTGCCAATACATCGCTGATACGGTTCAGCAACGCGGGCAATCCACCTGCGTAGTAAAAGTCTTCCATCAGGCGGTTACCCGAGGGGAACAGATTGGCGATGACGGGTACCTTGCGCGCCATGCTGTCGAAATCATCCAGCCCCAGCTCAATGCCGGCGCGATTCGCCATGGCGGGTAGATGAACAGCCGCATTGGTGGACCCACCCAACGCCATCCACGTCGCCACCCCATTCAGAAACGACGCACGGCTCAGGATCTTCGACGGCGTGAGGTCATCCCACACCATGTCGACAATCCGAGTTCCGCAGGACCAGGCCATTCGAGTATGCCCCGCGTCCATGGCAGGCACACTCGTCGAGCCCGGCAAGGCCAGTCCCATGGCCTCTACGATGGCGGTCATCGTGCTGGCTGTACCCATCGTGTTGCACGTACCGGGGGCACGCGTCATCCGCGCCTCCAGTGATATCCATTCATCCTGGTCGATGGCGCCAATGGTGTACTGTTCCCAGTATTTCTTGGTATGCGTGCCGGCTCCGACTGCTTGTCCCTTGTATCGGTCGTTCAACATAGGACCTGCAGGGCAAAAGATGGCAGGAATCCCCATCGATATAGCCCCCATCACCAGGCCGGGCGTGGTTTTGTCGCAGCCGCCCAGTAGCACCACGCCGTCCAGAGGCAAACTGCGGATAAGCTCCTCGGCCTCCATGGCCAGAAAGTTTCGATAGAGCATGGTCGTCGGTTTCACCATGACCTCGCCGAGACTCATCGCCGGCAGCTCTAACGGATACCCCCCTGCCTGCAACACGCCTCGTTTGATAGCTTGTGCGCGATCTCGCAGGTGCGCGTGACAAGGAGACAGATCGCTCCACGTGTTCAGGATGCCGATGATGGGCCGTCCCATGAACTCTTCGCGATTCAGCCCTTGCTGCTGCATGCGCTGCCGATGGGCAAAACCGCGAATGCTTTCTCCGGCGAACCAGCGTTGGCTGCGCAGTTCGCCGATTTTCTTTCTTTCAACCATGTTTCAATCCAGCTTGATATTGGCAGCCTCGATGAGCTTGCCCATTGCTTTCAGATCCTTGTTCAATAGATCCGAGAATTCTTGCGGAGAAGACGAAAGGACTTCGTAGCCCTGCGCCTCTAGCGGTTTGCGAAATGTGGGATCGGTGAGGATGGCCACGATCTCGGTGTTCAATTTTTTTACGATGGCATCGGGCGTGCCCTGACGCACCAGCAACCCATTCCACACGCGGGACACCACCCCATCGACACCTTCCTCGCTGAAGGTAGGCACGCCGGGCGCACTGTTGGCGCGCTTGGTATCCGTCACAGCCAGAATGCGAATCTTGTCCGACTTTTGATAGCCGACGATGGCGGGCAAGTTGATAAACATCATCGGAATGGCGCCGCCCATGACATCGGTCAACGCCGGAGGCGCTCCCTGATACGGAACATGCATCAACTCAATGCCCGCTTGCTTTTGAAACAACACCCCTGCCAAATGCATGGAATTGCCATTCCCTGCCGACCCGAATGCAATCTGGCCAGGCGCCCTCTTTGCCGCTGCAATCACGTCCGCAACGCTGCGATATGGCGTGCCGCTATTGACGATCAGCACGTTGGGCATTTGGTGCGTCAGCGTGATCGGTTGCAGGTCCTTGACCGGGTCATAACCCATGTTTTTGTACAGGTGCGGATTGACCGCGAGCGTACTGGTCGAGCCGAGCAGCAAGGTATATCCGTCCGCTGCTTGCTTGGCGACCAAGGCTGAGCCGATGTTGCCATTCGCACCAGGGCGATTCTCCACAATGACGCTTTGCCCCAGCCGCTTGCCCAGCTCGCTAGCCATACTGCGCGCAAACTGGTCGGCAACGCCGCCGGCCGGATACGGCACCACCAGGGATACCGGCTTTTTCGGGTAACCCTGCGCCTCATTCGCTTGGGCGGGCACGGGGCATAGCGGCAAGCAGGCCAGCAGCGCTGCGGCAAGGGCAAATCGACGTCTTGATCCAGCTCCATGTACGGCCATCTTTTGTCTCCCGGGGCACAGGCCCCTCTTCGTTTTCGTGCAATTTCTAGCGAATTGCATCTCAGGGTTAGCTCGGATGTTACCGGTAACTGTTACCGGTAACATCGAAGGCAGTGTAGGATCAACATTCGATCTGGCGCCATCAGTAGAAACCATGACTCAACACAATAAGCCTGACACCAAAGAGACTCCTCGCGCGGCCCGTCGCAAGACCGGGACCTACACCATCCATGACGTTGCCCACATGGCTGGCGTGTCCTCGATTACCGTCTCCCGCTACTTCAACTCGCCCGATAAAGTGTCTGCCGGATTACGCGAGCGCCTGAAAGAGATCGTCGACAGCATTGGCTATGTCCCCAGCCAAGTCGCCGGCGGGCTCGCCTCAGGCAGAGGCCGCGTGGTCTGCGCAGTCATGCAGAACATTGCCAGCACGACGTTTGCCGACCTCGTAAAGGGGATGACCGATGAACTGCAATCGTCCGGTCTGCAGCTCTTGCTGGCCAACGCCCAATATTCAAAAGAACAGGAAGAACAAGCCATCCGCACCTTTGTGGGTTGGCATCCGAGTGCGCTGATACTGACACGGGATGATCACACGCCCGCATCGGAAACCATGCTGAGAGGGTTGAACATTCCAATCGTCGAGGCCTGGGGATTTGTTCCGGAGCGACCTTTTCATCAAGTGGGATTTCCGCACGCTGAAGTCGGCGCAATACTCGCTGGGCATTTTCTAGATCAAGGATGCAAGCGCATTCAGTTTGTTCTGCCCATGGCTGAAGAAGATTTTCGTGCCAGACAACGGGCTGACGGGTACGCATCGCAGATGCGAAAAGCAGGGCTGAAACCAGATATCCAGATCGCGGCGCATTCTGATGACTTTGATGTCGGGGAAAAATGGATCGAGTCATTCGCAAAAGCGCCGAAACGCTCGCGGCCCGAGGCAGTGATTTTTTCCAACGACAATATGGCTGCCGGGGCTATTCTGCATGCGGCGGCGTGTAGTGCAGGACTGCCTCGGGATTGCCTGATCGCGGGATTCGGGGATGCGGCAATATCTTCACGTTTGACACCTGCATTGACGACCGTGCGGCCTCCGAGATACCAGATCGGTCAACACGCGGCGCGAGCGATATTGAAGCTCTTGAATACTGAAGGGGAAAACCCGGCGGATCTGGTGCGGGATGAATTCGAGAGCGAATTGATTGTCAGGGAAAGCAGCCGGCGTAGATGATCTGCGCGTCAGGCCATCAGGCTGACGCATTGTTATGGACGTGCGGCAGACGCCTGCGCCATTCTGCGTAATCGAGAGGCGTCCTTGGCCGGAGGATCACCGAACATACGGGCATAGTCGCGGCTGAACTGAGACGGGCTTTCGTAGCCCACCCGAAACCCGGCGCCTGCGGCATCCATCGACTCCGCAACCATCAGCCGGCGCGCTTCCTGCAATCGCAATTGGCTCCGAAAATCCAGCGGACTCATTGATGTGACCGCCTTGAAGTGCGCATAGAAGGCCGAGCGACTCATTCCGGCGACGTCGGCGATTTCTTCAATCCGGCAGTTTTTGCTGTAATGCCCGCGCAGCCAGGCAATGGCCTTGGCGATCTGATTCAGGCGGCTGTCCGCTGCAGCCATCTGGCGCAGGATGCCATTTCCCGGATCCATCAGAAGACGATAGAGAATCTCGCGGATCATTAGCGGAGCCAGGGCGTCGATATCCCTCGGCGTGTCGAGCAGCGCTGCCAGGCGTACCGCGGCGTCCAACACCTCTGGTGTGGTGTCGTTGAGCGCGATGCCGGCCGACGGTACATCGTCGTTCTGATCTTGCACCGGGTAACGCAAACAAAGGTCGCTCAGCTCGGCCAAATCGAGATCGACCACGAGGCACAGATAGGGAGCCGCCTCGCTGGCCTCAATGACTGTCCCCGTAACAGGTAGATCGACGGAAGCAACCAGGTATCTGGCCGGGTCGTACACGTACGTAGTCGTCCCCAGCATTACCCGCTTTCGGCCCTGTGCAATAAGACAAAGTGTCGGCTCATACACCACCGGCATCGGCATGGTAGGGCTGTTTGAACGAAGCAATTTCACACCTGGAATCGGCGTGTCATAGGCGCCATTACCCGGGGCATGGCGATTCAGAATATCGACAAGCTTTGTCAGAGAACCCATGTGTCACTCTATGAGAATGTTGGCATATCAACGGCCGCAGAGCCGTGTGCTCGGACGATCGTACAAGAACTCAGGACGATCCTGCTACACCCATTGACCTCACTCAACGCAAACTGCTGCCTGGCCAGATACACGATTTTCGGTCAATGACGCATCCGAACAAATCGGCGTGGCCTCCTGTCTCGGTGTCCGTCAGTGCCGATGCACTGGCAACCACAACGTCTCCCTATTCCAGAGCACTCTCATACCCATAGGAGCACAGCGAATGCTGATTTTCAGATATCTCATCACAGTAACGGCGCTGACGTTCGCCACGCTGATCGCTGGCTGCGCGAATGCCCAACCCGGCGATTCCACGACCGAGCGTAATCGGCAGTTCATCGTACAGGCCTTTGAGCAATGGGCCGCTGGCACCGGGACGTTCTTCCAAGACGTGTTGTCACCTGACGTCGTCTGGACAATCAAGGGAACGAGCCCTGCTGCCGGAACATACCGGGGCCGAGATGCGTTCATGGAGCAGGCAGTCGCGCCCTTCGCAGCGCGCCTGTCTACACCCGTGCGGCCCACAGTGAAAGACGTATGGGCCGAGGGTGACGATGTCGTCGTTCATTGGGATGGCACGGCAACCGCCGCCGACGGGGAGCCCTACCACAACAGCTATGTGTGGATTTTCCGAATGGAAAATCAACGCGCAATCGAAGTCATCGCCTTCCTCGACCTCGCGCCCTATGACGATGTCATAAAACGGATTTCTATTGAACAACAAGGAGAAACGCACATGAATGAGCACCCTTACGTAGGAATGTGGGTGACTGACGACGGACACATCCGCCATGAGCTTCTAGCCAACGGTCGATACGACGAGGCGCGCGGTAGTCGGGAGAGCGCCTATCAGGGCCGTTATGAGGTGAAGGGCAACCACATCGATTATTGGGACGACACCGGATTCACCGCAGATGGCGTATTCATCGATGAGAACACCCTTCATCACGGCGGCATGGTTTTCCGTCGCCGAGGATAGCCTCGGGCATTGGATGATGCGTGGAGGCGGATTCCTGACTCGGACGGCGTTGAGGTTACTCAATGCGCAGCGATCCTAGAATCCCTCGAATATCCAACGGGCCGGACCTCAGGAATTGATCGCAAATTGCCTCGGAGATCTCCGGGTCGCAATCCTGGTTCAAGAGCACCAGGGATTTTTCCCGGAGTTTTTCGTGTCGTGCTGTGTTCTCTGAGGATCCAGACGGATTGGATTGCATGATCCGATGTGGCGTGCCAGAACGATCAATGACCTCCACCCAACCACAGAACTCCTTTGGATAACGCCGATCCAGATCATCGTCCCTGACCATCTCGATCGCATTGGCCAGCTGAACGATGGCTGGATCACGGCGTTGCGCTTCGCCGAAATCCTGTGGCAACACCGAACCTCGCAACAGTGCAGCAGCGACGGCATAACGTACGCTCATCTGAGCCTGCAGCTCGGACCCTGGCTCGTATCGGTAACCGCATTGGATGTCCACCAGCGTCGGCACACCCACCCGCACCACCCCACCATGCGACCATACAGGCCGTAGCTCGAGGGCTGCATCAACGTGAGCATGAGCACTGCCGCAACAACTATAGGGTTTGAAATTGGTCTTGGCGGCGTGCCAGGTTTTACCTAACTCATGCAGCAAGCGAGTGGCATCCGAATGATCGGAAAACGCCTTCATCATGCCTCCGTCTTCCGCCTCGATGGCATACGCCGGGCCGGTCAAACCATTGCGCGCGAGCTCTGCCGATACCACACCGGCTCTGGCGGCCATGCCCGCGTGCAGCCGCTTCGAGTCGGAGCCGTCCAACGTAAAGGCAAATAGTCCACTAGATTGGGTAGCTGCCAATCCCAAAGCGGACTGGATCTCGCATGGTTTCAACTGCAACATGACCGATACGGCCGCAGCCGCCCCCAGCGGCCCGCATACCGGCGTCAGATGCCAACCGCGCAGACGCGTTTCGGCCGGCGATAATGCCAGCGACGTCCTTATCATCACCTCATAGCCCACAGCCAGAGCCATATCCAGTTGCGCAGGGTCAACGCGATAATGCTCTGCCACCGCGAACACGGACGGAACAATGACAGCGCCTGGATGCACCTTGGCATTGTGGAAGTCGTCGAGCTCCAACGCATGAGCTGCTGCACCATTGACCAAGGCGGTATCGGATGGCCTTAGCCGCGTATCGCCTTCCCCCCAGAGGGTCGCGCCCCGCTGCAAGCGGTTGTCCTGGACGGCCCAGTTGCGAATCGCCTGATACCACGGAGTGCGTCTGCCACTGAGCGCCACACTAAAGGTGTCCAGCGCCAGATGACGCATTTCTCGAGTGACTGCGTCGGGGATCTGGTCGGGGGATAAATCCGCCAACCACGTGGCCAAGCTACTCGTTATCATGTGAGGGTCCCTTTATTTCACTTGACCGCAATATCGGCTTCTTTGGCGAGCAGGCTGATCTTGTCGTGCTCGTCTTGCTGTACTTTTGCCAAGTCCTGGGGTGAAGTCTCGGCGACCTCGAACATCATGGTGTCAAAGACCTTGGTCACTTCGGGCGCATGGATCGCTTTGTTGATTTCGGTGGCGAGTTGGCTCGCGATGTTGGCCGGCAGGCCCGCCGGCCCCCATACGCCATACCACGAGGAAAAATCGAAGCCTTCTACCCCGCTTTCCGCCACGGTAGGCACGTTGGGCAGTCTGGAGACTCGCGACGAGCTTGTCACCGCGAGGGCCTTGAGCTTTCCGGATGCGACATAAGGATAAGCGCCGGGCATGGGTGAAGCCGCAGCCGAAACATGCCCAGCCGTCACATCGGTCAGCTGCGGTGCAGCACCGCGATACGGCACAATCTGCATGCCGAGTTTCAGATCACGATTCAGCATCTCCTCCACGAGATGGCTCGATGTCCCATAACCCGACGTCGCCCACGTCAAGGAATCCTTTTTTGCGTGAGCCTGGGTTTGCAGTTCCTTTAGCGTGTTAAAGGGCGACTGCGCCCCTGTGACTACCAATAGCGGCACCGTGCCGAGCCGGGCGATCGGGGTAAAGTCCTTCAGCGCATCGTATTTGACTCGCGCATCCACCAAGGGCAGATATACCTGACTAGAGGCGTGCAGCAGCAGCGTGTAGCCATCGGGCTTGGCACGAGCGACATATTCCGAGCCGATCATGCCGGACGCGCCGGGCTTGTTTTCTATCACGATCGGTTGTCCCAACTGCTTCTGCAATTGAGCGGTGACCAGGCGAGCCACGGTATCAACAGACCCGCCCGGCGTGTAAGGCACGACGACGGTAATGGGTCTGGAAGGATATTTGTCAGTGTCGCCGTGCGCTTGAGCCGCCATCAAGGAAGTCACCGCCACGGCGATCATTGCCCATATCCGTCGCGAGGTATGCAGGTTCGTCATTATTGTCTCCGTGTGAATGATCGGTGCGGTAAGTCGTTCATCGACACCGCTTTTGTGTGTATTGACAATCTAGGCGCCATCCTCGAGCCCGTCCAATACCGTTTCGATACCCGAGTTATTTGCCGCGGATATAACGAACAACGCTATGATCCGCATACCATGCCGGGAGTGCATGGAGGCGCTATCAAAACGGGGGGCTGCCATGCATAGTCCGGAAATCAGGCATCTGCGCTACTTTGTGGCTGTCGCGGAAGAACTAAGCTTCAGCAAGGCGGCGGTCCGGCTTCATATGTCGCAGCCACCGCTATCGCAGCAGATCAAGGCACTGGAAGACGATCTGGGCGTCCAATTGCTCGAGCGCAGCCGGCGCGAAGTCCGATTGACAGAGGCCGGCAAGATATTCCTGAACGAGAGCCGCAACATTCTCGCGAACCTGCGTAGCGCGGTCGGCGCCACGATCAGAGCGGCCGCTGTCGACGGCGGCAATATAAGAATCGGTTTCGTCACATCGGCGCTACTGCAGGTATTGCCCATTGTGTTGGACCGGATATCAAAAGACTTTCCCGGCATCGAATTAAGCATCTACGACATGTCGTCGCGCGACCAAGTCGACTCGTTGATGCAGGAACGGCTGGACATCGGCATCGTTCACTCCATCCCGGCCATTTCGACATTCAACAAGCTGCCAATTTATTCTCAACCGTTTATCCTGGCCATTCCTGAAGGTCATGAGCTCGAGCACGCAGAGAAAATCACCGCAGCGGAGCTGGAAAAACACCGCATCATTGGTTTCTCACGGGATCACTCGCCGTCTTTGTATGATGCGCAATTGGCGTGCTGCCTCGCAAAAGGCTTTCGTCCCACGCTGGTACACCAGGCAAGAACGCCATTCACGGTTTTTCAACTGATCCGTTCCGGGCTGGGCATCTCCATTGTTCCCAAGCCGTATTCGCGACTACCCTTTCCCGGCATCGTCTTCAAGGACGTCGACAACAGCGCCGGCCATCTGCATCTGTACGCAATCTGGAGAGACGAGGTATCGACGGAACTGGTCAAGAAAGTCATCCGTCAGGTGATGTACGAGCCATTCGCCGATCCCGAGTAACGATCCCGCACGCTCCTCAACCAGCCAACCCGCTGCCCCGCTTGACTAGGCGCGGGTTGCGCTCAAAATATCGAGCAACGGCTGGATGTCCTCCAATTGATCCAGGTTGCGTGTCAGCTCAATCACAGTATCGATGTCTTCCGTCCGTAGGCAAGGCCTCACAATATTGCGGAACTTGTATTCGATCTCGGATGGGCTGAGCGGGCTTTCCGGACTGCCGCGCCGATGCAGTATTTCGGTGGTAAACACTTCCCCAGAGATCGACGTAATAGTCACCACCGCCGCGTGCCGGAATGCCGGTCCCATCGCGTCGATGCGGGGATCGACACGAGCCGTCATGCGGGCAATGAGCGCCAGGAGGCGGGGATCGGCCAAACGCTCCTGGCGATACTGCTCTACGAACGCCATGCCATCGCAAGCCATCACTGCCAAGCTATAAAACAGGTTCATCTGCGCGGCAGTGACTCCCTGCGCTTTGTATTCCCAGGCGCAATGAACATGAGTCATGTGGCTGACGCCGACATCAATGCTTGCTATCGTATCCGGCCGTAGATCGTGAGTCTGCATCAGTTGTGCCAGCGCATCGAGCGCGGCATGGATGCTTGTAACGCTGGCATGTGGCTTATAGCCGACTTTTTCCGTTTCCCAAACAACGCCCAGTCCATCGGTCAATCGCCCAGGATTGGGCTTGCCCGAGTAGGAGCTCAAGTAGCCTCCATAAGAAGCCTCCAGCACATCAGTGATGCCGGTAAAGTCCTTGTCAGCCAGCAGCGCCGCATAGACCCCGCTCTGAGCCGCACGTCCAGAATGGAATCGCTTGACCATTGCCCCTTCTTGAGCCGCCATCAGTCCGCCCGCTTGAGACCCTGCGATACCCAAGGTGTGTTGCATACGATGCGCATCGAGCCCCAACATGCGGCCCGCCGTTGCGGCAGCAACGAAAACGCCGGACGTCCCCTGCGGATGAAAGCCTCGGAAAAATAGATCCATGGTCGCCGCGTTGCCAATACGGGTCCCGATTTCATATCCGGCCACAATCGCAGTTATCAGGTCCCGGCCGTGGCGCTTGCCCGTCTTTTCCGACAAGGCGACCGCCACAGGGACAGCAATGGAACCAGGATGAAGGATCGATTCCTTATGAATATCGTCCAATTCGAATGCATGGCCCGCGGTGGCGTTGACCAGCACGGCATCCGCGACAGAGGCTTTCCGTCCGCAGCCGTACAACGAGGCGACAGGAATGCTGCCCTGTTCCTCCACCATGGCTTGAACTTTCTGTGTCCAGGGCAAGGTCATCCCGAACAGGCAACAACCGATGCTGTCCAATATGCTGGTCTTGATTCTGCCGACGACATTGTCGGGAATCTGATTGAACGACAGGGCAGCCGAAAAGCTGGCGAGTTCCCGCGTGGCATTGTCCAACAAGGAGATGGATGATTGAGTCATTCGTCGCGGGTATGATTGGCAAGGCGTGACTGTGCAGCCAGGTACGCAAGCATTTCCTGTATGACGGCCTGCGGTTGCTCGGGCAGCAGTGCATGCGCAGCGTTCTGAATGGTCTTGTTCGTCACGCGCTCGCCCAGATAATCCTTGAGCACGTTTGCGAAGCGCGCAGGAGCAATGACGTCGTACTCGGCCTGCAGATTCAATATCGGCGCTGTCCCACCCGCAAAGAAATCATCCACCGGCGTTCTCTTTTGCGCGAGTGTCTGCATAGTCATCAGCGTCGTGTTCCACCCATTGAGCCAGGCTCTCGCATCATTGCCCGGCGCGAAAAAGACCTTTTGCAGGCTTTCCAGGCGCGTTGCTTCAGGCAACAGCATATTTCCGCAGACCTCGATCTGAGCCCGGGTCTCATCGCTGATAGGAACGCCTTGGTAACCTACGGGCACTTTACCAGCGGAGCCCGCCAACAGCAGCAATGCACGTACCAAGTCGGGCCGGTCAGACGCGACCGTCCTGGCAATCCAGTTTCCATGAGCATGCCCGATGACGAACGCTGGCCCTCCGCCGTCATGTTCGATGACGGCCGCGATATCCTCGGCCCAGTCATGCAACGTCTTTCCTTCCAAGGGACCAGTGCTGCCACCGTTACCACGCGGCTCGGGGCACAACACCCGATAGCCTGCCTGACTCAACGGGGTGGCAATGTCGGCCAAGTCCTCTGCGCCGCGGCCGAGCGACGGCAGCATCACGATCAGATCGCCACCGCGATCGCCATACGCATAGACTTCCAACTCGACGCCATTCGGGCGCTTTATCTTGTAGCGCATCCTGTTCTGCCCAGCAGGGTGGACACCGTCGTCGCTGTCGAACGACGAGGAGGATTGAGAAACCGGCTGCATTGTTGCTCCTGTGCAATGTCGCGGTGACATTCCTGTCATGACCATGGAACATCACTCTAGAGACTAGTTGCCAGGGTGGCTAATACAGAATTCGGCTAACAGTTATCCGATGTCGAAATAACAGATAAGACGTTGGCACTCCTATCAGGCAATGCTGTCCTATCGTCATGGCCCGCGCTATTTAATCCTCGGCCGCCGCGATACCGTGTCGGCATGCACTATGCTCCGATCGCCTGCGCAAGCATCTGGATGGAAAGCGGCGCACAACCTTCGGCATCATTGCTGACCGTCACATAGGCAGGCTGGCCTGCGCCCGTGATACCACGGATGGTGCGTGCCAGCACGGCACGTGTATGAGGGTCTTCGCTGAGGATGGCATTAAATGGATCGTGCTTCTTTTGCGCGTCGGCATAACCGTACGCGCCAAAGATCCGATTCAGGGTCCAACGGCAGACCAGCGGGCCCGGCCATAGCGCACGCAGCATGGGCAGTTGCTCCTCGATCGGCGGCATCTTGCCATGCAAGCCCAGGCAGAACGTGGCCCTATGCGCCTTGAGTGTGTCTACCAGCCCTTGGCTCAGCAACTCGGGATCTCGGACTTCCACGGCCACGATTACGGCGCCATCCGCAGGCAAGGCCTGCTGGACGGCCGCCAGCATACCGTCCAGCCGCTCCAGCAGCGATGCGGGATGGCCGAGCCAGTTCCAGGGCAAAGGACTGAGTTGAAAGACCAGGACGCCCAGTTTGGCGCGCAAACCGGCGAGCGTCGGCTGTACAAAGTGCTCCACGGCCAGGCGCGGATCGAGAAAATTCGGGTTGGCCTTGCGTGCCTTGCCGTCCTCGCTGCGTACCTGGGCATCGGTGATGCTGGCGGGACACTTGACGACAAAACGGAAATCCTCGTCGACTTGCCCTGCGTAAGCGGCGTATTGGCTTGTCGTCAACGGGCGCCAGAAAGTACGGTCCACGCACACTGTCCGCAACAACGGGTGCTGATGGTAGGCCTCAAGGCCGTTTTTGGACAGCGTAGCCGAAGCGTAATCCCCATCCCACACCAATCCATCCCAGCCCGGATAGGACCAGGTAGAGACACCAAAACGCAATTGCGCTGGCAACTGCCGCGCAAGATCGCGCCAGCCCTCAACGCTGGGCGCGGGCTGCACCTTGTTAGGGTTCAGGTTGATGAAAGACACCGCATCCCCCTGAGAGGCGGCAGCGGCCTCCGGCTGCGTAGCGGTATCTCCAAATAAGTCGTCTTGCATGCTTGGATACTGGCATTGAAACAGGCTAAAGCGTACCGTATTGCCGTCTTGATGGCGGAAAGGAGTAATCTCACCCTGCAGAGCGACCCGCCACACCCGGCCCGTCGTCCGAAAGGATTACACTTGCTGACAACGGGCACGTGATCCCGGCCTGCGGCTTTGCCTTTTGAATTCAAGCCGTTATTTCAGTGAACTAGCGAATATTCCCATGTCCAACACCGCCTCTTCTTCCGTTTCCTTCAATACGATACGTTCTACGACAGCGCGGACGGTCGCCGAACGCGACTCCATCCTGGCCGATCCTGGGTTTGGGAAATATTTCACGGATCACATGGTCTCGATCGACTGGACCAAGGAAAAGGGTTGGCATGATGCCGAGGTACGGCCTTACGGTCCGTTGCAGCTGGATCCGGCGGCCTCGGTCCTGCATTATGCGCAGGAAATCTTCGAAGGCCTGAAGGTCTACCGCCATGCAAACGGCTCGGTCTGGACGTTCCGCCCGCAAGCCAATGCAGAACGCATGCAACGCTCCGCGCGCCGTCTGGCCCTGCCGGAGCTGCCCACCGAAATATTCATCGAATCGCTCAAGCAGTTGCTGGCCGTCGACGCCCCGTGGGTGCCCTCCGCGCCGGAAACCAGCCTGTACCTGCGTCCGTTCATGATCGCCAACGAGAGCTTCCTGGGTGTTCGTTCGGCGCACCGTGCAGCCTACTATGTGATCGCCAGCCCGGCGGGCTCGTATTTCGCCGGCGGAGTCAAGCCTGTGTCGATCTGGCTGTCGACCGACTACGCGCGTGCGGCCAAGGGGGGTACGGGTGCTGCCAAGTGCGGTGGCAACTATGCAGCCTCGCTGCTGCCCCAACAGGAAGCCTACGAAAACGGCTGCGCTCAGGTGCTGTTCCTCGATCCACTCGAGGGCAAATACCTCGAGGAACTGGGTGGAATGAACGTGTTCCTGGTCCGGAAGGACGGAACCTTGGTCACCCCCGAGTTGTCCGGCAGCATTCTCGAGGGTGTGACTCGCGCCAGCATCATTCAATTGGCTCGTGACCGCGGCCATGAGGTGCAAGAGCGCAAAGTCTCGGTGCAAGAATGGCGCGATGGCTTTGCGTCTGGCGACATCGTAGAGGCTTTCGCTTGCGGTACCGCAGCAGTGGTGACGCCGATATCGGTGCTGAAAGGCGCCGATTTCACCGTGGGCGACGAGAATGCACCCGCAGGCAAGCTGACCATGGCCTTGCGCGAGGAATTGACGAACATCCAGTATGGCCGTACGGCGGACCCTCACGGCTGGATGATGCGTCTGGCGTAAAGGTTAGGGTGAAGTAAGCCTTTCGAACTGCCGGAAGGTTTACTCCTCGCCAATGTCTGCGTGCGTAGACACCCACAGTACCAGCGCGTCTTTCTTGCTCAGGCTGATCACCCGATGGCCCATGCGGCTGTCGATGTAGAAACTCTCGCCCGCTCGCAGGCGGGCGGGCTCGTAAAACTCGGTGTAGAGCTGGACTTCGCCTTCCAGGACGTAGACGAACTCCTCGCCCCGATGGCGGCTCCAGTCGTGGAACTCCTCAAACGAGCGAGCCTTCACTCGGGTATGGAACGGCATCATGCGCTTGTGCGACAGCGCGGTACAGAGCAGACGGTGGCCGTAGTACGGCGTTTCGTACGGGCGCCCTTCTCCCGCAAGGCTGAGACTGCGGCGTCCGGTACCCATATGGGCGTCGGATGCCGTGAACAGTTCGGCCACGTCCAGATCCAGGCCCGCTGCGATCTTGATCAAGTTGTCATAGGTAGGCGAGAGCAGGCCGTTCTCGATTTTGGACAACGTGGATGCGGACACGCCGGTAGCCGCCGCCGCCTGCTTCAAAGTCCAGGTCCGCGCTCGGCGCAAGGCTCTCAGCCGTTGTGCCAACACGCTCTGTTTGTCGTCTTCCATCTATACGCCCTGTCATGCCCGCGACCGCCTCTCCCGCCACCAGTCGCGGGCCTGGTACGACCAATAAGTCAATTGAACCGCCGCCCTGCCGACACTGCCCCCGGCCCATGCAAGTCCAAAGGGGGCAAATAACTTGTAGCGCTGGGTATCGCCTGTGATGCCCTCGGCGACGACTCGGCCGCCGATCGCGGTGGTATTCATGCCATGCCCGCCGAATGCCGTGCAGTACCAGACGTCCGGAGCCAACTGGCCAATCTGCGGCATCAGATGTCGAGCGTAGGCCATACGCCCCGACCACGCCGTCTCGACCTTCACCCCCGTCAGTTGAGGGTAGACGGAAAGTAATTCGCGACGCAGCGACTCTGCCAGATCCGGTGGATCATCCACACGGGTGGTGATTCTACTGCCCCAGCCGATGCGGCCGCCATCGAGCACCCGGTAGTAGTTGCCGGCGCGGCGGTCGTCGCCGATGGCGGCATTGCTGCGGATGGCGTCTCGGACCCGGTCGCCAAGAGGCTCCGTCAGCATGATGTAGGTGACTATCGGTTGCATTGCCCGGCGCAACGTGGGCACGATTCCGTCTGTATAGCCGCCGGTGGCCAGCACCACGGAGCGGGCGTCGACCTGGCCCTGCCCCGTAAGCACGCGCTTGACTGCGCCGTCCAGTTCGACGTGCTTGACGGCAGTATCCTCGTGAATCCGTACGCCCAGCCGCACGCATTCGCGGGCCAGCGCGCGAGCGTAATTCAACGGATGAAAGTGAAACGACGAAGGATCCTCGATCCCCTGGTGATAGACATCCGATAGCAGCCGCTCACGCACCTCGGCACGGGTCAGAAAGCGGACGTCTCGCCCGAAGTCGCGCTGCTGGCCATCGCACCATTGCCGCAGCGCATCGGTCGCTTCGTAGCGCACGACGCGTAAACGGCCGTCTACCTTGTGCGCATCGCCGATCGCCAGATCGCGGATATTGGCGCGGATAATTTCCACGCCTTCCATAGAAAGCCAGTAGAGCTCACGGTAGTGGTCTTCATCCACATGCCGGCGAATGGTGTCCGTGCCCGCAGCAAAGGCGGGCGACACTGATCCGCCATTGCGGCCCGATGCCCCCCAGGCGATGCGCCGCCCTTCCAGCAAGGTCACGTTACGCCCGCGCCGTGCCAGCTCCAGCGCGGTGGACAGGCCAGCCAACCCTCCTCCTATCACGCAGACATCGGTGCTATCCGCCCCCGTCAACGGTGGATAGTAAGTGCCAGTATCGGCTAGCGTACGGCGGTAATAAGTGTCAACGTACTCGGATGCCATGATGCTGTGTCTCAGTGCAGGCTTGCGCCCTGCAGGCCGCCGGCCAGCCGCTTTTCGAGCCAGTTGGCCAGGCGCAGCAGCGGGTAGCAGTAAATGAAATAGATGGCCGCGATCATGCCGTAGATAAAGAGCGATTTGGACGGGAAGGTGATGATGAACACTTCACCCTGCCGCGTCAGTTCAGTGATGCCGACCACCGACAGAATGGCCGTGCTCTTGATCAGCATGACGTAGACGCCGCTCATCGGCTGCACGATGAGACGCATGGCCTGCGGCAAAATGACCAGCCACAGGATCTGGAGAGGTTTGAGGCCAAGCGTCATTGCGCCCTCGGTCTGGCCACGCGGTACCGACTGAATAGCGCCCATGACGATCTCTGCCACATAGCAGGATGTGTAGACTGATAGCGACACGAACGCCGCTGTGGCGGAATCCCAATGCAGGAGTTCGATGCCGGTGCTGGGCAGCACGAAATAGAAGATGTACAGCTGCACCAGAAACGGCGTACCGCGCAAAAGGTGGATATACAACCCCAGCAACTGATGCACGCCGCGTATGCGATAACTGCGGATCACGCCGATGACGAATCCCAGCAGCGAACCGGCGATGATAGCCACGAAGGAAACCTTCAGCGTTTCCCAAAAGCCCTTCAACAGGAAGGGCAGCACGACGCCCGCGGTGGAAAGATAGGAGTCCAGCATGATCACCTCGCGTTCCAGGCAGGACCCGCTAGCCAGAGGCTCACACCTTTGGACAACAGCAGCATGCAACCGTAGATCAACAGATAGCCCGCCGCGATAGTCAAGAAACTCTCGCTGGGCACAATGCGGTCGCTGTTCATTTGTACGCCAGCGGCGACCAGCTCGAATACGGTGATCAATGACAGCAAGGACGTATCCTTGATCAGCACCGCGGTCTGGCCCAGCAGCGGCGGCAGCGTATTGACGAAGGCCTGTGGCAGCACGACGTAGCGCAAACGCTGGCGGTAATTCATGCCGCAGGCCTTGGCACCGTCGACCTGACCGCGCGGCACAGATTCGATGCCCACGCGAATGATCTCGCTCATGTAGGCAGCGTGGTGCAATGTCATGGCGATGATACCCAGCAGCATCTCGCTCCAGCCCTTGGCCCCTGGCACCAGGTATGGCACGGCATAGTAGACCAGATAGATCTGCACCAGGAGCGGCGTCGAACGGATGAACTGCACATAAGCCGCCACGGGGCGCCAAATAATGCCCCGTGACGACATATGGGCCAGTGCTATCGGTATGCCCGCCAACACCGACAACACGAGGCTCGCGCCAGCGGCAATGAGAGTGTTGCCCAGGCCGGTCGCGAACTCGCCTGCGTACTGGCTGACGATGCGCCAGTTATAAAAATCGATCAGCCAGTCCATGAGCTCAGTGCTCTTTCTTCCATTCGGTGGAATACCAATACTTGACCAGTTCAGGCAGCGAGTTATCGGCAGTCTTCAGGGTCTGCCAGTTATCCAGCCAGAACTTCAGGCGCACGGCATTGGGGCCCACGGCAAAGGCCAGGGGCTCACGCACCATGACGCCGTCCAGCACCCGCAGGGTGCCAAAGTCCGCGAGGAACTGGTTGGCGGTGGATAACGACATGATGCCCGCGTCCAACCGGCCGCTGGACAGGGCTTGCCCCACCGGGGCGCTACCGCCCGAAAACTCTTTCAGGGTGGCCTTGGGCAGCATTTTCTTGCCTACCTCCGCATACGTGCTGGCCCCCAACGCGCCGACGGTCACGCCTTCCTTGTCGAGTTCACCATACGACTTATACGGCGAGTCCTTGGGAACGACTGCCACCGTGTCGGCGTAGAACATGGGCAGCGAGAACAGCACCTGGGCAGCGCGCTGCGGCGTGGGCGTCATGTCGGCAGCGACCATGTCAGCCTTGCCCGATAGCAGCGCGGGAATCAGGCCCTTCCACTCATAGTCCTGTAGCACCAGCTTTACGCCCAGATCGTCGGCCATGCGCTTGGCCACTTCCACAGCCAGACCGGTGCGCTTGCCGGTTTTGTCCATGAAGCTCATGAGCGGTCCAGACGTCTGGACCGCCACCCGCAGCTCGCCGCGCTTGAGGATGTCCGCCAGTTCATCGGCCTGTGCCGGCACGCTGACAGCCATCGCTGCCAACGCGAAACCCGCCACGCCTAGCCATTGTTTAATCTTCAGCATGTCTAACCCCTTGTGGTGAATGGATTCCTGTCATTCCGGGCACAGCGCCACGCGTGCCCCTTGTTTCTTGTTTGCTTCTTTGCTGCTGGAACTACAGAATCATCTCCAGGAACGCGCGCGTGCGCGCCTCTCTGGGATGGCAGAAAACTTCTTCAGGCGACCCCATTTCGACGATACGACCTGCGTCCATGAACAGGGCGCGGTCTGCCACGTCGCGGGCAAAGTTCATTTCATGGGTTACGACGGCCATAGTCATGCCCTCGCTCGCCAACGTGCGCATCAACTCCAGGATGCCGCCCACCGTTTCCGGATCGAGCGCCGAGGTCGCCTCATCGAACAGCATCAGCTTGGGATCCATGGCCAGCGCGCGGGCGATAGCGACGCGTTGTTGCTGGCCGCCGGACAGCTGGCTCGGGTAGCGATCGCCATAATCGGCCATGCCGACGCGGCCCAGCAGATCGCGGGCGTGGCGCTCGGCTTCAGCGCGGCTGCGCCCTCGCACCACGCGTTGAGGCAGCACGACATTGTCCAGCGCGGTTCGGTGCTGGAACAGGTTGAAATGCTGGAACACCATGCCCACCTCGGTACGCCAAAGATTGACGTCGGTGGTCGGATCGGTGAGCGAAACACCCTCCACGCGAATCGTGCCGCTATCAATGCTCTCCAGACCGTTCAGGGTGCGCAGCAAGGTGCTCTTGCCAGAGCCCGACGGCCCCACCACAGCCATCACCTCACCCCTGCCGAGCTCGCAATTGATAGCGTCCAGCGCGCGATGAGGGGCCTGCCCATCACGCTGATAGGTCTTGGTGACTGCTTGCACAACCAACAACGGATCCGTCACGGAGTCCCCTGCAGAAAAGGTTTCGCATTTCACGCCAGAGTTTCGTATAGTAAATTTTTTTCCAGAATCGCCACTTAGGCATAACCCTTAAAAAGCGAAGGAACCGGCATGAACACCCCCCAAGAAATCTTGCGAGCGCTCGGCCTGAATGCGGATTCGCTGACTGGAGGAACGCTGATTGCGCGCAGCCCCATCGACGGGGCCGAACTAGCCCGGGTGCACGAACACAGCGCCGCGCAGGCCCACACCGCCATCACGCGTGCGCATCAGGCCAGCTTGGTTTGGCGCGACGTCCCAGCGCCGCGCCGCGGCGAACTGGTGCGTCTGTTCGGCGAGATTCTGCGTCAGCACAAGCGCGAATTGGGCCGTTTGGTCAGCCTGGAAGCCGGAAAAATCATCGCGGAAGGCGAAGGCGAAGTGCAGGAAATGATCGACATCTGCGATTTCGCGGTGGGCCTGTCACGCCAACTGTATGGCTTGACCATCGCGTCCGAACGCCCGGGCCACCGCATGATGGAGACGTGGCATCCGCTGGGCGTGGTCGGCGTGATCAGCGCCTTTAATTTCCCGGTCGCCGTGTGGTCCTGGAACGCTGCGCTGGCACTCGTCTGCGGCAATGCCGTAGTGTGGAAACCGTCGGAGAAAACGCCGCTGACCGCGCTGGCCTGCAAGGCACTCTTTGCCCAGGCCACGCAGCGCTTCGGCGATACGCCCGCCGGCTTGGTGGAAGTGCTGATCGGTGGCCGCGACATCGGGGAAGTGCTGGTGGACTCACCTACAGTGGCATTGGTGTCGGCCACCGGATCGACCCGCATGGGCCGCCAGGTGGGGCCGCGCGTGGCCCAGCGTTTCGGCCGCGTGCTGCTGGAGTTGGGCGGCAACAATGCCATCATCGTCGGCCCGACGGCCGACCTGGACATGGCCGCGCGCGGGATCGTGTTCGGCGCCATCGGTACGGCGGGTCAGCGCTGCACCACCACGCGCCGCCTGATCGTGCACGAAAGCGTGGCCGACGATCTGTTGCAGCGTCTGCACAAAGCCTATGCCAGCGCACCTATCGGCAATCCGCTGGAT
Organism: Bordetella muralis; assembly: GCF_965139205.1. GTDB lineage: Bacteria > Pseudomonadota > Gammaproteobacteria > Burkholderiales > Burkholderiaceae_B > Bordetella_A > Bordetella_A muralis. Next base: position 170,839 of record NZ_CBCSIU010000001.1, read on the forward strand.
GCGACCAAACTGGTCGGCCCGCTGATCGACCGCGCGTCGTTCGACACTATGCAGGCGGCGCTGAAGGCCGCGCGCGAACAGGGCGGCAAGGTGACCGGCGGCGAACGCGTGCTGGCCGAGGAGTACCCGGATGCCTGGTACGTGCGCCCAGCCATCGCCGAGATGCCCGGCCAGACCGATGTAGTGTGTCACGAAACCTTCGCGCCTATCCTCTACGTAATGCGCTATACCGATTTCAACGCGGCGCTGGCGCTACACAACGGTGTGCCTCAAGGCCTGTCATCGGCCATCTTCACCAATGATCTGCGCGAAGCCGAAACCTTCCTGTCGGCGTCGGGCTCCGACTGCGGTATCGCCAATGTGAACATCGGCACCTCGGGCGCTGAGGTTGGTGGCGCGTTCGGCGGTGAAAAGGAAACGGGCGGCGGTCGGGAATCCGGTTCGGACGCATGGCGCAGTTACATGCGCCGCGCCACCAACACGATCAACTATACGCGTCAACTGCCGCTCGCCCAAGGCATCAAGTTCGGTGAGTAATGCCCTTGGCCGAGCCAGTGCGATGGCTTGAGCCACGTCCCACACAGCCATCGCACAGGCGGTGGCTGTAGAGGCTACTTTAAATTGGCCGAATACTGTTGTACTACGAACCGGTATGATGGATGGGTTGTTGATCTCACTCCTAAAGGATCACGCCATGAATACCAACGGTCAATACAGGAGCGTGGCCCAGACCATCGGCTGGGTAATCTTGCTGCTCATTGCGCTCTATTCTCTAGTGGGTGGCGTCTGGTTGGCGACGCTGGGCGGCTCGTGGTATTACGCCGTGCTGGGTATCGTGCTGCTGGCGTGCGCGGGGCTGCTGTGGCGCAATCGTGAGACGGGACTGTGGCTTTACGCGCTGGTGCTGGCGGCCACCGTGGTCTGGGGCGTGTGGGAAGCCGGAACCGATTTCTGGGCGCTGGCGCCGCGCTATGACATTCTTTTCCTGCTGGGCCTATGGTTGTTGTTACCGCCAGCCACGCGTGGCTTTGCCGCTCCCCGCCCCGCGAAAGGCGCTATCGGCATAGCCATGATAGCCATGCTTGGCGTGCTGGGATACGGCATATTCAACGACCCGCAGGAGATCAACGGCACCTTGAGCCGCGCGCAACCGGCCGAGGCAAAGCCCGTATCCGGGGTCGCCGCTGAGGACTGGCCATCCTATGGGCGCACCGAAGGCGGCGTACGCTACTCGCCGCTCACGCAGATCAACGACAGTAACGCCAAAAACCTGCAAGTCGCATGGACCTATCGCACGGGCGATTTTCGTACGGAAAATGATTCCGGCGAGACTACCAACGAGGTAACGCCCATCAAAGTCGGCGACAAGCTATTCCTGTGCACCCCTCACCAGTTTCTTGACGCGCTGGACGCTGCCACCGGTAAACGCCTATGGCGCTACGACCCGAAACTCAAAGCCGACAGGACGTTTCAGCATCTGACCTGCCGCGGCGTGTCTTACCACGATGCTGGCAACACTGAGCGCTTCCCGGCCAGCCAGACCAAGGAGGACAGCACCGCGTCCACCATCTGCCCACGGAAAATATTGCTTCCCGCCAATGATGGCCGCCTGATCGCCGTGAACGCCGACAACGGCCAGAAATGCACCGACTTCGGTAACGATGGCGAGATCGACCTGCAAAAAAGCATGCCGCATGCCTACCCTGGCGGCTACAACCCGACCTCGCCACCAGTGGTGACATCGACCACCATCGTCATTGGCGGCTCGGTCACGGACAATTTTTCCAACAAAGAACCCTCTGGCGTAATTCGCGGCTACGACGTGCGCACTGGCGCGCTGAAATGGGTGTTCGACACCGGCGCGCAGGACCCGAACGCCATGCCAGGCGAGTCCACGCAGTTCGTGCACAACTCGCCGAATGCCTGGGCGCCGCTGGCCTATGACGCGCAGAGCGACATCGTTTACGTCCCGACTGGCGTAGGCACCCCCGACATCTGGGGCGGTGACCGCGACCCGCTGAAGGAACGTTATGCCAATTCCATGCTGGCGCTGGACGCCACCACGGGGCGTCTCATCTGGGATTTCCAGACGACACACCACGACCTGTGGGACATGGACGTGCCGGCGCAACCATCACTCATGGACGTGACACTGGCGAATGGCCAAACCGTGCCGGCGATTTATGTGCTCACCAAAACCGGCAACGTATTCGTGCTTGACCGCCGCAACGGCCAGCCTATCGTGTCCGTGACGGAAAAAGCCGTGCCGCAGAACGTGGCACGCGGTCCGCAAACACGCGACGAGCATTATGCACCGACGCAGCCGTTCTCGAGCCTGAATCTCGCGCCGCAAGAAAAGCTCACGGACAAGGACATGTGGGGCGCCACGATGCTCGACCAACTCATGTGCCGTGTGATATTCAAACGCCTGAATTACGACGGCATCTACACGCCGCCTTCTGAAAACGGCACACTGGTGTTCCCCGGGAACCTCGGTGTGTTTGAGTGGGGTGGCATGTCGGTGAACCAGGATCGCCAAGTGGCACTGATGAACCCCATCGGCCTGCCCTTCGTCTCCAAGCTCGTACCCGAAGACGCGAATCGCCCGCACAAAGAGAAAGGCGCAGGCACGGAAAGCGGCGTGCAGCCCATGTACGGCACGCCGTATGGCGTCGAACTGAATCCCTTCCTGTCACCGCTAGGCCTGCCATGCAAGGCTCCGGCCTGGGGTTACGTCGCAGGCGTCGATCTGCAGAACCACCAGGTGGTATGGAAAAAACGTATAGGCACCATACGCGACAGCTTGCCGCAGCTGTTCCAACTGCCGCCCTTGAAGATCGGCGTGCCCGGCCTGGGAGGCCCCATCTCGACAGCCGGGAATCTGATGTTCGTCGCGGCCACGCAGGACAACTATCTGCGCGCTTTTGACGTCAGCAACGGCGAACTGCTGTGGGAAGGACGCCTGCCAGCAGGTGGCCAAGCCACGCCGATGACCTACGCCGTCAATGGCAAACAGTATGTAGTCGTCATGGCCGGAGGCCATGGCTCGTTCGGCACCAAGATGGGAGACTATCTGGTGGCGTACGCCCTGCCGGATTGATGGCCCAGACCCTGCATGACCTGAACATCAGCACATCCATCCAATATGCTACGCATCGACAACCTCAGCAAACGCTATGGCGATCACCTCGTATTTCAGGGGCTGACACAATCTTTTCCCTCAGGTTGTGTGGCGCTATGCGAAGAAGACAGCACGGGCAAATCCAGCCTGCTGCGCATTATCGCAGGCGTCATTGCACCGGATGAAGGAGACGTCTGGATCGATGGACATTCGATCGTCAACGCTCCTGAGCAGGCCAAATTCCGCCTGGCCTACGTGCCCGACAATTGTCTGGCATTTCCCGAGCAGACGGGCAAAGGTTTGCTCGAACAGGTAGCTTTGCAGAAGAAAGCTCCCATAGACGAGGCCGTGCTCGACCTTGCTTCCCGGCTGGGGTTGACGCCTCATCTGGACAAGCGCTTCGATCAAATGTCGACAGGGACACGCCGCAAAGTCTTTCTGACGGCCGCCGCCATTGGCGACCCGGTTGCCATCATCGCAGATGGTCCCAGCAACGGACTGGACGCGCAGGCCCGCGTCGCGCTGGCCGAACAATTCCGAATCTGGTCTCTGGATCGCGTGGTGCTGTTCGCCAGTCACGATTACGAGCTGGTCCAGGTTTGCGGAGCAAGGGCGATCAACGTCGCAGGGTTGAGCTGAACTGGCACCTTAGAACGCAAACAACAGCGCTGGACTACTTATGTCTCCAATTACCTTTGAAGGACTGGTTTTCCGTAGTTTTCGGAACAGTGACACGAAGGAATTTGCACGTGCCGCGCGGGAATCTGTCGAGACGGTTGGGCGATGGATGCCATGGTGCACGTCCGCCTTTTCAGAACAAGATGCGCGCGCGTGGTTCAACCAATGCCGTGCGAGTATGCGCGCCGAGACGGGGTACGAACTGGGGGTGTTTTCAGAAAAGACGGGTGAACTGCTAGGAGGGGCAGCACTGAACTCGATAAATCGTCAGTATCTCTTCTGCAATTTAGGCTATTGGGTAAGACAATCGGCTCAACGACAAGGTGTGGCGGTTCGCATCGTGCAGGCTTTGGCGCCATATGCATTCAATACGCTGGGCATGCAGCGCGTAGAGATAGTGATTGCCGTAGGCAACACAGCAAGCGAAGCGGTAGCTCGCAAAGGTGGCGCGCAATTCGAAGGGATCGCGCGGAATCGGCTCCAATTACACGGCACCACGGTATCGGCGTTGATGTTTTCAATCGTCCCGGCCGTGCAGGAATAACTGGCCCAGACGCGACACGCAGAGCTAGCCGCGCTGACGCCCCTCGGGACTCCAATCGGGAGGGGCCAACTCGAAGCTGGCGTACTCGAACCCGGGCGCGACGGTGCAACCTATCAGCGTGTAACGTCCAAGCGGACGCGCAGCCTGCCAGACATCAGCCGGCACCACAGCTTGCGGCCGTTCGCCGTTCGCGAAATCGGTACCCAGCGTGACGGCTTCCACCTGATTGCCATCGAACAGCGAGAGAAGCAATGGATCGCCGGCGTAGAAGTGCCAGACCTCCGCCGCATCGCGCACGCGGTGCCAGTGGGAGCTGTCACCGGCCTCAAGCAAATAGTAGATAGCCGTTGAATGAGCGCGCGTGTCGCCGCGTACATCACGAAAGGTCTCGACATACCAGCCGCCTTCCGGGTGGCGCTGCATGCCTAGGGTTTCGATGATTTCACTAGCTTGCATTTAATGCTGTCCTTGTCGCAGAAGGGTTGGAGACCACGGGAAAAGCAGTTATGCTCATTGAAGTAAGCTGTTCGCGAACTGAAGGAGCACCCATGAATAAAACCACACTTTCGGCCGCAATTGGGGCACTCGTCCTGTTTCCCGTTCTCTGCGCCGCAGCGGCGTCGCCTCCCGCATCGACCTCGCTGACAGCTGAGCAGCGCCAACAACTCGACACCGACCGCAGCGGCAACGTGAGCCAAACGGAATACCGGGCCTTCATGGAAGCGGCCTTTGGCAAACTGGACGCGGACTCGGACGGCTATCTCGGCAAAAACGATTTCCCCAAAGAAGTCAGCGAGAGTCAGTTTGTAGCGATGGACGCGAACCGCGACGGCCGCATCGCCAAAGCAGAATTCATGACTCAGGTGATGAAAGACTATACAGGTGGAAAGTAAATGGGAAGGCAGTTCCGGCCCTGGAGCCCTGTCAGGAAATCGAGAATCGCTCCCGATAGGCTTGAGGGCTGATCCGTAGCAACCGAATGAAACTGCGCCGCATGCCTTCCTCGTTGCCAAATCCGCAGCGGGCTGCGACACGCTTGACTGACCACGCAGTATCGACAAGCAGCCGCCGTGCCGTCTCGACCCGCAGTTTCTCAACAGCACGCGCGGGCGTCATGCCCGTTTCTGCTTTGTAGTGGCGCATGAAACTGCGCTCGCTCATGTGGAGCCGTCTGGCTAACGCAGGAACGGACAGGTCGGAGCCCAGGTGCTCCCCCATCCACGTGTGCAATTCGCCAAACTGATCGTTCGCCTTTTGCATCGAGAGCGTGGCGCTGAACTGAGACTGGCCTCCCGGCCGCTTCAGAAAGACGACGAGTTCACGAGCGACCGCCAGCGCCATCGAGCGCCCCAGGTCCTCTTCCAACAACGCAAGAGCAAGATCGATGCCCGCAGTGACTCCCGCGGATGTCCAGATATCACCGTCGCGAACGAAAATGGGATCCGTTTCTACACGCAGTGTTGGATAACGGTTCGCGAGCTCTTCGCAGCGCGACCAATGCGTTGCCACGCGACGTCCATCCAGCAATCCGGCCTCTGCCAGCAGAAACGCACCGGAACAAACCGAGGCGATACGCCTGGACCTGCCTACTTGCCGCCGAATCCAATTAGTCAGCCGCGCATCCGCCGACGCGGCGTGGACGCCACGCCCGCCCGGTACCACCAGCGTGTCGATGGGCCCTTTCACGGTACGCAGGGAGTGGCTCAACAGGGCCAAGCCGGAGGACGAGGTCACGAGCCCGGGATCGGCTGACACGACTCTGGGCGCATAGGGCCGTGCGAGCCCTCGCGCTGCCAAGAGCTCATTGGCCGAGGCAAAAACCTGCAATGGCCCGCTGACGTCCAGCAATTGAACGTCCGGAAACGCCAGCAGCAAAATGGATCGAGCTTGGGCTGACATGATTTGGCAGAAACCGAGGGGTAATTGGCAATTCCGCCAAAGACTACCTGCATAGAATGTCTATGTCTATCCCGGGCCCCGTCGTTGTCCCGCGTCTTTGAAAAAGGCATCCTCATGACGATTCAAATCGGATTTCTGGTATTTCCCCGCGTACAACAACTGGACCTGACCGGTCCTCACGATGTCCTGGCGTCGTTGCCTGACACAACGATCCAATTGATCTGGAAAACACGTGAGCCGGTTGTGTCCAGCAGTGGCCTCATCTTGACGCCCACCGCCACCTATGAAGACTGCCAGCCGCTGGACGTTATCTGCGTACCTGGCGGGAGTGGCGTGACGGACTTGCTGCAGGACAGTCAGACCATCGACTTTGTCAAAAGACAAGCCACCAGCGCCCGTTACGTCACATCCGTGTGTACCGGAGCGTTATTGTTGGGTGCGGCAGGTTTACTGCATGGCCGGCGAGCGACTACGCACTGGGCCTCCCACTCATTGCTTGAGCCCTTGGGCGCCATTCCGGTTCACGAACGGGTAGTCCGTGATGGCAACATCATCACAGGTGGCGGCGTGACAGCGGGTATTGATTTCGGATTGACCGTAGTCGCGGAACTGGCGGGCGCTGAGCAAGCGCAGGCTATTCAACTCCAGCTCGAATATGATCCGGCGCCGCCTTTCAATGCTGGCAGCCCGGATGTCGCTCCACGGTCAATCGTGGAGCTTGTAAAACAACAGTCCGAACCTGGGTTCGCGGCTCGACGCAGGATCGTCTCCGAGATCGCAGCCTCGCGAAACTGAGTGCGCGGCGCCGCCCAGGTCCCCGGCGGATACAGGCGCCAGCGCACTCTCTCTGCAAAACAGGTACGGAATCAAGCCAGCGTTCGCACCTTGGGCTCACGGTCCCATTGCCGCGTCTTGGCTGCCTTGATAAAGCCGCGAATATCGTCGGCTTCTACCACGCCCGGGTCCTTCATGACGCCTCCTGCCTGCAGGACCGCTTGCGCACCCACGTTGGCGGCTATCGCCTTGAGATGTCCGTAGGCGTCGCGTACCCAGTCAACTGCCGCAGCCTCCTTGGCCAGTTTCTTGCCGGCCTCGGCGGACAGCACGATAGCGACTGCGTCGAAGACGACCGATGGCGTTCCCGCAAGCTGCCCGTCGGCAGGCAGCTTGGTCCCGTCACTCAGCTTGGCGCCGCCCACCTTGGGCGCAACGATCTTGACGCTGGCCCCAGCCGCCTGCGCCGCTTGGCGTAGCGCCTGAATCACAGCGGCGTCCGAGCCGTCGTCAACCAGGATACCAACCGCCCTGCCCTCCAGCGTGGCCTTCATCTTGCCGATGATCTGCAATGCCGGCGACGGCGGCATATCCTGGGGTTTGACTGCGGCCGGCGGCGCGGGCGGCAGGCTATCCAACGCCAGACCATCGGCCACGCGCTTGGCCAGGTCGCCATCGATATGGCGCAGGTGCCCAACGACGGCTTCCCGAACATGAGGCGTTTCCACCTTCGACAACTCGAACACCAGCGCCGAAGCGATATGTGCCTGCTCCGGTGCCGTCTGGCTCTTGTAAAACAATCGCGCCTGACTGTAATGATCGGCAAAGCTCTCCGGCCGGATGCGCCCCTTGCTTCCGTCCTCGGCGGGTTGCGCGTAGCTGCGAAAGCCCGACGCTGTTTCTCGAGGCGTATCGACCTGCAGGGAACTAGGCTCGTAGTTCACTCGCCCTTTTGGAACCTGCATCTGCATATGACCGTCGCGTTGCAGGTTAGCGAACGGACACTTGGGCGCGTTGACGGGAATCTGGTGAAAGTTCGGTGATCCGAGCCGGGACAGCTGAGTATCGAGATACGAGAACAAACGCCCCTGCAGCAGAGGATCGTTACTGAAATCGATCCCCGGCACGATGTTGGCCGGACAGAACGCTACCTGTTCGGTTTCCGCAAAGAAATTATCCGGCCATCGATCGAGCACCATGGTCCCGATCACAGTGAGCGGTACGGTTTCTTCGGGAATCAACTTGGTCGCATCGAGATGATCGAATGGAAACTTCGCGGCGTCCTCTTCCGTGAATAGCTGCACGGCCAGTTCCCATTGCGGGAAATCTCCTCGCTGTATCGCCTCGAACAAGTCCCGTCGGTGGAAATCCGGATCGGCGCCCGCGATTTTCACCGCCTCGTCCCATACCGTCGATTGCAGGCCGAGCTTCGGCCGCCAATGGAACTTGGCGAACGTACTCTCTCCCTTGTCGTTCAGCAGTCGGAAACTGTGAACGCCAAAACCCTCGACCATGCGCAGAGAGCGGGGAATTGCCCGGTCGGACATTGCCCACATGATCATGTGCATCGATTCGGGGGTGAGCGAAATGAAATCCCAGAATGTGTCATGGGCCGAGGCCGCCTGGGGGAATCCGCGATCCGGCTCCATCTTCACCGCATGTACCAGATCGGGAAACTTAATGGCATCCTGAATGAAGAACACGGGGATGTTGTTGCCGACCAGATCGAAGTTGCCTTCCTGCGTATAGAACTTCACTGCAAAGCCCCGCACATCACGCGGTGTGTCGATCGAGCCTGCGCCGCCGGCAACGGTGGAAAATCGGACAAAAACGGGTGTCTTGGTACCGATCTCAGTCAACAATTTGGCGGTGGTGTACTTCTTCAGCGATTTGCTCAACTCAAAGTGACCATGGACTGCAGAACCGCGCGCATGCACGATACGCTCCGGAATACGTTCATGGTCGAAATGAGTGATCTTCTCGCGCAGGATGAAATCTTCCAGCAACGTCGGCCCGCGCATTGTCGGGCGCAAGGAATTCTGGTTGTCGGAGATCGGGATACCCTGGTTGGTCGTCAGCGGCGGATGTGTCCCGCCTGCTTCCTGGTGAAGCTCATCACCGTTTCCACGGCGATCGGACTTGCTCTTGCTGACGGATGCACCGGAACGTCTTTTCGGCATATTGGCCATGGCTGGGCTCTCCTTGAGGGATGGCGGGCTGAATGGACAAACTCGAACACGTACGAGTTTTTTATACCTGAAAGGCCATTGCGGATGCGGTGACTGGAACAAAGAGTCACACTGTTTCGCTATCGGTCAGATATAAATCTTGCAAAATGGGGATCGGCATAGCTCAAATCCTCATGCGCGTACCGTTCCTGTCACCGGCCAGAGTCACTGCTCAATAAAGCGCGCCTCGGTAGTTGGCACCGAATGATGTTCGCTTCGTCGCTCAAGCCCGACCGTCAATCGGAAATCGAGGGGGCCGGCCGACGTACCGTCGCAGTAGTGACTTACTCTGCAAATTGCTGCTAATGGAGATGCGCATGCAAACCCTCTCCTATGCAATTCTCGAAGCCCCCTCCACGTTGGGCTTGGCGACCGACGGCGTGGAATGCTTGCCTGATCGGCTCTTGGAACTCGGTCTCGCCCAGCGCATCCGTGCGCGACGCGCCGGGCGGTTGGCTGTGCCTCCCAAGAATCCTACGCCCGATCCCACGACGGGCGTCTTGAATGCCGAGGCAATTGCGGCGTGGTCGCCCCAGCTTGCCGACGCCGTGGAGGCGATACTGGACGCGAGGGAATTTCCGGTGGTCCTCGGCGGCGACTGCACAATTGTGCTGGGCTCGATGCTCGCCCTTCGACGGCGCGGCCGCTACGGCCTGTTCTTCATCGATGGCAACGCTGATTTCTTTCAGCCTGAGGCGGAGCCCAATGGCGAAGGCGCCTCGATGGACCTAGCCTGGGTCACTGGCCACGGCCCATCGCATCTAACCGACATTGAAGGTCGCGGCCCGCTGGTGCGTCCCGAAGACGCAGTAGCGTTCGCGTATCGTGATCATAAAGACCAGGAGGAGTACGGAAGCCAGCCGCTCCCCAAAGCGCTCAAGGCGATTGACCTTCCTGCCGTACGCGCAAAGGGCATCGAGGCCGCCGCGCGGGAAGCAGTCGACCACCTGACCCGAGAGGAGCTCGACGGATTCTTCATTCATCTCGACGCCGATTGCCTCGATGATGGCATCATGCCGGCAGTCGACTTCCGTGTGCCGGAAGGGTTGTCGTGGGATGCGCTAAGCACCACGCTTCGGATTGCCCTGGCGAGTGGCAAGGCAGTCGGCATCGAGATCACCATCTATAACCCACTTCTGGACGAAGACGGCAGCGCAGGACGAGGCCTGGCCGACGTAGTAGCAGCAGCGCTTCGACAGTAAATACGCTGCGGAGAGTGATGCGCTCAGCCTGCAATGTTCTTGTCAGCGTTCTCTAAAGCACCTGCAGCAACTTTTTGCTAACTTCGCCGCGCGGTAGAAGGAGTCAAGATTGCAAGTCAAACGTATAGTGGCCAACCTGGACGTGCCGGACCCGAGTCGAGCTCGCGCCTTTTATCAAGACATTCTCGGCCTGGAGCTTTTGATGGATCATGGTTGGCTTCAGACCTATGGCTGCGCGGCGGAAAAAATGACCGTTCAGTTGAGCTTTGCAGTGCAAGGCGGATCTGGAACGCCTGTGCCGGATTTATCGATCGAAGTCGATGACGTGGACGAAGCGCTGCGACGGATGAGGGAAACCGGGTTTTCCGTCGAGTATGGGCCGGTTGATGAGCCGTGGGGAGTACGTCGATTCTATGTTCGCGATCCTTTTGGAAGGCTGGTCAACATTCTTGCGCACGCCTGAGCAACGATATCCTCGGCCAGCCATGTCTTGCTCTCGCGGCGATCACCCGGCCACGGTCGAACCACCTGATGATGACCACCACTGATAGCGCAGCTTTTGGATTGAACCTGATGAGTGATCAATGTCACCTGGTCGTTGATCAGGAGCAAGCTTTAACTTAGCTTGGAATATTGATCCCGACGTAAACACTTTGGGCGAAAGCATGCTCAGGATGAGGGAATGCGGAATCAAGCGCAAAATGAATTGCGTTGGCAAGCGCTTGCCGATCAGCGACGATACGCTCAAGGACTGCTACCTCGGAGCTAAGCCAACTAAGCATATTCGCCGCCAGCTAATGGAATTTAGAACCCACCCAGGCTCATTCCCTTATGGCCCACCTGATTAAGCGCGCTCATCCCCAATCAATGAGTATCAGCACGCAAAATAGCCAAAATTCTGGAGCGGGTGATGGGAATCGAACCCACGCTTGAGGCTTGGGAAGCCGCCGTTCTACCATTGAACTACACCCGCTTGGGTGTCGTGNCGCGCCCATAGGCGCGGCAGAGGGGTTGGATTATAGCGCGGGTTTCAACACCGTGTTTTAGTTCGCCTTGATCCCGGCAGCCTTCACGACTTTGCCCCAACGGTCATATTCCTGCTGGGTGTATTCACCGAGCTTTGCCGGTCCCATGAACTCGGCTTCCGCGCCCTGCGCTTCCGCTTTTTTGCGGAAATCGTCGGTCTTCATGATGGTCTCGATCTTGCCTGCCAGCTTGTCGATAACGGCCTGGGGCGTGCCTTTAGGCGCATACATGGCAAACCACGACGACACCAGCAAATCCGGATAGCCCGCCTCAGCGACAGTCGGTACGTCCGGCAATGACGCCAGACGATTCGGCCCAGTCACTGCCAACGCGCGGAGCTTGCCTGCAGCGATATGCCCCAGCAACGGTGGCGGAGTCGTAATCGTCATATCCACCGCACCACCCAGCAAATCGTTCAAGGCGGGTCCGGTGCCTTTGTACGGGATGTGTGCGATTTTGATGTCCGCCATCTGCTTCAGCAGTTCCGTTGCCACGTGCTGCAGGGCACCATTGCCAGATGAGGCATAGTTCAGCTTGTCGGGATTGGCCTTGGCATAGGCGACCAATTCTTTTAAGGAATTGATCGGCAAACTCGGACGAATAACGATGACCTGCGGGGCGGACAGGATGTTGGCAATGGGTGCAAAATCCTTGATCGGATCCCAATCGACGGGCTGCACATGCGGAGAAATCGCGTTGTAGCCGGAATACTGCAGCAACAAGGTATAGCCGTCCGGCGCGGCTTTGGCGACGGCTTGTGAGGCGATGCTGCCCGAGGCGCCGGGTTTGTTTTCCACGACGACGCTTTTGCCCAGGGCTTCGCCCAAGGGTTGTGCGATCAGACGCGCGGCCAGATCCGTCGTACCGCCAGGTGCTGCGGGAACGAGCAGCGTAACAGGACGATCAGGATAGTCGGCCAGCGCAATAGCGGGGCTGGCGGCAATAGCCAGGGTGGTCGCGGCCAAACCGGCGCGCAGAGTTTTAGACAGTAAAGATAGCGTCATGGACAGGGTCTCCTGATAGTTTTTCTGGACGATGTTGTTGGAATGATTCTGATGGCTAGCTTGTTATGGGTAATGCTGCGAAAAATTTTTAATCTGCGGTAATGCGTTGCTCAGCTTGAACACGTGTCCTGCGATAGCGCACTGTAGAATCCGTCACTACATACGGTTGATTACGCATGAACGCCGTCAGCCGGCCCAAATTTTTCCGCCAACCATGCCGGCGGCTGGTGCGTAGCCAGCCGATGGCCTGCCGCCAGCAATGGGGTCGAGAATTCGCGCTGCACCAGTTGCGGCAGCCCGCGCACGATGTTCAATAGCGGCTGCAAGGACACACCGGTTTTCACGCCCATGCACTCGAACATGTGAACGAGCTCTTCGGTGTTGACATTGCCGCTGGCGCCAGGCGCATAGGGACAGCCGCCCAATCCGCCCGCCGCTGCGTCAAAGCGCGTCACGCCGGTTTGCCATGCGGCAATGGCGTTGGCTAGCGCCATGCCACGTGTGTTGTGCAAATGAATGGTGATGGGCAAGCCCGGCAGTTCCCGCAATACGGTCTCGCACAACGCCGCAACCTGGGTGGGATAGGCCATGCCCGTGGTGTCGCACAGCGTAATGCCAGCCGCGCCCGCCTCGGCGAGTTGGTGGGCCAGGCTCAACACATCGTCCACCGGCACATCGCCATCAAAGGGACAACCGAACACGGTAGACAGCGAGACGTTGCAAGGGGTCGAGGTGCCCTGCGCCGCATGCAGAATGCTGGTCAGCTCAGTCAGGGATTGATCTCGCGTCATACGCAAATTGGCGCGGTTATGCGTTTCGCTGCTGGACATCACCAGATTCATTTCCTGGGTGCCGACTTCGATAGCGCGCTCCAGGCCGCGGATATTGGGAACCAGCGCGGTATAGATGACATCGGGATGCCGGCGGATGCGGCGCATGACTTCTTGCGCATCGGCCAGAGCAGGGATCGCTTTCGGCGAGGTAAAGCTCGTGACTTCAATGCGTGCGAATCCGCAGTCGGAGAGCGCGTCGACCAAAGCGATTTTGTCTTCGGTAGAAACGAACGCCTTTTCGATTTGCAGGCCGTCGCGCGGGCCGACTTCGTTGATTTCGATGCTGGGCGTACCGGTGTTCATGCGATGACTCCACGGGCGCGCAATTCGGCGCGTTGTTCTTCAGTCATCCCGGCGTCGGCGAGTACGGTATCGGTATGCTCGCCCAGTGTGGGTGCACGATCATGAATAGCGCCGGGATTATCGGACAGGATGGGGAAAACAGCAGGCATTTCGACGCGAATGCCGCTAGCGCCCTGTATTTCAGCGATAGCGTTGCGCGCACGATAATGCGGATCACGGGCGATGTCGGCGACCGAATAGATACGGCCGCTGGGAACGTCAGCCTCGCGCATGGCTTGCAGAACTTCGTCGATATCCCGTTCCGCCGTCCAGGCGCTGATGGCGCCGTCGATTTCGTGCACGCGGGCAGCGCGGCCATCGTTGTGTGCCAGGCCGGGATCTTTGCCCAGATCATCGCGGCCGATGCGAGACATCAATCGTGTGTAGATACCGTCACCATTGCCAGCAATGAGGACGTACCCGTCTTTGCAGCGGTAGGCATTCGAGGGCGCAATGCCTGGCAAGGATGCGCCGGATGGCTCGCGCACTGCACCAAAGGCGGTGTATTCGGGTAGCAGGCTTTCGGTCAGGTTGAACAGGCTCTCGTAGAGCGCTGCGTCGATGACTTGGCCTTGTCCACCGCGAGCATCGCGCTGATACAGGGCCAGCAGCACGCCCAGCGCACCATGCAGACCAGCGATCGTGTCGCCCAATGAAAGCCCGCCGCGTACAGGAGCGCGGCCGGGTTCGCCGTTCAGATAACGCAGACCGGCCATGGCCTCGCCAATCGCAGCAAAACCGGGCTCGCGGGCTTTGGGGCCGGTTTGGCCATAGCCGGATACGCGCAGCATGATCAGGCGTGGGTTGAGTTCGTGGAGCTCCTCCCACGACATGCCCCATTTTTCCATGGTGCCAGGGCGGAAATTCTCTATCAACACGTCGGCTTGGGCAGCCAGCAGGCGAATGATTTCCTGGCCTTCTTTCTGGCGCAAATCGACGCAAACGGATTGCTTGTTGCGGGATTGGGCCTCCCACCAGACGGAGGTACCCTCGTGCAACAATCGCCATTTACGCAGTGGATCGCCTAGGCCAGGAGGCTCGATCTTGACGACTTGCGCGCCGAAATCGGCCAAGGTTTTGGCGGCGAAGGGGCCAGCGATCAATTGCCCCAACTCCAACACGCGTATGCCCGCCAGAATTTGCCCTGCCATGTGTGTTCCTATGAATGATGGATTTCAGCGGATGGGAGTGTGCGCGAAAGCATGCGGCAGGGGAATTGTTCTTATAAGAAATGGGGTTTCCCAAACGAGAAAGGCCCGACTGACGAACGGAGAAATCTCACGGAAAAACTAGGGAATGTACTAACCTGAGAAGTCGTGCAAAGAAATCCGTCTATTACCCAGCTCATGCCCTCGCCCGTTTTACCCGTCCTCTATTCATTTCGCCGTTGCCCCTATGCGATGCGCGCACGATTGGCATTAGCGGCCAGTGGCCAGCGTTGCGAATTACGCGAGGTAGTCTTGCGCGCCAAACCTGCGGAATTGTTGGCGGCCTCGCCCAAGGGCACGGTACCGGTGTTGGTGCTGCCGGGCGGAAAAGTGATAGACCAGAGCCTGGACATCATGCGTTGGGCCTTGGCGCAGCACGACCCGGAACATTGGCTGACACCCGATCGAGGCTCGGCAGCCGATATGGAGGCCTTGATTCAGCAATGCGATGGCTCGTTCAAGAGCGATCTGGATCGTTATAAATACCCTGATCGTTACGAAAACGCCGATGCCCTGTCCCATCGCACGGCGGGGGCACAATACTTGACGGAATTGGACCGCCTCCTGCAAGGACAAGACTATCTGTTTGGCGCACGGCGCAGCCTGGCCGACATGGCCATCGCACCCTTCGTGCGCCAGTTTGCGCATGTCGACCCGGCATGGTTCGAGGCGCAGCCCTGGCCTGCGTTGACGCAGTGGCTAGAGGCCTTTCTGACAGACACGCGGTTTCAGCAAGTCATGGAAAAATACGCCCCATGGGTATCTGGCACAGAAGGCATTTACTTTCCGAACGATGATAACTAGCCGTCAACGTCTGACACCGTGTGGACGAATCAATGGATCGGTTGGTGGACGACGCGGCCCATCAAACACCGCATGACGCGGGTACATCAGAAATACCAGCGTATCCGCGTCCCTACACGTTCGAGCTCTCGTCACTGCGCAGGTGTGCCAGCAACAATCGCGCCGCCACCGTCAGCGTATCCGCATCGCGCACGCCCAACAATAACCAGCGGTGCGCCCATTCATCCGTCAGCGGGATCAAGCGAATCGACATCGACCGCGCATGCGGCTCCGCCGCGATACGCGGCAACACCCCTACGCCCCCCGTCGCCACCACCATCCGACAGATCGCATCAAAACTGCGCACCTGGATCCGCAGCCGCATTGCCTGGCCCAAGCGCACACTTTCCTCGTTCAAGCGCGATGCCAACGACGTCGACGGCGGCAGGCTCACATACTCGTAATCCAACGTTTGCGCGAACGCGATAGACGGCGAATTCGCCAACGGATGACGCTGCGGCGCAATCAACACCAACTCATCCGGTCGATAAGGCACCGTCAACAAGCCTTGCGCCGGCGTGCGATCTGCAAACACGCCAATATCTGCGCGATTTTCCAGTACCGCCGTCACGATATCGGTGCTGTTCTGCTCCTCCAGATCGATCCGCACGGCCGGGTGCTCGTCCATGAACGCTGCCAGGTCCTCCGGCAAGAACTGCGTCAATGACGACGTATTCGCGGCAATCCTCACCTGCCCCTTCACCCCTTGGGCAAAGTCAGACAAGCTGCCCGCCATCTGCTCGACCTCTTGCAGCACCCGCTGCACATGCACCAGGCAAACCTGCCCCGCGTCGGTCAGCTCCACCCCGGCCGTATTCCGATACAGCAAAGGCGTTCCCAACGCCGCCTCCAGATCCGAAATCCGCTTGCTGGCCGCTCCCACCGCCAGATGCGACTGCCGCGCGCCCGCAGAAATACTGCCCGCCCGCGCAACAGCGGCGAACAAAGCCAGCGTAGTGAGATCAAACCGAGCGACATTCATGATCGAAATGCTACCCCACAACCCGATAGCTTTTTGCGGCCGCGGAATTTTCCAACACTGCCAGCCGGCCCGATGGCCCCGGACCGACGTCCGGGAGAACAACTGCCCCCGGGCCTACTACAATCCCCCCTATGAACACGAACACCCCCGACTCCCCTGATACCGCGCCCCTGTCGGAAGCCACCCGCGCCGCCCTAGAACCGGCCACGCAAGCCCCGCACAGCCCCGGCGCGACCCACATCCGCAGTTTCGTCCACCGCCGTGGCCACATTACCCAAGGCCAACGCGACGCACTCGAGCAGCTGCTGGAGAAATGGTCCATCCCCTACACCCCCCAGCGCCTGGATCTGGCAGCCCCCTTCGGCCGCCAAGCCCCCTCTGTGCTGGAAATCGGCTTCGGCATGGGCGAAACCACCCAGAAAATCGCCCAGGCCCGCCCTGACGACAATTTCCTGGGCGTGGAAGTCTTCAACGCTGGCGTAGGCTCATTGCTACGCCGCATCGAAGAATCCAGCCTGCAGAACCTGCGCATCATCCAGCACGACGCCGTAGAAGTCGTGCGCGACATGATCCCCCCCGACAGCCTGGCTGGCGTCCACGTCTATTTCCCCGATCCGTGGCCCAAAAAACGCCATCACAAACGCCGCCTGCTGCAGCCCCCATTCGTCTCGCTGTTGGCCAGCCGCATCGCCCCCGGCGGATACCTGCACTGTGCCACCGATTGGCAAGACTACGCCGTACAAATGCTGGAAGTCCTGAGCGCCGAACCGCTGCTGCGCAACACCGTTGCCGACTACGCGCCGCGCCCTGACTACCGCCCGCAAACCAAATTCGAAACCCGCGGCCTGCGTCTGGGCCATGGCGTTTGGGACCTGATCTTCCAGAGGACCGCTTAACTATGTTGTACCCCGCTATCGAGCCCTATCGCCACGGCATGCTGGACACTGGCGATGGGCACCTGATCTATTGGGAACTCTGCGGCAATCCGCAGGGCAAACCTGCCGTGTTTTTGCACGGTGGCCCAGGTAGCGGGAGCGCTCCCGTGCACCGTCAATTGTTTGATCCGCAGCGCTACAACGTGCTGTTGTTCGATCAACGCGGCTGCGGCCGCTCGACGCCGCACGCGAGCCTGGACAACAACACCACGTGGGATCTGGTCTCGGACATTGAACGCCTGCGCACAGAAGTCATGGGCGCCGACCGCTGGCTGGTGTTCGGCGGATCCTGGGGCTCGACGCTGGCGCTGGCCTACGCACAGACGCACCCCAGCCATGTCAGCGAGCTGGTCGTGCGCGGCATCTTCAGCCTGCGCCGTTCGGAGCTGCGGTGGTTCTACCAAGAGGGAGCCTCGTGGCTGTTTCCCGACCACTGGGAAGCCTATCTCGAACCCATTCCGCCAGAGGAACGGGGCGACATGATCGGCGCTTATCACAAGCGGCTGACTGGCCCGGATCCGGTGGCACAACTGCGCGCTGCGAAGGCCTGGAGCAAATGGGAAGACAGCACCATTACCCTGATGCCCAGCCCGCGCCACCAGCAAAGCCACGCCGCAGATCGCGCCGCATTGGCCTTTGCCCGCATCGAAAACCACTACTTTGTGAATAACGGCTTCATGGAAGAAGGCCAGCTCATTCGCGACGCGTACAAACTGCATGACATCCCCGGCACCATCGTGCAGGGGCGCTACGATATCTGCACCCCCGCACGCACCGCGTGGGACCTGCACCGCGCATGGCCCCAGGCGCAGTTTCACCTGGTGCCGGATGCGGGCCATGCCTTTGACGAGCCCGGCACCTTGGCCAAACTCATCGAAGCCACCGACGCCTACGCCGCACAATAAGGAGCCATCATGCACATCACGCTCAACGGTGCCGCACGCGAATTCCCGCTGGACACCACGGTCATCGAACTGCTCCAGACGCTGGGCTACGCAGGCAAACGCGTGGCGGTCGAACGCAATGGCGAAATCGTTCCCAAGAGCCAGCACGACGCCACCGTACTGAAAGACGGCGACCAAATCGAAATCGTAGTGGCCGTCGGCGGAGGCTGAATCGCGGGTTGCACTGACCTGGGGCACGCAGGCGTGACTAAGCGTGTCCCGATCAGGAATATCCGACACAGAATGTGAAAATTATCAACGGTGAGCTACCCAAACGAAGTTAGTACTTGCGCAAGGCCAACCACGTAGTACGCTGGCGCCTGTGTTTGATGTTGGCTCGCAAGAAGCACGTCTATTGCGTGGCGGCAAGCCAGCTCTGCTCACAGGAGTTCATATGCTGCTCAAGTTCCGGACCGGAGAAGAGCCCGGTCTGCCCGTAGGCTCGCGACTGTTTCGTATCGCAGGGGTTGCAGGCCGCGCCACCGGGCATGTTGCGAGTCGCATTAGCCGCCATTCCTGGGTGGCTGAGCGCATACGTTTTCTGCGCGCCTGGCGCGCCAATCCCAAAGGCATCGGCGCTATCTGGCCGTCCAGCGCCCGCCTGGCCGCCGCCATGACGCGCGATATCACGCCCAGTTCGGGGCCGTGCCTCGAATTGGGGGCAGGCACCGGGTCCTTTACCCGTGCCCTGGTGGCGCGCGGCCTGACATCGGCGCAGTTGACCTTGGTGGAAATGGATCCGCAGTTCGCGCAGCAATTGCGGCACGATTTCCCCGACGCCTATGTTTATCAAGGGGATGCCGCGAAACTGGTCGGCGTGCCATTGTTTGCCGACTGCTTGGCTGGCGTCGCCGTCTGTGGGCTGCCCTTGTTGAATATGCCAGTGAAACAGCAGATTGGCATTTTGCGCAGCACATTTGCTCAACTGCGCCCCGGCGGTTCAATGGTCCTATTTACATATGGACCACGTTGCCCGGTTCGACAACGTGTGCTCGATCGCCTCGGCCTGCGGGCGCGGCGTGTCGACACGGTCATTGCCAATGTGCCGCCCGCCCATGTCTGGAAATTGACCCGGCGTACAGCGGCTGGCGCCCTGCATGCGCCCATTGAGTAACGTTTAATTACTTATTATCAGCACGAGAAGAGCACAGCGTTCACGGAATCGGCCCATAATGGGTTCCCAGAAGATGTCGTCAGCAAGCTAAATCACGCCATCTCCTGCCAACAAGCACTTAACGTTTCTTAACAGTCTAAAAGAGGAAACACTATGGGTCTGCTCAGCTTTATTAAAGATGTCGGCGAAAAACTGTTTGGCGCCAGCGAAGCCCAGGCGGCATCGGTAGATGAACTGAAGAAGGAACTGGACAAGCACGGTCTGAGTGCCGATGGCCTGAACATTCAAGTCGATGGCGACAAAGTCACCGTGACCGGCGAAGCGGCCTCGACCGAAGAAGCCGAGAAAATCACGCTGGCGCTCGGCAACACTGTCGGTGTGGCCTCAGTGGACAACCAACTGACCGCCAAACAAGCCGCCCCCGAAGCCCAGATGTACACCGTCAAAAAAGGCGACAACCTCTGGAAAATCGCCGAGGCTCACTACGGTGCCGGCCAGGGCGCCAAGCACACCGTGATTTTCGAAGCCAACAAACCCATGCTGACGCATCCGGACAAGATCTATCCGGGCCAAGTACTGCGCATCCCGCCGCTGAACTGAACACCACAGCACAAACCGGCAAGCCCCGCAGCGTTTGCCGGTTTGGACCAGCGCGAACAATCCCCGTTCGCACTGGTTGACTCGGCCAGACTCCCGTCTGGCCGTTTTTTTCGTGGATGCCTACGTCCGAGCTAAACGGCCGGCGATACGTCCACTCCCTTTTTCACGCCATCCAGATCATTCAGCGCCGCCATCGCACCCTCAGGCAAAGAGATCTCTGCGCTCGCCAGGTTTTCCCTCAAATGCGCCACCGAAGACGTCCCGGGAATCAACAGAATATTGGGAGATCTGCGTAACAACCACGCCAATGCCACCTGCATCGGGGTCGCCTCCAGCCTCGTAGCGACATGAGACAGCGTCGACGACTGCAATGGTGAAAACCCGCCTAGCGGAAAAAACGGCACATAGGCAATGCTCTCGGCCGCCAAGGTATCAATCAACCCATCATCATCACGGTGGGCCAGGTTATACAGATTCTGCACGCAAACGATGGGGCAGATATGCCGAGCGTCCTCAATCTGTCGGCGCGTCACATTGCTCAATCCGATATGACGAATCAAGCCGCGCTGCTGGAGCTCGGCCATTGCCGTCACCTGCGGCTCTAGCGATCCCTCCGCCGGACCGTACATGCTGATTGTGCTGCGTAGATTAACGACATCAAGCACATCCAGACCGAGATTGCGCAGATTGTCGTGAACAGCCTGCGTTAGCTCATCCGGCGATGTCGCTGGCAGCCAGGAAGCGTCGGCGCCGCGCTTGGCGCCGATCTTGGTCACAATAGTCAGATCATCACGATACGGGTGCAAGGCCTCACGAATGATCTGGTTCGTAATATGCGGACCGTAAAAATCGCTGGTGTCGATGTGATCGACACCTAGTTCGATCGCCTCTCGCAATACAGCCACTGCGGCGTTTCGATCCTTCGGCGGACCAAATACGCCAGCACCGGCCAACTGCATCGCGCCATAGCCCAGACGATGGACCCTGCGGGGACCTAATGAATACCAGCCGGCTTTTTCAAGACTCGTCATGTGATTTCTCCTAAACGACATCGGAAATGTACGCGTGGGGCACATGTACGACAATCCATCATAAAGCGCACAAGTTGTGCGAAAATCCGAACAATGAAGACAGATCTAGGCGACTTGCATGCATTCGTGACGGTTGCACGAGCAAACGGTTTTCGCGATGGCGCGCGTCTGACAGGCACCAGCGCCTCAGGCTTGAGCGAAGCCGTACGCCGTCTGGAAACCCAACTGGGCGTCAGATTGCTCAATCGCACAACGCGCAGCGTCGCCCCCACCGAGGCCGGGCAACGATTATTGGAACGGCTGGGCCCTGCCCTCAATGAGGTTGAAGCCGCCATTGACGTCGTGAATCAATTTCGCAGCGGTCCTACAGGCACGTTGCGCCTGAACGTACCCGCCAGCGTCGCGCGCCTGGTGCTGCCCTCGATTCTGCCGGGATTCATGGCTGCCTACCCGGATGTACGGGTAGAAATCATGGTCGAAGAAAGTTTCGTCGACGTGATTACTGCCGGTTGCGATGCGGGTATCCGCTACGAAGAACGCCTGCAGCAGGACATGATTGCCATCCCGATAGGCCCGCGCCTCCAACGCGCAGCCACGGCCGCCGCGCCCGCCTACCTGGATCGGCACGGCCGCCCCAAACATCCCAAAGACCTGCTCAACCACAACTGCATTCGTGGCCGCTTCAGCAGCGGCACCATTTACCCCTGGGAATTCGAGCGTAGCGGCAAAGTGGTAACCATCAACCCGAGCGGTTCACTGCTGGTGCAACTCGGGGGTGGCGTCGACCTCGCCGTGGATGCGGCCATCGCCGGCACAGGTGTCATTCACCTGTTCGAGGATTGGCTGCGCCCGCACCTCGAGAGCGGCGCACTGGAACCCATACTGGAATCCTGGTGGCAATCGTTCTCGGGGCCATTCTTGTATTACCCCGGCCGGCAATTAGTCCCTGCGCCGCTACGGGCATTCATTGACTTTGTACGAGCGTTGCCGTCCGGGTGAGATTCAGCGCATCCCGCCAAAGCGCCCCAGGCCCTTCATCCCGCCCATGGCGCGCATCATCTTGGCCATACCGCCCTTTTTCATTTGCTTCATCATGCCCTGCATTTGCTCGAACTGGGACAGCAAACGGTTGACCTCTTGCACCGGGACGCCGGAGCCCGCAGCAATACGGCGTTTGCGCGAGGCCTTGATCAATTCAGGCTTGGCGCGTTCGGCAGCCGTCATCGAGTTCAGGATGCCTTCGGTACGGCGCAGCTGCTTTTCCGCCTGGCCGCCCTGCAGTTGACCGGCAGCCTGTTGAAACTGCGAAGGCAGCTTTTCCAGCAGCGACCCCATATCGCCCAGCTTTTTCACCTGGCCCAATTGCTCGCGGAAATCGTTCAGATCGAACTTGTTGCCCGATTTGAGCTTGGTCGCGAGCTTTTGCGCCTCGGCGATATCGATGTTCTTTTGTGCCTGCTCGACCAGCGACACAATGTCGCCCATGCCCAGCACGCGCTGCGCCATACGGTCGGGGTGGAAAGGCTCCAGGCCATCCAGTTTTTCCGAAACACCGACGAATTTCAGGGGTTTGCCAGTCACATGCCGCACGGACAGGGCCGCGCCGCCGCGTGCGTCACCATCCAGCTTGGTCAGCACCACCCCTGTCAGGGGCAGCGCGTCGGCAAAGGCCTTGGCGGTGTTGACCGCATCCTGCCCCTGCATCGCGTCGACCACGAACAGCGTTTCGACGGGTTTGACCAGATCGTACAGCGCGCGGATCTCGCGCATCATGGCTTCGTCGATACCCAGGCGGCCGGCCGTATCCAGAATCAGCACATCATAGTGATGGCGGCGGGCGTGATCGACGGCGTTGCGGGCGATGTCCTCGGGTTTCTGGCTGGGATCCGAGGGCAGGAAATCGATACCTGCCTGGGCCGCGACGGCCTTCAGCTGGTCGATAGCGGCCGGGCGATAAACGTCGGCACTAACCGTCAGAACCTTTTTCTTGCCGGTATTGCGGCCATTTTGGGTGTGATTGCCCTCGGCCAGCCAGCGGCCGAGCTTGCCGGTGGTGGTGGTTTTACCCGCCCCCTGCAAACCGGCCATCAGGATGATGGCGGGAGGCTGCACGGCCAGCGACAGGTCGCCGGCACCAGCGCCCAGGTCACCGCCCATCAGGGCGGTCAGCTCTTTGCTGACCACGCCCACCAGGGCTTGGCCAGGGCTGAGGCTGCCGACGACTTCTTCGCCCAGGGCTTTTTCTTTGACGCGTGCGACGAAATCGCGCACGACGGGCAAGGCTACGTCAGCCTCGAGCAGGGCCATGCGCACTTCGCGCAGCATTTCCTGCGTGTTGGCCTCGGTCAGGCGGGCTTCGCCGCGCAGCGTCTTGACGACGCGCGACAAACGTTGAGTCAGGTTATCGAGCATGAGAGGCGTTTCCGCTTACACTAGTTGATTGAACGGTGGCCCGGGCAGCAGGGGGTTTTCACCCCTGCCAGCGACTAGCGCCTGAGAGGCCCCATCCAGACAACGGTTTTTATGTCATTAGGCATTGTATTTCACGCAGCGGCCGCCCTGGCCTACGCCGTGCTCGGCGGGGCCCTCTGGTGGCGCCTGAAAGGTGCAGGCAGCGTCGAAAAAGCGGGCAAAGTCGCCCGTGCGAGCCTGCTGGGCGCCCTGGTTCTGCACGGTATCGGCTTGTATCAGGCCATGCTGGGCGGCTCGCATCTGTTCATCGGATGGGCGCTCGCCCTGTCCGCCACGGTATGGCTGGGCATGGTGGTGTTCTGGCTGGAAAGCCTGCTGGTTCACATTGACGGGCTGCAGCTACTGCTATTGCCAGCCGCCACGGTGATCTGCGCCCTCGCGGCGCTGTTTCCCCAGGGGCAGCTCGTCCCCCACGCCGAAGACAGTTCCCTGCGCGTGCACCTGCTCATTGCCCTGGCGGCCTATGCCCTGATCACGGTGGCGGCCCTGCACGCCCTGCTAATGGCCCTGCTCGACCGCCACCTGCACCGTCCGCTCGAAGCCCCTGCGGAACGCAGCCTCATCGGCCGCGTCCTCGATGCCCAGGCGCCGCTACTCGTCCAGGAACGGCTGTTGTTTCGTGTCATCTGGATCGGCTTCGCTGTCCTGACGGCCGCCGTCATCACCGGCTCCATCGCCTCGATGGACCTGACGGGCAAGATCCTGCCCTTTGACCACAAAACGGTTTTCACACTGTTGTCATGGTTGACCTTTGGAGTATTACTGCTGGGCCGCCACATTCGCGGCTGGCGCGGCCGCGTCGCGTTGCGCTGGACACTGACCGGATTCGCCTTTCTAATCCTGGCCTACACCGGCAGCCGGTTTGTACTGGAAGTCATTCTTCATCGGAGTTGAAGTGGGCAAGTTGTTAATCTGGGTCGTCATCATCCTGGCGGTCATGGTGGTGATGCGCATCGTGTCGGCCCGCAATAGCGCCAGGCGCAGCGCCGCAGCCAAGCCTCCCCCGAGCGCCCCTGCGCGCCAGCCCGGCAGCGGCCCCGTCGAATCCATGGTGCGCTGTGCGCACTGCGGCGTGCATTTGCCGCGCTCAGAGGCGCTGCTGATCGCAGGCAAGACCTGGTGCAGCAACGAGCACGCGCGATTGGGCAAGCGTTAACCTGATCACACATGCCGTAACGTGGCATCCAGTTGATGCATCAAGCAAGGCAGGCATAATTAGGCTTACAGTTACCATTAACGAGCCGCATCTATGTCTTTACAGCTTGATCGACACGGGTGGCTGAGGCCTGCTCCTGCGGTGCGCCTGCTACCCTCGCCCAACCATGACGCGCGCCCTGCCGGGTCCACGGTTTCATTACTGGTCATCCACAACATCAGCCTGCCGCCGAACCAATTTGGCGGCCCGCACGTCGCCGGTTTGTTTCTGAACCGCCTGGACTATTCCGCCCACCCCTGGCTCGAACGACTGCGAGGCCTGCGGGTATCAGCGCATTTCTTCATCAGGCGTGACGGCCAGATCGTACAATTCGTATCGACCGACAAGCGGGCCTGGCACGCTGGCGTCTCGCGATTTGAAAACCGCGAACGCTGCAATGATTTTTCTCTGGGCATCGAACTCGAGGGCACGGACTTCCTGCCCTACACTGATGCCCAGTACACCAGTCTGGCCAAACTGACCCGCGTGTTGCGCACCCGCTATCCGCTGCGCGCGGCGTGGGGCCACGAGCACATTGCCCCAGGGCGCAAGACCGACCCTGGGCCCGCATTCAAGTGGTCGCGCTTTGGCCGTATGACTGGCTTTGCGCGGCGCCAACTTGCGCCGCAAACCTAAGGAATCATGATGCTGAAAATCTGGGGACGTTCAAGCTCGGTCAATGTACAAAAAGTCATGTGGACCGTGCGCGAACTCGCGCTGCCGCACACCACGGAACAAGTCGGCGGCAAATTCGGTGGCCTGGACACGCCCGAATACGGCGCCATGAACCCCAACCGCAAAGTCCCCGTCATCGACGACGGCGGCCTGATCCTGTGGGAATCCAATGCCATCGTCCGCTACCTGGCGGCACGCTACAGCGAAGGCACCCTCTGGCCCACCGACGTCGCCGTGCGGGCGCAGGCCGACCGCTGGATGGACTGGACCGCGACCGAATGGCAGTCTGCTATGGGCCCGGCATTTCTGGGCCTGATCCGCACACCTGAAGATCAACGCAATCACGCGGCCATCGAAGCATCGACGCGCAAAACCAACAGCCTGGGCCTGATCCTGGAAAGCGCCCTGCAAAACAAGGAATACATCGCCGGCAGCCATCTCACCATGGCCGACATCGTCCTGGGCTGCGTTGCTCACCGCTGGCTGGCGATGCCGATCGAGCGTCCCGCGACACCCGCCTTGAACGTCTGGTACCGCCGCCTGATGATGCGCCCGGCGACGCAGGGCGTGCTGACGCTGCCCCTATCGTAATTCCCACCGAGCCACATGTTTGCGCGTATTGCTGCGGATCCACTGCTCCAATCGTTCAAGCAACGTATGCTCCGTACCTGGCCGAGTCTGATTCCGTAACTCCGCGGCTACCTGCCCCAATGCGGCAGGCAACTGCTCGGCCAACTCACGTCCTGCCCGCAATACATAACGATCTGAAAAACCGAGATCCTGCGACAAACCCTGCAGTTGTTCCACACCGATCTTGCCGGGCAGCGCCTCACCACCGATCCGAAATGCGAACCGTCGCGATAACCCGGGATAGATAGCCGTACACATCAAATCGTAGAACGGCGTCATCCGCCAGGCGTCTCCGGTATCCTGCATCACCGATAGATTCTTGGCGTGACTATCGTTATTACCCACGAACAAGTTAAAGAACACCCAGCGCACGAATCGTTGCATATCCTGCGCCTTCACCCCCATGCGCCGCAGGATTTCGCGACATTGCGCCAGTGTCGGACCGCCATCGCTCTCGTACTTCACCGCCGATGGCGTGCCCGCCAGTTGGCACAAATCCAGCTGATGCAGCCGAGCCAAGCCTCCTGCCCCATCAGCCCTGCGGTCATATCGTCGCACCAGACAAGCACGCGTATCCGGTTGATACTCGACCTCGGCTGCTTGCAGCCCCAGCGCCGAGGCCAGCTTCATGACCATCGCTTCATTCAATGCCGATGACCAGACTCCGTCCAAACCGCGAATATCTGGTTTGAGAATATGCGACGAGGGTGCCGTGCCTTGCGGAATCGCTGGAACACCATCCGGCAGCACCATCAGCAATAGCTTGTCCTGTGCCCCCGCCAAAGATATGCGAGTGCCTTCCGCGTTTTCGGCAGCCAAGGCGGGGATCACTGCGTGCTGCAACTGCTGGGCAATATCCACCCACGTCGTCGGCCGATAACCGGGTGGTGCCGGTTTTTCGCCTTGCGGCACAATCGTCAACCCACTTGCGGTATCTCCGCCTACACTGCGCAGCAACCCAAATGCCGTGCTGGCATGGCGGCTGACGGACAAAAACCGCCGGATATGCCCCTCTGGCAGCAGGTTTTCGAAATACGCGAGCACATGGTCACCAACGTGATCTTGTTGCCCTAAACCGAGGCTCGGCGCGATCGGCCTCGCCTCGGACCACGTCAACCAAGCCGGATCATAGCGAAACCGCAAAGGCTGCTCGTCAAAAAGACGCCCGACACAACGTCCTGCGGCATAGACATCCAACGCATCCACTGTCGCCATCAAAAATCCCCGCGTTTACGTTGAATCACAACCTCTAATCCCAGCAGATCCAACATGTCGAGCACCTTTTGCAACTGCAACGTCGGCTTGCCTCGCTCCAGATCGACCACAAATCGGTTGCCCGTCCCAGCAAGCCCAGCCAAGTCTGTCTGGAGCAAGGCTTGATCCGCTCGTACCGTTTTGACGAGTCTGCCCAACTCTGCGGCAGTGCGGACCTTGGTCGGTGCGTACACATCGAGCGGTATCGAATCGGTTGCCATGATTGTGCCTTCCTAATTCCCGATCGGTAATTTTATGTGGCCTGACGGGTCGATGTCGACCAAAAATTACCGATCGGGAATTTTAATATTCAAAAAACGACACTCCCTGGAAAATATTCCCGATCGGTAATTTCGAATTCACCCAAGCCGCCCCAACAACACGATCAGTTGCTCACGCTCGGCATCACTCAATTGCGCGCTGATACGTTGATCATGGGCCTTTACCGCACGAGTGACACTGTTATACGCACGCCGCCCGGCGGACGTCAGTGTCAACGCATAGGCCCGCTTGTCTGCTGCCGCATCGCGGCGCGTGACGTAGCCCATCGCCTGCAACTGATCCACCAATTGCACAGCGCCCGAGCGCGCGATACCGAGAATACGCGCGAGGTCAGTAAGCTTCAACTCTGCATTCTCGGCGATCAACGTCAACGCCGAGAATCGCTGCGGCGTAATGTCCCATGGCGCCAACGCCGCCAGAAAATCCTCGTAAATAGAAATCTGTGCCCGCCGGATGGCATAGCCCACCAGCGAGTCCAAGGCGCCGTATTCGATACCGGCGACATGCGGATCGAAGTGTTCGCCACGGGCAGCGGGTCGGCGCGGGCGCGATGCAGAGGCGGAAGGCATGGCTATGAAAGAGATCAAAGGGAACTACACACTACCTGAGACCAGCGGATAACGCTACCTGCCGAACCGTGTTTCGTACGGGTTAGTACCAGTGCCGATGCAGACACCCAATTTGTTATGGTACATAACAATATAAATTGACGGCATACGCTGGACCCGCAAGTTGGAGAGAGACCCATGAATATCGTGATTGCCGGCGGCGGCATAGGTGGGCTGACGCTGGCCCTGATGCTGCATCAGCGAGGCATCAACAGTCGCGTCTATGAGAGCACGCAAGAACTGCGTCCGCTGGGCGTGGGTATCAACCTGCTACCCCACGCCGTAAACGAACTGGAGCCTCTGGGCCTCTTGGATACGCTGGCCGAACACGCCATCCCGACATCCGCACTGCACTACTACAACAAGCTCGGCCAGCCCATTTGGCAAGAACCACGCGGCCTGAAAGCGGGCTATCCGCTGCCGCAGTTCTCGATACATCGTGGCGAGTTTCAGATGCTGCTGGCCGCAGCCGTACGCGCGCGGCTCGGCGACGATGCCATCGTCACCGGCGTGGTGTTGGAATCTGCAGAGAATGACGGCAATACAGCGCGTGCGCATTTCCGCAACCGCGCCGATGGCTCGTTGCACACTGCGGTGGGCGATGCCGTGATCGGCGCCGACGGCATCCATTCGGCCTTGCGCAAACAGTTTTATCCCACCGGCGACGAGCCACGATTCTCTGGCCGCATGCTGTGGCGCGCCGTCACCGAGGCTTCGCCCTATCTGGATGGCTGCACGATGTTCATGGCGGGCCATCAGGATCAGAAGTTTGTCTGTTATCCCATCTCGGCTCCCTTGCATCGCCAAGGCCGTTCGCTCATCAACTGGATCGCCGAGCTGGCTATTCCCGATGCGACGCTGCCTGCCACCGACTGGAATCGCCGCGTAGACAAATCCGTGTTTGCCGATCGATTCGCCGACTGGCGTTGGGACTGGATTGACATTCCCTCGATCATCGACGGCGCGCAGGCCATCTACGAATTCCCGCTCGTCGATCGCGATCCCCTGCCGCGCTGGACCAAAGGCCGTCTCACGTTGCTAGGCGACGCAGCACACCCCATGTATCCCATAGGCTCGAACGGCTCAGCACAGGCCATCCTGGATGCACGCTGTCTGGCAAACAGCCTGGCTCAGGCACAACAAGGCAACGTCCGCGCACTCGAGACGGCCCTGCTCGAATACGAAGCAGAACGTCTACCGCGCACCGCAGGCATCGTGCTGCGCAATCGCCTGAACGGCCCCGAGCAAGTCATGCAAATGGCCGAAGAGCGCGCCCCGCAAGGCTTTGCCAACATCGCCGACGTCATCCCCGAACACGAACTGCAAGCCGTATCGCTGCGCTATAAGCAGCTGGCGGGCTTTGATCCCGCCGCGCTGCGCCGTCACACCGGAGAAAAAAAATGAACGCCGCTACCCCAACCGAGCCCACGCCTCCGAAACTCGAACACCTCGCCACGCTGCACGTACAAGTCGGCCCGCCGCAAGAGGTTGGAGACACCCCGCAGGGCCGTCGCCGCGTCATTCCGATTCTGGGCGGCACCGTCACAGGCCCCAAGCTCAACGGCACCATCCTGCCCGGCGGCGCGGATTTTCAGTCGATCCGTTCAGCCACGTATACCGATATTCACGCACGCTACGTGATCGAAACGACCGACGGGCATCGCGTATATGTCGAGAACACAGGTATCCGCACCGGCAGCGCCGAAGACATCGCGAAACTGGCCCGCGGCGAAAAAGTCGATCCATCGCGCATCTACTTTCGCAGCTATCCACGATTCGAAACGGCCGCGCCTGAATTGAGCTGGTTGCACGAACAGATATTCATCGGCACCGGCGCACGCTTTCCCGATCACGTTGAGTTGTGCTTTTACCGAGTTTGCTGAGAAAGCGTTGACGGTTCTATCAGCCGCCCCCATCCCCACGCTCATCACACCACTGTTCCATCAATACTTATCGCCACCAGCAACGTACTGGCAGCTCACATCACCGACACGGAGACATCCCATGCCATCCCTCCTGCGCCGACTGCTCGTCACAGCCATGCTGTGCTTGCCCGCCATCTCCCTCGCACAGTATCCGAACGCGCCCATACGCCTGAACGTCGGCTTCCCGCCCGGCACAGGACCTGACATTGTTGCTCGCACGCTCTCGCAGCAACTGGGCGAACGTCTGAAACAAAGCGTCGTCGTAGAAAACCGCGCAGGCGCGGGCGGCCAGATCGCCGCACAAACCGTTGCTCGCAGCCCGGCCGATGGCTACACCCTGCTATTGGGCGAAGTCGGATCCATCAGCATTTCACCTGCTACGTATAACAACCTGAACTACGATCCGGCCAAAGACTTTGCACCGATTTCCGAAGTAGTACGCGCCGATTTCGTCCTGGTCGTACCCGCGAGCTCACCCTATCAAACGCTGGCCGACTTCATCAAGGCCGGCAAGGCCTCAAAGGACCGCGTGAACTTCGGCACATTCGGCGCGGGCACACCGGGCCATTTTGGCGCTGAACTGTTCGCACGCGAAGTCGGCATGCAAATCGAACCCGTCCATTACCGATCCACCGGTGATGCCGTGTCCGGATTGGTCTCGGGCAGCGTACAAGCCGAATTCGTCACCACCGCCTTGGCCGCACCACAAGTAAAAGGCGGCAAAATGCGCGCCCTGGCCATCACAGGTGCCAAGCCCTCCAGCGCCCTACCCGGAGTGCCCACCTTTGTCCAAGCCGGCTACGGAAAAGTCGACTTCGGCGCATGGTTCGCTCTGTTCGCCCCGGCGGGCACGCCCGCAGACATTCTGGATCGCCTGCAAACAGAAAGCGCTGCTGCGCTGCGCACCCCCGAAGCCGCAAAAACGCTAGGAGATGCGGGCTTTATCGTAGTGGGGTCCACGCGGCAAGATCTGCAACGCCTGCTAGACAGCGAAGCCCGACGCTGGTCTGCCGTCGTCAAGGCCACGGGATTCAAGGCCAATTGATATCGAGCCGGACGCAAAGCGTAGAAGTCAGCTTTGCGTCTGTCATCTGCTGTCACGACGCCGGCCCACCAAGAATACGAGAGCGGCCGCCAACTGAATCACCATCGCCGTCACAAAAAGCGCACTCGCTTGATGTCCAATAGCAACCGGCGCATCGACTGCAGACTGCTGCAACGCCCCAAAAATAGCCGGCGCAAACGCATAAGTCCCCTGGCTGATCGCCACAATCAACGCCACCACGCGCGGCACATCCTGTGATGCAAAGTCCGTTTGTGCGATCAAGGGCGGCAACGACGTAGCATTACCGATCCCCGCCCCCAACAACGCGACACCTACCACCAAGGGCCAAACAGCACCCGCCGGCGCGACCAACAACACCGCAGAGCCGATCGCCTGCATGAAATAGCTGGCCGCCGCGATCGTGCGTCGATCTCCTACATAGCCCATCGCCCGTGCCGCCACCATGCGGCCGATAATGGCGCACGCCGTGCCCCCTCCCATCAACCACCCTGCGGGCTGCGCACCAAGCATCGGCAGCAACAGTTTGAACAGATGTGCCAGCAAACCAATCTGTGCAAACAAGCCGATTGCCATCCCTAACGACAGCGTGACAAAGGCGCGATCCCGCCACAGTGCCCTGCCCGATAGCACACCACGCGCTGACGACGAGGCCTTGCCTACCGTCTCGTGCGCAGTCACGCGGCCATCCAGCGATTGCCCCTCGCTCTGTGGAGTCTTGGAGAAAACCGTCACACTCAACGCCGCGATGACCGTGATCATCACCACCCCGACCAGCCCTGCTGCCGCAGGAAACCCCAGGCCGTGTATCAGCGCGACCCACAAGGGCGCAAAAATCGCCCCGCCGATACTGGCGCCGTTATATGCTTTGGCCAGCGCAGAGGGCCGGCCCGCGGCGTACCATCGCGCAATCACCGCATTGACGGCCACCGCACCCATCATCACCCAGCCCGAACCACTGACCAGGGCCGCCACAAACAATTGCCAGGGTTGCGCAGCCATCGCCCAGCCAAACACGCCCAGCGCCGTACACACCGCCCCTACCGCAATACTCGGCGCCAATCCCAACCGGGCATGCACGCGTGGCAAATTCGCCACCACCAATGCGCCGAACAAAAAATGGACCGTCACTGCCGTCGACACCCATTGCAACGACCATCCCGTACGCGCAATCACCTCGGCCAGATAAATCGAAGGCCCGTAAAAACCCACGCCCCAGCCGAACATGGCCATCACAAACGCCGCCCGGATCACCCAGGGCCCGAAAAAACGATACTGTGGTAACGCAAATTCGTTAGCCATCCCGTAGACGCTCCAAAGAATCAGAGCCCACACTGTGCCGTGTGTCGACGCGCCTATGCTACGGTCCAGACCGTAGTATCGCCAGCAAAAAAAATTGCTAAGCTGACTGAAATCCAAAAACGGATTTATCACAGGAGCCGTCATGGTCAGCACCGCCTCACTCGCCGAAACCGCCGCCCTCATCGGCGACCTGGCGCGCGCGAACATGCTCGCCGCCCTCATGGATGGCCGCGCCCTGACCGCCTCCGAGCTCGCTCACATCGCCGGCATCTCGCCTCAGACCGCCAGCGGACATTTGGCAAAACTGACTGACGCAGGACTCTTAGCCCGGGAAAAACAAGGCCGTCATCACTATCACCGCCTTGCTACCCCATCGGTCGCCCGCATGCTGGAACAGATCATGTCCGTCTCCATCGAGCGCGAACAAGGCGCCGCAGCGCGAGGCCCCCGCGTCATCACCGGGCCGCGCGACAAGGCGTTACGCTACGCCCGCACCTGCTACGACCATCTGGCCGGTGAAATTGCCGTGGCGATCACCGACAGCATGGTCGACGCGGGGCACATCGAATTAACGGCCGAGGTAGGAGCATTGACGCCAAAGGGCGTCGACGCACTCGCGATCTTGGGCATGGATATCGACAGCATCAGCATCGAATCCAAGCCCAAAAGATCCGGCCGCGTATTCTGCCGCGCATGCCTGGACTGGAGCGAGCGCCGCCACCATATCGCAGGCACGCTCGGTGCTGCGATGCTATCGCACTACGTAAAGCAAGACTGGGTGAGGCGCCTGGAGGGCACGCGTGCCGTAGCCGTCACACCCAGCGGATATGCTGCCTTTGACAAGGCATTCAAACTGTCATTGCGACAATCAACATAGCGCGTCACTCAACCCATGGCGTCTTGGCCCAGATGTCACGCAAACGGGCATCATCGCCTTTCAGCCGCTCTTGCCACTGCGGCCCATCGAGATAATCCATTTCCGTAAACTGCTGCTTCATCTGCGCTTGAAAATCGGGATTGGCCGCCACCTTGCCCAATGCCTGACGC
This sequence comes from Bordetella muralis, assembly GCF_965139205.1. Taxonomy (GTDB): domain Bacteria; phylum Pseudomonadota; class Gammaproteobacteria; order Burkholderiales; family Burkholderiaceae_B; genus Bordetella_A; species Bordetella_A muralis. Next base: position 204,600 of record NZ_CBCSIU010000001.1, read on the forward strand.
AATTTCTCCGATACCTCCGGCGGTAAATTCTTGGGTGCCACAATACCGCGCTCGGATGCAAACACCAGATCGACACCCTGCTCCTTGAATGTCGGCACATCCTGGCCCAGCGGCGAGCGCTTTTCGCTGGCCTGCGCCAGCACACGCATATTCTTGCCGTGATACGGCATGACCTCGCCCAGATTCAGCCCACCGATCACAGTATGGCCACCCAGCACGGCACTGCGCAGCGGCCCCGCGCCGTTGTAAGGCACATGGTTCAACTTGGTTCCCGTCAAACTCTGGAACAGCACCAATGCCAGATGATCATCGGTCCCCACACCGGTAGAGCCATAGCTTATCGACCCGGGATTCGCGCGGGCGTCGGCGATCAGCGACTCCAGCGTCTGATAGGGACTGTTGCTGGCGACGCTGAATGCGCTCGGATCACGTACCAAATTCGCCAAATACGTGAAATCAGCCGTGGTAAACCCCGCATCGCGCTCGATCGGTAACGACACCAACCCCGGCATATTCGTCATGGCCAGCGTGTAACCATCCGGCTTGGCGCGAGCCACGTAAGACAGCGCAATAGCACTGGACGCCCCGGGCTTGTTTTGCACGACCACTGTCGTTCCCAGCTCTTTCTCCAAAAACACGGCCAGCGATCGAGCCGTGATATCCGTGCCACCGCCGGGCGCAAACCCCACGATCAGCTCAATGGGCCGATCCGGCCAGGCCCAGGCCGGCAGTGTGGCGCACAGCGTTGCCACCGAAAATACCGCGCGCGCAATGGACTTGCATGAATGAAACATGACTATTCTCCTGGATATGAATAAGAATGAAGGCCGCCGGAACATGACTCTGTAAAGAGCATCTGTATCCAACGACAGGACGCTATGGCCAAGGGGGCAATACCTTGCCGGGGTTCATCACGCTTTGCGGGTCCAGTGCTGTTTTGATTCGGTGCATCAAGGCCAGCTCGACATCGTTTTTGTAGCGCCGCAAATCCTCGATGCGGCGTTGGCCAATACCTTGTTCAGCGCTGACGGATCCGCCTGCCGCATGCACACGATCGTGGACGAGACGTTGGATATCCGCCTCCACTGCACCTGGCGCCGGCAAGAGGTTGTAGTGCAGATTACCGTCACCCAGATGACCAAAAACGCGCATCTCCACACCGGGAAACGCAGCAGCCAAAGCCTGATCCGTACCGCGTACGAACTCAGGAATCCTGGAGGTCGGCAATGAAATATCGTGCTTGACGCACGCCGGTGCCAACGCGAGCGCCAGCGTGATGCTCTCGCGCAAGGTCCAGAACTCGACACTCTGCGACTCGGACATCGCCACGACGACATCCTGTACCTCGCCGGCCTCCAGTGCTGCGGACAATACCGCCTCTAACTGATCCTGCGAGTGCTGTTCGCTTTCGTTATCCGATAACTCCAACAGCACGCACCACGAATGCTCCGCCGTCGCCGAAAAAGGTAGACGCTGTTGCGGAAAAGCCGTTGTCACATCCCACAGACAGTGCATTGACATGACTTCAAACGCAGTCAGGCCTGCCCCAAACCCCGCTCGGGCACGCTGCAACAGCGATAAAGCCTCGTGCAGTCCGGACGTCACCGCCAATGCCGTGCGCTGTGCGCGTGGCAAGGGAAAAAGTTTCAACACCGCAGCCGTAATGACACCGAGTGTGCCCTCGCTGCCGATATACAGATCGCGCAAGTCATATCCCGTATTGTCTTTGCGCAGGCAACGCAGTCCATGCCAGATTTCGCCTTGCGGCGTGACGACCTCCAACCCCAGCGCGAGCTCCCGTGCATTGCCGTACCGCAATACCTGTGTTCCACCCGCATTCGTCGCCAGATTGCCGCCGATCGTGCAGCTGCCTTCTGCCCCTAATGACAGAGGAAATAATCGACCTGCCTCGCGCGCGGCCTGTTGGACGGCTTGCAACACACAACCCGCCTCTACCGTAATGGTGTCGGTATCCAGATCGATATTGCGTACGCTGTTCATACGCAACAATGACAACACCACCGCACGGCCGCTGTCATCGGGCGTGGCAGCGGCCACTTGACCGGTATTTCCTCCCTGGGGTACCACCGGCACGCCGGCTGCCGCACATCGCCGCACGACCTGTGCAACCTCGTCGCGACTGGCCGGCCGCACAACTGCCAATGCACGGCCCGTGATGGCGCGACGCCAATCGGTCAAATACGGATCGGCGTCGTTTCCCGTCAGCACATGGCCCTCGCCGACGCACGCCGCCAGATCCGCCAACAGCACTGACGGTGTCATGGCGTCTGCTCCCGCATTACCGGCGTCAACAATCTGCCGGACTGCATGAACGCGACGACGTTGTCCCACACCAGATCAGCCATCGCCGCCCGCGTTTCCCGCGTAGCACTGCCCACGTGAGGCATCAGCGACACCTGATCCAGCGCGGCGAATTCCGTCGCGGATGCGGGCTCCTGCTCCAACACATCCAAACCCGCGCCGCCTAGTTCGCCCTCGCGCAGCGCCGCTATCAACGCAGCTTGATCGACCACACTGCCCCGCGCGATATTGACCAGAATGCCCTGCGGCCCCAACGCGCGAATCACTGACGCATTCACCAGATGCCGCGTACTCGGCCCGCCCACACAGGCGACGACAAGAAAATCAGCCCACACCGCCAGATCAACCAGCGACGCCTCATAACCATAAGGAGCCTGCGCACGCGGCGTCCGATTGTGATAACGGACCTCCATCTCGAAACCCGATGCGCGCCTGGCAATCGCCTCGCCGATGCGACCCAGCCCTAAAACACCTAATCGTTTTCCCGATACTTTAGTGGCCAGTGGGAACTGCCCCAGCTCACGCCATTGCCCTGCCTTCACATAACGATCGCCCACCGCGGTACGCCGCGCTGCAGACAACAACAGCGCCCACGCGAGATCGGCCACACAATCATCCAGCACATCGGGGGTAGTGCTCACCTCGACATGACGCTGCGCCGCCGCCTGCAGATCCAAGGTATCGTGGCCGACGCCCCAGCTGCATACAGCCTTTAACGCGGGCAGCGCGTCAAACATGGCACGCGTAAATCCATATCGGACTGAGGTTACCGCCACGCGCACGCCCTGCAGCGCCTCGGGATATGCCATCATTCCCTGTGGGGAATGCCAGGTTTGCAGGACCCGATAGTGCGCCGCCAGACGATCATCAAACACCTGCCCCAGCGATGCCACCTGGACGATGTCGTACGCTGCTGTCACTTCCCCGCTCCCGTGCTCGCCGGGATATAGTTGGCTGCAGCGGCCGCCTCCGCGAATGACATGCCTTCGCGGACGCTTTGCTCCACGCGCTCGTCTACCGCCAGCGCCTCTTGCGCGGCGACCAACACCTCGTCCACACGCCCCCGCGGAATCACCACCAGACCGGTGTCGTCGCCGACCACCAGATCGCCTTCCTCGACCTCGACGCCCCCTATCGTGACTGGCTCACCCATGGCCTGCAGACGCAATCGCGTCTTGCCTGTCAACGGCGTGACATGGCGGCTGGCGAGCCACAGGCCCGTTGCCTGGATTTCGTCCACATCACGGCATGCGCCGTCGATCACGACAGCAGTCGCATCCCGCTTCGAGGCTGCCAAGGATGCAATACCGCCAAAGGTCGAGATGCATGTGCCACCCGCATCGACCATCAACACCCGGCCAGGGCCGGTGGCGGCGACGAGCCGGCCTACCGCAAAATCTGCCTTCTCAAAATCCCCCAGCTCTCCCCATACATGCCTGGCGGTCACCGCAAACCCCACGATGCGCCCCAGCCCTGCCCGACGCGTAATCCCTTGCGTGACGCCCGCGATACCCAACGTATCCATCGCGTCCGCCCACGTGCTAGTGCCGATTGCCGCGCAACGCGCCAACAACGCCTGATCCGAATCACTCATGCTTGGTTCTCCTCTCGACTATGTGCCGTATCACCGATCAATCGATCTGCGCGCCTGAGAGCTTTACGCCTTCTGCCCAACGAGCAGCCTCGTCGTTGATAAATGCCTGGAATTCCTTGGGCGAACTATTGTTCACATCGCCACCCATGTCCTGCAGCTTCTTCGTCATATCGGGGGTTGAGACGATCTTGGCGACGTCGCGATAGATTTTTTCGCGCAGCCCGTCCGGCATGCTGGCGGGCGCAAACAACCCAAACCAGGTAGCTGCCTCAAAATCCTTCATGCCGCTTTCTTCCATGGTCGGCACCTGCTTGATCGCATCGACCCGGCGAGAATGCGCCAGCGCGATGGCATGCAGCTTTCCAGACTGAATGTGCGGCAACGCCGCCGACAAGGTCACGAATGCCATCTGTACCTGTCCACCAATCAAGTCGGTCAGCATCGGCGCATCGCCCTTGTACGGCACGTGCACCAGATTGATTCCGGTTCTCGCCTTGAAGAGTTCGCCCGTCAGGTGCTGTGGCGTACCGTTTCCCGTCGAGGCCATGCTTAGCCCATCGGGTGATTTCTTGGCGTAGGCGATCAGTTCGTCCAGATTCTTTGCAGGCAAAGACGGCGTAGTCACCAATACCAGCGGAATCGTTGACGTCAACGTAATCGGCGCAAAATCCTTCAGCGGATCGTAGTTGAGCTTCTTATAGAGGCTGGCGCTGATCGTATGCGCGGCTGTCGTCATATACAGCGTGTAGCCGTCTCCAGGAGCGCGCGCCACGGCTTCGGCAGCGACCGTCGTTCCTGCGCCTGGACGATTGTTGACGACGACTTGCTGCCCCCATTCCGCTGGCAACTTTTCTGCGATCAACCGTGCAATCACATCCGTAGCACCACCCGGCGGATACGGCACGACCAGCGTGACCGGTTTATTGGGATAGTCTGCAGCCAGCGCGGTTGGCGCTGCCAGGCCCATACTCAGAGCCGCACACACACCGATAATACCTTTCAGCTTCTTCATCATCCTGTCTCCGTGCTAGGTTGTTGTCATGACTGCTGAAGCAGATACGCCGCACCGCTGCGGCTGCATATATCCCGAATATGCGCGTCCAGCGTCTCGGGGATGGGGATACCTTCACGCATGCGTTTTTCGTGGGTCATCGCCTCGGGATCTCCGGCGACGAGAACGGGCTCGTCCGGATTGGCCGCCGTTGTCGCGTGCATCGTGTCGATGACCGCATCCAGATCACGCTCGAACTCGTCTTCGTCACGAAACGCCCTGGGATCGATCGCCATAAAGAAATGGCCGATATTGTCGGGATCGCCCTGTTTTTGCGTCCGATTGCGGATAGGAGAAAACGACCCGCCCATCAACGTGCCCGCCAGGATATGCACCATCATGGCCAAGCCATAGCCTTTGTGGCTTCCTAACTCCAATGACCCGCCGAGTGGCGTCAACCCTCCATCGGGCTGTTTAAAGACATAGTCCATGCCGACATGCGGATCGCGCACGACCTGCCCTGACCGATCGACCACCCATCCTGCCGGCATGGTCTTGTCGTTCAGGTGATAGACCTTTACCTTGTTCGCCGCCACCGTGGTCGTAGACATGTCCAGCACAAAAGGCCGATTGCGCCCGGCGGGTGCTGCAAACGCCAGGGGATTGGTGCCCAGCACAGGCACCGATGCCCGCGGCGGCACCAGCGATATACCGCGGGTCGCGGTGGTGACCATCCCTATCACGCCTCGAGCACTCGCCATCCGCGCATACAACCCCGCAGCGCCGAAATGATGCGAATTACGAACCCCCACAATGCCTACGCCATGCAGCAGAGCTTTGTCGATCGCCAGATTCATGGCCATGGACGATACGGGGTGTCCCAGACTCGCGCCGCCATCCAACAATGCCGTGCATCCTCGATCACGCACTACCGTCGGCCTGGCTTGCAATGACAGCATGCCGGCGTTACGCATCTCCTCGTACATCATCAGCATCGACACGCCGTGCGAATCCACACCGAGCAGATCCGTCTCGACCATGATGTCTGCCGCCACCTGGGCCAGATCCGATGCCATTTCCCAAGCGTTCAAAATACTCAGGATTTGTTGACGAACACGATCTGCATCCACATGCATGATGTTCATGCCTACCTCCTCATTTTCCAGTTGGCAGAACGGCCGTTATTGTTTTTTCTGACCCGCTGCGGCGAGCAGTTCGCCCCATAAATCGGTCTGCGCCACGACATAATCCGCAAAATCCTGTGGTGTTCGCGGCGCGGCCTGCTGTCCCTGCTTGGCAAAGAACGCCGCGGCTTCGTCGCTTTGCAACGCCTGTACGAACACCTGATTCAACCGATCCACCACAGGCGCTGGCGTCCCCGACGGCGCGAACAGTCCGCCCCACGCCACAAACTCGTAGTCGGGCAAACCGGCTTCGGCAAACGTCGGAATATCGGGCAGCGACACCACCCGCTCGCGCGGCGTCACGGCCAAGGCACGCAGCTTGCCCGCCTCGATATATGGCCGCGTCACAGAGATGTCGGTGATCATGAAATCCAGCCGCCCTGCCAGCAAATCCGTGATCGCCTGCGGGGTCCCGGCGTATGGCACTTCCATCGCCTGAATCCCTGCCATGCTTTTCAACATCTGCGCCGCCGCCAGGCTGCCGGTATTGCCGGTCCCGTAATTGAGCTTGCCGGGATTGGCTTTGGCATAGGCGAGAAACTGCTCCACATCCTGCGCCGGCAAATCAGGCCGAACCACCAGTATCAACGGGTTCATCGTGAACTGCGTAATCGCCGCAAAATCCCGAGCCGGATCGTAAGGCAGCTTTTTGAACAGGTGTACGTTCGCCGATTGCGTAGAGTTGGTTCCGACCAATAACGTATAGCCGTCCGCTGCGGCACGGCTCACTTCGGAAGCGGCAATACTGCCTTGGGCGCCTGCCTTGTTTTCCACAATGACGCTTTGCCCCAGCGCTTTTGCCACACGCTCGCCCAAAAACCGAGCCATCGCATCCGTCGTACTGCCTGCGGGAAAAGGCACCACCAAATGAACAGATCGGGAGGGATACTCATTCGCCGCGGCAGCCTGCGCCGCCACGCCTAACGACAAACATGCCAGCATGGCCCATTTTGTGAACCTCATCCTCGTGTCTCCTCATGAACGCCTGGATCGCTTTTTTCTGCGACCTTATGTGTGTCTGCGCTGGACTCTCGATGCTGTGCGGCGGCTCGTGACATCACAAAGCGCCGCACAACGAAGGACGCTAGCGGGTTTCCTGCGTTTCGCGCCAAGCCAACAGCCTAGCGACACCTTCGGCCATTCCCACCTTGGGCTGCCAGCCGATATGCTGCCCGGCCCGATCATGGGGAATATGGAACGCTCCACCCGATGTCAAACGCACCGTCCCGGGAGGATCCGGCTTGATCTCAGGCTGCAGATCGCTCTTGCAATAGTCCAGCACCAGACGCACCAATTCGCCCGTCGTAATTGGTTCAGGACCCGACACGTTCACCGCCACATCCGTCGCCGCGCTCTGAAACGCCGCGACGTTGGCGCGAGCCACATCAGAGACATGAACAAAATGCTTGGTATCCGTGCCATCGCCCGGCAACACCGGACGCTCGCCTTTGCGCACGCGATCATAGGTTTCCATGATGTACAGCGAGTTCGCCGCACGATAGTGCTGCCGTTCGCCGTAGACGGTGGAATAGCGCAGCACCACATAGTCCAGCCCTGCTTTCTGATAATACTGACGGCACAGTTGCTCGCCCATGATCTTGGAGGCGCCATAGAGAATCGCGGCTGGAGGCGCTCCCACCGAATGAAAAGGTCCGGTTTCCTCCAACGCTCCGACAATGCCTGTGCCATAGCCATAGACAGCATTCGATGACGCGAACACGACCTTCTTTATCTTATTCGCGCGGCAGGCCTCCAACATGTTCTGCGCACCGCGCACGTTCACGTCAACCGCTTGCCAAGGTGTCTGCGCAAAACCCAGCGTCATATACGCTGCCAAATGCAGCACACCGTCGACACCTTCGGTCGCCGCCAGTAGATCCGGCAGCCGCATCAGATCTCCACGCACCAGTTTTACACGCGGGTTATCCTGCAAATGCGCGATGGCCTCCGGCGTGCCGAACGCGAAATTATCAAGCAGGATGACTTCTTTCACACCCGCTGCCAGCAACGCATCCGCGGTGTGCGAGCCCACCAAACTGGCCGCGCCAGCAATCAAGATACGAGAATCCGCCAGCGCCAGCGCGGCGCCTTTCTTTTCCTTGTTCATCTTTCGTCAAAGTCCCATAGGTTTTTCGTGCATGCCCCAGTACAAGCTCTTGACCTGGCTGTACAGACGCAGACCATGCAGGCCTTTCTCGCGTCCGATGCCGCTGTCCTTGAACCCGCCGAACGGCGTTGCGATATGTGATTGTTTATACGTGTTGATCCAGACCGACCCGGCTTCGATTTCGCGCGCTACGCGCCACGCGCGTGCGTAATCCCCCGTCCACATGCCTGCGCCCAAGCCAAACGGCGTATCGTTGGCCTGCTGGATCACGTCGTCCTCGTCCTCGAACGGCAGCGCGACCAATACCGGGCCAAAAATTTCTTCCTGGCACACGCGCGCCTTGTTATCCAACCCGTCAATCACGGTAGGCAGATAGAACCAACCATTCGCCAGCTCGGCCCGATCCGGTGCAGACCCGCCCACCAATACACGGCCGCCTTCGGCGCGCCCAACGTCCACATAGTCCGCGACCTTGTCACGATGCACACGCGATACCAACGGCCCCATTTGCGTCGTGGGATCGTCGGGCATGCCGACGCGCAACTGCTGCGTACGTGCCACCAGCGTTTCCATGAACGGCCTGTAGATCGACTTCTGCACAAACAGGCGGGAACCCGCGACGCAACTCTGCCCCGCAGAGCCAAAAATCCCTGAAAGCACGCCGGCCACAGCACGATCCAGATCGGCGTCGTCAAACACCATGTGCGGGGATTTGCCGCCCAGCTCAAGCCCAACCGGGATCAACCGTTGACCCGCGATCGCGCCGATCACCCGTCCAGTCTCGGTGCCCCCCGTAAACGAGACCATACGCACGCCAGGGTGCTTGACCAGCGCCGCGCCCACATCCTCGCCATGGCCCGGCAATACCGTCACCAGTCCTTCAGGCAGCCCGGCCTCGCCACAGATGCGGGCCAACTCCAACGCGAGTTGCGGCGTTTCCTCAGAGGGCTTCACCAACACCGAATTGCCGGCCGCGAGTGCGGGCGCGACCTTCTGCGCCTCATTCATGATCGGAGAATTCCACGGCGTGATCGCTGCCACCACGCCAAACGGCTCGGCCAATGCCATGGAAAAATATTCCCCACGTGGCGAGGTCATCTCGTTCTGCCACGTCTCGCAGACCGCCCCGTAATAACGAAAATGGCCGGCCGCACTGTCGACCATGTTCAGGCATTCTTTCCACGGCTTGCCGCTGTCCTGCATTTGCAGGCGCGCCAAGGACTCGCGCTCGGCCGACAGACGCCGGCCGATCTCGTACAACGTGATGGCACGTTGATCGGGGCGCAACTTGCGCCACGGTTTGTGCAAAAAAGCATCCCGCGCGACCTCGACGGCCGTATCAACGTCCCGAGGCAGGGCTCGCGTCACGATGCCGGCAATGCTGCCATCGGCGGGATTGATAGAAGTGATGACGGCGTCGCCGTCCTGGCTGCTACGCCATTTGGCGCCCAACCGAAAAGGCTTGTGGCTTGATACGTCCATAACGTCTTTGAATCCGAGAGTTCTTCGGTGACGCCATCATGAGCCGATCAATTATTAGACACAAATAGATATTTTTACCCTACTATTAGTCCATGGCTATAAATATCAAATATCGCCCTCTGAAAGCCTTTTTGCTGGCCATTCATACCGGCTCGTTTACCCATGCCGCCAATCAATTGGGCGTCACGCAGCCGTCGTTCACCGCATTGATCCAGGACCTGGAAGAAGTCCTCGGACTGCGCTTGTTCGAGCGCACCACGCGCACCATCAGCCTGACCTCGGCCGGGGAAGACTTCTATTCCCGCATCCAGCGCCCCATCGCCGACTTGGAAGAAGCCTATCGCAGCCTGGCCGACCTCGCTGCCGTGCGACGCGGCAACGTCGCGCTCGGCGCCCTGCCGTCAACGGCCCTGACACTGTTACCCGCCGCCGTCGGGGCATTGCGTCACGTACATCCCGCATTAAAAGTACGCGTCGTCGAGGCCCACAATGACGAGTTGCTGGCCATGTTGCGCACCAATCAGATCGAGTTCGCAGTCGCCGCCCAGGCCGAGCCGGCGCCCGACCTCACCTTTACCCCGCTGGCCGAGGACTGCTTTTGCGCGGTCTACCCGGCCGGCCATCCCTTGGGTAACGTGCGCCGCATGCTGCACTGGCGCGATGTATTACGCTACGACCTGATCTTGTTATCCCAGGGATCCAACGCGCGGCAACAATTTGATCGCGCCGTGCGGGACGAAGTAGGCGCCCCCGTCACCGCCCTGCGTTATGACGTCACCAACATGGGCACCGCTGCCGGCATGGTGCGTCAAGGGCTGGGGGTCAGCGTGCTGCCCCGCATGGCATTGCCCGAACTGAACCTCACAGGACTATGCTGTGTCCCGTTGGGCGACGCATCCGCGCGACGCTATATCGGTGTGCTCCATCGCCGCGACCGGTCCCTGTCGCCCGCTGCGCAAGCCCTCATCGTGCAACTCGAAGCCGCACTGAACGATATTTCACAACGGTTGCTGCCCCTGCCCCCGCTATCTGCAACCGAAGGGCCTGCCGCCAGAGACATGACACAACCAGCCACCGGCCCCAGCGTCCCCAGACGTCCAGAGAAATCTTCGCCTCGAAAACAAAAACACCCCAAAGACTGAACCAATGTTCAATCCTTGGGGTGCAGTGCGATCGGCGTATTAGCCAGCCGCAGAGACTCGCGGCTGACCTGCCTCAGCTTTCAGCAGAGGCCATCTACTTACTTCAACAACAACGCATTCAACCGCTTCACAAACGCCGCGGGATCCGCAATCTGTGCACCTTCAGCCAACAAGGCCTGATCCAACAACAGACGCGCCCATTGCTCGAACTCGCTATCGTCGGCATCACGCACACGCGCGATCAAGGCGTGCTCCGGATTGATCTCCAGCACCGGCTTCACATCCGGCGCCTCCTGGCCCGCGGCCTTTAGCATGCGCAGCAAATGCGGGCTGAGTTCGTTCTGTCCCACCACCACGCACGCTGGCGAATCCACCAGACGCAACGTCACGCGCACCTCTTTCACCTGATCCGCCAGCGTCTCTTTCAAACGCTCGACCAAAGGCTTGAAGTTTTCCTCGACCTCGGCCTGATGCTTTTTCTCGTCCTCGTCCGCCAACTCGGCCAGATCCAGACCGCCCTTGGCCACCGACACCAACGATTTTCCATCGAACTCGCGCAGATACGACAACATCCACTCGTCAACGCGATCCGACAACAACAGCACCTCGATGCCCTTCTTGCGGAAAATCTCCAGATGCGGGCTGTTGCTAGCTGCAGCAAACGTATCGGCCGTGACGTAGTAGATCTTGTCCTGGCCTTCCTTCATGCGCGACACGTAATCAGCAAACGACACGTTCTGAATCGCATCGCCCGTATGCGTCGATGCGAAACGCAGCAGCTTTGCAATACGTTCGATATTGCCCGTATCCTCGCCCGTGCCTTCTTTCAGCACCTGGCCGAATTCCGTCCAGAACGTCGCGTAGTCTTCGGCCTTGTGCTCGGCCATATCCTCCAGCAGGGACAGAATACGCTTGGCCGAGCCCTCGCGGATCGCGCGCACATCACGGCTTTCCTGCAAAATCTCGCGCGACACATTCAACGGCAGATCCGCCGAATCAATCACCCCACGCACAAAACGCAGATACGACGGCAGCAATTGCTCTGCATCGTCCATGATGAATACGCGCTTGACGTAGAGCTTCACACCGCGACGGCCATCACGATCCCACAGATCGAAAGGCGCATGCTTCGGCACATACAACAACTGCGTGTACTCGCTGCGACCCTCTACGCGATTGTGCGTCCAGGCCAGCGGATCGTCATAGTCGTGCGAGACCGTCTTGTAGAACTCGCGGTACTGCTCGTCGGTGACATCGCCCTTGCTGCGCGTCCAGAGCGCATTGGCCTGGTTCACCGTTTCCAGCTCTTCGGTCTTTACCTGCGCGCTCTTTTCCGAATCCCAGTCTTCCTTGAACATGCGGATCGGCAGCGAGATATGGTCAGAATAACGGCGCAGGATCTCGCGCAGTTTCCAGCCATTGAGCAACTCGTCTTCGTCCGCGCGCAGATGCAACGTCACATCCGTGCCACGCGTGGCTTTTTCCGCGGCAGCGATGTTGAACTCGCCCTGGCCATCGGATTCCCAACGAATCGCCTCGCCGCTGCCGGCGCGGCGGCTCACCACCGTGACCTTGTCGGCCACGATGAACGACGAATAAAAGCCCACGCCAAACTGACCAATCAGTTGCGCGTCCTTTTGCTTGTCACCGGTCAATTGCGAGAAAAACTCACGCGTGCCCGAACGCGCAATCGTGCCCAGATTGGCGATCGCCTCATCGCGCGACAGCCCGATCCCGTTATCCGAGATCGTGATCGTGCGCGCGTCCTTGTCGTAGTCCACCCGGATCGCCAGCTCACTATCGCCATCCAGCAGCCCCGGCTGGTCAATCGCCTCGAAACGCAGCTTGTCGCAGGCATCCGACGCGTTAGAAACCAGCTCGCGCAGGAAAATTTCCTTGTTGCTGTAGAGCGAGTGGATCATCAGGTGCAGCAGTTGCTTTACCTCGGCCTGGAACCCCAGGGTTTCAGAATTGGAAGACGTGGCGGTTTGGCTCATAGTTTTAACGGTCAGAAAAACAAGAGAAAAATTGGACAGGCCCGCGAATTTCACCAGAGTCCCCCCAAAAAAAGGGGACACCCGCGCAATTCGCCAGGGCGAAACCTGAGAAACCCCAACAATATGGGGGTGATGGCCAGGGTTTCAAGACCGCCATCAGGCGCGACCTGAGCGAGAGCCGCCTCTCAATCGGCCCTTTTTTGAGCCCTTTTGTGGTTTTTCCGGCATCTTTCCCGCGCCAAACTGCCCTGCGAGCCCCAAAAAAGGCATTCCCTCAGACAGGTGGCCCGCTGCCTCGCTAAAATCCTGCCCATTCCCATTTTCCCCAGCCGGCCGGCGCCCGCTCATGCAACCAGCCTCTCTCACCCAAACCGCCCCTCACAGCGCTGCGGACGACGACGTCCCTGCGCACGATCTGGTCTACGGTCCTGACGACCGTCCCGCCGCGCCGGTCGCCTTTGTCGCCGCCCTGCAGCACCTGTTGGCCATCCTGGTGCCCATCGTCACCCCGGGCCTGCTGATCTGCCAGGCCCTGGGCGTCAGCGTCCGCGACACCACTCTGATCGTCTCCATGTCGCTGGTCGTCTCCGGCATCGCCACCTATATCCAGTGCCGCCGATTCGGCCCGCTGGGCGCAGGCCTGCTCATCGTGCAGGGCACGAGCTTTAACTTCGTCGTACCGCTGATCACCGCCGGGTCGGCGATGGTCAAATCCGGCACCCCGGTCGAAACGGTGCTCGCGACCATGTTCGGCGTCGTCATCGCGGGATCCTTTGTCGAGATCTTTATCAGCCGAATCCTGCCGTTCGTCAAACGGCTGATCACCCCGCTCGTCACCGGCATCGTTGTCTTGTTGATCGGCCTGACGCTGATCAAAGTCGGCCTCATCAGCATGGGTGGCGGCTACAACGCCATGAAAGACGGGACTTTCGCCAGCGCGGAAAACCTGACCCTGTCCGGTCTGGTGCTGGGTACCATCATCCTGCTGAACCGCCTGCCCATCGTCTGGATCCGCAGCACGGCGCTGGTCATCGCACTGATCGTCGGCTACATCGCGGCCGCCTACATGGGCCGACTGGATTTCACAGGTGCACGCGAGGCTGCGCTGTTCCAGATTCCGGTGCCGCTGCATTTTGGATTGGGATTCTCGTGGTCGCTGTTTGTGCCCATGCTGATCATCTATCTGGTCACCTCGCTCGAGGCCATCGGCGACGTTACCGCCACCAGCAAGGTTTCCAAGCAACCTGTCGAGGGGCCCCTGTGGATGCAGCGGATCAAAGGCGGCGTGCTGGTCAATGGCGTGAACTCGCTGTTGGCGGGCGTATTCAACACCTTTCCCAGCTCGGTGTTTGCGCAGAATAATGGTGTGATTCAGCTGACGGGGATTGCCAGCCGTCACGTCGGGATCTGGATCGCCGGGATGCTGATCGTGCTGGGGCTATTTCCTGCCGTGGCTGGGGCCCTACAGGCCGTGCCTGAGCCCGTGCTGGGAGGCGCCGCCATGGTGATGTTCGGCGCCGTCGCGGCGGCGGGGATCAATATTCTGGCCAGCATTCAGCTGGACCGCCGGGCGTTGTTGATCATCTCGGTGTCTCTGGCCCTGGGGCTGGGGGTATCGCAAGTGCCGGAGATCCTGTCGCATCTGCCGCATGCGCTGAGCAGCGTGCTGGAGTCCGGTGTAGCTACAGGCGGGATCTGCGCGTTGGTGATGAATTGGTTCTTGCCCGAGAGAAAACGGGCCTAATCGTGCATGCGTTTATCCTGGCTTCTGCTTGCAATAGGCGGAGGCCAGGGCGAGGCTGGTGAGCGAATGCCTTCCGGACGGATTGCTAATCTGTCTTCGCCACAGCGCGAGCCTTTGTATCGCGCAGGCGGTATTCCAGGACAGTCTGCTGGTAGTCGCCGGCCGAAACGCGGCGCACGCTGACGACGCCCGCCTCACTGATCAGCCAATATTCCCCGTCGTTATTCCAGTCCCCGTCGCACAGCACGACCTGCAGCTCGCGCGCCGTGCCTCCGCCCAGAGCCGTACCGGTGTAGATCTGGTCGCATTGCGCGACCGGCTCGACATGGTGACGGCCCTCGATCACATGCAGTTCCAGCACAGAGCGGGGTCTGCCTGGGATACGCATGTTATTAGCACCATTGTTTGCCTTTAGATAGGCCACAGGGCCGGTGTTTCCAGAGGTCTTCGGCGTCTGCGGGGTCGATGAGCAGGCACTCAACATGACTATCGCCAACCCCGCCAGAAACCGACGCGGCGACGAGATCGATGGCGAATTACTGCGCTTCATATGGTCCTGGCTTCCTCTGTGAGCTGCGCGACGGTCTATAGGCATGCACAATGAGCCCTTGCCGCCGTCCAGTAGGCTTTATAACGCGCCAGGCAACTGTCCATTGCGATTGTTGTGAATTTTTGACATAGATAGAAGTGGATGTTGTGTGGTGCGCGCCCGGCATTTGCGCGTCGCGAAGGCGAGAATTGGGGTGAGCTGACATTTTTTAAAAAACAGCATACAATCGCTGTCTTCGCATCTCCCGCAGCAAGTCATCAGACTGCTCGCGACCTCCTAGCCCGGGTGGTGAAATTGGTAGACGCAGGGGACTCAAAAATAGGGACTTCTACCTATTTGCAGCATGAGTCGAATGCTCGCCAAGCCGCATGGGATGAGGGTTTTAGGGAAATGCAGGCGTCGGAACAGAAACACTGGTTTTTGTTCTAGGAGCCAAATAGGAGCCAGAATGTTTCGTACTGGATCCTACGTAGTGGTAGTAAGTAGTAGTGAAGTAGGACTGCTTCACAATTTTGCCCGGGTGGTGAAATTGGTAGACGCAGGGGACTCAGACCAAATTTGAGCCCTCCGGAGGAAACTCCAGAGGTGAAGCCCGTCAAACTCGGTGAAGGCCCTGGACATTAAGTCCGAGCTAATGCCGAGCCAAGCCCTGGAGCCGAAAGGCCCCTCGGAAGGTGTAGAGAGCAGACGGCGGGCACCTAAGGCATAGCGGTAATACGCGATGCTATGGTGAAGGCGTGCTCCAGACCACGAACGCCGTTCTTCGGAACGTCGGCGGCGAAAGCCGAAGTGGGAAGAAAATCCCCCGCCGCAAGGCGTGCCGGTTCGATTCCGGCCCCGGGCACCAATTTCGAAAGCCGTCCCTGTTTATACAGGGACGGCTTTTTTATTCTTGGAACAGACCATCAGACAAGGGGCGCATCGTGAGGCCCCAGGAATGGGCACGCGCGATACGGGATTGCGCGAAAATCCCGATGCCATAGCGGGCCGACACCAACAACGCCATGATCGCGAATGAGGTGACGTACTGAATCCTGTCCTGCTGCTCATGAAAGGCAGCAGACATGCGCTGGGGTGGAGGGACGTCCCTCCACCCCAGCGCCTCCACTCTAGGACGCGCACCCTACCCTAACCATACAAGCAAGGGAGATCGCGACGGTACAACGGCAGCCATTCTCTCGCGCCAAAGCTGCTGGCTCCCCAAAGAAGGATAAGCCTCGCTGTAGAGCGGCATTCCTCTTTCGGCGCGGCGCCATATGTAACCACTTTTAATGACCTGCCACCGTGATCCTCCTTCACTTGGAGCAAGAGTCCGCCCCAAATTGCCGTCGCCGCTGTCTGTTCACAGGCAGCACGGCACCAGGCATGAAATCCCATGCGTTTGACCCGCGACTGCGGGTTCCGCCGACGCAAGAACAGGTCCGGCAAGGCCATGGAACCTACGACTACGGACGCAGCAACGCCAGTTCTATCAGCAAAAGGCATGTCGAGTACCGGTCTAGCAGCCCGCCGGGAAGGGTTATGACACAATAAGAAAAGCTGAAAGGAGCCAACCCAACGTGAACGACAAGATACCCGCTGATGACTCCGCAGATAAGCCGGTTAGAGGACGGCCGAAGCTAGCCCCCTCAAACCAAAAGACCAAGACCGCGATCCTGAAAGCCGCCGTGAAGGTGTTTTCGCGGCACGGTTACGACGCCGGCAGCATTGAAAAGGTCACGAAAGAGGCCAAGACCGTCGATCGCATGATCTATTACTACTTCGGGAACAAGCTGGGTCTGTATAACGCAGCCTTGGAGGAAATGTACCGCCGCATGGGCGTGGCAGAATCGGCGATAGAGACAGACTTGGACGACCCTAAAAAGGCCATCGCGAAAACTATCCGGTTTGTGTTTGACTACTATGCGTCGCACCCGGAATTGATCGTACTGCTGAACGATGAAAACATGCACAAGGGACGACACCTTGCAAAAAGCCGCCCGGCCCAGGTCGACGGCGCAGTGTCGCCTATCATGGCGCGCATCCAGACCATCGTGGCCGAGGGGCAGCGCCTGGGGTTGTTTCGTCGCAGCGTCAAGGCCCGGCATATTTATTTGATGATCCTGGCATCCGGGTACTTCTTCATCTCCAACCGCTACACGCTGTCGCGGTTCCTGGGCGAACCCCTGGACGTCAAGGCGCACGAGGAATGGACAGTATTCGTTTCCGATTCGGTGTTGCGCATTCTTGAAAAATCGACCGACTGACGCAGCCGAGGCTACATACGCAGCTCTATCAAAAACGGACCATCGTGGTTCAGCGTATGGGTAAACAGGTCATTGAACTGATCCATGCTGGTGGCCGTGGCGGCTTCAACACCGAAGCCCTGCGCCAGCTGCACCCAGTCCAGCGCCGGGTTGTCCAGTGCAAACAGGTAGTCGGCGCTGGCACCCGGCGAAACCCCCATGCGCCTCATTTCGTTGAACAGGATTTCGTACTTGCGGTTCGCGAATACGATGGTCGTGATGTTCAGCCGCTCCCGCGCCTGAGTCCATAACGCCTGTACCGTATACAGGCCAGATCCGTCTGCCTGCAGCGTTACTACACGCCTGTGGGGCGCGGCAATCGCGGCGCCGGTTGCCAGTGGCATACCCGATCCGATGGCGCCTCCAGTCAATTGAAGCCAGTCATGCCTGCGTGCCTGATGCGTGGCGCTATATACCGATCTGCCGAATGTGATGCCCTCGTCGACCACGATGGAGTCTTCGGGAAGCAGTGCCGCCAAGGATTGCCCGAACGCGGTCGAGGTAACTTGGCCGCTTGCAGGCGACGACGTAGCTGCGTCGGCATCCATTGCGCGCGGACGGCCGTCGCACTGCAGTCGGTCGCAGACGGAGCGCAGCGCGGATTCCAGGTCCTGTCCCCGGCTACCCAACGAAACGAACCTCGTGCCCGGTTGTTCCGGGCCGCTTAGTTCGTCCGGTCCGGCAAAGGCGAACACGGGCTGTTCGGCGCCCACCAGCACGACATGGTTTATAGCGCTGAACATCTCGCGCGCAGCGGGAACGGCGTATGGAACGCGCTCGAAGGCTGGCCTGCCACGGCCGCGTTCGACACGTCGAATGAAGCTGTGGACCAGGACGCGTGCACCTGTTTTTTCAGCAATGGCGGCTGCCAGCTGCGGTAACGCGCCGCAAAGCGCGTCGTCTCCCAGAATCAATGCGGTGGCATGCCCCTGCTTCAGAAGATCCACCGCGCTGGCGATCGCCAGTTCTGGAACCTGCGATGGCCGAGGCTGTTCGAGAACCGTACCGACGGGCCCGCCAGGACCCCAGCAGACATCTGACGGCAGGATCAGGGTGGCTATCGCGCCACCGCCAAATCGCGATTGGGATATCGCTGCGGCGGCGTCCACGCCGACGGAAAGCGATGCGTTGGACCGCCTGGTCCACGTCGAGACGGTGCGAGCGATGTTTTCGGTTTCGGACGCCAGCGGCGGGTTCCTGTACGCATGGAACTGGGCCTGGTCGCCCACGATATTGACGATCGAACTGCCCGCTTTCTGTGCGTTGTGCAGGTTGGCCAGCCCGTTTGCTAATCCTGGTCCGCAATGAAGCAATGTCGCTGCCGTGCCAGAGGACAGGCGCGCATACCCATCGGCGGCGCCAGTGGCCACGTTTTCGGCTAGCGCCAGGATGCATCGCATTTGCGGGACCTTATCCAGGCTTTTTACGAAATGGACTTCGCTGGTTCCGGGATTGCCAAAGCATGTGGTGACGCCGGCGTGGACCAGCGTATGCAAGAGAGTGTCGGCGCCGTTCATCTGTGTCCCTGTAGACGTGGGTTCGGACTTCAGTCGAGTTTCAGTTGGAGCGTAGAGAATGCGGTGCGCCAAGAGCTGGCGTCCTGATCAATCAACCGTTGAAAGGCTTGGGGATCCAGCAACAATGGTTGCGTACCATCGCGGGTGATCTGCGCCGTTACGTCAGGGTCTGAAATGGCAGCCCGCACCGCGGCATTCAAGGTGGAAATGATGTTCGCGGGCGTGTCGGCCGGAGCCACCAGTCCGTACCAGACCGATAAGCCCACCTGCGGGAATCCCTGCTCGAACACAGTCGGGACGTTCGACACACCAGGAATGCGCGTTTTGCTGGTGACGGCAATGCCCTTGTACTGACCGCTGGCCACCTTGTGGACCGATGTGGGGATTCCATCGAAGTACACGTGAATATCGCCGCGTTCCAGGCCGATCAGGGCAGGGCCGGCACTTGTGTAATGCACGGCCACCATCGAATCACCGGCTGCTGTGGACAGCAGGGCGCCCAGCACGTGGTTCGAGGTTCCGGTGCCCAGCGTGCCGTAATTAAGCACGCCGGGCTTACTACGCGAGAGCGCGACCAAGTCCTGCACCGTATTCACCGGCAGGTCTTTGTTCACCAGGACCATGAACGGCACGGACATGAAGCCTGCAACCGGGACGAACTGGGACGGCGAGTAGGGAATTTGTTTCTGGACCAGCGGGGCGATGCTCATCGTGGTCGAGGTTGCCAACAACAGGCTATATCCGTCGGCCGGGGCTTTAGCGACGGCCATGGCGCCAATGATCGTGCCGGCGCCAGGCTTGTTCTCGACGATGACCGGCTGGCCAAGTTCAGTACGAATCCGTTGCGCCACGACGCGAGCGATGACGTCGGCCGATCCGCCCGCCGCATACGGGACGGTGATCTTGATCGGGCGTTCCGGCCTCCAGTCTGCAGCAGTCGCACAGGTGGCCGTGAAAAAGGTTAGCAGCGAGGCGAGAAGATACCGGCAGGCCATGGGTCGAGCTCCGGGGCGGCGCAGCATTGCGCCTAGTCGTGGTGGGAAAGTCACAAGGGAGGACAACAAGTACGGAACGGAACAAAATATTTAATGTAGTAAAAGCTACATTTATTTATTGTGTCGATGTTTTCAGACATGCGCAATCAATTTTTGATTCGGGAATTCCCGACTACCAGAACGGTGGAGCTACTTGCGACGAAACCCGTCCGCTGGGTCAGAAAACGCTTGCGTCTGCAGTCTTCCCGCATGAAAATTAATGGAGCAATTGATACATTAAATCGCTCAACCTCCCAAAGGATAGCCATGGAAACTACGCATATCGTCCTCGACCACGTACCTGTGATCGACATTTCCCCATTCATCGATGGGTCGCCCGAAGGCCGCCGGGCCGTGGCCGCCGAGGTCAACGCGGCGTGCGAGCAGGTAGGGTTCCTGGTCATTACCGGGCATGGCGTGGCCGAGTCCACGATCGACGTGCTCTACAACCAGTCGAAATCTTTTTTTGCGTTGCCGGAAGCTGAGAAGTTGCTGGTTGAAAAACCCGCAGGAACGAACCCTAAGGGCTTTACCCCACAAGGGAAGAAGACGGTGGGCAAAGACCGGGATGCCAGGCTCAAACCTTCGCTGCTCGAAAGCTTCGCGATAGGCCCTCTGGACGTGTCCGATGATCCATACTACACGAGTCCAAACGCGGGGCCCAACTACTCGCCTAACTTGTGGCCAGCGAATCCCCATGGACTAAAACCGGCTTTCATCGAGTACTACCGCGAGATGGAGCGCCTTTCCGTCACCATCCTAGATATTTTTGCTTACGCGCTGGACGTGCCTAACACCTATTTCCGGGAGCGTGTCAGCAAGCACGCCAGCATATTGCGGGCAAACTTCTATCCTGCCCAGACACAGAGCCCAAAAGAAGGGGAAGAGCGCGCGGGCGCCCACACCGATGCGACGGCAATTACGATCCTGAAAGTCGACGAAGCTCCGGGTGGCCTGCAAGTGCAGTTGCCCGACGGACAGTGGGTGGGTGTGCCGAAAGTGCGTGGGGCGTTCATTGTCAATATCGGAGACATCATGATGCGGTGGACCAATGACCGTTTTGTCTCGACGATGCACCGCGTGGTAAACCCGCCCATCGCGGTGGCCAACAAGGCCGACAGGCTTTCCATTCCTTATTTTTGCATTCCGAACCACGATGCGGTCATTGAGTGCATTCCCAGTTGTGCGGGAACCGGCGCCAAGTACCCTCCCGTAACGTCGGGGCATATGCTGTCTACGCGCTACAAGGTCACGTTCTCTCTTGCTGAAACGCCTGCATCGCTACCCTAGCCTAATTGCTGATATGACAATGATTTGATCCCTGCACCATCCGGGCACAGCGCTGGCTTGCGCTCTTGCCACTCCCACCTTGATCTTCCTTCTTCCATCAGGGTAGCTCTATGCTCGGATTTCGCGCTCTTTCCCCCGCAACGCGTGCTGCTGGGTTGGGAACACCATAGACGGCGCCGAACCAAGAGTTGCCAAGGAGAGTAGTGGATCATACGGTTTAAGAGCCCGTTAGCGCTGTTAGAGATACGCATGCTGAGCACATCTTTGTAGCAGGCAATCTAGCTTTCCGCGTGACGCTCCTCGCGGGTGAGCTGCTAATACCCTGAGATGCCACGACATCAAGCAACGCTGGAAAAATACTCCAGCATCCATAGCCTGAAGGCGGCCATCTGAGGACGCTCCGGACGATCCGAGGCGGTGATCAGATAATACGTAAAAGTGCCACAGTCGAGAATATGATCGAAAGGCACAACCAGCTCTCCGCTTTGTAGTTTGTCCTCTACGAGAAAGCGCTGAGCCATGGCGATACCCTGACCTTGAATTGCAGATGCGTATGCCATGACCGAACTCTGGAACGTCATGCCGCCGCTGGCATCAACGTCGTGTGCCCCCGCGCTTGTCAGCCACGCAGCCCAGTCATCCGCGCGGGCGAGCGAGTGCAGCAACGTATAGCGTGACAGGTCGTGTGGTGTTCGCAGGGACGGGCCACTCTTGAGCAGCGTTGGACTCATAACTGGACAAAGCAGATTGGGCATCAAGCGGTAGCTATGCGCGCCGCGCCACTTTCCGTGGCCAAGTCGGATAGCGCCATCTATGTCTTCGCGATCAAAGTCCACATCATCAAGTGACGTCGTGAGAGATACCTGAATCTCAGGATGTCTGGCGTGAAAATCAGGCAGTCGCGGAATAAGCCAATGCATAGAAAACGTCGTATAGGCACGGATACGAAGCTCTTGCTTCTTTGCACCCCGACCAATGCTCGACGTTGCCTCACGCACCTCGTTCAATGCTCGGGATATCGCGCGAAAGTATTCGGAACCTTGGCGGGTCAATACGATTTGCTGATGCCCGCGCAAGAACAGGGGTATAGCTAAAAAATCCTCCAACTGGCGAACCTGCCTACTGACCGCCCCAGGAGTCACGTTCAATTCCTCGGCGGCGAGCGTAACACTGAGGTGCCGGGCTGCGGCCTCGAAGGCTTTCAATGCACTCAGTGGCGGCAGTTTCTTCAACAGTCTTCCTAAAAACCAGATTGTTTATCAATCAACCAGGCGGTCGATTGACTGAAAAATCCTGAGAATTTTCGCTTCAAGGGAAGTTTATAGCCAAATATCGACGATTGATAAAAACTCAATCGCCCTCGGCAAAAAAATCGTTTGTAAGCCTTTGACGCGAAACTACAGAATGCGAGCTCACTATCGGAGGCGCACCTACGTGCGTACGTGTCGATCCGATTGAGAAAAAAACCCCGCCTCGCGCGGTGGACAAGAGGAGACCACAATGCCTATTCGATCACCGAAGTACCAACTTTTTTCCGTACGGCTATCCCATTTAACCGCGCTTTTCGATCGAACCACCTACAGTAAAAAGAACCTTTTCATCAGTGCCATCGGGATGGCCCTGGCCGTGGCTTGCTCCCCAGCAGGCGCACAAAATGATTTCCCGACCCGTCCGGTGCGGATGGTCGTCGCATTTACGGCGGGTAGCTCTTCGGACCTCATGGCGCGCATCGTTGCCAACCAATTGACGGCAGACCTCAAGCAATCCGTCGTCGTGGAGAATCGCCCTGGTGCGGGTGGGGCAATTGCCGCGGCCTACGTGGCCCAGTCTCAAGCAGACGGCTATACCATCTTGGTACATTCTGGCTCCTATGTGACAGCGCCTTGGCTATACAAATCTCTAGCCTATGATCCGCAGCGCGACCTTACCAGCGTTGCGGCATTTGGCGCGCTGCCTGGTGTCGTTATCGCACCGGCCGGTCGATACAAAGACTTCTCGCAATTGATCAAGGCAGGGCAAGAATCCCAAGGCAATTTGAACTTTGCCTCGGCCGGCAACGGCAGCTCCACGCACATGAGCGCTGAAAAGATCAACATGCTCGCAAAATGGAAAGGGACGCATATTCCTTACAAAGGGACGCCCGAGGCGATCGCAGACGTGTCCGCGGGTCGATCGGATTATTTTGTGGCTCCCATCAATACCATTATGGGCTTAATGCAGGGCGCGCGCTTCGATGCCCTCGCCGTTACTTCCACGAAACGCAGTCCGGCGTTGCCTGACGTCCCGACGATTGCCGAGGCGGGACTTGCCGGAGCGGAGTACCCGCTTTGGGTAGGAGCGTTCGTCCCTTCCGACACCCCCTCCGAAACCGTTTCCCGTCTACATGCCGCCATCCAGCAAGCAGTCAGATCGCCTGACGTTCAACAACAATATAAGGACTATGGCATCGATGAGTTTCCTATGTCTCAGCCGGAATTCGACCAATTCATCCGCGATGAGATCGCACTTTCAGGCGAGCTGGTCCGACGCGCCAATTTGAGTGCGGACTGAGATAGCTATGCAAACCGCACCTGAGAACATCACCCTTGAACTCGCAAAGGCGGCCGTTGGACTCGATCTGGCGACGGCTCCGCGCACTTTATCTACAAGAGTCAAATTAGTAATCCTGGACTGGTTCGCGGTGACTCTGGCGGGTTCGGCCGAACTCGTGACGCGGCAGTTGATGAAATACCGATTGTCCGAGGGTGGACATCCACAATGCACCATCGTAGGCAGCAAAGCGCGAATGCCGGCCTCGGTCGCCGCGCTGGTGAATGGGACGGCTTCACATGCGATTGATTACGACGACGTCAGTTTCTCCATTCCTGGACATGCCACGGCACCGGTTCTGGCAGCCGCACTAGCATTGGCGGAGCAGACTCATGCCGGGGGACACCAACTGATGCAAGCCGTCTTGGTGGGCTACGAAACATCATGCCGCATCGCGCAATTGATCGCCCCCAATCACTACGCGCGAGGCTTTCACGCCACGGCAACAATGGGATGCTTTGGAGCGGCCGCGGCTTCTGCGCGAATTTTGGGCCTGGATGAGAACGCCACCGCACAGGCTCTGGGTATTGCCGCGATCAAGGCGGCTGGCTTGAAGGCGGCATTCGGCTCGTCTTGCAAACCATTGCAAGTCGGCGAGGCGGCACGCAGCGGTCTGGAAGCCGCGCGATTAGCCCAATCCGGGGTTGACGCGCCGGCCGACATGATCGGACATCGACTGGGATTCGCGCACACGCATTCTGATGATTTCTATCCTGAAGCGGCACTCGGACCAGCACGATATGTGCCAGATTTCTCTGTTGCGACAGCCGACCCTGCGATATTTGACTTCCATATGGAGACCAATCTTTTCAAGTTCCATGCTGCATGCTACGAAACCCACGCTGCTATCGAAAGTGCGTTGAAGCTCGCACAGGACAACGATTTTTCGCATACCGATATCACCGCGATATCGATTCATGTGAACCCGCATTGCAATGACATATGCAATATCCAATCCCCACTTACCGCGCTACAGGCAAAGTTCAGCCTTCGGCACACGGTCGCCTTGGCATTGGCAGGCAGGGATACGGCCAACCCCGCTTCCTTCAATCTGGAAAACCTAAGTTGCCCAGACCTGCTGCGTTTGCAAGAGCTAGCTCAGGTGGTGCTCGATCCGACCCTGCGCGTGCCACAGACCCTGGTGCGAATACGCCTGGCCAATACAAGTACGTTTGAGCTACTGCATGACTCGAGTATTCCAAACCCGAATCTCGATGATCAACAAGAACGGTTGATTCGCAAGTTTCGCGCACTTTGTGGAAATTGCCTTACTGCGAACGCCGCGCAAAGACTTGAGACCTTGATACTCCATCTGGAATCGGCCGCCGACGTTGGCGAACTGATGCGCTGAACAGCGGCAACTCGATCAACGGCAAGACTGGGCCTGTTCCGCGATAACGCCGCGTCGGGTTCACAATAGAATAACGGGAGACATAATGATCTATAACTTGAAAGCACAGACATGCCGGCGATCTGTGCGGTGGAGTACTGCGGGTTTATGGCTGTTGATGGCGCTGTCCACGTTACCCCTTAAGGCCACAAGCGCGCCACTGGACTATCCCAACAAAGCCGTGACACTAATCGTGCCGTCTCCGCCCGGAGGCATCATCGATGCTTCTACGCGGCTCGTCGCGGCGGAGCTAGCACGTGCGATGGCCCAGCCCTTTGTCGTCGAGAACAAAGGAGGCGGCAGCGGCAATGTGGCCTACTCACAGGTAGCCAGAGCCGCACCTGATGGATATACGCTCTTGGCTTCCTACTCCGGGTTTCATGTCGGGAACCCTCTGTTGATGCCTAACCTCCCATGGAGTCAGAACGATTTGCGGCCCGTTGCGCTCATCGCCACATCGACAAATGTGATCGCTATCAATCCCTCCGTACCCGCTCACACCTTAGCCGAGCTAATATCCTATCTCAAGGCACATCCAGGCGAACTCAGCTACGCGTCGCAGGGCTACGGCTCAGTGGCTCACATCGGCACAGAAATTCTCAAGCAGCGCACTGGCACGCAAATTTTGCACATACCCTACAAGGGATCCGGTGCTGCATTGCAGGACGTTCTCGCTAACCAAGTCCAAATTATCATCACAACCCCCCCATCAATCAGTGGCCACATCAAACTTGAAAAGCTGCGTGCTCTGGCGGTCACCGGGAAAACGCGATACTCCGAGTTACCTGATGTACCGACGACAGCACAAGCCGGGGTACCGGACTACGAACTTGAAACCTGGGTGGCCGTTTTTGCTCCCGCCGGCACGCCAGATGCCATCGTCGAGAAGTTGACGACGCAAATGAAGCTCGCGCTGGAGAAACCGGAAACACGTGCGGCCGCTAACGCTGCTGGATTTGAGGCGCACTACGAACCGCCATCTGTACTGGCGCGCCGTGTGGCCTCCGAACACGACAACTGGTCCAAAGCGGTGAGGGAAAGTGGTATCAAGGCCGAATAATTCGACGCCAATGCAACCATGAACTGATGCGAGGTAATGAACATAATGACTCCTCCCGGTCTTCGTTACCGTTTCACAGGCCACGAACGCGTCCTGCACAGCGTCCAAGCATCCAAGGCCTTGCCCCAGCTGATGGACTGGTTCGACTACCGTCGCGCCTTCATCGTATGTTCGCACACGCTGAATACACGCAGCGACGTTATAGACACGCTGGTTGCGGGACTGGGCGCACGGTGTGTTGGGCTGACCGACAAGGTGGGAGAACATTCGCCACTATCGAATGTACTATCGGCAGCCAAACAGATTTTTGACCTCAAAGCAGATGTCATCATCTCGGTTGGAGGCGGTTCTGTGATGGACATGTGTAAAGCGATTCAACTATGCATATCCGAACAGGCGTTCGACCTGGAAAAGCTGTTGCAACTCCAAATGCAGATGTCGGACGATGGCACCGAAATGCTTGCCGGCTCGAACGCGCCCCCCGCTATCCGGCAAATAGCGATTCCCACAACCCTGGCCACCTCGGAATGGACGCCCGTCAGCACACCCATTAATGAGCAAACGCATCAAAAGGCGCGTTTTCTGGTGACCGACGGAGCGCCGCAGGCAATTATCTACGACCCCTCCCTGCTAGCGCGAACCCCCGTATCACTGCTGATGTCCACCGGTATCCGGGGACTGGACCATGCGATCAACACAGCATGTTCGCTGCACCCCCATCCTTTGGCGAGCCTGCTTGCTGAAAAAGCGATCCAGCTATATGTCGAGAACCTTCCGCGCTTACATAATAGCGGCGATATGGAAGCGTTCACGAGCGCGCAGTTGGCCACCTGGTACACCGGCATGGGTCAAATGTCGGTTCCGCATGGATTTAGCCATTGGATGGTACATATCGTCGGGCCCTTGGCCGGGGTGCCACATAGCGATGCCGCTTGCGTATTAATGCTCGCCCAAGCCCGCTGGCTGGAGGGGTACGCAAACGAGCAGCATGGCAGGATTCTACGTTTGCTCAAACGCACAGAATCTTTCGCGGTCGTGCTGGAGTCCCTGCTAGCCCAGCTCGGCATGCCACGCACACTGGCTGACCTGGGATTGAAGGATGAGCAGATCGAGTCGTTCATACAACCTGCCCTCGACCATCCGCAAATAACGAAAAACAATCTGCGTCCAATCAACACCGCCGCTGAAATGCGCGCCATTCTGGCGCTCGCTAGCGGGCTATAAGCCATATGTTCTAATTGAAACCAAATGGGGCTGAGGCCTGACGCTCCTAAGGCGATATCCGACCCGCTCCTACACGGAGATCAACCAGCTTCTGAAGGCCGCAAATTCCGGCCGGTTCAGGTGCTCGTGCGGGTAGACCAAGTAGTACGTGAAGTCACCCTCGTCAAGTACGAATGAGAATGGCATAACCAGGTCGCCGGCCGCGAGTTCCTGCATGACCAGTGCACGTTGTGCAATCGCCAATCCATGACCGTGAATCGCGGCCTGATACGCCAAGGTCGAGCTCTCGTAACTGAGTCCGGCAAGCGGGTTCACGCCCTGCACGCCGGCGGCGGACAGCCACTTCCTCCAATCTTGCCGGCGCGCCAAAGAATGCAGCAGTGTCAGGCCACGCAGCCCTTCCGTCTTATCGCCCTGGATCTGTGAATGCCTATCCATAAACGCTGGACTGCATACCGGCACAAGCTCATTTGCCATCAGCTTGTCAGCCCCCAAGGCTAACGGTGGATTGGAAAGCCGAATGGCACCGTCCAGGGCGTCGATGGAAAAGTCCACGTCTTCTAGCGAAGTAGTCAGACTAACTTCTATCTCGGGAGAGGCGGCATGGAACGACGCGAGTCGTGGCACAAGCCACTTCATAGCGACAGTGGTATAGGCCTGGATCCGGAGTTTACGTTTCTGGCTGGCTTCGACCACATCCTGGGTTGCTCGCTTCAGGCTGTCGAATCCTTCAGCGATATCGGCCAAGTACTGCTGTCCTAAGGAGGTCAAGGCAACCGATCGGTGACCACGATCGAACAGCGGAAAACCTAGCTCTTCTTCCAGTAGCTTGACATGCCGACTGACGGCCGCCGCCGTGACGTGCAACTCCTGCGCCGCCAATTGAAAACTCTTGAGACGGCCCGCAGCCTCGAATGCACGTAGTGCATTGAGGGACGGTAGCGCTCGCGTAAATGTGATCTTGGTCATTGGATGTCAAATGATAGCTCATGCCCCAGGAAAACTAAGCCAAACGTCCAAAAAATGTCGGTTGTGAGTAGGGTCTGCCCCCCCTACCATTCGAACCGTTGAACCGATGAACCTCACGCCGCAAGCGGCACAGAACCAGGAATCAGGTCAGATGGACTTCGCACTTTCCGACGAACAACAGATGCTGGTCGATTCGGCCAAAAAGCTTTCAAGGGATTACCTGGCGCCCCTGCTCGCCGCCCATCCCAAGGATGCCCCGCTGCCCAAGGCGGCCATGCTGGAGGCCTACGCCCATTTCGCGAATTTCGGTATCACCGCCGCCCGTCTGCCTCAAGAGGACGGCGGTCCTGGCCTGTCCATGGTCGACTATGGTTTGATACTTGAACAAATTCCCGCGATCCTCGCCCTGTCGCTGATCTCTCATGATGGCTCCATCACGCGGCTGAACGCAGGGGCGCCCGAGCACATCAAGGCAGCTTACCTGCCGGACCTGATTGCTGGCAGGAAGATTGCGTGCACGGCAAACTCGGAGCCTGGCGCAGGCTCTGATTCCAACACCATCAGTACCCGCCTGGAGCTGGCCGGCCAGCACGCCACTATCACCGGACAGAAGGCGTGGATCACCAATGCGTCCATCTGCGACGTAATGGTCGTCGCGTGTCAGGCCGGGATGAACGAGAAAGGGAGGCCCATCACGCGCCGGGTGCTGGTGGATCGCAGCACCTCGAAAATCGAAATCCGTGAGACCGAGATTACCGGGTTACGGCAAGGACACCTTAGCGAAGTGATCTTCGACCAGACGCAAGTCCCGCTGGATCACGTCATCGGCTCATCGGGAGATGCCGGCAAATACATGACGCTGGCCTGGAATGGCAACCGCCCGCTGCTGGGATTGCTTGGCGTGGGCATCGCCCAGCGCGCGTTCGAGCTGGCCGTCGAGTACGCCGGCGTCCGCAAGCAGTTCGGCAAGACTCTGGGTGCTCATCAATTGGTACAGCAGGACCTCGCCGATATCCAGACCGCCATCGTCAGCTCGCGACTGCTGTGCCTGTACGCACTGGATGCGCTGGACCGCGGGGAGCGCGCCAACGGCACGTCGGCCATGGCTAAGCGCTTCGCCACCGAAAGCGCCGTACGTGCGGTCAATCTGGCCATGCAGGTACACGGCGCGATGGGAATCACCGAAGAACTCGGGCTGGAACAACTATGGCGCGACGCGCGCGTGCTGCAAGTGCCAGATGGAACGCCCGGGATTCTGGCGTTGATCCAGGCGCGGGAAATCACAGGCGAAGCCGCCTTTCGTTGAAAAGCCGAATCACATCAATAGGTAGCGGAGACAAACGATGCGTAGAGTAGTCATTGCGGGCGTCGGCATGACGCCGTTCGGGAAATTCACCGAGCGCAACATGAAAAGCCTGTCCGAAGAAGCCGTCGCGGCGGCGCTAGGCGATGCCGGGGTCGGGGTCGATTGCGTGGAACGCGTGTTTTTCGGCAATGCCGCGGCCGGGGTAGTGACAGGCCAGGAAATGATCAGGGCGCAATCTTCGCTGCGTAATACAGGTCTCGCTGGAAAGCCGATGTTCAACATCGAGAACGCCTGCGCATCGGGCAGCTCGGCCTTACATCTGGCCTGGCTGGCGGTGAGATCAGGATCGTGCGAGACCGCCCTAGTCGTAGGTACGGAGAAGCTCACGCACGAGGACAAGGCCGTCTCATTCGGTGCATTCGCACGCGGTGTGGACCTGGAAGAGCCCTTGCCCGAAGGATATCAGAGTGGCTCGGGCTCCTTGTTCATGGATCTGTACGCCATCAAGGCGCGCAAATGGATGGAATCGGCGGGGGCGTCCGCCGAGGACTTCGCCCGCGTGGTGGTCAAAAGTCGCAAGGCCGGTGCACGTAATCCGGCCGCGCAGTTCCGGGAAGAAACCAGCATTGAGGCAGTGCTGAACAGCCGCATGATCAGCGATCCGCTGACGCTATTCATGTGCTCGTCCATCGGAGACGGCGCTGCAGCGGCATTCATCTGCTCCGAGGATTACGCCAAGCGCCTAGCCACCAAGCCCGTCTATCTGCGCGCAAGCGCCATCGTCACCGCCACGGTAGACGGGCAGGGCGAGGTCGTGGCGGCGCGCGCGGCCAACGCCGCATATGAGGAAGCGGGTGTCGATCCGACCGACGTCCACGTGGCAGAGTTGCACGACGCGTCAGCCCCAGCAGAACTGATTCACTACGAGAACCTTGGTTTCTGCGCACCCGGAGAAGGCGCGAGGTTACTGCGCTCGGGGGACACCGACCTGGGCGGCCGCATCTCAGTCAACCCCAGTGGCGGGCTGCTGTCCCGCGGTCACCCCATCGGCGCAACCGGTGTCGCGCAGATAGTGGAGCTGACCCAACAACTGCGCGGGAAATCTGGCACACGGCAGCGGCCCAATGCAAAGGTCGCACTAGCCGAGAACAACGGCGGTCAGCTGGCGGGCGATTCCGCCGTCGCGCTGGTCACCATCCTCACCACTTGAAGGAAGCGAAAATGGAACACGAACCTCGCGTGACGGTGGTCACTGGCGGTGCGAAAGGCATCGGGTACGGGATATCGAGCGCGTTCGCACGCCAAGGCGACACCGTCATCATGTTCGATATTGACCGCGATGCGCTCGACGAAGCGACCTCTCGCTTGACCGGCGACGGTGCCACGGCGATTGGAATCCCCGTCGATGTCACACAAAGCGAAGCCGTCAACCGAGCGGTCGATACCGTGGCGCGTCAGTTCGGCCGCATCGATGTACTGGTCAACAATGCCGGAGTGTCTCGCGACACTCGCATTACCAAGATGAGCGACGATGACTGGGACGACATCATCGCGATCAATCTGCGCTCGCAATTTCTTTGCTGCCGCGCCGCGCTGCAGCATATGGTTGAGGCTCGCAGCGGCCGGATCATCAATATCTCGTCGCGTGCCTGGTTGGGCAACGTCGGCCAGGCTAACTATTCAGCCGCGAAAGGCGGCGTGGTAAGCCTGACGCGCAGCCTGGCATTGGAATGGGCCAAGTTCGGTATTACCGTCAATGCCATCGCGCCGGGCATCATCGACACCCCTCTCTTCCAAGCCTACGGCGACGAACTCAAGGGGCGGCTGCAAGCGTCCGTTCCGGCACAACGCATAGGAACGCCCGATGACATCGCCCAGACAGCGCTGTTCTTCGCAAATTCCGGCAGCAGCTATGTCACCGGCCAACTGATCTACGTGTGTGGCGGCCGCTCATTGTCGTCGCCGACCGTCTGAGAACGAGCATGACAATACATTACGAAGTCTCGGACCACATTGCCACGTTGACACTGGATCGTCCCGAGTCCCTGAACGCCCTGGATGTCGAAGATCTGACCACGCTGAGAACACTGCTGGAGCGTGCTCGCGACGATGCCAACGTTCGCGTCATCATCGTCGGTGGCGCGGGCGCAAAGTCGTTCTGCGTGGGCATGGATCTCAAGAAGTCGTTTCCACCCGACATCAACTTCGGAGCCTCATTCGTCAAATCACACGATGCAGCGATCGCGGAAGGCGTCTATGTGCGGCTGGTGGATCTGGGCAAGCTCAATATATCCAAGCCCCTGATTGCCGCCATCAATGGCTATTGCCTGGGCGGGGGGCTCGAATTGGCGCTGCAATGCGATATCCGAATCGCATCACACAACGCGTCCTTCGGGCTGCCGGAACCTACGGTGGGCAGTATCCCGGGCGTGTGCGGAATCCAATTGCTGCAGCGTGCAGTGCCATCGGCCATCGCCATGAGGATGCTGCTGACCGGGGAGAGGATCGATGCGGATCACGCGGCGAGGGTCGGGTTGATATCCGATTGCGTCGACCTGGTCGACCTGACCCGCACCGCCAGGGAGCTCGCCGCCACGATCGCGGCGAACGGCCCAGTGGCCATACAGATGATCAAGAAGGTGGCACAGGTCAGCACCAATGTGCCGTTGACGCAGGCCATCGAATTCACGGAGTTAGCCTGGGGCGCGATGCGCGACTCGGAAGACCGAATCGAAGGACGACGAGCCTTCGCCGAGAAGCGTCGTCCTGAATATAAAGGCCGCTGAAAACCCGCCATGAGAAGGAGACAGGCGTGACACTACAAGACAGAGCACTGGCCTGCGGCACGCGCGCATGCGTACTGCTTGCCGCATCGCTGCTCGAACAGGCAGGCATACCCGTGACGCGTGCGGCTCGCCTTCCCAGCGAGGTCGGCCAGGACTGCACAATCGTCGTTGTATGCGGTGACGAACTGGAGGATGCCGGACGCCTGCGTCTGCGTCAGCTCGAACTCGAAAGACGTGTTCTGGTCTGCGAGATCAGCTCGACGAGCGCGCAAAGTCCACGCCGACACCTCGCTTTATCTGATTCGGAGATTCAGGCCTTGTGCGGACTGATGGACACCACCGGATTCAGTCAGGCGACGCCGATCGGCATTCCCTTCGCGGAGACGTCCGCCGCCTTGTATGCGGCGGCCGCGATCATGGCGACCCGGTGCACGCCTACGCAGCAGGCCCTAACACAGACCATCGAGGTCTCGCTGTACAGTTGCGCGGTCAATGCGCTGTCCACCTTCCTGCCAAAAGCATTCGTGGGCACGCGCGCGAGCCGCATGGGCAACCTGCATCCGTCCGCCTCGCCTTGGAACACCTATCGCACCGAGGATGGATGGGTGCTGATCTGCACAGGAAGCGACGATCAATGGCGTAAGTTGGCCGATCTAATCAACGTGGCCCCCGCGGACCGGGCCGGCCTCGACAAGGTCGTCGAACGCGTCGCCGCCGTCCAACGCGTGGATGGCTTGGTCGAAGGATGGACCTCCCACCATTCGACGGCCGAATGCGTGGCTGCCTGCGACGGTATCGGTATCGCAGCGGGACCGATCCTGCAAGTATCCCATTTAGCGGATGAACCTAATTTCCAGTTGCGTCACGCCGAGGTGGCGCAGCAGATCACGCAACAAGGTATCTCGCACGATTCCTACCGCGGTGTCCGGATTTTCCAGATCGTAGGCCTGCACAGTGAGGCGAGCCCGTCGGGAATGCCTGCCCCTACGTCGACGCCAGACGTAGGTACCACCGCGAACTCGTCGATGACGGGTCCCCTGGCCGGTCTTCGGGTCATCGAGATCGGCCAATACACCACCGCTCCATTGGCCGCGAAACACCTGGCCGCACTCGGGGCCGAAGTCCTGAAGGTGGAACCGCTCGAGGGCGAAGCGTCGCGTGCCTGGACCCCTGCGATCGACGGCACCAGTTTTTTCTTCGCTCTGAACAACACGGACAAAACTCCGATCGCCTTGAATCTCAAGGACGTCGCCGACCGTGATCATTTCGCTGCCTTGGTAGCCGAGGCCGATGTCCTGATCGAGAACCTGCGTCCCGGTGCGCTGGCCAAACTGGGCTTCGGACGCGAAGCCTTGTCCCGCCTCAATGGACGCTTGGTGTATTGCTCGATCTCGGGCTTTGGCATCCGCTCCGCCTACCCTGCCCGTCCCGCGTTCGACACGGTGATCCAGGCCATGGGCGGAATCATGGACCGTACGCGCACGATTGAGAACGACTTCCCGGTCAAGACCGGCGTCTCCGCAAGCGATATCCTCGGCGGTCAAGTCGCCCTATTCGCGGTCATCCTGGCACTTGTGCAACGACAAGACCGCGGCCAGTTCGTCGAGGTCGCGATGCAGGACGTCGCGGCATGGGCCACCCTATACACGGCCGGCAACCCCGAGACCCCGGGGCAAGTCCACGTGGATGCGGATGGCAGCACCTGGACTACATCGGACCCGCGCACGGGCCGGCGATCCGTGCCAGTGACGGGCGTAGAAGCGCTGCTACAAGACCCGGATTTTCAGATGGATGTGCTAACGATGGCGTCCGATCCGAACGGAACGCTGTGGCCCGTGCTCAAGCCTCCCTATCGCCTTTCCCATACCCCGGCACGCGTAAGTAGTGTGCCGGGCCACGCCCAACCGCCTGTGTCACGACGCAATGCACGCAAATAACGAACCGGAAAGTGTCTTAAGGCACCGCACTGGAGAATCAGAGGATGACAATGAAATCGAATAAATCTTGTATCGCACGCGTATGCGGCGCTTTCCTGGCGGGCGTGCTCGCGCTCGGAAATACCCTAGCCGCCAGTTCGGAAGATTCATATCCGGACAAGCCCATTCGCATGATTGCGCCATTCTCCGCAGGTGGCTTCACTGACTACGGCGCCAGACTGCTCGCAGAGAAGCTATCGCAAGAGCTCAAGCAACCGGTGATCGTCGAGAACAGGGTGGGTGCGGGCAGCAGTATCGGTAGCGACGTTGTCGCACGTAGCACGCCGGATGGATATACGCTACTGGTGACGACCCAATCGTTTTCGGTGAACCCGTTCCTGTTCAAGTCGATCAGCTATGACAGCGACAAGGACTTCCGTGCTGTGGCACAGGTTGCGATCTCGCCGATGGTGCTCTACACCAATCCAAACGTGCCGGCGAACTCAACTATGCGTCTCCCGGGAACGGTACCGGCGCGCATCTCGCAGCTGAGCTGTTTCAATCGGTCAGTGGCACCAAATTCACGCATGTGCCCTACCGAGGCAGTGCGCACGCCATCACCGACCTGCTCGGGGGCAACATCGAACTCGCGTTCGATTACCCCTCCAGCACCATGGCGCATATACAGGCTGGCAAGCTCCGCGCGCTCGCCGTCACAGGTGCCCAGCGACTACAGGCGTTGCCGGAAGTTCCTACCCTTGCCGAACTACAGTATGCAGAAGCCCTGGCAACATCGTGGCTAGGCATATTCGTACCTGCCGCAACCCCTAGCGAAACGACGGAAGTGCTACGCGCCGCCCTGCACAAAGTCGTAGGCGATCCCGAAATCGCCGCCAAGCTTGATGAGATCGGCGCACAGGTTCTGCTCATGGATAAACCTGAATTCGAAGCGTACGTGGCTGAGGAGCAAAGACGTTGGAAAGCAGTAGTAGAAAAATCCAACGCAAGAATTGAATAACTGCGCAAGTGGGAAACCAGCCCATAGCGCAAGAAACGCTTCTTGGCATTACATTTTCTGACATAGTGGCACGCCGACTGGAACAAGCCGACATCGTCAACTTAGCCTCGGACATGCGAGCGTGTCTTTATTACCCCTTTCTGAACGCTCGGTCCCCCGCTATGAACGCCTCCAGCATGTGCGGTATCAACGTCACAGCACTAACAGGCTCGCTATACACCTGCGAGTGCAGCGTAGCGTAACGGTCGAGATCGGCTTTCAGGCTGGCTGGACACGCGAAGGTCAACTTGATGCTTTCGGTCTTGGGCAGCGGTCCGAGCCGCAATTTGCGCGTCGTCATCGTGAAGTCCCCCGATTGAAGAAGAGCGGCTGGTACGGCCGCAGCACCAGATCCCGATTGACGATGATGCGCACCGGCAGACCCGGTCGCTCCGTCAGTGTGGGCTGGATGTTGAGGTTGCGCCGGGTCATCTCCTGGCCGACCTGATTGATACTGTCCTGCGCGCTGTCGCGCCCGGCGATAATGACGCGATCGCCGTCCTGGCGGTTTTCCGGCGCGGCCAGTTCGGCGCCAACGCCTAGCAGCGTGGTCAGCGCCGCACCAGCGAAGATGCGATCCCAATGCCAATCGACACCATCCTCCAAGCCGGCATAGCCGGCTGAGTCGGTGCCTGCCAGGTTGTCGAGCGTAAGCGAAGACATGTCGGGCAGGACGATGCGGTTCCACACCACCTGTACGCGGCTCTGCCCGTAGCTGACCTGGCTGTTGTATCTGCCCAGGATGCGCGAACCCTGCGGGATCAGCAGGAAGCGCCCGGAGGCCGTGTCATAGACCGGCTCCGTCACCGTGGCGATGACATCGCCCGGCAGGTCGGACTTGATGCCTGTGACCAGCGCCCCGGCGATCACCGTGCCGGCCATGACCTGATACGGCGATGCCGGCATTTGCAGGTTGCCGGAATTACGGGTTTCCGTGGTTCCGGCCTGCTGGAACGCCTCTTTCTGGTCTTGGCGATTCTGCACGGTGGTTGGGTCGGCAGACTGGGCCGCCGTCGAGGCCGGCCCGGCGGCCATCGGGTCGAAGGCCGCATTGGTGGCGAAGCCCGGCGCGGCGGCCAGCTGCGACTGCGCCACCGGCGCGGCTTGCTGGGTGCCGGTGCGGAAGAATACCGACGATGTGGCCGCTTCCTCAGCTTCCTTCAACCGGGCCAGACGTTCCGCCTCGGCGGGGTCGTGCCCGGGGGCGGCCACGGCCGGCTGCTGCGAATTCACGATGGCCGGCCCAAGGTCGCCCGGCAGCGGTGGCCCCAGTTCCGGCACCTCTGGCGGCAACTTCGAGTAGTCGGCCGGAAGCTGGTCGAGTCCTTCGGAGCGCGAGACGCGATCCACGTTGTAAAGCTCGGCCTGCTCACTGGCCCCGTGCCGCTGCGGTTGCAGCGACCACATTAGCGCACCGAGCACGGCGACCGACAGGCTGCCAGCGAGGATGGCCAGCGTGCGCCGGTTCAGCCGTGTGACCGGCCGAGGCTGGGCGCGCAATGCCACCGCCTCGGGTTCGACCTTGCCCGCTGGCGGTGCAGCAACGTCGGGAGTGTCATCCTGGCTCATGGCTAGTTCCTCGGCGTGCTATCCGTGCGCTCGATGCGCACCACGTCGCCGCCATCACCGCCGAGGCGCAATTCGGCAGCACCAAACAACCGATCGACGATGTAGTACGGCGGACGGAATCGGTAGTTCACCAGTTGTCCGTCGCCCTGCGCGCCAATGACAAACAGCGGCGGCAGTTCTCCTTGCACGATGCCCGCCGGGAACTGGATATAGACCTTTTCGCCGTCATCGAAAGCCCTCTGTGGCTTCCACGGTGGATTGCTGCCGCTGATCGCGTAGCGGAAGCGGATGTGCTCAAGCGACAGGCCGGTATCGACCGGCGCAGTCGCCTGCGCGGCTTGTGCCTGGCGCTGCAAGGCCAGCATCCGATCTCTCGGGTAGTCCCAGGACACCGACGCCATCCAGGCGCGTTCGGTCGAGGTCAGTTCCAGCAGATATGTCCGGCGGCTGGTGGTGATGACCAGGTTCGTCTTCAACCCAGAACGGATCGGCTTAACCAGCACATTGATGCGCAGCTCGTCGCCGCTGCCGCTGGAGGTGTCGCCGACGATCCAGCGCACGGTATCGCCAGCAGCGACAGTCACCAGTTCTTCGCCCGGCTGAAGCGAAACCACGGTCACGCGCCCCGGCGCTGCATAGACTTGGTAGAGCGCGCCATCGGTGAAGGGCCAGACCTGAATGGCATTGACGTAGCCCTCGCGCGTGGGCGCAATGCGCGCCTCAGCGTTGGCCTTCGATACACGCACGGTTTCGTCGGCCGGCTCCGGCGCGGGCTTGTCTTTGCCCACCTCCGGCAGCGGCTTCAACTGCGCCGGCATCGGCAGTACTGTTGGCACCTCCACCACTTCGACCGGCTTGGGCAGTTCGGGCAGCGGCTGCGCCTGCACTGGCTCGTCCAGTGAAATGCGCGGCGATGGTTTGCCCTGCGAGGCGCAACCGGAAAGCGCGGCTACCAATGTCAACAAACTGATCGCGTAGAGGGTTTGGCGATCCAGTCCGAAGCGCGGCGAGAACAACGGGAACACCAGCGCCAGGCCATCGTTCAAGCGCCGGCGATATTCGCCTTCAGCGGCCTCTCGTTGGCTGCGACCCAGATAGGCCTGTTTTCTTTTGGTACTGCCAGACAGCGGTAGCGCTGTGGGGTGAGTCTGCATTGATTTCATGGCTTGGCTCCTTCGGAAGAATCCAGGTCGCGGCTCCACGACAGGCCATTGACGTAGATGCCCAGCGGGTTGCGGCGCAGGCGCTCTTCGGTGCGAGGGGTCTGCTGCACGATGGACACCACGGCCGTCCATCGCTCCAGCCCGGCGGCGGCGCCGTTGACGTAGCGGCGCTCCGTCCAACGCACGTTGAAAGACGTGTCGCTGGCGCGGACGACGCTGGTGATCTGCACCGTCACCGACTCGCGGCCAATACGGGCGAACGGGTCATTGCTGCGGGCGTACTCGTTGAGCACGGCTGCGCCCTTGTCCGTGGTGTAGTCGTAGGCGTCCAGCCAGTTCTGCCGCACGACGATGGGGTCGATGGACAACGATCGAACCAGCGTGATGAAGCGTGCGATGTGGTGCGCCGTCTGCGCGTCGTTGGGCCGGTACGGCGTGGCCGCTTCGCCCACGGCGCGTACCTGGCCGGCGTTGTCCACTTCCACCACATAGGGCGTGACGATGGACTGTGCCGAGCGCCAGACCAGGCCGCCGGCCATCAGCAGTGCCAGCACCAGGCAGCCGAAGGCCATCAGTCGCCAGTTCTTGGCCTGCACGCGGGCCGAGCCGATACGCTCGTCCCACATCTGCGCGGCGGATTGATATGGAGTGGCAGGCTGCGGCGTGTCGGCATAGCGCACCTGCGGTCGCTTGAATCGCATGGTCGTCTCTCCTTATGAATCGGAATCGCGCAGGCTCGGGCTTTGCCCCGAGCCGCCACCATCGCCACCGCGCAGCGTGTGAGCGGTGGTGGTCGCAGCGTGGGTCATCTGCTGGCGGCGGTGCAGGCGCTTGGCCCAGGCCGGTTGCTTCTGCCCGGCGGCGGCCGGGGCATCGCCTTCGGCTGCACCCCATTGGGCGGCGGCACCACTGGCCGCTGCCGCACCGCCACCAGAGGCCGGAGCCGCACCATCGGCGTGGAAAGCGGCGGCTGTCTGGTCTTTGAGCGAGCGCGCCCCGGCGGCGGCCTTTTGGCCCGCGGCCTGCGCGCCGGTCTTGGCGACGTTACCCAGGCCCGCCATCGCACCCTTGGCACCGCCACCGGCTGCGGCGGAACCGGCTTGAAACGCCGAACGGGCACCGCCGGCTGTCGAGGCAGCGGCACGCGCACCGCTACCGGCCAACTTGGCGGCGGCCGGCGCCATGCGCGCCCCGGCCATGACCGCACCGCCCACGCCAGTGGCGGCGGCACCAATGGCAACGCCCGTGCCAACAGCGCCGACAGTGGCACCGGCCATCGCGCCCGCGCCAAGCTGCGGCGCACCGGACACGAGGCCCGTGGCGATGCCTGGCCCGAAGATGCCCAGGGCCAGCAGCGAGAGCGAAGCCAGCATCACGACCAGGGCATGGTCAATGGACGGTTCATCGGGATGAACCTGGAACTGCGAGAACAGGCCCGAGCCGATGCCGACAATGACCGCCAGCACCAAGACCTTGATGCCCGACGACACCACGTTGCCGAGCACTTTTTCCGCCAGGAAGCTCGTCTTGTTCCAGAGCGCGAACGGCACCAGCACGAACCCGGCGAGCGTGGTCAGCTTGAACTCGATCAGCGTGATGAAAAGCTGTACCGCCAACACGAAGAAGCACAGGATCACCACCAGCCAGGCGATGAACATCACCACGATGGGGTCGAGATTCACAAACACCTCGGGGAAGCCGGCCATGTCGCCGATCTGCTCCAGAATCGGCGCGGCGGCGTCGATCCCGGTTTTCGCCAGTCGCCCCGGTTGTAGCAAGTTCTCCATCGTGATGGCCGAGCCGGTGGCCATGATCCCCAGGCCAGCGAACGAGCGGAACACGATGCCGGCCAGCCAGTTGAAGTTGCTGATGATGTAGGCGAAGGCACCGACGTAGAGCACCTTGCGCAGCAGCTTGGCGATCACGTCCTCACCCTGGCCGGTCGCGTGGCTCATGGCCCAATACAGGCCGGCGATGGTCATGTCGATGACGATGAGCGCGGCGGTCAGGAACGCCACTTCGCCTTGCAGCAGCCCGAAGCCGGAGTCGATGTAGCGCGAGAACGTGTCGAGGAAGCGGTCGATGATGGTCACGTCGTTCATGGCGCGTCCTCGTATGCAGGCAAGGCCAGCGTTTCGCCGTCATCGGGGCGTTCATCGAAGCTCGGTGGAATCGGCGGCAGGTCTGCCAGCATCCGGCATTCGTCCGGCCCGGCCTGACCGGCGAAGAAGCACCGCCGGAACGCTTCGGCGTCAGCGCAGCAGGCGTCCTCGCCCACGGCTTGCCGGTCGGCCGCGCATTGCGCGCGCAGCGCCTTGAGCCGCGCGGGATCAGTGGTCAAGGTGTCGGCCAGGTCTTCGCCCTGCTGCTGCCCGCACGCGGTCAGCAGCAGGGCCAGCAGGACGGAAGCGCATCGCATGGCCGCCTCCGTCAGTTGTTGTAGAAGTTGACGGACTGCGGCGTGTATGGCGTGCCGCTGCCGAGGAAGCGCCGCCGGACTTCGCGGGCGCGCTCGGTGGCCGCCGCCTGCCGCGCCAGTTCCAGTGAGGCCGCCCGGTCTTGCGTGATCTGGAGCTGCTGCGCCTGGATGGACTGCTTGGCCTGCAAGGCGAGAAGCTGGTTCGTCGCCTGCATGGCCTGCAAAGCGCCGGTGGCCGACTGGCTCTGGCTCACGAGGTCGGACAGCGCGCTTTCGTCTTGGGTCAGGTTCTGCGACACCTGCGCCTGCATCCGCATCGCGGTGTGCAGGCCGTTCAAGGTGTTCTTCCAGCGTTCTTGCGCATCGCGCAGCATCTGGTCGCCGCTGACGGTGGCGGCGTACTGCTCCGGGTACAGGCGCGAGAACGTGGCATCCATGCTCTGCACGTCGTAGGCCAGCCCCTGCGCCTCGGCGATCAGGCGTTCGGTCGCGGCGAGCGTGGAGCGCAGGCGGTTGACGATGTTGAAGTCCAGGCTCGTCAGGTTGCGCGCCTGGTTGATGAGCATCTGCGCCTCGTTCTGGAGCTGGTTGATCTGGTTGTTGATCTGCTCCAGCGTGCGAACGGCGGTCAGCGTGTTCTGCACGAAGTTCGACGGGTCGAACACGGTGATGGCAGCCGCCGGCTGGGCGAGCATCAGCGAGCCGTACAGCACGATGGCGAGCGAAACGGAAAGCGCACGGGTCTTCATGGCGAAACCTCCAGCGGTTGAGAAGCGAAGAAGGAAGCCGCCGCCGGTGCGGACGGCAGCAGGTCGGCGGCCCAATCGAGGCCGCGAAGGCGCAGCCACGCGCCGGCGAAGCCGGGAGCGCCGGCCTGCGTCAGCACGCGGTCGATGTCGCGTTGGTCTTGCGGTGTGGATGCGCCCGCGAATGCGAGTGCGGCCGGCCTAAGGTCGAGGTCGAACAGGCGATTGCCGAGGCGTGATTGGTAGTAGTAGTCACGCTTGGGCTGTGCGGTGGCGACGATCTCGATTTGCCGGCTGTTGAGGCCGAAGCCCTCGTAGATCGTGCGAATCTGCGGCTCGGTCGCCTGCGGATTCGGCAAGAAAATCCGGCTCGCGCAGCTTTCGATGATCGCGGGCGCGATGGTCGAATCCTTGATGTCCGCCAGGCTCTGCGTGGCGAAGATGACGCTGACGTTCTTTTTCCTGAGCGTCTTGAGCCATTGGCGGATCCGGGCCGCGAAAGACGGCTCATCAAGGAACAGCCACGCCTCATCGAGAATCAGCAGCGTGGGCGCACCGTCGAACCGCTCATCGAAACACGCGAACAGATAGCGCAGCACCGCTTGCACGGCGGCGGGGCTGTGCATCAGCTCTTCCATCTCGAAGCCCTGCACGTCGGCCATGCCCAGCCTGTCGCGATCAGCGTCCAGCAGCTTGCCGTGTGCGCCGCCGAGTACATACGGCGACAGCGCCTGGCGCAGCGCATTCGATTGCAGCAGCACCGACAGCCCGGTCATCGTGCGCTGTTCCTGCGGCGCACCAGCGAGGCTGCCAAGTGCCGACCAGATGGCCACCTTCTCGTCCGGGCCGACGGTCACGCCTTCATGCAGTAGGCGGCCTTCGATCCACTCGGCGGCCCAGGTGCGATAGCCCTCGCGGTCGATGCGTGCCAAGGGCTGGAAGGCGATTTCTCCGTCCGTGCCCAGGTCGTAGTGTTCGCCACCCAGTCCAAGTATCGTGGCCCGCATGGAGCCGCCCATGTCGAAGGCGAAGATCCGCGAGCCGAAGTAACGGCGGAACTGCAAGGCCAACGTCGCCAACAGTACCGACTTACCCAT
Source organism: Bordetella muralis (assembly GCF_965139205.1). Lineage (GTDB taxonomy): Bacteria > Pseudomonadota > Gammaproteobacteria > Burkholderiales > Burkholderiaceae_B > Bordetella_A > Bordetella_A muralis. Next base: position 247,130 of record NZ_CBCSIU010000001.1, read on the forward strand.
GCCGGTGGGGCCGGCGACCAGCGTATGCCCCACGTCGCCGATGTGCGTGACCAGCCGGAACGGCGTTGCCCCATCGGTGCGGGTGACGATCAGCGGCGGGCCGTCGAGATGGTCGTTCTTCTCCGGCCCGGCCCATACCGCCGATAGCGGCATCATGTGCGCCAGGTTCAGCGTCGAGACGATGGGCTGGCGCACGTTCGCGTAGGCGTTACCGGGAATGGACGACAGCCAAGCATCCACCGCATTGAGGGTTTCGGGGATTGTGACGAACCCGCGCCCTTGGATGACGCGCTCCACCATACGCAGCTTCTCGTCGGCCACGGCGGCGTCCGCATCCATGACGATGACGGTCGCCGTCAGGTAGCCGAAGGCGACCTGATCGCTGCCCAGCTCCTGCAAGGCGGCATCGGCGTCGGCCGCCTTGTTGCTGGCGTCGGTATCGACCAGCGGGCTTTCCTGCTGGAAGATGGTTTCGCGCAGCAGCGCGACGACGTTCTTCCGTTTCGCAAACCACTGGCGGCGCAGGCGGCCGAGTTCCTTTTCCGCCTCGGCTTTGTCGAGGCAGAGGAACCGGGTTGACCAGCGATAGCCAAAGCCCAGGCGGTCGAGGTCGTCCAGCAGGCCCGGCCAGGTTGAGGTCGGGAAGCCCCGCACCGACACCACGCGCAGGTGCTGGTCGCCCAGCGTGGGCGCTAGGCCGCCGACCAGGGCGGAGTCGGCCAGCAGCGCGTCGATATGAAACGGCACTGCCGGCACCGCCACCCGGTAGCGCCGCGTCGAAACCGTGGCGTGCAGGTAGGTCAGCGTCTGCGCGTCGTCGAGCCAGGCGATTTCCGGCATCACGCCGTCGAGCAGGTCGAATACGCGATCGGTCTCCGCCACGAAGGCATCGAGCCGGCCGCGCCAGTCCACGCCGTCGCCGGGGGCGTTCTCGTAGAGCATCTTCGCGGCGCGAGCGCGGGATTCCTCCGGTGGCAGGTAGGCCAGCGTCAGGTGATATCCGCTCTCGAAGTGGTGGCCCGATTCCTCGAAGGCAGAGCGGCGTTCCTCGTCCACCAGCCAGGACAGCGGCTCGGGAAAGTCGGAGTGCGGGTAGTCCGCCGCCGGCCGGCGGTCGGCCTCGATGAACAAGGCCCAGCCCGAACCCAGCCGGCGCAGCGCGTTGTTGAGCCGCGCCGACGTGGCGATCAGTTCGCCTTGCGTGGCGCTGTCCAAGTCGGGGCCGCGAAAGCGGGCCGTGCGCTGGAAACTGCCGTCCTTGTTCAGCACCACGCCGGGCGCGATCAGCCCGGCCCAGGGTAACCAGTCGGCGAGCAAGGCGGGCCGCTGGCGGTATTCGGCAAGGTTCAGCATGGCGGCGTCTCCTTACACGTCCAGCAGCGGCTTATGCTTGATGTGCCGGGCGAAGACCTGCATGAACTGCGGATCGACGCGAGCGCCCAAGACGGCCAGCGAGTGACCGACGAGCCAGAGCACCGCGCCGGGAATCCACAGTTGCAGGCCCAGCCCGACGGCGGCGGCCAGCGTGCCGTTGGCGATTGCCACGGTGCGCGGCGCACCGCCCATGAGGATCGGCTCGGTCAGCGAGCGATGCAGCGGCACCTCGAAGCCCGGAAGGTCGTTGGCCGTGCTCATACGACGGCCCCGCCGGAGAACGAGAAGAACGACAGGAAGAACGAGGACGCGGCGAAAGCGATGCTCAAGCCGAACACTATCTGGATCAGCTTGCGGAAGCCGCCCGAGGTATCGCCGAAGGCCAGCGCCAGGCCGGTGGCGATGATGATGATGACCGCGACGATGCGCGCCACCGGCCCCTGGATGGAATCGAGGATGGATTGCAGCGGGCCTTCCCACGGCATCGAGGAACCGGCAGCCTTCGCCGTGCCGGCCGTCATCAGCATGGTGGCGGCCAGCAGCAGGCCGTGGTGTGTCGGCGCGGCCAGCCGCCGTAGGCGGGCGAAGGCCGAAGCCGGATTTACGGAAATGCGCAAAGCATGGGCGTTCATCTGCGTCATGGCAGTTCTCCAGGATGGTCAGGGGACGAGGAAGGCGCAGCGGCATCGGCTGCAAGAGGAACTGGCATCAGTTCGGGAAACGGCGTTTCCAGCCCATCCGCCAGGCGATAGCCCGCAGCGTCGAAGCCGCCGACGCGGGCGATGGTTTCGACGTGGCGCTTGCGGCCACGTCCGGCGATGTGGATGACGACGTTGACCGCCTCGGCGATCAACGCACGGGGCGGGTTTACCGCCACTTCGAGAATCAATTGCTCCAGGCGCAGCAGCGCGCCCAGCGCCGAACCGGCGTGGATGGTGGCAATGCCGCCCGGATGGCCGGTTCCCCACACCTTCACCAAGTCCAGGGCTTCGCCGCCGCGCACTTCGCCGACGACGACGCGATCCGGGCGCAGGCGCATCGTGGCGCGCACCAGCTCCTGCATCGACACCACGCCGGCGCGGGTGCGCAGCGGCACATGGTCGCGGGCGGCGCATTGCAGCTCGATGGTGTCTTCGAGCACCAGCACGCGGTCGCCGGTGGCGGCAATCTCGGCCAGCAGCGCATTCGCCAGCGTGGTCTTGCCGGTACTGGTGCCGCCGGCGATCAGGATGTTCTGCCGCTCGCGCACGGCGCGGCGCAGGAAGTCCGCTTGTCCGGCTGTCAGGATGCCGTCGGCCACATAGCGATCCAGGCCGATGATGTTCACGGCGCGCTTGCGCAACGCGAAGGCTGGGCCGGGCGCGGCGGGCGGCAAGATGCCCTCGAAGCGCTCGCCGGTTTCCGGCAGCTCGGCGGTCAGCAGCGGCTGGCCGCGATGCACTTCCGCGCCGACGTGGGCGGCCACCAGCCGGATGATGCGTTCGCCATCCGCCTCGGGCAGTTCAACGCCCAGCGGCGTGCGGCCCGACGACAACCGATCCACCCATAGGGTGCGGTCGGGGTTGAGCATGATTTCCACCACGTCCGGGTCTTCCAGCGCGGCGGCGATCAGCGGCCCCATTGCCGTGCGCAGCATCTGGATGCGGCGATCCAGCGCGGTGGTTGCGGATGACTTCGGAACGGCGCTCATGAGGCACGCTCCGCAGCACGTTCATGGGCTTCGGCCCGTGCCGCCGCGTCATCCATCCGCATTGGATCGGGATGCAGTTCTTCCATCACCTCACGTACAAGGCTCCGGCCGCGCAGCAGGTGCCTGCCGAGCTGCTCGATAAACTGCTCGAAGCGGGCCTTGCCCTGGGCGCGGGCCGCGTCTTGATGCGCCTCGGGAATGGGCGTGCTGACGGTCAGGAAGTAGCGGACGAACAGCGCCAGTGTCTCGATCTGGATGTTCTGGTCGCGCTCCAGGCGTTCGGTCTGCCGCGACAGGCGATCCAGCCGTTTGGCAATGGCGGCTTCGCGCTGATCGCCCGCGTCCGGCGATAGCCAGGACGCCAGCGCGGCCGCAACGATGGACGATTTGGACACGCCTTTCTTGGCGGCCAGTTCTTCGAGACGTTTGGCGTGTTCGTGCTGGATGAACAGATTGAGGCGGTATTGGCTCATAGGTCGATTCCGTCGTTGGGGTCGAGGGAAGCCAGCCGGGCCGTGCGCTGCATGGCCGGGTCGAACTGGCGGGGGAGCGGCAACGGCAGGTCGTCGTCGTCATCGAGCAGTCCCAGGTCGTTGCCTGCGGGCTGCGGTTCGGGGCTGTATTCGGTGACTTCGGATAGCTCGGGTTGATGGCGTGGGCCGCCGTCGTCGGTGCCGCCCAGGTCATCGGCGGATGCCGTGGCCGGTGCGGTGGGAGTGGCGGGAATCGCCAGGCTGCTCCAGTCGTCGGGGCGAGTTGGCGGCGCGTCGGCATAGCGCCCGGTGGCGAGCGCAGGCGGCGACAGCACACGGCGCTTAAAATTGGCGTCGGCGTAGTAACGCAGCTTCTTCGCCTTGATCGGCGGCAGGCTGGACACCATCACCACCGATTCATCGGGCGGAAGCTGCATCACTTCGCCCGGCGTCAGCAGCGACCGGGCCGTTTCCTGCCGCGACACCATGAGATGACCGAGCCACGGCGCGAGCCGGTGACCGGCGTAGTTGCGCTGGGCGCGCAGTTCGGTAGCGGTGCCGAGCGTTTCGGAGATCCGTTTGGCCGTACGTTCGTCATTGGTGGCGAAGGTCACGCGCACATGGCAGTTGTCCAGAATCGAATGGTTCTGGCCGTAGGCTTTGTCGATTTGGTTGAGCGACTGCGCGATGAGAAAACTGCGGATGCCGTAGCCGGCCATGAACGCCAGCGCGGACTCGAAGAAGTCGAGCCGGCCCAGCGCTGGGAACTCGTCCAGCATCAGCAGCAGCTTGTGGCGGCGCTCGATGCCATCGCTGCCATCGAGCGATTCGGTCAGCCGTCGCCCGATCTGGTTCAAGATGAGCCGGATCAGCGGCTTCGTGCGGCTAATGTCCGAAGGTGGCACTACGAGGTACAGCGATACCGGGTGCTTGGCGGAAATCAGGTCGGCGATGCGCCAGTCGCAGCGCGATGTGACTTCGGCGACGGTGGGATCGCGATACAGGCCGAGGAACGACATGGCGGTGCTCAACACGCCGGAGCGTTCGTTGTCCGACTTGTTGAGCACTTCGCGCGCAGCAGATGCGACGACAGGATGCGGCGCATCGCCCAGGTGCTTGGTCGTCATCATCCGGTGCAAGGTCAGCTCGAACGGGCAAGCGGGATCGCTGAGGAAGTTGGCGACGCCGCGCAGCGTTTTATCTTCGTCCGCGTAGAGCACGTGCAGGATGGCGCCGACCAGCAGTGCGTGACTGGTCTTCTCCCAGTGGTTCCTGCGTTCGAGTGCGCCATCGGGATCGACCAGAATGTCCGCCACGTTCTGCACGTCGCGCACCTCATGCGCGCCGCGCCGCACTTCTAGCAGAGGGTTATATGCGGCCGACCTCGCATCGGTCGGGTTGAACAGCAGGCAATGCGAGAAGCGCGAGCGCCAGCCTGCGGTGAGCGTCCAGTTCTCGCCTTTAATGTCGTGAACGACGACCGACGCGGGCCAGCTCAACAAGGTCGGCACGACCAGGCCGACACCCTTGCCGGAGCGCGTCGGCGCGAAGGTCAGGACGTGTTCCGGGCCTGCGTGCCGCAGGTACTGGCCGCGATGCAGGCCGAGGAAAACACCGGCGGGCTGGGTCAGCCCGGCCTTGCGAACGTCATCCGCATCGGCCCAGCGTGCCGAACCGTAGGTGGTGACAAGGCGCGATTGCCGCGAGCGCCACACCGACAGGACGATGGCAACCAGCACGGCCACCAAGCCGCTGCCGCCCGCGATAGTGCCGCCAGTGTTGAAGATGCGCGGCGCGTAGGCATCGAAGACGAACCACCACTCGAACAGCCGCCAGGGATGATAGACCGGCGTTCCAAAGAAGTCGAACCACGGCGAGCCAAGGCGTAGTTGGTAGCCCAGGGCGGCGGCTGTCCATTGCGTTGCACTCCACACACCGGCGATCACGATGCCGAAGACGGCGGCGATCTGCCCGAACAGCACGCCCTGAGATTGCATGACTGGCCTCCGATTCCCCTGCGCTGATTCCTCATCAGAAAGCGGCACAAGGACGCGCCGCATAACGCGAGGATCAGTGCCGGGTCAGTGCCGGTCAAAGACCGTTATCGGAAACTAGATGACGAAAAAAACAAGGTTTCAGGCTGCGAAGAAGCCAATAAAAATGCCGCAGGCGCGGTCGCGCTGCGGCGTGCTTGCAAAGGAACGAGAGTTTTTTGCGAAGGATTAGCGATCAGAACTTCGGTGGTGTTTCTGATGGCGTGTAGGGCGTCTTTCCGTCGCCATAGAACCGCTTGCGTGTGGCCTCGGCTACTCGGTTGCAAAGCACGTCACCAAGCGCAGCGCGGTCGGTCTTGCATTGCTGGCGCAACTCCTTCAACCGCCCTGGATCGGCGGCCAGTTCATCCACGGTCGGGACGTTGGCCTGCTTCGGTGTCTCCGATGGGCCGCAAGCAGTCAACAGCAGAGCAAGCAGGAGCGAAAAAAATTTCTTCATAGCTCGATTTCCTCCTGTGGATCAAGTTCGGGCGGCAAAGCGGGCCTAGTGCCTTCGGGCAATTCGATGGCCTGCACCCGTTCGATGAACCGGGACAGCACTTCCGAAACTTCGCCTTCGCGCCGCAGGAGGTAGGTCGTCAGCATCGGCGAACGCCCGGCCAAGGGACGGGCTACCACGCCAGACTCCCGACTTGCCGTGATGTGTGGGCCGCCGGCCAGCCCCAAGGCGAAGCCGGCCGACACTACGATCATCATCAGCTCGAACGAAGCGACACGCTCAACCACCAGTGGTTCTCTGTCAGAGCGACGTAGCGCACGTTCGACTTGCCGCGCGTGACCTTCGCATACCAATGGATCGCATAACACCAATGGGAATTGCAGAACTTCGTCCAGTGGGATGCGCTTGTGCTTGAGCAGATGATGCCGGGCGGGCACTGCCACCATCAACGGATCGCTCCATACAGCTTCTGCAACCACGCCTTCGCCCGCCTCATCCGACTGCGCGAAGCCTACGTCGTACAGATCGTCCTGCAGCCCCTTCATCTGCTGCGATAGCGGCACCTGGAACAACCGAATATCTACCTCGGGCTCCTCCTGTCGGCACATTGCCAATAAGGCCGGCAGCCGCGACGGCGTGATACCGTCGGACAATGCAATGCGCAGCTGCGCCTGGAAGCCATTGGCCGCTGCTTTCACACTGTCGCGGGCTTGTTGCAAAGCGGCGAACACACGCGGCACATGTTCCAGAAACAGCTTTCCCGCCTGCGTCAGACGCGTGCTGCGACTGGTGCGGACGAATAGCTGCACGCCAAGGTCTTCTTCTAACTCTCTGATGGTGCGCGACAACGGGGATTGCTCGATATGCAGCCGCTCAGCAGCGCGGGCAAAGTGGAGTTCTTCCGCCACAGCCAGAAAACAACGCAAATGACGAAATTCCATATCGGACTGCCTTAATATTTCACCCACTTCACGATGAATTGGCTAAGTGTCGCACGCTCCATCGGCTCTCACATCAACGATCTTTGCGCGCGGAGTTCTTGCAGGTGGTTTTCAGCTAAAAATCCGCAGGCCGAGGTTGATCAGCCCCCCATAGCTGTACCGACGCGCTCCCGAAATCACCAGGGCAAAGCACATCCACAATGCTCGAAGCAACCAGTTCTGCTGTTCGGTGGTAAAAGAGCGAGGTCCAGGATGGTCTCAACCCCTTCCTCGGTTGACATCGTGGCATCTTCGGTTCCGAGTGCCGTCCTTACCCAGCCCGGGTGGGCGCTGTTGACCTGAATGCCGATCGAGCGACCGGCATCCGCTAGATGAGTGGTGAACGTATTTAGCGCCGCCTTGCTGGCTGCATAGGCGAAAGGCTTCCTTCCAGCGAGACGGCTTTCGGGATCTGCATGTAATGTATTCGACCCTAAATGACTGCTTACGTTGACTACGTTCGCATGGCTCGCCTTGACGAGCAGAGGCCACATTGCCTGCGTTACGGCAACGACTCCGAAAAGATTCACCTCGAAAGTGCGCCGCAAGCTAGTGGGATCGATGGTCGTAGCAGTGTTGCCTTGCCAGCTACGGTCTAGCATATCCAGCATAATGCCAGCGTTGTTCACCAACAGATCGAGGAAGCCATGCTCGGACTCAATCAGACTTGCGCATCGCTCGATCGTTTCCGGAACTGTTACATCGAGCGTGATGGACCTAGCTTGACCGCCGGAAGCCTCGATTTCGGCAACGAAGTCAACAACCTCGGCTTCGTTCCTGACACCGAGCCACACGACGTAGCCAGCTTGAGCCAGACGCGCGGCGGAGGCACGGCCAAGACCACGACTGGCCCCGGTGATAAGCGCAACTTTCTGACGAGTTTTTGAGAACTCAGGCATGGTCTTGCACCCTTTTAAGACACGGCCCTGAGATCACCACGGCAAAGCCTCGCTGCGATGTTCGAAGCGACCAGTTCTGCTGTTCGGCGGCAAAAGAGCGAGGTCCACGATCGTCTTCACACCGTCCTCAATCGACAGGAAGGCATCCTCGGTGCCGAGTTCCGTCTTGACCCAGCCCGGATGGGCGCTGTTGACCTGGATGCCGACGGCCCGTCCGGCATCTGCCAGGTGGGTGGTGAAGGCATTTAGAGCTGCCTTGCTCGCGTCATAGGCGAAAGGTTTCAGATCCGCGAGAATGCTTTGGGGATCCGCATGCAACGTGTTCGATCCCATTTGGCTGCTCACATTGACGATGTTCGCATGGCCAGCCTTGACGAGCAGCGGCCACATCGCCTGGGTGACTGCGACGACCCCGAACACATTCACCTCGAAAGTACGGCGGAGACTGTCTGGATCGATGGTCGTCGCTGTATTACCTTGCCAGCTACCGTCAAGCATGATCCCGGCGTTGTTTACCAACAGGTCTAGTGAGCCATAATTGGACTCGATCACTTGCGCGACCCGCGTGATCGTCGCGGGATCGGTGACATCGAGGATAAGTGGCCGAACCTTCTCGCCCGCAGCTGCGGCCTCGGCAACAAAATCCGCCACGTCGGTCTCGTTCCTAACGCCGAGCAACACCTCGTATCCGGCTTTAGCGAGACGGGCAGCGGCGGCCCGTCCAAGACCGCGGCTGGCGCCGGTGACAAGAGCGATTTTCTGATGCGTTTCAGAGAAATTAGACATATTCCTAAACCTCTACTTAATTTGTGAGTGGTGAATATTCGTGTGGCACCATTTTGAAATGGCGCCCATTTAGCTTAATGGTCTTGGGCGTGATAAATGATGCGCGCCGTCTTTTGGGACGGGAAACGTCTCGCCAGCCAATTAAGCGCTAGTGCATTCAGTTTGTCCGGCTTGTGTTCCTGAGTCCAGTGACCGCATCGTGGAATAACTTGAGACTCCAGGTCGGGAACGTGGGCCCTCATTCCACTCGCCATGCCAGCCGTCAATATAGGATCATCTTCGCCACTGATCATGAGAGACGGCACTCGCACTGTTTGATCAACTCCCAAACCAGCTTTCCAATTTCGAGAGATATTTCGATACCAGTTAATTCCCGGCGTGAATCCAGTGTTCGCATAGCGATCGGCGTAGAAATTCAGCTCCTCAGGCGTCAGAATATCGTCGCCGAGGAACGCGCCGGACTTGAGCCTCGCCAATGGAGTCAATAAATCCATGTTCCTGGATGCCGGCGGAAGCTTTCGGTATTCTGAATAGGGCAGGCCGTTCTTGCGAAAGAAAGCCTGGAAGGTTCTTCGTGGATCGCGATCCAAAACTTTGTCAGACACACCGCCATTCTGGAACATCAACACATACATTTCTGGGCAATACACTTGCCGCATCTGTTCGATCGGGTCCTTATATGGGTCTGGCACGAAGCCCGGAGCCAGATCAGCAATCTGGTCCGGTTGAAGCCAGAGCTGCCAATGTGGAATGAACGGTGTATTTACGCCAATGACACCAGCGGTGCGGTCGTGATGAAAGAGAGGTAGTTGCCAGCCGAGGATTCCGCCCCAATCATGGGCAAACCAGATCGCCTTTTCGATACTTAGGGCATCAAGCAGACCGATGAGATCGTCCATTAGATGCTCAAGGTCATAATCCTCCACCTTTGGCGGGCAACTAGTCAGGCCATATCCGCGAAGATCTGGCGCAATAACGCGATACCCCGCCTCGGCGAGAGCGGGAATCTGATGTCGCCAAGAATAAGCAAGCTCTGGGAACCCATGAAGGAGAACGACTGGGCGTCCATTTGCAGGACCGTCTTCATAAACCGCCATTCGAATTCCGTTGGTTTCAACGAATTTGACTGATGGCATTGCTGGATTCGAGGTATTCATCATGCTATGTATCCAACTAGATTGGTCGTTACTCATTGCTTACGGCGCGCGATCGCTCTAAAACCGATCAGGGCCAGAGCAATGATCGCCACGCCAAAGCACTCTGTGGTAACTACTAGACCTAAGTGCTGGGCCAGATAGCCTGCAGCGAGAGCGGGCAGCACGTGGGCGAGGTAGCTTTCCACATAGAAGGCCGCCATCAGCCCAGCACGCTCGCCGGGGCCGGCCAGCGATAACACGCTGCGCATCGCTCCCAGGAAACAAGCACCGAAGCCCACGCCGGCGGCTACCGATCCAGCCAATAGCGGCCCGGCCCGGCCTAAGGCCACACCAGACATGATGCAGACCAGTCCCGCCGCCAGGAACATGGCCCCGCCAAGCAGAGAGACGCGCGGATTGTGCGCCCGCGAAGCAACAACGGCCACCGCTCCACTAAGTGTCAGTGCCGCTACGCTCAGGCCTCCCAGCCAAGCCGAGGCTGAGCCCGTGGCGCGCGCAATAAGGGAGGGCATCAGAGAGAGATAGAAGCCTCCCAGCGCCCAGATCGCGACATTGATGGGTGAGACTGCTTTCAGAGTGGCACGCGCTTGCAGTGGCACCACCACACGCGGACGCAGCGAGGTCAGCGCGCCGGGGCGACCAGAAGCGGTTTCGGGTGTGGTCCACGTGAGCAGCGTCTGCATCGCGAAGGCTGCCAGTAGCAGCGCAAATACCAGTTGCAGTGGCGCGAAGGCCCACTGGACGAGTGCGGTCGTTCCCAGTGCGCCCGCGGCCAGACCACCGAGCGGTGCGAGGCTATTAATGAGCGCCCCGCGCTCGTGGTGCAGATCCAGCATTGCCGCGCCTAGGGCAGCCGTCGCTAAGCCTGTGGCCACGCCTTGCAACATGCGTGCTGCGATCAGCCAGACGATATCGGATGCGGCTAGGAACGATCCCATCGCGACCATCTGCAGAACCAGCGCGAGCGTAATAACTGGTCTGCGGCAGATGTAGTCCGATAGCGATCCGGCCGTTATCAGCGTTGCCAGCAGTGACAGTGCATAGACGCCGAAGATCACCGTCAGCATCAGCGGTGAGAAATGCCACTGCGCTTGGTAGAGCCGGTAAAGCGGCGTGGGTGAACTTGCGGCGGCGAAGAAGGTTACCAGCGTGGTGCCATGGAGAGCGACGGCGCGAGTGGTAGATGGCGTCCCCGTGATCGCCGGGGTGGAATTCATCATGTCCAGCACCTATATGGCAGGCCAGCCAATCTTGGCTGCCTGCCGGAGTCCTCCGATGACGGCCAACTTATGGAATGGGGCGATCAGCCTGATATACAGCCTTCCAAGGCTGTTATGACATTTGACGACTGTGACTGCCACCAGCTTACGACAAGGACTGTCTGCACTAGGAGGAACGACAAGTACTGATGCGCGAAAATCCAAGTGGACATCGTCCAGCCCATAGACGATTTCATGCCGATAGCAAGAGAAAATCAGGAAAAACGAGATGTGATCTCTTTTCTGCTGCTTGGCGTCTCTCTCGAACTGCCGTGAGGTCTTGATCCCCAACGGAGCCACCAGCAAGTCGCGTATACGCAGTAACGTGTGAAACCATGGCGCAGGATTTTCGTGCAGATGGCGAGCCAAACGTTCGGGGTCGTCGGTTGCACTATTTGGCAATAAAACAGAATAGGCATCTCGCAAGTCGGTTTTTTTATAGTGCGACCGAATATTGGAAGAGATTGGAATATCAGACCTGCAAACAGACAAAAAATATTCCTTCATTTTTTGATGATTCTCATCTGAGTGGAAGTCGATATTCAAGCTGTTTGCGATCCTGCTGGGACTAACACCATGGCCTTGCCTCCCAATTTGGGGGCAAGTTTTTGCTGTACTGCGACAATGGATAGGAGTGGACGCCACACCATCGTCATCCTGTCGATCAATCCCTCATTGTTTAAATGCATGTGATCCATGCCGTCCAGAATGTGTTCATTGAATTCGATCGTGAATACGGACACAAACTCACGCCCCTCACGCAACAGAAGTTTTGGCTGGAAAGCGTCCACCGTGTCGAGAAGTTGAGTAAGGACTCGTACGACATTCTCTTTGCCCTCGAAAGGGGTGGGGACAATTGGGCTACGGAGTACGACATCAGCCGCCATATGGTCCTTCGTCGCTTCGATATCGCGATTTTCCATGGCCTTGAGGTAAGCGTCGAGATGCTCAGTGGTGAGCATAGAAATTCCTCCAAATAATCAATCAAGACCATTTTCCCGCAGGGGATGGGTCGTCTAGGAGGTAATCTTAGCTCCCTTCTTCTGCTAGCATCATGGACGCATGAGTCATTTCTAACATGACGTGGATGTCATCAATCAGAGGCCCTGAGGACTGGTATGGAAAGTTTTAGCGCTTTAGGAGGTCTAGATGTCTTTGTGCAGGCGGCACGGACGCGGAGCTTTGCCGAAGCTGGCCGAAATCTCGAAATTTCGGCCTCTGCAGTAAGCAAAAGCATTTCTCGGCTGGAGGATCGCGTCGGTGTACGACTCTTCCAGCGCAGTACCAGAAGTGTTCGCCTTACGTCCGAAGGCGAAGTGTTCTTGGAGAGGTGCGGACGAATTCTTGGGGAAATTCAGGCTGCTGAAGATGAGCTCAGCGCAATGGCTCAGCACCCACAAGGTAGGTTAAGGGTCGGCTTGGCCCTTTCTGCGGGTTTGCCGCTCCCTGTGCTTTCCGAATTCATGGCGCGCCATCCCGAGATTGAACTCGATCTTGATTTCACCGATCGGCTTGTCGATGTCATCGAAGAGGGGTTTGATGTAGTCATTCGTGGAAGTGCGCTTCGAGACTCACGTCTGGTATCTCGTCCGCTGGGCCCCTATCGCGCTTGTTTGGTAGCCTCGCCCGCATACGTTAAAAAAAACGGGACACCCCATAAGCCAGACGATCTTTTGCACCATGCGTGCCTACATTATCGCTGGGCGTCTACGGGAAAAATATATCAGTGGCCAATGAAATGCTCAAAGATGATAGCGATGCCGTCTTCGCTCCCCGTGACGATGGTATGCAATAGCCTAGATGCCCTTCTCTACATGGCTCTGGAAGGACGTGGGATCGCATGCGTGCCTGATTTTTCTGTAAAAAGCGCAGTCGCAGATGGGCGATTGAAAACAGTACTTGGTACCTATATTTCTGACTCCAACACCATTCATGTAGTGTGGCCCAGCAATCGAAAAATGACACCGAAGATACGGCTCTTCGTAGACTTTTTGCGCGCCAACTTCACAAAATATCTAGTTTCCGGGACGTCTGGCTGATCATACAGGACGCTCTCTCGTGGCAGCGGAGCTATTGTGACAGGATGTTAGGGATTTTTAGAAACGTCCATAACCGAATTCCCGCCAAAGCTTACCAATGAGGCATTACGAGGCGTGAGAAAGAAGTCGACGGTAAGGCTCACCAATCGAGCGTTATGGCTATCTTGCCGAAGTGCCCTCCGCGCTGGAGTAGTAGATAACCTTCCTCCAAAGCGGAGAGCGGTAAGACGCGATCAATCACCGGATTGATGCCTTTGGCACCAATGGCAGCCACTGCGCCGGCGAGATCTTCAGCAGAGCCTCCGTTGATTCCGATTACCCGGACGCCATTGCTTATAAGAGAGAGAAGCGCAAGTTGAACAGTTGTATCAGCGACAAAACCAACGGCGTAGACAGTACCGCCGTAACGTACGGCCATGATGGCGCGGCCAAACTCATTCCCACCGGCCGTATCAACGACGAGATCTGCACCGATGCCGTCGGTCAGCCGTCGAACGTCTTGCTGCCATTCAGGATTCCGACGATAGTTGATGGTGTCATCTGCGCCAAGCGCCCGCGCCCGCTCTAGTTTGTCATCCGAAGAGGAAGTGACGATAACTCTGGCACCACGCGCCTTGGCGAGTTGCAGGCCAATGATTGACACGCCCCCAGTTCCAAGCACCACCACAGTCGATCCTGGACCGATCCCAGCTTCCTCCAATCCTCTCCAAGCCGTCATTGCCGCAACGGGTAGCGTCGCGATCGCTTCCCATCCGAGATGGTCAGGCACTTTGATAACGGAAGACGCATCAACCTCGGCGATTTCAATCAGCGACCCGCGCTCGGTGACGCCGCGTGTGTGGTTTGCGACAAAGCCGTTACCGTGGCCCGCCGTCCAGTAGGGCTTTGAGTGGATCGCAACACGGTCACCGAGTTTAACCTGCCAGACATCTCGGCCCACCGCTATCACCTCACCTGCACCATCGGCGATCGGAATCAAGGGGTAAGACAGACTACCGTAACGACCTGTCGCTACAGCCAAATCAATATAGTTGAGACTGGCAGCCTCCATTCTGACGTGGACACGCCCGATACCCGGTGCGTCAGGTGCAGGTAAAACGATCCGTTGCAAACGATCAGTAGCCGGGCCGGTAAGTTCAATCGCGTTCATTCATTAACCTCAAGATGCGCTACTGCCTTTTCGTACCTGCGGCTTGCGCTTTGAACGCGATAGTAAAGAATCCTCTCAACGGCGGCGCCTTACTTCAAATCACAACTGTTGTGACACCGTCTTCATCATTGAGGAGCACACCTGCCGCTGCCCGGTGGTCGTAGCCGGTTCGGTCACGCGCCGTGACCATAGCTCCAAAGCTAAGGCCGATTAAGCTCGGCGGTGCCCGAGCATGTAGAAATCTCCATCAACACTTCGTACGACCCTTCGCATTACATGGGTCGATGAGCTTTCGGCTTTCCATGCTGGCTGAAGCGCCCGGATACAGCGCCTCGGCGACGATTTCAGCTTCGTTTCGCAGCGGCAGCCGCGATCGGCGCCCGCTGCGCGCCTCATGTTGGTACCAGTCCGGCCTCTTGCGACCGCGTCAACCGCAACAGGCTGTTCCTGATCACCTTCAGTCCGATCACCACTTTGCCCACGTCCAGCCAATCGCGCGCAGACACTTGCCGTCTTGCTGAGCGAGCCGCTCGATTACGTGCCGGACGAAGACTCTATCCCTAACGATGCGATGGTTGCGCTACTGCTGCGCTTGACTCGGCGGCTTGGCGCGAATACCTCCTCTATTAGAGCAATCTGGACAATCCACGCTGCCGGCCGATCTCCCACGACACGCCACTGCCGCGCACTGTCGCGGCGATCTGCTGCCCCAGCCTTTGTTCGACCGCCGGCCGCCACGGCACCAGACTAAATCCCATACCGTCATCGAGCATCGCGTAGCGCCCGCTCGCCAGCATGACGGAGCGCCGGTAGATGCCAGCCACACGCTGCCCGTCCGTGATGGGTTGATACATCAGGCCGGTTTCGGCGGCAATGTCCTCTGCGGCTTTCGCCAGTTCTCGATTGCGCAGCGTAGCCAGCAGATTGCGCGCCAAGATCACGCGCTGCCCGCGCCGCTCAGCCAGCCCCTGTTCGGCCAGGAAGTCGGCGCGCTGTTGCAAAGCGTTCTTGGTATCGCTGCCAAAGCCCATATCGCTCAGCCCACGGCCGCCGCCGATCAACTGCTGGTCAAGCCAGGTCGCACCGGTGACGCGGGCCTGCCGCTCGATGGGCAGGTGCGATTTCAACTCTACGGCCACGCCGCTTAGGCGCTGTGCATCGTACTGGCGGCCACGCTCGGCCAGGTCGTCCGGCACCTTCCATAGCCCCTCTGCCACACGCTCCACGATGCCAGCCCGGCGCAACGCTTCCAGCCGCCGGACGTGGGCGGCGACAACCTCCTGCGGGTCGCGTCCGGGCTTGGCCCGGCCCTGTTCGATGGCTAGGTGGTGATCGGCGCGGTACAGGCCATCGCTCGCCAGCGCGGCGATGTTCTTGTCGGCGGCGCGCACGTCGGCCGAACCCTTCACCTCCACTACCGCGCCCGTGGGGTAGTTCGCCAGCTCGTCACGTGCGTTCAGTGCGACGTAGTGGGCTCTCCCGTCCACGCCGTCGATGACCAGATAGCCGCGGTCGTGTAGCTCGTCGGCCAGCCCCTTGGCAGCCACGCGGCCGACGATGGTGCGGCCATCCTCGCCCAGCTCGAACACCGCCAGCTCGCGCGGCTGCCCGCTCATGGCGCGCTGCATGGTGCGGATGATGTCGCCACGCTCGCCCAGGGCGCGCAAGGTCTTCTCGGCATCGGTATGGATGGCCCAGGAGCCCGGCTGCGTCTCGTCGGCCAGGCCCAGGCGCTGCAAGCGCCGCAGGCGGCCGATCAGCAGCAGGCGCTGGCGTTGCAAATTCGGCTCGTTGAAGCGTTCGATTCGCACCCGGCCATCCTCGCCGGCCTCGCGTTGCAGCGTGCGATCCAAGCTCGTCCACCGCTCCTGTTCCACCTCGCGCCCCAAGGTCTGCCGGATCTCCAGTTCGGTGCGCGGCCCCAGCCACTCCGTCGCTAGTTCGGCGGCGCGATGGCGGAAGCCGTGGGTGATGTAGTCGCCCGCGATGATGAGGTCTTTGCCGGTGTCGTCGCGCCCGCGCACGATCAAGTGGGTATGCGGGTTGTCGGTGTTCCAGTGATCCACCGCCACCCAATCCAGCCGCGTGCCCAGGTCGGCTTCCATGCGGCTCACCAGATGCCGGGTGTAGGTGCGCAGGTCGTCCAGTTCCGCGCCGTCTTCCGGGGAAACGATGAAGCGGAAATGGTGCCGGTCGTCGGCGCAGCGTTCCTTGAAAGCATCCAGGTCGGCTTCGTCCGCCTGTGGCCCGTAGGCCCGGCCCGGTTCGCCATCGCGGCCCGCGCCGTCGCGCTCGACGTACCGCAGGTGCTTGGCGAGCGATTGCGGGCTGGCCCGTTGGTGATTGACCAGCAAGGTCTTGATGGTCACGCGCCGCGACATGGGCGTCAGCTTCGCGCCCGCGAAGCGCGCCGCCGTATGGCCGCGCCCCAGGCGCGAGCCGGGGCGTTGGCCAGTGCCAGCCGTCCCAGGACGGCGCACCGCCGACTTGCCGCTGCTGGCTTTGCCGGCCTGTTTGAGCACCTTGGAAACGAAGCTCTGACCCTGGCCCTTGCCCCGGCTCTTCGGGGCGCTGGGACGCACCCGGAAGTCGTCATCGCGGCGGTCGGTCATGGCTGCGCTCCCTGCAAGTTATGGCGTGTCCGGTCGTGGGAAGCACGCGGACATGCCTGCATTGGCGCGACCTTCGCGCCGAACACGGCACGGCGGCGAAGCCGCTCCGTGCCGCGCCNCCCCCACGTGCAGACAGGCTTTCGACGCGGCCCGGTGCCGCGNCCTTTTGTCTTGCC
>NZ_CBCSIU010000001.1:264228-754787 GCF_965139205.1 Bordetella muralis
CCCCCCGCGGCCGCGCCGGGCNGCGGCGGCCCGGCGGCGTTGCTGCACCCGCAGCCAGCCCGCCGGCGAACACGCCAATGGCCGCAGGCCGAGCGCGTTCGAGACAAGACGCCTGCACGCTGGACGGCTGCGCCGAAGGCAGCGCGAAGTGCGGTGCGAATGCACCCGCACGACGACACCGCGACGGCCAGCAGAACGACATGCCCGATGGCACGACAAGAGGCACGGCAACGTACAGTGAATCGGCGGCCATCATGGGCGTGCCTCCATCCAGACCGGATGCGCAACGCCGATCACGGCGGATGCGCTGACCGGGCCGAAATAGCGGCTGTCGAACGATGCCGGATTGGTCACGCTCAACAGGAACAGTTCGCCCGCCTCAAGGCGACGGCAAAGCTGCAAGGATGGCAACGGTCGGCCCAGCCGGTCGGTAGGCAGCGCAGCGGCCACCGGCACGTCGTCGATGCGTACCTGACCCGCGACAATGCAGACGTGTTGCGGCGCGACCGCGCCCACACGTTTGAGCAGCGGAACGTGTGCCGGCAGGTAGCCGCGCTGCGCAGCGAGCGCGGCTACCTCTGGCGGCAATGTGGTCAGGACGACGCTGCCCACGGACAAGGGACGTGGCAGCGAATCGGCACCGTGGCGCTGCGGATCGACGCGATACCAACCGACCGGAACGCTGTCGGACGGGTTGTAGATCAGGCGCGGCAACGGCTGCACGAAAGCTGCCCAGGCCAGCGCAGCGAGGCCGACGGCGGCGAAGCCCGCCAGCACGAGGCGAGCGCGCAGGCGCGAGCGAGGAAGCGGCGCGGCTTTAGGTGTGCGTGCGGCGGTGGGATGGGCCGTCATGGCAGCGCCCTCCCGGCCAGCCAGGCAGCGTGCCGCTCGGCGGTGTATTCGGGCAGCGGCAAATGCGCGGCGAGCCGGTTGGCGAGCGTGCGCCAGTAGGCGGGCGACGCGTCGATGGCAGCGATCCCCAGCGCCTCGATGCCGTCGATGCGTTCCAGCACGGCGCGCACATTGGCATCACCTTCGGCATGCAGCAGCAGGCACGCGCCTGGCTGCACGCCGGGGATGCGCTGCACGGCATCAAGCGGTGTAGCAGCCTGCATCACCATGAGCTGCCAGCGGATCGTGCCGTAGTCGTTGGCCTGCCAACGAACGCGGCAGAGGATTGCACCCGGCATGAACATGGCGCAGCGCCGCCAGCGGTCGAGCTGGAGCGTGCACGCTGGTTCGCCGAAGCGCAGGTAGAGCTTGAAACGCGGTTCGATGTAGGTGAGCGATACGCGCGTCAACGGCGCGCTGCTAAGCTGGCTGGACGATGCCGCGTGCGCAGCCGTGATCGCGATGGCGGGCGGTGCGGTAGCAGACAATGTGGATGTGGTCATGGCGTGTTCTCCCTGCGGTGTTCTGGAAACTCGCGCTCCAGCAAACCGCGCAGCAGATCGGCCACGGTCACGCCTTGCGTGAAGGCCGACACCTTGATGCGCGCCCGCATGGCGGGCGTGATATCGAGGGTCAGGCGAGCGGTGTAGAGGTCGCCCTTGTTGAGCGCATCCGCGTCGCCCTTGCGAATCCACGCCTCGGCGTGCGGATTAGCGGGCGGACGCGCGCCGATTCCGACCCCCTTGGCCGGGCGTTTGCCGTTGGGTAGGTTGCTGTTGTCGCTCATGACGGCCACCGCAGCAGCTCATCGACCAGCGCGGTGATTTCCTGCGCCGCTGCGCTATCGGGGGCTGTCTCCCGCGCCAATCGACCCGCAGCCACGCTGTCGGCAAAGACGATGCGCTGACGCACCTCGCTGCGCAGCGCTGGCAACGGCTGCTCGGCCAAGGCTTGCCGTGCTTCGCGCCCGATTACCGTGGTGCTGACGCGCCGGTTGATGACGAAGGCCGCGCGTAGCGCAGGCCGGAACACCTGGGCCTCACGGATCAGCGCCACCATCTCGACGCTGGCCCACAGGTCGTAGGGGCTGGGTTGTACCGGGATCAGCACCCGTTCGGCCGCCAGCAGCGCAGAACGCGCCAAGGCGGCAATCCTGGGTGGCCCGTCGATGATGACGTGCTCGGCCCGTCTGGCGAGTTCTGGGGCTTCCTGGTGCAGTGTTTCGCGTGCCAGGCCCACTGCGCCGAAAAGCCGGGGCAAGCCCTGCTGACCTCTGCGCTGCGTCCAATCCAGCGATGAACCCTGCGGGTCGGCATCGAGCAGGACGACATGCTGGCCGCGCAGCGCCAGTTCACCCGCGATGTGGGTGGCGAGCGTGGTCTTGCCGACGCCGCCTTTCTGATTGAGCAAGGCGACGATCATGGCGCGGCCCTCCAGCTTGGAAGACCGGCCTGTTTCTGCCGTGCCGAACGGGGTGTTTTTTTCGGTTCTTGCTGGCTGTTTTTTCGGCCTGCGGCAGTTGTCCACCGCAATGCTGTTTCTCTATCAATAGTTAGAGAATTTAAGTTAGTAATGTTAGAGGGATCGCAAACTCTCGCCGTTACTGGCTTTCCGGCGTTTTCGTACTCCTGATAGCACGATAGGCGTACTCCTGATAGCACGACACCTCTTACTCCTGATAGCACGACCCCATCCACAGCTTGTCCCGCTGTTATCCCCGTGCCGTCTGCGGCACGGGCCGGAAGGTGAGCAATTCCATGTCGTCCTCGGGAATCCGCACGATGCCCAGCTCGTATCCCGGCAGCGATTGCCGGGCGACCAGCGCCCGCAGGTCGTAGGCGAAATCCGAAAGCCGCGTGCTGCTGCCCGACTTGCGGTGCAGATGCCGGAAGTCGAACTGCCAGCCGTATTCCTGCTTGCCGCCATGCTTGCGCACCAGGCGGTACAGCCAGCGCTCGATGCCGCCCGTGAGGCGGAAGTACGTCGGGTCGATGGTCAGCACCAGAGCGGCGTCCAGCACGCCCGCATAGAACCAGTCCGGCAGGATCAACTCGATGCCCAGCGGCGTGCCGTTGGCATCGGCCAGTTCCTTCCATTCGTTGATCCACGAAAAGCGGTGCAAGCGCCTTCCCGTCGTTTCGCGGATGGACGTGGCCACCGTGGTAGATTGCAGTCGGTCGAGCGCGGCCTTGAGGCGCTGGTAGTCGCGCAGCGACTTGCCGCGCCCGATGAAGCGCAGGATCTCGTAGGGCGTGGCCTGCATCCGCCGGGACGGCTGGATGCCCGCGTCCTTGGCTTCGACGATCTGGCTGGCCGCCCAGATCAGGATGTCGGCATCCCAGATGGTGGCAATACCATGCTCCTGCGTGCCTTCCACGCGAATGGTGATGTTGCCGCTGCGAAAGTTGATCGGCGCAGTGCGCCGCGACTTCGCCAGCGAGAAAAACGGGTAGGCCATCAAGTCCTGGGCATCGCGCGGTGNCATGTCCTCGCCCGGCAGTGCGCGGAACAGGTCGAGCTGTTCGCGCTGCTGCAAGGCGTGCCCTGCTGGGCGGGACATGGCGATGGCCACCGACGATGCGCCGATCAGCGCGCACGGCTGTCAGCCGAGTGGTGCTCGGCATATTCAGGATCGGAAGTGGTCTCGAAGCTGCGCGTTTCCGCCCAGGCATCGAGATCAGCCACGGCGTACATGACGCGGCGACCGAACTTGCGGAACTTCGGGCCACCACCGATGACGCGCTGTTTCTCCAGCGTGCGCGGTGACAGGCGCAGGTAGTCGGCAGCCTCATCGTTGGTGAGATAGCGCTGGGGTTGTGCGGGTGTGGCAACGGGAGCGGCGGCAGGCCGCAAGGGAGCGGGTCGCATGGGATGTACCTCCATCAAGCCCGGCCACACAGCGCAGCCGGATGGAGGCAGCCTCAAGAAACTTGAGGCTCTTGCTCAGGGACGTTCTGCTGCGGATGCGAAACGTCCCCCCTCATGCGAAGTGACAACCGGAAGCTGTGCCAGACGGCGATAACCGCCGCGCATCAGCCCATCGCCCCGGCGCACCAGCCGTCGCACGCGCGCGCGCAGAGCGCTGTCGGCGTGCCAGTCGGCGGTAACGGCATCCACACCAAACAGCCCTTCGGCCACCTTCCGCAAGGACGCACCCGCCAGGGTCGCGTCCAGCGCCTGAAGCGTGTGCAGTTCCAGCAATGCGGACAGCGGCGGACGTGGCCGGACGGTCGCCGCAGGTACGGCACCGGCTGCTACGGCGATCTTTTTCAATTCGCTCGCCAGGGCCGCATAGCGTTCGCAAGGCGCGGCGCAGGCCCGGATGGCATAGGCGTAAGCCATGCCATCGGCCAAGCCTGGCGCGAGCACGAAGCGCAGGCAGCAGCCGGGCCAGCGCGCCACCAGCACCAAGCGCTTGCCGTCATGGATCAGGTGTTTGTGGCCCGGCAGCTTCCAGAACTCAAAGCACAGGGCATCGGGCGGCGGATCGGCATCCGGGTAGAGCTGCACCACGGCATCGTGATCGGGGAACCAGGCCGGGTGCGCGTCCCGCGCGTCCAGCGCGGGATCTTCCAGCAGGCGCAGCCCCCAATGCCCAGCAGCATCCGGTTGGCGACGACGGCGCAGCCAGTCGTGACGATAGTCTGGATGACGGCGCAGGTACTCCCAGGCCAACGCCGGGCCATCCAGGTGCAGAACGTAGAGATAGGCCGCCGTGGCATACCACGGCTCGGCACTGCGATCAACCATGCGGCAACCTCCCTGTGCTGGGGGTGCGTCGCCACGGCGAAACGGCGTGCTACGAGGCCATAGTCAAAACGTCATGGGTGAAGCGTAAACTGGCAGTATCAAGACCGATGAACTCCGATGCGTTGCTGAAATCGTCCGAGTGCGACGGCGGCAACGCACTCCAATGGCATGCCGCGTCGGTCAGCTTGCCGCAGCCCGCGCCAGGCATCATGACCGTTTCGATCTGGCACGCACCGCCTCGCTGCAACACTGCCGATTCAGACCGAACGGGTCATAGACCAGACCGAAATAGACACAGTGCGCCACCGCTTCGCGGTCGCCCTCAATCGGTGATCGAGCCGTTGTCTTCGGCCAGTCGCAGGTATTCCGACAGCCGCCGCACCGGCTGGAAGTAGCGATCCCGCATTACGGGCTGCCGGTGTGGCCCGACGATGGCGGCCAGGTCCGACAGCTTCACCGTTCCCAGTGCAGGCATGCCAATCCCCAAGTCGATCAGGCCGTGGGCAGTATCGCCATCTGCTGGGTCGAGCGAAGCCAGCAGCCAAGTGGCATGCGCATCTGGCGTGAACAGGCGCACCATAGGCAGCGGGTCGGTGTCCTGCCCGGCGGCGCGGACTCGGCCGTTGGCCAGCAGGCGCGTGCGCTCATCGGCGGTGATGAGCTGGGTCATGGCTGTACTCCCACAGACGTGTGGAGCATCAGAGGCGCTTTCGCGCCTTCCAACGAAAGCACCAATGCGCAATCCCACGTATCCGCAGAGACGTAGAAGCACGAAGGCACATGCACGGAAGTCGGGAAAGACACGGATCAGGCTCTCCGCTTTTGAAGAAAGCCGCCAATGCGGATTTCAGTAAAGGCACAAAAACAGGTGAGATTGGATGAATGAGTTAAATATAACGTGGTTTTAATTGTGCTGCGAATCGACGCTTCTGTCTATGCAGAAGCGAACCGTCCAGCGCGGCCGACCGGCCGGCTCCACCACCTTCGACGCCGAGCTGGCTCAGGCTTTCGGTGTGGCGGTGCGTGCACTGCGCACGGAACGCGGCATCGCCCAGGAAACGCTGGCCAACCTGGCCGGCATTGAGCGCTCGCACATGGGCAAGATCGAGCGTGGCGAGCATGCGCCGACTCTGGCGATCATCTTCAAGATTGCCGGTGCGCTGCAGTGCAGCACAGCAGCGCTGATGGCCGAAGCGGAAAACCGACTTTCAGCCATCGAGGTGTAGCGCCCCGTCCTAGTGGGCGAGGCGCTGCAGTGGTTACGCCGCCTTGGGCTGCGCGACCAGATCAGGGCGTGCGTGCCTTCCTCACCTTCGAACAGTCGGGCATAGACCGTTGCCGGGAACGAAGGATCGTCCAGGGTCACGGACACATAGGGGCGTCCGGCCCTGCTGATTTTCTTCCACGCCGCGCCGATGTTGTGGCCGGCCGTGTGAAGGCGGAAGTCGGGGGCGCTTTCGTTCTCGCCCTTGTCATTGATGGTCAGGGGGTGCAGCGTGCCGGTGAAGCCGTTTTTTCTCTGCGGAGAAGGTGCCGATGTTAGCCATTGCGATTTCTCCTTTCGGGTTGAACAAGGTCGCGCCAGTGCGTCCTTGTTGTGAGCCGTCCGGCGGCGGATGGGCTGGCCGCACCGCTTGCGGTCGAAGCGCAGCGGAAAATCTAGAAGCGAAAAGAATTTGGCCCTCGAGGAAGCCGCATAGCGGTGGGGAATTGCTTTCGCTGCAAGGTTGTGGCCATGAAGCCCACAGCGTAGCCGTGCCACCGTCAAGGTTCACGACAGGCCAAGGAGGCAGGGGCCACACTCTCCCGAATGGAGGGTGGCCGGCTCGGTACTCCCGCATGACGGCTTCACCGACTTGCGCCCTGACGCCGGCAAGGCTCACACCCGGTAGCACGTATTCAGGAATAGCACAGCAAAGACTTCATGCTCAAAACCAGACGGATTCTCTAGTCTGAGCTTGTCCACTCCTGGTGAGGAGCAAGTTGCACGCAAGCATATTATCGGGACTGTTCCGTCATAGGGGAAGCCGGACGGCTTCCCCTATGTTGGCTCAAAGCAATCCTGCCTCCGCCATGGACACGACCTGCGCGCCAGCCACGATGAAGTGATCGAGCACCCGCACGTCCACCAATACAAGCGCATCCTTCAGATGCTTGGTCAGTACGATGTCTGCACGACTAGCCTCGCACGAACCGGAAGGATGGTTATGTACCAGCACGACGGACACTGCATTCCTTGCCAATGCAAGCTTCACTACCTCCCGTGGATAGACCGCTGTCTGATTGACGGTACCGCGAAACGGCTCCAGGTATTCAATCAAGCGGTTCTGGCCATCGAGCAGAATCAGCCCGAAGACTTCGTACTCTAACGCTGCATTCAGACGCAACTGCAGGAACTCCCTGACCAGTACAGGATTGGACAAATTGTGCCCGCGCAGATCGTCAGCATTGACCAGTTCACGCGCTACCGCCAGGATCTCCTTGCGGCTGGCAGGGCGCACAGCGCCGTCTGCTTCGCGTACCAACAGTGCATCAGCGTTCAGAGGTTCAAGGGAAAGATCGTATTGCTGCATGTCAGCCTCCGGTTCGGAATCAGGCGGAATTGCCTGGATCCGAAGGAGTCATGCCGCAGCGCAAGGGGTCACAGGGTCGCCAGACGGCTCCAGGCCGCAAGCGCATGCATGCGCGCCGCCCTTGAACCCGAGAACGGCATGGCACATTGGGAGGAAATAAGGCCGCCACCCACCCTCACTGGGTTTGAGGCAAGTGCCGGCAGGCACGCGGCAGGCGTCAGGAGGTAGCAAGACTGGCTTCGCCAGTCCCGCCAAGGATGAGCGAACAGCGAACCTGAATCCGCCCGACCCGCCATCAGCGGGTGACGCTCAGTTTTTCTGGATGGCAAACAGCCAAGCAGGAAAAATTGAACCCTGTTAGAACTATGAATAGACAGCCTTTATCCCGTCGCAGAGAACGAAACCAATACATCAAAGGACAGAGGCATGTTCCATCACGACGACAATGACGAAACATCGGGGCCACTCGATACCCCTTTTCCCGGCGGGACGGCACCGCCGCACGTGATAAGCCAGCATATCGAAGCTGCGCTGACATAGTCTGTGCGCTTGGCCGTCAAAGTGCTGGGGCACCCAGCGAAGCCGCAATCATGCAAATTTTTCAGACAATGATGGACCGGACGGTCTTTGACAACGGCGTCCACGACGTCATCCCGTCCTCCGTACACTGACAGCCGCAGGGGAAAACAATGGAAAGACTGCAGCTACTCAAGGCGTTGGCGAAAACCGGCTGCCAACTGGCGGTCAGCGTGCCTGCGCTGAGCGGAAGTCGGACCATGCTCCTGAGATAATGAGCTCTGTCTGGTTGCCACAAATAAAGCTATCGCAAAGCCGTAACACAGCATCGAACGGCAAGCGTGCCCTACCCTTTAAGCAACACTCCCAGACAGTGAGCACGCGCCAGCCCGAAGCGAGCAGAGCCTCATGCGCTCTGGCATCGCGACTCTGGTTCGCAGCGATCTTCTCCGACCAGAACTCGCTACGTGTGGCAGGCAGGCGGAACATCGGGCAATCGTGGCCGTGCCAGAAGCAACCGTGCACCAGAATGACAGCCTTATATCTGGGAAACACGAGGTCCGGCCGGCCGGGAAGACTGCGATCCTGCAGGCGATAACGAAACCCACGTGCATGCAGCCCCCGACGGATCAACATCTCCGGCTTGGTATCACGCCCACGGATGCGACTCATATTGAGCTGACGCTGCTCTTCCGTCAGGACATCAACCATATATATGCCGTCCTATGCTGCAGCGTCTTCAACAAGAGTCCGCAAGCTTGCCTGCAATTCGTCGGTGCTCATACCGGGCCGAAGCGTCAGCGCACCAAAGCGGAACTGCTCACGGTATTCCGGATGAAACAGACGACCCGGCATCGCCGTCTTCTGGAAATCAGTCCCCAGCACTGGCACGTGTGGTGTGAGCAGATAGGCAGCGGTAACGATGCCTTCCACCTGACCGCTCTGTACTTCCTGGACAAGTGCATCCCGATAGGTGTGGATCGAATTCAGCGCTTCGTTCAAGCCGTCGTTAATACGATACTTCGCATCTAGTACGATCACCCGCCGCCTGGAGCTCCCGGCCTTTTTTTGCGCGAACACGATATCAGGGACCATCATACGGCTGAAACTGCCTTCGCTCTCCGGCTCAACCCAGTATTCCCGGTATTGCCGCTGAAAGCAGAACAGCTTGTCTATCCCCACGGGCACAATGACGGAACCGGCGGCAATCGTCACCCCACCCGCTGCATCGGCAACGAATAAATTGCCAAGCTCCGCTCCAGCCGGACTGTACTCCTGCACAGCAGCTCGCAGCAGCCTCAGAAAGCACCACAACTCATACAGTTCGTAAGTACGGGCCAGTGGCATCTGCAGAAAGTCACCGAACAATGCCGCCAGCCCCAGATTCATGTCCTGCCAGAGACGGTAAAAGCGGTGATAGACCGGGTCGTTACGAAACAGCGAAGACATCTGCAACATCGCCGGGCCGTCGCTAACTTCGGCCATAAAGCCTGTACTGGTTGCATCGTTAAACCCACGGGCTATACGCCGCGCGCGCTGCGACCAGCTTCCTGTGGCGGTGCGAATTTCCAGATCGTCTTCCTTATCTGCCTTTGCAAGCAACTCAGCAACTCCGGACAACCAGGCAGCCCAGGCTCTCAGACAGGCTTTGATCTGCCGGTGCTCTGGAATATCCACGCTGTTCTGGCGTTGACGTAAGGTAATCCGGGCCGGCAAACGCCCCCCAAGTGCCGCAGGTAGCCTGGAAGTCGTATTCGTCTCGGTTCTTATCCGACCGCTCCTGAACGATTTGATAACCTCAGGACCGGTCGCCCGAACCGCTCTGTGCAGAGGTACCGCCACCTCCATGGCACGCAGAAAATGACGCGGCGAACGATTGATCGCAGAGACAGTCCGCATAATTTCATCCGCACGTGACCGCAGAAACTCCAGCCGTGCCAGCGGTGGCGGCCGGTTACCGGGTTGCCGGGCGATGCCTTTGCGAAATGCGCTGAGTGAAAACAGGGCGAAAGTATCTTCGAGAACCTCCCGCACCATAGTGTCGAAGTCGGCCCGAGTCAGTTTGCGCAGGTCCGGATCGGTGGTGATCTCAAAACTGCGTATCCCGGTGCCCGGAAGACGCAGTGCCACCTCAGCAACGCCTGCGTGAAAGCCGGGCGTCCAGCGCCACCGCGCTACCCGAGGCTGGCGGGACCGCAACGCCTCCACCGGAACATCGTCAATCGACAGATCTGCATCAAGGGCATCGTCGCACTCGCGCAACTCAAACAGATAAGAAACGGCTTCGCGCACCTCACCGGGCGGGATTTCATCCTGCACCGGCCAGACCTGCCAGGCGGATCCGCCATTTTCTCGCAGGATATATAGTGCGGCCACGCCTTTACCTCATTGCCTGGAATGACCCGAATTCGTCAAGATCATTAAGGAGTGTGCGAATAAAGGCCTGCGCGCGTGGCAAGCCTTCGCAACTCTGATCCAGACGATTAAGTAAAGCCCGCTGGCGTTCCGAGCCACGCAGTTTCACCAGCACCTTCTGCACCAGCAATTGATCGGTCACCTCATCAGGCGCATTTCCCAAATGCCGGGCATCAAAGGCGTGATAACGCACAAACTCTTCAATTAGACGGTAGCCGAACCCGAGACCATGCTGTTGCATGAGCCCGTGAACCTCAGTCAGTTTCGGCTCGGACGCGGCACGGGCGGCAGCCAGTTCAGGATAACGCGCTTCCAGAGAGCTCAGGAAGCCCGGTACATCCACAGCAGACATCTCAATCACAGACGCCCTGTCCAGCACCTTATCGCTGACCGGATTAGTCGTCTCATCAACGTTAATCGTGCCAATAATAAAAAGATTGTGAGGCAGCGGGATTTCCGCCCGGACACTCGTTCCCGTCGTCCCCTCCAGCGGGACGTTATTGGAATGCAATTGCAACGCCCCCCTGGACTCAATGGCAGACAACACATCCGACAGGTAGTACTCCACCCGTGCCAGATTCATTTCATCCAACACGACAAATACTGGCGAGTTCCTGTGCGCTGTCGCCACCAGCACCGCCTCCAGAAATGTCGGCACAACATATCGGTTAGTCAATACATCGTAGTAGCCTGTCAGACCAGACGGGTCAGTCCACTCTGGACGTACCGGACACTCAAAAATCAGAGGATCAGCGGCTGTATCAGAAGTCAGACCATGGACCGCCCGGGCATACTTCAACGCCAGCTGCGTCTTGCCCGTCCCCGACAAGCCCGAAAGAATCACGAAGTGTTTGTGATCCAGAAAATTCAGTGCAGCATGAAACCGCCGGACTTCCCCATTGGGATAGTGACCGCCCAGGGCGCTGACGGCAGCCTCAATCTCCTCAACCGGAATCGTCGCAGGCATGCGGCACATGTCTGGACCGAGCGTCGCCGTATCTGTCCAGACCGGCAACTCGTGGATTTTCTCGCGGCCCACCAGAGTACCCAGCCAGCCGATGAACTCACGGGCAAGCAGACTGCGCCTGGCCGATGCGGTGGGGGGGTGCAATGCGACTACGATTTCATCCGGATCAGTACTCGGGCCGAAAGGCGTCAGATCGAAGGCAAGACTGTCCCAGAACTTAGCGTTCCGTAACCACAACTTCCCATCCTGCGCCAGATAGATGGGCACCAGGTTATTTCTGGCGCTGTATCTGATGGTAGCCCCGGGGAGCTCAGAAGAGTCGTCATCACTAGTGGAGGACTCCAAGGCGAACGCAGACTCATCAGCGCCATCGCTTCTTGCTGCGGCCCCAAAGCGTTTCATATCAGCAAGACGCTGCAGGAAATTCGCTTTGTCATTGCGTACCAGCACCGCGAAATAGACCTCGTCCTCGGGCGGAAAGCGCAGCACGCAACCAAATATCATCGCCTCAATATCATCCCGCACATTGTCCAGGTTCACTACGCCAAGCTGAATACCACCCTCAACAATCTTCGCGCTGTTGGAAACACCGAACAACTCACGAGGCCGGACAGCTCTCGAAGTTCCGAAATGCCGCTGTGCTGCTTCAAGAAACTGCCGCTGCCGCTCGACGAGGCTCATCAGCCGTCTCCTTGACTTTAAGTGCCGACTGAAGTGTCTGCATCATATGTGTGGCAATCGCCTTGGCCAGCAGAGGCGGTACGGCATTACCGATCTGTTTGAAAGCAGGATTCATGGTGCCGCTGAAGCGGAAACCATCCGGAAACGACTGAAGGCGTGCCGCCTCACGCACGGAGATAGTCCGCGCCTGTTTGCTGTCGTAATGAATGTGGCTGTACCCATCTTTACCCAGGTGCGCCATGAGCGTACGTACCGGCTGGTCACGCCACATTTTTCGCCACTTATTCGGGAACTTGCTCGCATCATAGGGAGGTACAACGGACTCCCAGAGCGCCTTGTATTTTGCTGAGCCTTCAGGAATCTTGTCTCCCCGTGCTCTGGCCGCGGCTAACTGTTCTTCAAACATGGCCACAGCATGAACATACGCCTGAGGATACTGATCGCCAGGATTCATACGTGCAAAGAGTTCATAGTCCCGGGGAAGATACCGGATCACATGGTCGGTGATCCCTTCATCAGGAGCCTCGTGTCCTGGCCAGTTACGCATCCGTTGGGCATAGGCCGAGGTTTTTCTGCGCCCATAACTGACTGGCGTGTCAAAACGGCGTGCCCCCCGGGCGATCTTGCCTGCCGCCAGCAGTTCACGCGCATTGATTGCCGGCAGATCCCCTAAAGCATCTTCCGCCGTCACCGCAGGCGGAAGATCCTCGCTGGCGGCGGGAGGAGCGATGTAAGAATGAGCATCGCACTCAAGACTGCGCAATGTTTTAAGCGCGACTGAGCGTGAACCCTCGTAGCCAGGAGGCAGCACAAGCCAGTTCGTCGGCGACGGGAAGGACACATCAGTGGTCAGCTCGTTGCGGTAGGCAATGAGAAACATCCGTTCCCGCATCTGCGGCACACCATAGAAAGCTGCGTTCAGCAACGTATAACCACAGCGATAGCCCTTGCCTTCCAGAACTTCGCAAGTTTCCTCCGCAACGTTATGGCCACCATGGTTCAGGATATCCGGCACATTCTCCATGAGCACAGCCAGTGGCTGAAAAGCGTCCACATACTCAAGGTATTTCTTGTAGAGCTGAGCCCGGGGGTCGTGGATGAAGGCTTCCGGATGCTCCTCAATCTCACGCAGCTTTGACCGGCCCACCCGGGCAAAAGCCTGACAAGGCGGTCCTCCGACAACCACGTCAAACGCCTCTGCCACGCTTCCCAGGCCAAGCTGCTCACATAGCTCAGCAGGGGTCGTCTTCGTAATATCGATCGCCTTACTGTGCGACTCAGCGCCGTTATGGAAGTTGAGACCATGGGACCTGGCGGCTTCGGGGTCGAACTCGACTGCACCACCGATCTCAAAGCCGGCGGCCTCAAAGCCGAGGGAGATACCGCCACAACCGGCAAACAGGTCCAGCACCCGGGGTTTGGCACCTTCCCTCAGACGTACCAGCTTACGAAAAATGACGTCATTACTCATTTAAGTCAGATCCTTCTCGGGACGACAGGCGCAAGGGAAGCTCCAGCTGCCCCTGATGTTCATCGAGGAAACGCTGCACCGCCGTACGGATAACCCAGGCGGCCGACACATGGTTCGCATCAGCAAGCGCCTGAACACGCAAGTGTGCCACCTCCGGCAGCATCACAGACGTTCTCACAGTTTTCCGGTCAGGAGTGATCGGACTTCTGGCCATATCTCGTCCATCAGTTGGTGGGCAATGGTGTCATTATGCACCACTGTGCATACATCTGCACCACCACTGTGGTAACCTGCAAGCCACGCAAAAAGTAACCAGAAGAAAGTAGGAACTCACATGTCCCGTAAGCTGGCTCTGAAACGTCTGACCGCATCAGATCTGACATTCTTCAAATGGCATTTCCAGCATCAGCCAGCGGGAAACCAGAAAGCATTCAATCTGGACGCCCGGATTCTGACTGGCGCAATGTTTCCGGAGTTGGGCAGACGATCTACCCTACGGAACCCT
The DNA here is from genome assembly GCF_965139205.1 of Bordetella muralis. Taxonomy (GTDB): domain Bacteria; phylum Pseudomonadota; class Gammaproteobacteria; order Burkholderiales; family Burkholderiaceae_B; genus Bordetella_A; species Bordetella_A muralis. Next base: position 277,998 of record NZ_CBCSIU010000001.1, read on the forward strand.
ATTTACCTTCTCACTCTTCATCTTTTCGGGCCAGGTCTCGTGCAGCCATATACGCTGGCGCGGAAGATTCTGAAACAGCAGAAGAACTGGCGTCTGAATGGTGAGCAGATTGACAACCCTGAAGACGACCCGGAACGTTACAACATACTCTCTCCGGGAGACTTCGCATTGTTCGAGTTCTCGGGTAATGAAAAACCGGAAGTAGTAAAAATCAACTTCGTTGCACACAACGTCGCCTCAGATGCAGCAATACATCGGGAACTTACCCGCAGGTACCCATCTGGCTCTATGTGGCTACTGCAGGAAACTACCATTGCAGACATTCTGGCGGCAGCGGCACCACCAGCCGGGCATCCACTTAATGGTTGGATTGAGAGCGATGCCCTCGAGGATGCCGCGTTGGGCGGTGCCACCGGCACCGCAGCCATCAACAGGCGTTCGGGAGGCCGTGGCATCCCCCCCGAAGATTTCATCCGTTCCCGACAAGCAGCAGAACAGACTGGCGTTACAGGAGAAAATCTGCTGAACACCTACCTGGATTATGAGCTCTCTCAAGGGCGGATCAGCGAATTCGAATGGACCGCAAGTATCAACGCCGTTGCTCCATTTGACTTCCAGGTGAGCCCAACCCCTGACGAAACTCGTGTCATCGACGCCAAAAGTACCAGCGGAGCATTTACCAATCCGCTTCATCTGTCGCTCGGAGAGGTACAACGGGCTGTTCACGGCCCGGAGCCCTACGACATCTATCGTCTTTACGAAGTGACAGATGACACCGCAAAGATGCGGATTGCACGCAATATCGGTCCACAACTACGAGACATCCTGGGCCAGCTAAGTGCACTTCCTACAGGCGTGACCGCGGACGGCATTTCAGTCCTGCCTGCTTTCCTCGACTTCGATACAGATGAGATTGCTCTGACCGGTTCATATGGCGACGGTACTGACGAATGACAACCTCCCGCACGTGGTCTCTTATCTCCCTGGAGCCCGAAGCCCGTCAATACGGAGGAAATACAGGCTACTCTGATGAAGTCCAACAAGTCTATCGCTACGATAGCAGCGTTGCCAACCATAAGCAGTTGGCGAGAGGTGACTTAGTCTTCATACGAGACTCGAAGCACCTCCTGGGTGTCGCACGGATAGAAAGCATCTCTGCATCCACTATCCAGAAAACCCGAAGGCGATGCCCCGTATGCGGACAAACAGGTATCAAGCGTCGCAAATCCAACCCAGTACCTTGGCGATGCACCAAAGGACACGAGTTTCAGACGCCTGTGGAGGAAGTCATTGACATCGTCGGATTCGAGGCCAGATACGAGCAAAGTTTCGTACAAACACCGAAAGCCGTACCCATTTCAGATCTGAAAGCTGCCGCCATTCGACCCAATGACCAGCTTTCAATTGAAGAGTTAGATCTCTCCAAAATCGAGCAGATACTCCTAGTAAGTTACCCTCAGACACGAGCACTGATTGAACATTTTCTGTATGGGTATGTGCTCCCCCCTTCCGAAGCAGACTCAGCAGCAGACGCCAGCAACACATCAGGGACGGCTTTCATCACAACGATGACCGATACCCGCGAAAGCGTACTGCGATCGATTCGAGTCCGGCGTGGGCAAAAAAAATTCCGCGATCACCTAATCCGGCGATACGGCGCTCGTTGCTTAGCATCAGGTTGTGAGCTGATGGATATTATCGAAGCAGCCCACATCGACCCGTTTCGTGATGCCAACGACCATCATCCGGAGAACGGCCTATTGCTCAGGGCCGATCTGCATACGCTGTTTGATCTGAACCTGATGGGTATCGAGCCCGACGCTCTGACACTGCACTTTCCGAAGCACGTCCGAAATGCAGGATATCAGTCACTCGAGAATAGTAGCCTCCAGCTCACAACAGGCAAAAGACCGGCACACGCTCCGCTAGCCAGACGATGGGAAGCCTATCTCGCCCATACCGCACTTGTAATGCCCCAATGACTTGGCTAGTTTTTCTCAGCAAGGTAAGTTATGTAGCGATCTCAACATCACGAGAGCTCATAAATTATTCGGGCGCCATTGTCCGTATCCCAAGCGTCGCGTTATGCGCGGGAAAGCACTAACTCCTTGAAATCGTCGCCAAGGAATCGGAACTTGTGGCGGAGCAGGCCAGCAAGCTTAGTGTCCGCAGTTGCAAAGAAAATCTGTCGCGACCCATTGATTGCCAGATGGCGAAGGTGATCCAGGAATGAAAGGACATTGATGTCATCAACATGGGCGACGGGATCATCGAAAATCAGTACGGGGGGGCCTGACCGAAGGCGGCCATTCATAGCTAGGAACAGTGACAATGCGAAGGCAGAGCGTTGACCGGTACTCATCTGGTCGAGTTCGACTTGCCTCCCTGTTTGACGACGAACAATAGCAAGCATCCCATTTTCGACCTTTAGTTCGAATTCATTCGGCATGTGAATGCTGGCGAAGGTACGAGCAATCTCTTCTGCGTTTTCGGCAAGTATCTGGTTGGTCAACTCTCCACCGGAACTTTCCTTTGTCAGCGCCTCCAAAATACCCTCTGCATCACCCAAACGATTGATCTTAGTCCTGCATTCGTCGATTTTGCTCGTGAGCGTAGCGACTGTTTTTGTTTCTTTATCAAGCGCCGTATTGTTGGCGCCCTCCTGCGCAATAGCCGTAGCGACTTTCGATATAAGTTGTTGAGCAGAAGACAGGTTAATGATGATTTCATCGACAGTTGCGTCCTGACTGATCGTTAGGAGCGACATGAGAATCTGACGAGCGCTCAGCGCGGCCTCCATATCGAAAACCTGCTTTGTGACTACCTTTGCCAACGCTTCGGCACTCTCAGGAAGATCGATCGACAGACGAGCAGCCAGTGCTTCACACTCTTGCTGTACGCCATCAGATTCCTGCACTGCAATCTTGGACGCTTCTTGCGCGGCCGCGAGCGCCTCCTTATAATCCGCTTCCAGGGTCTGCAACTGATCGATGGTTGGCGGTGCTTCCAGGCCGGAGGCTAGCAGCCTAGCGGACAGGTCTTCCAAAGAAAGCCCATCGGATTGAAGCTGTTGGATCTGGCTCTGTACCGCTTCCAGACTAGTTCGATCTCGTTCGAACAGGGCCTTATCCTGATCGATCTGAGTGAGCGCCTCGTGGACTGTCGTTGATTGCGCACGTTCGCCAAGGAATGCCCGCAAGGCTTCGAGCGCCGCTTGGGCCGAGCGAATGCCTATCAATGCTTCTTCCGCTTCGGCAATCTCTGCTTGGAACTGCGTCGCTTGCTCGGACGTGTTGCTATCGACATCGGACATCATTCGGATGAGCAGTTGACCGCCTTCAAATTCGTTGTGGCAGAGGGGGCAATGATCGGGATTAGAAACGCGCTTCAGAATATCTTGGGCGGTAGATCGGAGCCGCTGCCTGAGAACGGTCAGGCTGTTCTGAGTTTTCTCCAGCGCCTGAAGAGATGATCGAGCTGTCGTGAGTCGACGTTGCAACTCTGCGGCTTGCGCCTCGATGGTTGAGTTGGCTTCCTCCACTCGTTGGTCCAGCACGTGCTCGACAGCGTTTTCGTTGACGTGGGAGGCAACCAGGGCTAGCCTTGATCCACGTGTACGGACCGCGTCCTGAAGCTCCCGCCCCTCCCTGGCAAGCCGCGAAAACTCCGTGCGTGCATAGGGTAGCAGCGCCTCTATCGCCGAAATACTCTCCACCGCAGCTTGTGCCGCACGCTGCGCTTTGGCGTGCTCCAGTCTGGCAGCCCTTGCGCGGTCATCTAGCGCAGTGGCGTTGACCGCCTCTTCGCTCAGGTTCGCCAATAGCTGCAGCGCACTTTGTGGATCGCCGTGCAACACATTGAACGACGACTGTCGAAGAATTTCGGTTGCCGAGATAGCTTCTTGAAGGCTCTGGCGCAAGGAGGAAATGCCGCCCGCATCTTCTGGTGCCTGCAACCATCCAGACTGCTTTAACGCGGCAAGCAGTTCGAGGAACAGACTGTCAGAGAGCTTCGGCGCATTCCTGATGCTATCGGCACGATCCTGCGCAGCTCGCTTCAATTGCGTGTTCGCTTCGTTGTCGCGACGAAAACTCTTCAATTCTTCGCGCAGTTTCTCCAACACACGGCGGAGTCGGTCAGCCAGGTTCTCGGCGGCCGCACCGAGCACGAGGCGCGTGACGTCCGCACCAATCTGATCCGAACTTGCCGATACGCTGAGATGGACCGCCGCGTCGGTATCGAGAAAATTGAACTTCCCAAAACTGTCCTGAATGCTGACCTTTTTCAGCTCGGTCTTCGCATACCAGTTCGAGTGGCGTGCTCGAAGGCGCGCCGCGTCGGTAGTAGAGGACAACTTTTCCGAGGTGCCCGCCAGTTCCAAAGTGATGGATGTCCGGTTCAGCACAGCAGAGGACCGGCGATTCCTTCCACAGTAGCCGAACTCGATCGCTTCGAGCAGCGAGGTTTTACCAACCCCATTGGTGCCGACGATCAGATTGACACGTCCCAGAAGGTGATCCTTTTGCTCAGGATGGGGCCTAAAACCTGTGATCGTCAGGCGTTTTAGGAATTGACTGGCTGCTGCTTTTTCGGCTGGCAACAGCGGCATCGGAGAAACCTGCCGCGCGGCCCTATCCTTCGTTCCCGCTACGATGCGGCGTACCGCGTCGGGCACCGAGATGTCGTCATCGAGAACGAAGCCTAGCCCGTGCTGCTCAAGCGTTTGCGACCATGTCGTAGCCAGATCGGCAGGCATGGGTCCTGCGGGCGTCGCCGGGCTTCCTTTGGCGAGCAGCTTAGGAACGTCCTCTTCTCGGATGACCTGCTTGCGAGCGTACTCCCGGTCCGCTTCGACGGCGGCCTTGACGCGGCCGAATTCGCCTCGACTTGCTTCCTCGTTGCTCGTGACGAAATAGAGGTAGTGGCTCCAGCGCAGATCCGTGGCGACCTGTGTGGAGAAGTACATGGGGGACAGAATCTCTTCTTGGTAGCGCTTGAGCGAAGGGGCGGTGGTGGACAGTCGATCATTGAGATCGAAATAGCGAATCGCATATTCGCGCCTGCCGAACCTATCCACCGCACGAAACACCCCAGGCCCAACACCTTCGAGATCGGGGTATCGACCCCTGAGCATTGCTTCCACACGCTGGGCGTTGATCATGGTCTGTCTTCCGCAATGTCCACCGGCGATGCGCCGGCGGGAATGTCGATGAGATTCGTGCCCTGCGGGCCGCGTGCGCCATAGCTATCGTCTCTGCGAAAAACGACGCACAGCCGATCTTGGGCTCGCACAACTGCGTCAGCGAGTGCTTCGCCGTTTTGGCCATTTTTGATAGCAGCGTTCAGCGCATGGCCGACGACGGCCTGCGTGAGTTTCTGGTGGACGCTGTTTACCTCCGCATCATCTGCTTGGTCTGCGAGATAGACGAGTGCTGCAGACCCTCGCGCTCCGGTATCGGGCTCAACATTGTGGTGCGGGGCTTCACCCCGCCATGCGAAGTGGAAGCCATCAGCTAGATCCCGCACTGGCGCTGGCCAGGGCACATCTCGCTTGGCCAAGCCTATCGCGTCGTGCGCGCGCTGCAGGCGTCCTCTGCGGTAGGCGACACCGGGCCTTGCAGGGTCCAACTCCTGATGGACCGTGACCCGCCGAATCGATTCCTCATTTCGGTCCAGTTGGAAAGCGTCTAGTTCGTTGACGGCATACCACGTGGTCGGATTCCCGCGAGGACCAACGAGAATTTCGATGGCTCTTTCCACTGCGAGCGGGCTCGCTTGCGACGCCTGCTGCAGCGGGGCCGCGATCGCCTGAAAGCCGGCCAACGCGACAGCGAAGCCATCATGGGCAATCGCGCCCGGCTCCCAGGCGCTCATGGCGGCGCTCCATGTCCAGCGCTCTTCGACCGCGACAAAGTTCTTCGGCACGATCGCTTGTTCCCCTGGGAAGAGCAGCTTTTGCTTCTGCAACAGGAGGATTTGCCCCTCGTAATTCAGAAAGAACGAATGCCATCGTTGCGCCAACAGGCTGTAGTACAGCCCTCGGCGATGCAACTCATCGATCAGGCCGTCGTCTGCGCCGAACTTTGCCGGCGGCGCGTACCAAGCGGACCCTGCAACATTATTCCACTCCGCACACTTGCCATCGCCCTTAGCCTCCTTGATGTTGTGGGCCCAGTTGACGCAAAGAAGCTCGACGTGATTGTTGCTGCCCACCGAACATAGACGCGCGCGATAGGCGGCGTAGTCGGCGTGAGCGGGCTTCGGGTTGAGTTGGATATGGATTAGCAAGCAGTTGGGGTGTGCTTGCTCGATGTGGTCGGTGAAATCGAAAGCGTCGGAGCAGATAATCGACAACAGCCCCATTTGTCCAGCGCCGCGATTGAACGCATAGACGACCTGGCCGACGCAAAGCGCGGTTTGCTCGATATCGCGGTAGTCCCGGCACGCGACGGTCTTGAACTGCGCCAGCAAGAACAACACAGGTTGTCCAACCGCATCCTCGGCCCAGAAAACGTAGAGCAGCGGATCGACATAGCGTTTTTGCGCCACCTGTCGCGGATCAAGCGGCTCGTGATGAAACACGCACTGCCCACCCGCGTTGCAACGTTCAGCCAGCGCTCGTATTTCTGCTGGAGGAATGCTTTCGCAGCCCAGAACCCATAAGGACCCAACGGCTGGTTGATATCGCCCTTCGATAATTTCTTCTACCACGGTCCATGGAACACAGTATTCGGGAGCAACAGCCAAATCGGCGTGCACTTGAACCGCATTTGAGAGAAAGCCGCTGCAAAGCGAATGGCCTAGCGCAGCGTCCGCGTGGCCCACCCGCATATCGTTTGCTTCGATGACACCTGCGGGTTGAAGAAGGATGGCGCGATAGGGTTCACGAGCCGGGTTCAACGCCTGCAACTGAGGAAGTGTCAGAGGATGCGGCCGCTGACCCAACACCTCTTCCACGTCGACGATAGTAATTGCCACTATGCATCTCTCCTGTAGCTAGCGTAGCTCGATAACCTATGTCGGTAGAACAAGCAGCTTAAGCCCGGGGTTCCTGTTGTTTCTTTCTTTTTCCTTATTGTAACTATTAGTTTTGGTTTTGGACAGTAACGAGCACCCAGCAGGAAACGCTCCCCACCCCACCCACGGCTTGCCTGGACAGGGGGCGATCAGGAATCGACCAGTCGGCTGCACATCGGGCTCAGTGGCGCGCTTCGTGCCAAGTGGCTCAGCGCGGGTCGGACTTTTACGATGACGATATGGACCGGGTGGAAATCAGCCCGTTTAGCCGAATAAAGCCTCCGACGCCGAATAGGCAGTCCTACGCACCTCACAGACCGAGTGCCGGCTGTCCATCGCTTCCGCGCGAGCGCTCATAATCGCCTCGCGCGATGCATAGGGACACAACGGCAGCGCCTACCCATCTTGCGGTCCAGTACAGCAGGGGGCAAGGGCGGTGCAAACTCACCACTCGATGCATTGAACGTATAAAAATGTAATAGTTGTGTGGAACTTCTTGAGAAGTTGTGCCTTCAGGACTAAAAGTGCATGAAGCGCTGACATTTTGCGCTCCTCCCTAAAGTAGTGTTCTTTTGGGCTGGAGGTCAGGATGCCCTCCTCTTCGCTCGACTCGCAGGAGTCCGATCCCGGCACACTCACGCCGCTATTACCGGTCGCTGAGTATGTTCGCATGTCCACCGACCATCAGCGCTACTCTACGGCCAATCAAGCTGCGGCCATCCGAGCCTACGCCGATGCTCACAGGATGCGCATCGTAAGAACGTTTATGGACGAGGGCAAAAGTGGCCTGGACATTGAGCGACGCGGAGGACTTCAAGAACTTCTGGCCGCTGTCCAAGGCGGAACGTGCGAATTTCGAGCCATTCTCGTCTACGACATAAGCCGCTGGGGCCGGTTTCAGAACGCCGATGAAAGCGCGTACTACGAGTACCTATGCACGCGCGTCGGCATCAAAGTCGTTTACTGCGCCGAGCCGTTCCAGAATGACAACTCTCCCCTGGACACGATCGTCAAGAGCGTCAAACGCGCAATGGCCGGTGAATACAGCCGTGAGTTATCGACGAAAGTATTTGCTGGGCAGTGCCGCCTGATCAGGCTGGGGTACCGGCAAGGCGGCCCGGCCGGGTTCGGTTTGCGCCGCATGTTGATCGACAGCCACCACGATTTCAAGACAATACTCCAACCAGGGGAGCGCAAGAGCCTACAAACCGATCGTGTGGTGCTTGCCCCCGGCCCTGCTGAAGAGGTCGCTGTGGTTCTCCGGATTTATGAGGATTTCGTTGAGGGCCACAGGTCCGAAGGCGAGATCGCGCAAACATTGAACGCCTTAGGTGCGACGACGGACAAAGGCCGGCCGTGGACACGAGGCACGATCCATCAAGTGCTGACGAACGAAAAATACATTGGCAACAACGTCTACAACCGAACTTCGTCCCGACTGCGCCAACGCCCGCAACGCAACGCCCCCGAGGACTGGATACGCTGCGATGGCGCGTTTCAGGGGATCGTTCCCCCGACCTTGTTTGAATCCGCGCGACATATCATCGACGAGCGTTGTCATCGTCTGAGCGACGCAGATATGTTGGCGCGATTGCAGACGCTGCTTTTGCAAACCGGCAGCCTCTCCGGCCTTATCATCGACGAACAAGAGGACATGCCCTCCAGCTCCAGCTATCAGAGCCGCTTTGGCGGCCTGTTGCGCGCGTATCAACTGATCGGCTATGCGCCGGAACGGGACTACCGTTTCGTCGCCGTCAATCGGGCGCTACGAGCATGGCGACCACAGGTTGTGACCGGCATTGCCCAATCGCTTCGGGATGTCGGCGCGCACGTCCACCATGACGAGCCAAGTGGCATCATCGTGGTCAATGGAGAATGGAGCGCCGCGGTCATCATCGCGCGCTGCATCCGCGCCTCCACGTATCGATCCAAGTGGCGGCTGCGCTTCGACTCCCAATGCCAGGCCGACCTGACCGTCGCGGTTCGGATGGACCAAGACAATGAAACAGCGCGCGATTACTACATCTTTCCAAGGATCGACTGTGGAATCTGGCCAAGCCAACTAGGCGAGAACAACATCCCCCTCATCGAAAGCTATCGGTTCGATACGCTGCAGATTTTAGAAGACTTAGCTGAACGCACACTCATCAAGGAGGCCGCATAATGAGCCAGGAAACCGAAACCTTAGTCGTGCAGTCCATCCCGATTGGGTCGATACACATTCTTAATCCCAGGTCTCGCAACAAGCGCATCCACGCGGAGTTGATCGAAAACATCCAGGCAATCGGTTTAAAACGCCCGATCACCGTAAGCCGCAAGGCGCAGCCGGATGGTGAGCACTTATACGACCTGGTATGTGGACAAGGCCGCATCGAGGCTTATCTCGCTCTGGGCCAAGTCGAAATTCCCGCGCATGTCATCTCCGCCTCAGAAGAGGACAGCCTAGTCATGAGCCTAGTCGAGAATGTCGCGCGTCGGCAGCATCGCCCGATCGATCTGATGCGAGAGGTGGGCAGCATGAGGTCACGAGGCCATACCGACGGCGAGATCGCCGCGAGGATCGGCGTCACCGCGTCTTGGGTCAACATGATCGGCGGGCTGCTTGATCGGGGCGAGGAAAAACTACTGTCGGCGGTCGAGACGGGATTGATCCCGCTCAGTCTTGCCACCGACATCGCGCGTAGCAGCGACACGGAAATTCAAACGCTGCTGGCAGAAGCCTATGAGCGTGGGTTCCGTGGCAAGAAGCTGACGACGTTGCGCCGGCTTCTGGAGATTAGAACGAGGCGGGATGGGCTGCTGCGGTCCAACTCCCCAGGCAGCGGACGCTCAAGAAAGAAAAAAATAACCATCGCAGAGATGCGGAAGCTCTTCGAGCAAGAGGCAGAGAAACATCGTCTGATGGTCAAGCAGGCTGCCATTGTCCACGAGCGTCTTGCCGTCGCCACCCAGGCTTTAAAGGAATTGCTCACCATTCCAGAGTTCGGCAGCGTTCTGCGGGCGCAGCATCTCGACACCATGCCCAAGGTATTAGCCAATCGACTCAATGAGCGAGGTGCGTCGTGAACAGTACACCGCAGTCTTCGATACGCTCTCCTATCAAGTCAATCAAGGCAGCATTCCTGAACGAGTGCGTTCAAGTGGATCTCTCCGAGATTCTTCCCTTGAAACCGATCAAGGGGGCCGTGAAGCAAAGTCTGAAATACCTTCAAATCGTGGCCTCCATTCGTGAGGTCGGCATAGTCGAGCCTTTGATCGTCACGTCCCCCCCAAGCAAGTCGGAAGGGTATCTGCTTTTGGATGGACACCTACGCCTGGAGGCATTGAAAGATCTCGGCACCACCGTGGCCAAGTGCCTGGTGGCGACCGACGACGATACCTATACGTACAACAAACGGATTAATCGGCTTTCCGCGGTCCAAGACCATAAGATGATCGTCCTGGCAATGGAGCGCGGCGTCTCGGCCGAGCGCCTTGCCCGAGCCTTTCACCTGTCCCCGCAGACCATTCAGCATCGGTTCCGGCTGCTCAACGGCATCTGCGACGAAGTCGTTGAACAACTTGCCGACACACCCACGCCAGCGAAGGTGTTCAGCATCCTGCGTCAAATGAAGCCGCTTAGGCAAATTGAGACCGCAGAGCTGATGGTAGGCAACAAGAATTTTTCCGTAATGTTTGCCAATGCGATGTTGGTTGCAACCCCTCCAGCACAGCTTGCGGACGAGTTCAGAGCACGGGGAGAAGAAGACGGCGCATCGGCGGAATCCATCGCACGCATGGAGCGCGAACTAGCAGCTCTTCAAATGCAGAGTGGCGCGGTTCAAGACTCGTATGGCCCGGATGTTCTCCAGCTATCCGTCATACAGCGCTACCTGACCACGCTGCTCTCGAACGCGGCCATCGTACGATGGCTCGCCCAACACCAGCCCGAGTATCTCAGTGAATTCCAAGAGATCGTTGACCGGACCGAACTTCAATCGGGTCGAAATGGAGAACCTACGCTTGATGGTGCGGCCGCCTGACGTTCGCACCATGCCGCGGGAAAACCATATCACATTGATTGCCCCGCTACGCTTCGTGACACCTCCTCCGCATTGGGAACCGCCGCGGAGCGCGGTCAGGGCTGCGCGGCGACCCTGTAGCGGGTCGTAACGAACCACCACTTCACAGAATGAAGCTGCCAAAGTCAGCGTAGCCATGCGGATCAATGGAGGCCCCTGAAACCCTAGCCAAAAGAGCGCGGCGACAAGAGAAACCATTTCCCCCATCTTGAATCCAGACTCCAAATCGTCGCTCTAGCCAGCAATGGGCGTGGACATCCCCCTCGGGAAGATCCGCGGCGTAGTCCGAATCCCCATTGTCTATCGGTGGGTTGAGAACTACGTTGATGAACAAGGTGTCGCCGCGGCTTTAGCAACGTTAACCCACTCAGTAAACGGCACCCACCAGCAACCGGCATTTATCCAGAGAGGCGAGCTATCCGCTAGACTTGCAATGTCAAGCATGCTTACATTTCGACGTAAAACTGGTATGCTGTGCTCAACTTGTCACGCCGGAGATACCTTTGGTAGCGAGCAAGCAAATACTCAGAAGAATTGACGGAACGCCAGAAAAAAGGATGTTCCTTGCAATCATTAGTGACTACGATCTTCGCACCGGCATCTGCGAGCTAGTTGATAATGCGCTCGATTTTTGGCTCACCAATGGAAGAAAGCCAGGATTGAAAATTGATGTTCGACTCGACGTCGAACGTCAAATGATGCGTGTCTCCGACAATGCGGGGGGCGTCCGAGAAGATGATGCGCGGTTACTGATCTCGCCTGGCGCTAGCAGTCTTCGAGATGGTCATGACGTTATTGGCACATTTGGTGTTGGAGGAAAGCGCGCTGGCGTTGCCCTCGGCGAACAAGTGGAAATCCGTTCTCGCTTCGGTCGCGGGAAGAGTATTCAAGTCGATATCACAAATGATTGGTTGAATGATGACGATTGGAATATCGACATCTACGAAATCCCCGATATCTCTCCTAGCACCACCACGGTTGACATCACGAAGGTGCGTCAGGGTTTCAGCGTGGCCGATGTGGACCTGTTACAGACACATCTAGGAGAAACCTACTCCTGGTTCATCGAGCAGGGATGCGAAATTCGGCTAGACGGGAAACCGGTCACGGCCACTCTTTTTGATAATTGGGCATATCCGCCAGAATATCCGCCTCGCACCGCGTCGTTCGAGATCATACCCGCCGACGAAAAGAAGCTCACGGTAATTCTTCGGGCGGGCCTCATTCGTGACCGGATCCCTGAAGCGGAAAATTACGGCGTTTATTTCTATTGCAACAACCGCCTTATCGTAAAAGAGCTACGCACTCGAGATGTCGGCTACTTCATTTCAAGCGAAGCTGGAGTACCCCATCCGGACGCGTCGCTCTGCCGGGCGATTGTGGAATTTAATGGCCCACCTGAAGTAATGCCGTGGAACAGTAGCAAGAGTGATTTGAATTACAACCACCCCGCGTTCACCCAGATTCGCCCGCGTTTAATTAATTTCGTTAGTTATTTTAGCTCCCTTTCCCGCCGGCTTAAGCATGATTGGGATGGCGCGGTGTTTCATTACACGAAAGGCGAGATGGAGGTCGTTGACCCCGCCGAAGCCACTTCCCCCAAGCGCACAGTCCTGCCCATGTTACCCCGAGCGCGTAAAGTCGCTCGGGTCGATCAACTACGGGCGTTCAACAAACGCGCTATGGACACAAAACCCTGGACCGTTGGGCTCGTAGAAGCGATGGGGCTCATTGAGGTGATCGGCAAACAAAAGTTGGAGACAAAAAATCGGGCGGCCCTTATTCTGCTCGACAGTAATCTGGAGATCGCCTTCAAGGAATTCATCGTCAATCGAACGGATCTTTTTCCACCCCACAAATACAACGATGCGAAAATACTTGATATATTCTCACGGCGCTCTAATGTCATTAAAGAGGTGACAGCTCATATCCCTATCAAACCTGATATCTTGAGCAAAATTGCCCACTACTATGGTTTGCGTAATAAGCTCGTTCACGAACGAGCCACCGTTGGAATTACCGATCGGCAGGTGGATGATTACCGGAAGACCGTCGAGGCCGTCCTTCGTTCTCTGTTCGATCTCAGATTCCCAACGCCCTGATGAATGCACTGCTTTCCCAGCGGATCACTGCAACGGACATTCCGTTCTTGAGATGGAAGAATCGAGGCAGCCATGCCGGATGAACGATTGAACTAGGTCCATTCATCCGAATGTTTGCCGACAGCCCACAACGCGCGGCCGCACTAGCGTAAATTGCGGCTGCTTGTCCGCAATTTCGGACAAAGCGCTGCAACCGTCGGACACCGCCTAAACTACGGTTATGGCTCAATATCAATGATTACCGTCAATTACTTGTGCGACATCGCTCGCTCGAAAATATACACGCCGCCCTATCTTTCTCTTGAGTGGCCCCCAGGTCCGAGCAAACTCCGAGCCACCCAACATCGCTACGCGTACGCCATCCCGACTGCGTTTAAGAACCGCTGACAATTCATCCAGCGATAAGAGGATACCGTAGCGCTCAATGAGCTGTTCTTCCGTCTTAGATCTTTCATCTGTCATGACTGCTCCACCTTCAACGAACCTGCGTGTTTGGTCCCGGGCGGAATAGCGCGATCCAACACTCGACGATGTCGATACGGTCGGTACTTCCCCAAGCTGGTATGCCCTCTATCCTGATCGGTTGGGCCTAGAGCAACCTGTGGGGCACTCCCCTCTAGACTTGCTCCGACCAGTCCCTTACGCAAATTCGCCACGCGTTCGGCCGCCTCCCGAATAGGATGATCTTCTGCATGGACGTATCGCATAAACATTGTTGCCGTTTTATGCGCTGTCAGCGCCATGCCAATCTTGACTGACACCCCCGAATTGGCAATGTCAGTAGCGGCCCGATGACGAATACCATGGGTGCCGACGTGAGGTACCTTGGCACGCTCCAAAATACGCGTCCAACCGTTCTTATAGGTTCCCTCGGACATCGGTTGATCGGCACGAAATACACTTGGGCAGACGTAAGGTGACCCTTCAATGCGAGGCGCCGAAATCAGAAGCTGATACGCATCTTCGCTCATGGGTTTCGATATTTTCCCCGTCTTGCTGTCCGGCCACTCGATGCGGCGATTCTCAAAATCCACCCACGCCCATTCCATCTGCCTGATCTCAGACATACGTGCTGCGAAAGAAAACTGCAGACGTATGCCTAGGGTCAATAGTGGATGCTCCAAGCCCTCCGCATCCGCATGATCCAGGTACTCGTAGATGCGCACAAGCTCCTCGTCAGTGATGAAGCGGGTTTTCCCCTTCTCCGGGTACATCGGTACATGACGGCAAGGATTCGAGCCATCCGGACGATACCCCCACACCTCTGCCATGTTCAGCATCTTGCGCAGGCATGCGAACGCACGATTGATCGTGGAAGGAATGCGCGAATAGGCACGCATCATTTCACTCACATCGGCACGTGTCAGATCTGGCACCTTGATGCGGCCCAAGGCCGGAATGATGTAACGGTCGATATGCTCTTGGTATGTTTGAACCGTGCTGGGCTTGTTGCGCGGCGTCGAGTACTCCTCAATGAATTGTTTGCACAATTCATTGACAGTCAAAGCTCGACGGGCCGCAGCCTTCTCCGCGCTGGGATCGTGCCCCTTGCGAATATCGGCAAGCCAGTCTCGTGCAATCTCTCGCGCCTGGTCAACGGTCAATTCTCCAAGGCGACCGATGGTCGGCTTACGGCGCTCCCCCGCATTTGTGCGATACTGAAGGGCAAATATCTTCTTGCCCTTGGTGGTGACTTTGCAAACGAAGCCAGGAACGAGCGTGTCACGCAGTTCGTAGTCCTTGGCCGCAGCTGCGGCAGTTTCCACAACGGTTTTGGTTAGCTTCAAAATAGCCATAACGCCTCCTGTTAAATGACGATTTCCAGGAACCAAATAGGAGCCACGGGAGAGCGAAACTCACCCAAAATCGTCCAATTACAGCGTAATGCTAAATTGATCCGACCCTCCGGAAAACCAAGCCTAGCGCGGCTTAGCGGGTTCCAGCGGGTTTTATCATCTCAAATTCCGTCATTCTCAAAATCCCCCTCCGCAAGGCGTGCCGGTTCGATTCCGGCCCTGGGCACCAGAATTTAAAAAGCCGCTACTGCAAATGCAGAGCGGCTTTTTGTTTGGTTCTAGGAAAGAGACTATGCGTGGGCCATCGGCCGAATCAAACTCTCTGCCGGAATACCAAGCTCTTGATGCAAGCGCCAAATCATCGGCAACGTCAGATTACGCTTACGACTCAACACCTCATAGACGCGATTACGTTTGCCTATCATTGGCTCCAAGTCTTTCGGCATGAGGCCACCCTGCTCCATTCTGAACTTAATGGCCTCGACAGGATCCGGTAGATCGATCGGATAGTGTTTGGCCTCATAGGCCTGAACCAACGTAGTCAAAACATCGAGCAGATCACCATCAGGCGTACCCGATTCCGGATCCGATTCCATTAGTCTCGAAATTGTCTTTAGAACCGACTTGTAATCGGCCTCAGTATGTACGGGGCGGATTTCCATAATCACTCCATTTCCGCGGTTTCGGCGTCAATCTTGTCATATTCAGCGTGCGTGCCAATAAACTTCACGTAAACGATACCGAGCTTGAATGCAACAGCAACTATTAGTCGGTGGTCATTACCTTTTATATTGAAAACCACATGCCGATTCTTGAAGATGCTAGCGCTGCGATAGTGCGCCTTGATATCAGCAGGCTGAGTCCACTGCGCTTTAGCAATCTCATCTACCCATGCCTTAATGGACTGCTCCGCATCTGGATGCTTGTTGCACAGGCGTTTCGTCGGCATGGACCACGCGATGCGTCAGGATGGCTTGGCGCAAGGCATCGGCCAACGGCTGCAGTTGCACGCCGCACACGCCAACCCCTGTGATCTCGTGAGTCAGTTGCGCGATTCTGGTGTCCTTGAAGCGGATCTTGTCTTCTAACGCCTGACGCTCGGCCCAGCTGTCCTGCAGCAACTGGCGCAAGGCGTCTGCGTCCAGGTTTGCGAGGTCGGTAGCGGGCGGCGTGATCATAGCCCTCAGTTGCCATGTTCACCCTGGTGAGGTTATTGGCGCATGCCCCGATTGCGCGCTACCGGTCACAGACTATCGATAATTCCGCTTGGTCCCATTCGATGCCAGGGCAAGCCGATGACCAGGGCCTGCAACTGCTCTTCGGTTAGCGTCAGACCTGGGGAGTCAGGACGTGGCCGCGTGAATCGACCTTGATTCAATCGTCTGGCAGCCAGCCAGACGGCAATGCCGTCATGAACCAGCACTTTTAGGCGGTTGGCTCGGCGGTTTGCAAATAGGTATGCATGATGAGGGTGGGCAGCACCGAACACCTTTACGACTCGGGCCAACGCAGTCTCGGTACCCGCGCGCATGTCCATTGGTTCGGCCGCAGCCAGATTTGGTCGATGCGGATCATCGCATGACGTCACGTAACCAGGCTGCGCATCGATCCGTCTGTGTGATCGGCCAACGTATGGATGCCTTGAGTTGGCTCATGATGTCCGAGTCGCTCGTGTTCGAGCATCCACCGACGCAACAAATTGGGATTGATCCCGTGATCCATTGCAATCGCCGTCAGCGATTTACCCGGCTGCTGACAACTGGCGATCAATTCCAACATCTGCGGAATCAGCGTCACGACATCGACCAGCACGCCGTAAGTCTGTTCAACAAGACTGCGCATAGCGGTCGAGATCGGTTTTCAGGCTGGCCGGCTGACCGATTCTATTCCGGTACATCACATTATTCGCCTACCCGTAGGTTTGAATATCCAGATTGACCTGAGAATTCCTGCTGATAGAATATAGTTCTGCCTAACGCACCACTATTCCTTTTTTCGCTGTGAGGAGGTGGCCGGTTGAAGGCAGACAGATAACGGTGGCAACTAGCCAAAAAGGAGGTGACGTGAATACGGGGACAGGAGCGCATGTGCGTGCGAACGGTATTCGCCAGCACTATTTGCACTTCGCCGGCGCTGGCCGCAACGTGCTCATTATCCCGGGCATCGTCAGTCCGGCCGCTCTCTGGCGTCACGTTGGGCAACAGCTTTGTGAAGAATATGACTGCCGTATCCTAGACGTAAGAGGACGCGGACTATCCGAAAGCGGCCCACATTTAGATTACGGCGTAACTGCCTGCGCCTACGATATAGTCGCGTTCGTTCAGACCACAGGTATGGAACAACCCATCGTGGTGGGTCATTCCATGGGTGGACGAATCGCGCTCCGCGCTGCCACGCTATCGCCTGGACTTTTCGGCGCACTCGTGCTGATTGACCCCCCCACTAGCGGCCCCGGCCGGAGATCCTATCCAGTGCCGAAGTCCAGAACCCTGGCCTTGTTGCGCGCGGCCCATCGTGGTGAAGCGCTTGAGTGGATGCAACAAAGTGGCGCCGCCCCATGGCCAGGCAAACTGCAGCAGCTGCGTGCGGAATGGCTGGCTACCTGTGACGAGCGCGCTGTGCACGTTGCCTACGACGATTTTCATAATGAAGATCTTTTCGCTGATCTCGCACAGACGAAGGAACCACTTTCGATGCTCTGTGCGGGCAAAGGCGGGGTCGTTTCCGACGCAGATGTCACGGAGATGCATCAGTTGCGCAGCGATATTTCGGTCGCGCGCCTACCCGGCGTAGGCCACCAGATGCAGGCCGAGAACTTTGAGGCATTCAAACAGGCGTTGGGCGATATTCTTGCCCAGCATCATCAGACCATCGAGAGGAACAGCAATTGAAACTGGACGCGGAAGTACTGGATCTGTTCACGAGAGAATTGAGGCTATGCGGCGTCAAATCGGGAGAAACGGTCGTAGTATTGACCGCCGATGATGAATGGCAAGAGAACGCAAATGCTTTTATGGCCGCGGCCCAACACCTGGAAGCAACGACCTTCAATCTGAATGTCCGCCGCAGCCAGCAAAACGCGGTGGGTGTGCAAGGGCGACATCCCGTTGTGGGAAATGAACTCGCAATGCGGACGCTCAAGTCGGCGGACATGGTAATCGATATGGTTGGCCTCTTATTCTCGCGCGAACAGGCGGAAATCCAGGCCGCCGGCGTACGTATTCTTCGCGTAATGGAACCCTTTCACGTATTAAAGCAGATGTTCCCTACCGAAGATTTGCGGCGTCGCGTCGAATACGCCAAGGAGATGCTCGAGCAAGCAAGAGAGCTTCGGTTCACCTCTGATGCGGGCACAGACGTCACCTATCAGTTGGGCCAGTACCCTGTGATCTCAGAATATGGCTACACCTATGAGCCTGGCCGTTGGGATCACTTCCCGTCGGGATTTTCTTTCACACAGGGTAATGATGGCGGAGTCAACGGCACGGTCGTGTTGCAGCCAGGCGATATTCTTTGCGCGTTCAAGAAGTATGTTGAGTCGCCGGTGACATTGAAGATAAAAAATGGCAATGTCGTGGACATATCAGGCGCGGGCGTTGATGCACAACTGATCGATAGCTACATCAAGAGCTTCAGTGATGACCGGGCCTATGCGATTTCACACATAGGCTGGGGGCTCAACGAGAAAGCGCGTTGGTACCAGTTCTCGGTGACACGCCAATTGCCGGCCGAACATGTGATGAACGCGTTGTCGTTCTATGGCAATGTACTTTTTTCTCTGGGGCCAAACCTGGAAGTGGGGGGAGACAACGACACGGCTTGCCATCTGGACTTGCCTATGCGCCGATGCAACCTTTGGTTAGATGGAACACAGATTCTGAAAGATGGCGACGTCATTCACCCTGCAATGCGGGTCGATCACCACGCTTGAATGACCCGTGGGATCGCCCTAGTCTGCCGACTCACCCAATGCGACGGAGCTGTCCGCTGGACGCCAACTATCGAATATAGTGGCATCACCACCCAGCCGGCGCGTCAGATCGGCCGAGGCTGCCAGCAAGCGGACGGACATGGCCGAAATCAACTCTGCAGAGAATCGGGCAGCCGGCCCGGAGATGGCTAGGGCCCCACGCAGATTTCTCTGAGGGCCGAATACGGGTGCCGCGATTGCAGCAATATCTGGCTCGCGCTCGCCGATCGTAATAATGTAGGGCTGCACGGGAGCCTGTGATCGAGGAGTGATCGCCGGGTCGAACGCCATCAGAACCCGGCCCGCCGCTCCTTTATCGAGCGGCACGAGGTCGCCGGTTCGGATATGGTCCCGGATCGATCGCGGCGAGTCCACCCGGAAAAGACAGACGCGGTGGTTGCCCTCGCGAGTGAAAAACGACGCCCCCTCTTCAGTCTCCTGAACAAGCCGACGCAAAATCGGTGGCACATGATCGTCCAGACGCAGAGCAGATTGGTAAAGCCCGCCCCAGTGCAACAGCATCGAACCTAGCTGATAGCTTCCGTCGTCCAAGCGCACGATGCAATGCTCCTGCACCAACGTTGCTAAGAGGCGCAGGATAGTGCTCTTGTACATCTTGGTTCGGCGAGCGATTTCGTTCAGCGATAAGGAACTGTCGCCCGCACGAAAGGCGTTGAGTATAGCAATCGCCCGCTCTACTGCGGCAACGCCTCCCGCTTTTACATCATTATCCGGAGCTTCCGACATTTGTTCACTCAATTTTCTAGTGCATATCCTAGTTGACATTGTAGCGTACTGTTAGGCAGAATACAGTTCCTCTTAACAGAACACGGGGCTGCAGCTCTTGCTGTTGCGTCCTATAACTTCCCAGGGGTATCCACGATGCATAACGTAAGCTGGAAGAAGCTTTTCGCAAGCCTGGCCTGTGGCAGTCTTTGTTTGATGGGCGCAGCCAACGCCGAGCAGTATCCGGACAGACCCATCACGCTCATCGCGCCCTATCCACCGGGCGGAGCCACTGATCTGTACGCCCGCTCGGTCGCGGCGGGCCTAGACGAGCTGGGCCAGTCGGTCGTGGTCGAGAATCGCGCAGGCGCGTCTGGGATCATTGGTGCAGACTACGCAGCCCGGATGGCGCCTGATGGCTACACGATGCTGATCGGCGCGTCTTCCATGTTTTCCGTGCTGCCGCTGCTCAGCGAACGGATGAGCGGCGTCTACGAGAAGATCGAACCTATCTCCATTCTCGGATTCAATCCGTCGTACGTGGTTGTGCCCGCGACGCTGCCAGTCAACTCCATCCAGGAATTAATTGCCTACCTCAAGAAGAACCCCGGCAAATATGGCTACGGGTCCGCCGGAGCTGGCACCTCGCAGCACGTGTTCATGGAACTCTTCAAGCAGCGCGCTGACGTCGATGTGTTTCCGGTGCAATACAAGGGGAGCGGCCCCATGGTGATCGACCTGATCGCCGATCGAGTCGTCATGGCAATCGAGCAGGGGCCTGCGGTGCTGGCCTACATCAAGTCCGGCAAGTTGAAGGCGCTTGCCGTCACGACGGCAAAGCGATCCGAAGCCTTGCCCAACGTTCCCACGTTGGCTGAAACCGTGCTTCCGGGCTTCGACGTTGTTACCTGGTTTGCCCTCTATGCGCCCAAGGGTGTGCCGCAGAACGTCATCGACAAGGTCGTGCCGCAAATCGCCAAGACGATGGCTTCGGAAGAGGTCAAGAAGCGCTTGGGCGCTGTGGGCGTCGAAGCCGCGTCCAGCACGCCCGAAGACGTTGTAAAGCGGCAAGCCGCCGAGACTGCATTGTGGACGGACGTGATCGCGCGTTCGAAGATCTCGCTCGAAAACTAAAACCCGGCCTTCTCATGCATTCCAAGCCTCTGTTTTCGCTCAGCACCGAGCCCCGCTCAGACTATATTGAAAAAGTCACGGGTGCGGCAGTCTACGCGAGCGACATCGCCATACCGAACATGCTGCACGGCAAGATCCTGCGCAGCACCGTGCCGCACGCTCGCATTGCGAAGCTGGACCTGAGCGCGGCACTTGCAATTCCGGGCGTTGTGGCCATCCTGACAGGCGACGACCTCAAAGACCTGCCGGGTGCCGAGATCCGGTGGGGACTATCGTTGCGCGATCGTCCGGTCATTGCGCTGGAAAAAGTACGTTACGTGGGCGACCCTGTTGCCGCGGTGGCCGCGATCGACGAGGCCACAGCAGAAGAAGCCGTCGATGCCATCGTTGTCACTTATGAGACGCTGGCGCATTCGACAACGGCGCAAGAGGCTCTTGCCGAGGGCGCCGCACTGGTCCACGAAGATATGGATGTCCTCAAGGACTATTATTTTCGAGGGCATTGCACGCCAATCGAGGGAACCAACCAGTTCCAGCAATGGGCCTATGAAAGTGGCGACGTCGATCGCGTGTTCCAGGGCGACGTCCGGATCTTTGAGGATACTTTCACTTTTCCCATGGTTTTCCACTATGCGATGGAGCCGCACGTCTGCATCGCAGACTGGAAGCCCAACTCGTTGGAGATCTGGAGCGGAGGCCAGACCCCCACCGCTATCCAGCGCGTCTGTTCAGAAATCCTGGGCATACCGTTGGCCTGCGTCAGGGTGCATTCTCCTTATGTCGGAGGCGGGTTCGGCGGAAAGGCATCGGTAAAGATCGATCCCCTGGTGGCGGCACTATCTTGGAAGGCACGGGCGCCCGTTCGGGTCTGCCTGACGATCGCCGAGTCGATGTTGACCTGCCGCCGCCTTGACGCCGAGGTGGAGCTCAAGACGGCTGTAGATAAAAGCGGCAGAATCGTTGCGAAGTCGGTGCGCGCCGTGCTGAACGGGGGCGCGTACGCGGATACAGGGCCCGCCATCGCCGTCAAGGCCGCGATCCGGGCGATCGGGCCGTATCACATACCCAATCTTCGACTTGAGGCCGTAGGCGTTTACACGAACACGGTACCGGGCGCTGCATTCCGGTCTATCGGGGGCCCGCAGGCTGTATGGGCTACCGAGTCGCAGATGGACATCATTGCCGACGCCATGGGTTATGACCCAGTCGAATTCAGGATGCGCAACCTGGCTGAAAAAGGCCAGACCCTGAAGCACGATCTGCGGCCGATCGACGTCGATATGCGGCGGTCGTTACGTGCGGCGCTCGACACGCTCAAGAATTTGCCCGAGTCCCGCCACGAAGGGCGACGCGGGGTCGGTGTGGCTGTGGGAGCGACTGATCCCGGAATCATGCCGATCGGCGGCTCTATCGTTCGCTTGCGTGCTGACGGCTCCGTGAATGTTTCGGCGAATACGGTTGAAATCGGGCAAGGAAGCCGTGGGGTGCTTCGCATTATTGCCGCCCAGACTCTGAACCAGCCTTTGCGCATGATCTCTGTCGCGCAGCCGGACACTTTGCAGGCTCCGTATGACTGGGGCACCGGAGCCAGCCGCTCGACAGTCATCATAGGCCTGGCTGTGCAAATGGCATGCGAAGACATCGTGCGCCAAGTGCGCGACACCGCTGCCCAAGTGCTGGGAGGAAACCCGGACGACTACAAACTGGTGGACGGCGCAGTCGAAGGGCCACAGGGATCTATTGCATTGATGGAGCTTCTGCGACGCTTCAACGGCATGGCTGCGGGCGAGTTCCTGGGCGTCGGCCGCGTCAATCCCAACACCAAGGACGGCAGTTTCAAACTGCAGCCGCTGTTCTGGGAGACGGGAGCCGGGGCATTTGAAATTGCTCTCGACGAAGGAACAGGTGCCATCAAGGTTTTGAGGGCGGGCGGTGCCGCCGACCTGGGCCACGTGATGAATCCCAAGGCCGCCGAAGGCCAGGACGAAGGCGCCATGGTAATGGCGCTGGGCCACACGCTGTCAGAGGAATACATCTACGAAGACGGCCAGGTCGTGAACGGAACACTCTTTGACTACAAGGTGCCCACGATGGAAGAGCTGCCCGATCAGGTTGGAACCACCCTGATAGAGAGCGGTGACGGACCCGGCCCATTCGGATCACGTGGCGGCGGCGAAGGAGCGATCCTGCCTGCGGCGCCCGCCGTAGCCAATGCTCTGTTCCAAGGCTGGGGAATCCGGTTGAAGGAACTGCCATTGACTCCAGAGCGCGTCTGGCGCGCGTTAAGAGACAAAACCCTAAACGAGAAATAAGCGACGCCATGGATTTCAGAATCGACGCACTATTACCGGCCACTGCCGCGCAACTGTGGGCCATCTTCTTCGATGTACAGCGGGTTGCTGCCCTCATTCCGGGTTGCGAGGACGTCGCCGAGGTAGAAAAACTCAAAGAGTTCGCCGCAGTCATGCGGCAGAAGATCGGGCCTTTCAAGCTGGAAGTGCCGACCCGCATCATTATCGAGTCCTACGATATAGAGCGGCAGGTTTCCCTGAAAGCTGCCGGCAAAGACAAGGCTACGGGCACGACCATCGACGTAGGCATGGTTGTTAATCTCGAAGAACGGCGCGACGGCAAGGACGTGGTGTGCAAGCTGGACGTCAGCGCCAGCATGCAAGTCGCAGGCCGTCTTGCTTCCCTGGGCTACCCGATTGTGCGCAAGCGTTCAGAGCAACTTTTTGCCGAGTTCGAGCAACGCTTGCGCGCCGAACTGTCGAACCTGGATGGCGTCCGAGCCGTGGCGCCGGAACCGCAGCCCAGTGCGCCGGGCAGACCGGCACCCGACAGAAAACCGCATGCCGCCGAATCTGCAGTGCAGATCGAGCCCGCGCCTTCCAGCACCGCAGCACGGCAACAGGAGCCCACGCATTTCGCGCCTGCACCGCCTGCACCTGAAAAGGGCCGCACCGAACTGGTTTTTCTTTGGCCCAGGCTGGGTATCAACGTAGCCGTCGCCATCGGGGTCGCACACGGTGCGGTCGCGTTTGGCCAGTCGCCGTGGTGGTGGCTGGCCGCTCCTTTACTGGGCGCGGCTGCGAGCCTGGGCAAGCGAGGTGGCTGAATGCGTGCCAAGAAATTCTTTCTGCACCGGCCTGGCAGTCTCGAAGAGGCCATTGCGCTAAAGAAGCAGTATGGCGACGCCGCCGCGTTCCATGCTGGGGGGACAGAGCTGCTGGTCGCGTTGAAAGCCCATGTCTTGCGATACGAGCATGTAATAGATCTCAAGCAAATTGATGAGCTAAAAGGGGTGCGGCTAAGAAGCGACGGCACGATAGCAATCGGGTCGCTGACTACGCACGACAAGATCGCGAATGACCCGATCGTGCGCGAATCGCTGCCGGGGTATGCCGAGCTGAGCGAGCATGTTGCCAATATCCGAGTCCGGATCGCGGGCACCCTGGGGGGCGTGCTTTGCTTTGCCGAGCCCCACGCCGACGCGCCGACCATGCTCTGTGCCCTGGACGCCTGGCTGGTCCTGGCTGGCCCTGATGGGCAACGTGAAGTCATGTCCAGGGATTTTCATCTCGGCGAGTTCGCAACGGCTCGCCAGGAAGACGAAATCTTGGCGTCGATCGATATCGCGCCTCAGTCATCGGGCACCCGATCGGCTTACCGAGCGTTCGGGCATACCGAGCGGCCCGCCGTGGGAGTGGCCGCCGTCTGGTCCATAGACAACCCGCAACGCCTGAGCCTATGGGCCGGCGCGATATCCGCCAGGCCTACTCGACTGGGGCGAGCGGAGCAAGTGGCGGCCGGCCTCTCCCCCGACCTGTGCGCTGACGAGATATGGAATCACCTGCGGCTTGCCGTGGCCGAAGATGCCGAAGACATCGACGCCCATGACGACCTCCACGGCGGCGCCGACTACAAACGCCATCTTGTATCCGTTCTTGCCGAACGGGCTCTTAAAGCGTGCTTGCCATGAGCCAGACCGAATACGAATTTCCCATAATGCGCGTGGATTTCAATCTCAACGGCAAAGCCACTTCCGTGGACATCGAACCGTGCGAGATGTTGATCGACGTACTGCGTGACCGCTTGCAGCTGAAGGGAACCAAGCGATCATGTGACGTCCAAGTCTGTGGTGCTTGCACGGTTCTTGTGGACGGGAACCCGACTTCCAGTTGCACCACGCTGTGTGCCGACGCGCACGAACGTGACGTGACGACCATCGAAGGGCTGGCGAATGGCAAAGAGCTGGACCCCGTCCAGCGCGCATTCATCGCGCACGGCGCCTTGCAGTGCGGATTCTGCACGCCGGGGATGATCCTGTCTGTCAAGGCGATGTTGGCGCGCCACGAGAAACCATCTGAAGAGACCGTACGCCATTATCTGCGCGGCAATATTTGCAGATGCACCGGCTACGTCAAGATTCTTGAGGCCATCATGGACCTCATTCAAAACCCATCGCACTATCAATAGAGGAACAAATGTCTGATTCCAAGAACACTCGTCCTCGGCCGCACGTGATTATTGCGGGCGCCGGAATGGGAGGGCTGACCCTCGCAATCGCTTTGTTGAAAAAAGGATTCGACGTCGACATCTATGAGCAGTCGTCCGAGCTGCGCGAGGTAGGCGCGGGATTGTGGATCTCGGCGAATGGCGCGCGGGTCATGGAGGCGCTTGGCCTGACCGAAACACTGCAGCGCATCAATCTTCCGCCGAAGGACCGGCTTATCCGGTACTGGAAGACCGGTGAGGGAAAATCGGTCTACAACCTGCGAGGCAGTACGCCTAAGGCAGACCATACCCTGATTCAAGTGTTGCGAGCAGAGCTGCAGCGCGTACTGTATGAAGCGGTTATCAGCATCAAGCCGGATGCGGTTCATTTCGGGGCCCGCTCGCTCGGCGCTGAAACCGTCGATGGGCGCGCCCGGCTGCTACTTGACGATGGCCACCATGTGGATGGCGATGTGGTCGTCGGCTGCGATGGCGCGCATTCCCGGGTCCGCCAGTCAATGTTCGGTCCCGCGCCCGCCCGCTATACCGGTGCGCTGGCTTGGCGCGGCCTTGCGCCGATGAAAAACCTGAAGCCGCAGCACCGCGAGGCCCTGGCCTCCACATGGGTAGGGCCCACGGCGCATGTCACCACCTACCCGGTCCAGCGCGATGGCGAAATGTTTGTCAGTTTCTCGGCCCAGGTCGATAGCGATACTTGGCACACCGAGTCATGGTCCGAGAAAGGCGATCTCGCCGATGCGCTGAACGATTTCGCGGGCTGGCACCAGGACATCATCGATCTGTTCGTCGGATCGGAAAACCTGTTCCGCTGGGGGTTGTTCGTCCGTGATCCGCTCGAATCATGGTCGAAGGGGCAAGTGACCCTGGTTGGGGATGCCTGCCATTCCATGACACCCTACCTGGGGATGGGGGTTAACCTGACCATGGAGGATGCTTTCGTTCTGTCACGTTGCCTGGAGCAAAACGCGGACACCATTCCCGAAGCGCTGCAAAGATACGATCGCGCCCGGATCGACCGCGCCAATCGCACCAAGGCCGAGTCGCTGAACATGTTTGGCATATTCCATAGCCCCGATCTCGCGGAAAGCGCCACCGCCTGGCCGTACATCCACAAGCACTGGTCAGAGCAGGCCGTCAGTGAGCGCTACGACTGGCTGCTTCAGTACGACGCTACCTCTGTGGAGATCTGACACCATGAATGAAGTTCAGGGACAACGTGTACGCCCGTGGGATGGGGTCATTCCAGACGAAGAGCTCAACATATATCGGACGGCGGGCTGGGGAGCGCAGACCGGGATAGGTCAGCGCCCCGCGCTGCTGGTTATCGATGTGCAATACCGCTCAATGGGCTACGAGCCTATGCCCATTGAGCAGGCCATCAAGAGCATGCCTACTAGTTGCGGTGAGCACGGCTGGCGCGCCGTACCGCATATCGCCCAACTGTTGGCCGAGTTCCGGAGAATAGGTGCACCCGTGCTGTATCCGCATGTCGCCCCGAAACGATCCCACGATCGTGGCCAGTTCGAAGCCAAGGTACCCGGCGTCATGAACGTGTCGGCGCCTGACTATGACTTCGTCAAAGAGGTCAGCCCACAAGAAGGCGACATCCAGATTCCAAAACACCAGGCAAGCGCCTTTCACGGTACTGCACTTGCAAGCTACCTGGTTGGCCTTGGCGTGGACACGGTGGTGGTCACGGGCTGCACGACCAGCGGTTGTGTCAGGGCCACCGTAGTTGATGCTTGCGCGCTGAACTATAAGGTGGTGGTACCCCAGGACGCCGTTTATGACCGGTCGCAGATATCGCATGCCGTAAACCTGTTCGACATGGCAAGCAAGTACGCCGATGTAATGCCGACAGTAGATTTGGTAAGTCTTTTGCAGACTGGCGGTTAACTTCGTTCTATGGAGATCGGGTTGCCTATTGCGGCAACCCTTTTCCATTTCGGAACCCTGATTTTGAAGAATGCAGCCATTGATCGGATAGTTTTACGGGCACTGCGTGATTGGATCTGGCAAGGCCGTCAAATCTGCGCAGGCTCGGCTCGATCTTTTTCCCGCTGAGCTTCCTGAAGTTGTCGCCATGCGATCTTGCCAGTGGCCAATTTGGGAAGCTCATCCACGAAATCTACCAGCCTGGGGTATTTATAGGCTGCCATCCTGACCTTGCACCAGTCGATGATGTCTGCAGCAGCGACACGTTCCTTTGCAGCGTCATGCAGCACAATCACGGCCTTGACCGTCTCGCCCCGATACGGATCGCTGGCGGCTATCACACAAGCCTCCCGCACATCCGGATGCTCATGAAGCAATGCCTCGATTTCGGTGGGCCATACCTTGTAGCCGGAGGCATTGACCATGCGCTTGAGCCGGTCGACGATAAAAAAATAACCTTCTTCGTCCACATAGCCCAGATCGCCAGTGCGAAAGAAGCTTTTTTCGTCCAACTCGATGAATGCTTCGCGCGTCGCCTGTTCATTGTGCCAGTAGCCTTTGAACATCTTATCGCTGGATATGACGATCTCGCCCACCTCGCCTTGCGACAGCTCCCTCATGCTCTCGGGGTCCGCGATGCGCGCATCCGTGTCGAACAGAGGTACACCCAAGCATTGATGCTTAAAGTGCGCCGCCGGGTTGCCCATAAAGGGCATACCCTCGGACAAGCCATAGCCTTCCAGAAAATCGACTCCCATCAGCGCCTTGATGCGTTCCCCCACCGCTTGGGGCATGCCGGCCCCGCCGCCGCCAAGACGTCTAAGCGAGCGCAGATCATAGCTGGCGATCTGAGGACTTGCCAGGAAGTCAATAAGCATGGTCGGCATCGTATTCCAATGCGTCACCCTGTGCCTAGCAATCAGCTCGGCTGCAGCGTCCCGATTCCAGCGCTGCAGCAGGACCAGCGTCCCCCCAACGTAAATAGGAACGTTCATCATGTTCTGCATGCCCGTGATATGAAAGAAAGGTAGCGCCGCCAAGACTACCGTTTCCGACTGCATGCCCATCCAATGCGCCACTGTGTTGGTGCTCGCCATCATCGACTGATGCGTATGCATGCAGCCTTTGGGGCTGCCGGTGGTCCCCGAGCTGTAGAGGATCACCGCCAATTGTGCAGGGTCATGCGCGACAGGATGGCTTGGCACGCGCCCGGCCGTCATGGCAGACTCGAAGTCATACACCACTGGCGCCGCAGCGGGCGGCAGTCGAGCTGGGGCGTCGCCCGTCGACGCCTGTCTGTTGGCAACAATCACCGCCACAAGATCTGCGGCGCCGTCCATGGCCAACAGTTCGTCCAGGTTCTCCTTGCTACAGAAGGCGACACGCGCCTCGCTGTCGGCTCGATAGTGCCCGATCTCTCCACGCTTGTTCATCGGATTCACGGGTACCAGCGCGGCGCCGACGCGCAGGATCGCGTAGTAGGCGATGATGAACTCGCGGCAGTTCTGCATGTACACCATGACTCGCTCCGCGCCTTGGACGCCCAGGTCCTGCTCCAGAAAACCAGCCAGCTGGTCCACTTGATCAAGCAGTTCACGGTACGTCAGGGAGCCGAACGAATCGATCAGGACCGTCTTTTCAGGGAAGCGGGTCGCCGATACGACCAAGTTGAAGTAAAGGTTCGTGGCCGGCGTCGTCAACTGATACGGAAGATGCTGAGGCCAAGTACGGATATTCTGCGGTTTCGTCATGGGACCTTATCCACATTCCTTGGAAAGCGGTCAATCGAGGGTGATATTGAAGTCGGCGATCGCCTTAGCCCAGGTTTGCCGGTCGTGGACCACGCGCTTGCCGAAGGCTTCTTCGTCGGCTCCGGTCGGCTCCTGTCCGGTCGCCAGAATACGCTGCGCAATATCCTGACGCTGCACGGCTTTGGTGATAGCTCGCGATAGCTGCGCCACGATAGCTTTAGGGGTGCCAACAGGGGCGAAGACGCCACACCATCCGCTGGCATTCATTTCGGGGAAGCCAGCTTCGATAAAGGTGGGCACGTTCGGAAGCAGAACTGACCGCGTAGGGTTCGCCACAGCAAGTATGCGGATCTTGTCGGCATCGGCATGCTGCTTGTATGTGCCGACGGCGCCCCAACCGCTTGTGACGCGGCCTGCGAGAACGTCCTGCAACGCAGGCATCTCCCCACTATAGGGAACGTGCAACAGTTTGATGCCGGCATGCTGGGAGAACTGCTCTGCCCAGATGTGCGCCGAAGTCCCTTTTCCGTAAGAGGCGTAGCTCAGCGTCTCGGGCTCCGTCTTGGCAAGTGCGACGAACGACTTCAAATCGGTCACCGGCAAGTTGCTGCCCACCCCGAACACGACCGGTGTATTAGACACTTCTGCAACAGGAGCGAGATCGCTCAACCGATAGGATGGCTTCTTGTGCAGCAGATCGGCTTGCAGGACGCCCGTGTGCGTGACAAGCAACGTATACCCATCGGGTTCCGCTTGCGACACGGTTGTAGCAGCGATCATTCCGCCTGCACCGGTCTTGTTCTCCACAACGACTGGCTGCTTGAACTCCTTGGTGAGTTCGTCACCGAGGATTCGCGCGATCGTGTCGATGCTGCCTCCCGGGCTGGTTGGCACGATAAGCTTGATTGGCCTAGCGGGAAAGTTGGACTGCGCGACAGCCAAGGTACCCGCTGATGTCAGCGCAGCAGCAATAATGAGGTTCCTGCAACACGAGGAAATAATGCGACGCTTCATGATGACTCCTTTGCTGTATCGAACAAGGAAACCAGTCGGTTACCGTGGGGAAGGAAATGAGCCGCATACCATTTCAAGTCAAGGCGCTATCTTCAAAAAAAGCAGGCTGCGCAGCGAACCGGGCCAGGTGATGGTCCGTGTCCCCCAACATCAGTTCGATTACCGTAAGCCTCTTGACGTAGTGGGAGACGGGCAGTTCGTCCGAAAGCCCCATCCCGCCATGCAACTGCACCGCTTGCTGAGCGATGAACTTCAGGGCCTGCCCGACACGCGCCTTGGCGGCTGATGCCATCCGCCTGCGATTCTGCGCATCGGTGGCAGCCGACAGCTTCGCTGCTGCCAGCGTGGCGATGGCGCGCGCCTGGGCCAGATGGATGGCCATGTCTACCATGCGGTGCTGCAATACCTGAAAGCTGCCAATTGGCACACCGAACTGCTGACGCGTTTTCAAGTACGCGAGCGTCGCGGCGTTCAGAGAATCCATGGCGCCGACGGCTTCACCGCACAGCAGCACGATGCCGTAGTCAGTCACGGCCTCCAGAGGCTCCCATCCAGCGCCTTCGGAGCATAGCAAGAGCGACGCCGGCAAGCGGACATTCGATAGCTCGACGTCGGCCGCGCGCATTCCGTCGATGGTTCGGTATTCGCGCATTGAGACACCAGGCGTGTCGGTCGGCAATAGAAAAAGGGAGATGCCGCTCGTTTCACGCTGCGCGCCCGAAGTACGGACAGACACGATTAGGTGGTCGGCCTGTGCGCCATGTGTCACGACCGTTTTCATACCGTCGAGCACGTAATCGCCCTCTCTCGCCCTGGCAGTTGTCGCGATGTCGAACAGGTCGTGCCTAGATTGCCGTTCTCCTAGTGCGCAAGCCAGCTTGAGCCGGCCTGCCGCGACCTCTTCCAGCCGTGCGTCATGTCCGCCCGACAGTTTGAGGAACTCCGCGCCCATCGCCGTTGAGAAGCAAGGCTCGACCACCAGACCGCGCCCTAGCTCCTCCATCACGATCAACATGTCCACGGCGCTGCCCTCGAATCCGCCCACGGACGCCGGCAAGGCCAATGCCATAGCGCCGAGTTCGGCCAGCGCGCGCCACGCTTTCTCGGATGTGCCGAGCTCGCCATGGATGGTAGCGCGGCGCTGCTCGAAGCCGTAGTCCTTTTCAATCCAGCGGCGTAGCGCGTCGGCGAATTGCTGTTGTTCCTGCGTATAGTCGAAGTTCATGATGACCCTCCTTACAGGCCCAGTACGAGCTTGGCGACGACGTTCTTCTGGATTTCGTTAGAGCCGCCGTAGATCGCTATCTTTCGATGGTTTAGGTACAGCGACGCGAGGGGCGCCGCGTCGTCGTTCTGCGTGATGCAGTGTGCGCGCTCCCCGGCGAGGAACGCAGGATCAAAGGGTGCACCATAGGGCCCCACCGTCTCGAGCATCAGCTCGGTGATAGCCAGTTGGATCTCACTGCCCTTGATCTTCAACATGGAAGCCTCTGGGGCCGGCGACGTCCGGTGACCCTCCTGAGAGATGGTCTTCTGTACGAGCATTTCAAGCGCCATCAACTCGATCTCCAAGGAGGCCACCTTGATGGCGAACACTGGATCCCTCATCAACGACTCGCCGTTCTTGCGCTGCTTGTGTGCCAACTGTTTGAGCAGCCGCAACTCCCGCTTGGAGCGCCCAACAGCGGCGATGTTGGTGCGCTCATGCCCCAGGAGGTACTTGGCATAGGTCCACCCGCGGTTTTCCTCGCCGATCAAGTTGTCCACCGGCACTCGGACGTTATCGAAGAACACTTCGTTAACCTCGTGCTCCTCATCGAGCATAATGATGGGCCGCACCGTGATGCCGGGGCTGTTCATGTCGATCAACAAGAAGGAAATTCCTTCCTGCTTGCGCGCCTTCGAATCGGTACGCACGAGGCAGAAAATCATGTTGGCGTACTGCGCCCACGTCGTCCAAGTCTTCTGGCCATTCACAACGTAGTGGTCGCCGATGCGTTCGGCGCGGGTCTTAACCGCAGCCAGGTCGGAGCCAGCATCCGGCTCCGAATAGCCCTGACACCACCAGTCGTCGCAGTTCAGAATACGCGGCAGGTAATGGCGCTTCTGCGCCTCACTGCCGAAGGCCATGATGACCGGTGCCACCATGTTGACGCCAAAAGGCATGATAATCGGAGCACCGGCCACAGCGCACGCCTCGTCCCAGATGTGGCGCTGCACTGCTGTCCAACCGGTTCCACCGTAATCGACCGGCCAACTGGTCCCCACCCATCCTTGCGCGGCCACGATTTTGTGCCAACGCACGAAGTCCTCACGACTCAGCCGCCTGTGGTTGAGCACCTTGTCCCGTAGATCCTCGGGCAAATTCTGCTGCAGCCATGCGACCACGGTATCGCGGAATGCCAGGTCCTGCGGGCTATACGTCAGATCCACGTTATCTCCAATTATGACTATTTCGACTCAAAGAGAGGACAAGGCACACCGCCATTCGCGGCACAGCGGCATCGCCATATCGCAGATGCCCCAACCGGTAATTGCGCCGACGCTTAGACAGGCGGCCAGTTGAAGACGTCCGCCGTCTCCTCCAGTGGCGTGAGCGCGCTGCGCACCGCTGGCAGCGCATGCTCGGCGATGCTTTGCACCGTCCAGCCTTCGGACTGGTGCACGGACTTGACCGGGCGCGGCTGGCTCATAAGCATGATTTCGTTGCCACGTACGGCGAACACCTGGCCATTAACATCCGCGGCCAAGTCACTGGCCAGAAAGACCGCCAGAGGCGCAACCTTGGCCGAGGTCATCAGTTGCTGCTTGCGCTGAGCTGCCAACCTCTGGGCGTCGGTCGTGATGGGCACTGACGCGACCATGCGCCCCCAGGCGAACGGTGCGATGCAATTAGAGCGCACACCCGAACGTTGCATATCAATGGCGATTGTGCGCGATAGACCAACGATGCCCATCTTGGCAGCCGCATAGTTGGCCTGCGCGCGGTTGCCAACTAGGCCCGAAGTAGATGTCATGTGGACGAAGGACCCGCCGCCCTGCTCCTTGAAGAGCCCAGCTGCCGCTCTGCTGGTATAGAAGGAGCCGTACAGATGCACCTTCATGACGGCGTCCCATTCTTCTTCGCTCATCTTATGGAAGTAGCGGTCTCGCAGAATGCCGGCATTGTTGACCACGCAGTCGATTCGCCCGAAGCTGTCGACCGCCTGTTGGATCAGGCGTTGCGCACCTTCGCGCGTGGCAATGGAGTCCGTGTTGACGGCAGCTTCGCCACCCGCGGTGCGGATTTCCGCCACCACCGCCGCTGCCGGCCCTGCATCACTTCCCTCGCCACTGAGTGACACACCAATGTCGTTCACCACCACGCGCGCGCCAGCTTGCGCCAACTGCAGTGCGATGTCGCGGCCGATACCGCCTCCGGCCCCCGTGACCACAGCTACCTTTCCTAACATGGATTCGTTCATGAATTCACCTTTAATCATTTAAAACGCGCCTGCGCGTGGCTGATCACCACGACCCCACGCGCGACCACGTGGCCCTCGAGCGCCACGTGGTCGCGCTCGTCCCACATTCGGAACTCGATCTCCTCGGCCGGGTAGATCGGCGCCGAAAAGCGTGCGTCCAGAGCGGTCAGCCGTTGTGCGTCGCTCGCCGCGAAGGCCCGGATGGCCGCCATGGCCGCGAAGCCATAGGTCGCTAGCCCGTGCAGGATGGGTCGGGGAAAGCCCGCGCGCTGCGCCGCCTGCGGGTCGATATGCAGTCGATTGTTGTCGCCGCACAACCGATACAGCAACGCTGCATCAGCACGCACGGAGTACTGCACGCGCAGATCCGGCTCGCGCGCCGGCGAAGCAATCAGCGCCGGCAGGGGTTCGTCGCCCAAGACGAGATCGTCTGCCCCGGTCGCCGAAAACCCCCCATCGCCGCGACAGAAGAACAGTTGCCAAGCGCGCCCGTAGCGATCGCCACTCTCCGATTGCAGCGTCTTGCACACTGTTATCAGTGCGCCCTTTCCCGCCCCCTTATCGACGATGCGGCACACACGCGAAATACCAACGACGCGGCCATGTACAGGCAAGGGACGCTCCAACGCAATCCGCTGCTCGCCGTGGACGAGGCGCGCGGCATCGATCTCCATCGACTTCTCATCACGCGCCCAGAAACCTGGAGAGGCGATAACGGCGGCCATGGAAGGGACGGCCACCTGGTTGGTCTCGTCCACCAGTTGCAGTTGACGTGCGTCGAGAGGATCGGACACGGCGCCAACAGCCAGCGCATAGAGCGCCGAGTCGCGGGCGGTGTAGTCGTGGACGACTGTGCGGCTCCAAGCCTTGACGGCGTCTAGGTTCACGTGCCCTCTCCCACCCGGTCTAGCACGAAGACCGGCACCCTGACACTACCGGCGCGGCCGAATGCAACGCGCACCGGGGTGCCAACGGCAAGCCGCCCGGGTGCTGCATCCACGATATTGCTGAGCATGCGCACGCCTTCCTCCAACTCAACGAAGGCCAACACCTGCCGGTCCGAGGCCGCACCAGTCACGGTGTACGTATAGATGTGACCCCGGCCGCTGGCTTCGGCCCAATCCACTTCCGTCGAAAAGCAATGCGGACAACTGTGGCGAGGGTAATAGTGAGCACGCCCGCAGACGCGGCAACGACCGTACAGGAGACGGCCCTGCGCGGCGGCGACGAAGAAGGCCTCGTTTTCGGGATTGGTGGCAGGAGCTGGCCACTCGCGGTCATCTGAGAGAAACATGTGATCAATTCCGTCCAAGAATGAGTGTGGCGCTGCCGTGGCGGGCGCCTAGGTTGCCGCCCATGCCCTGCGCCAAGGCGATCTCGCATCCGGGCACTTGCACATTGGGATGGGCTTCGCCGCGTAACTGACGTACCGCCTCGATCACTTTGGTAATTCCGCCGCGATTGGCTGGATGGTTGTTGCATAGTCCTCCGCCGTCGGTGTTGAAGGGAAGTCGGCCAACGCCGGAGATAAGATTGCCGTCCTGCACAAAGCGCCCACCTTCGCCCTTGGGGCAAAAGCCCAAATCCTCTAGCTGGAGCAGCACGGTAATAGTGAAACTGTCGTAGATTGACGCGTACTGGATGTCTGACGGCTTCACGCCGGCCTCGGTGAAGGCCTGCGCTCCCGACTGCGCCGCGCCGGTGACCAGCAGGTCTTCCCAGCTGCTGTAAACGCCGCGCACCGCTTCGCCCGCACCAAGCACGCTCACCACTGGGCGCGCCAGGCTACGCGCAATCTCAGGACGGGTGACCACCAGCGCACCGCCTCCGTCGCTAACCACACAGCAGTCGAGCCGATGGAGTGGGTTCGCAACCAACGGTGAGTTGATGACGTCCTCGACTGTCACGAGCTGCCGCAGCATCGCATAGGGGTTGTGTTGTGCATGCGTAGAGGCTGCAACCTTGATCCAGGCCAGTTGCTCGGCCGTCGTCCCGTGTTCGTACATGTGGCGGCGCGCGACAAGCGCGTAGCCGGCTAGGGTGTTCATGCCGAAGGGCTGTTCGAAGGCGGCGTCCGGCGAGGCGGCGCCGTATTCGCGGGGCTTGGCCATTGACGGATCGGTGCGTGGTTTTCCGGCCAATGTAATCAGGGCGACATTGCATTTGCCCGTCGCGATAGCCTGAGCCGCGTGCGCGACATGGACGAGGTAGGACGACCCGCCCGTCTCCGTGGTGTCCAGGTGCTTCACCCGCAGTCCTAGGTAGTCCAGCATTGAGAGAGGCCCCAGCCCCGGCACATCTCCGGCACAGAAGTAAGCGTCGACGTCCTTGATGGAAAGCCCCGCATCAGCCAGCGCGCCTCGCGCACATTCGGCATGCAACTGGGCGACCGAGTGGTGTTCTGCTTTTCGAAGCGGGTGTTCGAAAGCGCCCGCGATGCACGCTTTTCCCTTGATGGTCATGAGAGGACTTCCGAATGAAACGGTGCCATTGGCGGAGCTGTACAGCGGGCTCCGTGCTAATAGTCCGTGCTGTATTTGTCGGAATATTCTGCTGAACAGAATATCGTTCTGTATTCAGAACTGAATTCTGTCCTAAGTTCAGAGAAAGCGCAATAGGGTTAGAATGGATAGACGTTGGCGTCTTTCGACCCCAACCCCTGGGGCATTTGCGGCCGCCCTTCCGAGAAGACTCACCCTTTGATCGAATGAACGCCTCTATCTCTGCTGTAGACGATTGCGCAATATCTGAAAAAATTGGTGCAACGGTTTACGAAGCGCTGCGTGCAAAAGCAATCACGCACTCCTTCCTTCCTGGCGAACGCCTGAACGAAGGCGTGCTGGCTAACGAACTACGCGTTTCGCGTACTCCGCTACGGGAAGCGCTCAACCGACTGGCTACAGAAGGCTTTTTGCGCTCTGTATCAGGGAAAGGCTTCTTCTTTAGGGAGCTCGACCCAAAGGAGCTTTTTGATCTGTACGAATTGCGTTTGACGGTTGAACTAGCGGCGGTGCAATTGGCTGCCACGCGTGCGAGTACTGAGCAGATTGATGCGCTCGCGGCAATGGTGGGTGACGACGCGACCAGAGAGGAATGTTCGGCAGCAGAGTTAGTGGCTCAGGACGAGCAGTTTCACGAGCGCCTCGTTGCACTGGCCGGAAACGTTGAGATGTGCCGTCTACTGGACAACATCAACGCGCGCATACAATTCGTGCGCTGGATCGATGTGGGTACGCCGACTCGCCGAGCCACGCACCATGACCACAAGGCGATTGTGCAAGCATTGAAGAACGGCAACATCAAATCTTGCACGGCGCGTCTAAGGAAGCACATCGAACGCCGCCAAGACGAGATCATCGAGGCAGCCCACACCCGCATTGCTCAGTTGTTCACTGAACGCGCATCTCGCGTGCGTCGCTGATCTATCGACGGGCAGGTGCCCGGTATGTACCCGGACAGGCACTTCCGAACGTAATGTGATCGAGCTAATGCAGGAACACATGAGCTTCACGAAATTGGCAGATACCGCTCTAAAGCGGTGCCGCTGCCTGCTGGACTATGGCTCACTCGAATCATCAACGGGACTCGTAAGCCCTCGCTGAAAGGGATTGGCTGTGATCGATACGGCCCCTTACCGTCGTTTTTTACCGTTAGAAGCCATTATCGCTAGCAAAATCCTGTTTCAGTGAAGTGGAGATGCACCGTTTGGCCGCCTCTTCATTTAACGCCACATCAGCGTGGCCTTGGTCGGCGGGCTGGTTGACTTAGTCATGGGAAGGCTATCGGGAAAACCAGGTCTGCACCACCGTAACCAGCCGATCGCCTAACCACACCATTGCTTTTTGTGTCCTAGCCCGTACGATACTTGCTCTCCACGCTATCGCCTGCCTTGATTGAGCGCCACAAACGACAGTAGAGCGGCCCCCAAGATGAGCATGCCCGAAATCAGCCAAAGCCCCAGCTGCAACGAGGCCGTGGTGCTCTTCACATAACCAATAAGGCTAGGATGACAAATCCCCCGCCTCAAGGCGTGCCGGTTCGATTCCCGCCCCAACCACCAGAATTTGAAAGCCGCTACTGCTGAACTGCACCCCTAAAGTTGGACACCGATCCAACTTTAGGGGTGTTTTTTTGACGTGCCCCCGGAAATTGGACGGTTTAAAATTGGAGAGGGGTTGCCTATGCAGAGCGGCTTTTTGTTTGGCTCTAGAAAGGAGGCGAGACTATGCGTGTGCCGAATCAAACTCTCAGCCGGAATGCCATGCTCTTGATGCAAGCGCCAAATCATCGGCAACGTCAAATTACGCTTACGGCTCAACACCTCATAGACGCGATTGCGTTTGCCGATCATAGGCTCTAAATCTTTCGGCTTAAGACCGCCCTGCTCCATTCTAAACTTGATGGCCTCGACAGAATCCGGCAAATCGATCGGATAGTGTTTGGCCTCATAGGCCTGAACCAACGTGGTCAGAACATCTAGCAGATCGCCATCAGGCGTACCCAATTCTGGATCCGATTCCATTAGCCTAGAAATTATCTTTAGAGCCGACTTGTAATCGGCCTCAGTATGTACGGTGCGGATTTCCATAATCACTGCATTTCCACGGTTTCGGCGTCGATCTGGTCATATTCGGCGTGCATGCCGACAAACTCCACGTAAACGGTGCCGAGCTTGACCGCAACAACAACTATTAATCGTAGTCATTGCCTTTTGTATTGAAGGCCACACGCCGCCTCTTGAAGGTGCTGGCGCTGCGATAGTCTGCCTTGATGTCAGCAGACTGAGCCCATTTCGCTTTAGCAATCTCATCTGCCCAGGCCTTCAGAGGTTGTTCCGCATCCGGATGCGTGTCCCAGAACTGATTTCAGTCCCAATTGGGGACTACCGCAACCATCTACCCGTCTCACTCGTCGGTCAGTCCCTGGAGGCACCGGTGACATCAATTCTGCCGCAGCAATGCGAGGGCGCGAACGGAATGATGCTAATCAGGCAAGGTGTCCAATAAATCCACGTCATTGACAAATATGACCTTCGCCTTATGTACTGGGCACGACATCTCAACCTCGGAATCAGGGTGTATATGAAGATCATCGCCCCGTAGGCCTTGCCACATTGCCAAGTATCTATGAGAACCATACTTCCTGCCTTTGATAGCAGCCTCAACACCTCCTTTCCACGGAAGCACGACCAACTCGCCCTTTCGGGCTCGCTCCGCCAAATTTGGCTGTTCTCGCGCCAACTCCTTGCCCCTCTCCCAACAGGCTATTAACCCACCATCCTCCCCATGCCAAAGCTGTTTGTTTGACAGCCCTGTTCTGTTGCTTGCTTGTGCTGACCGCTCAATCACCATTCTGCGCTCCCGTCACCATGGCCAAGAAATCACTTTCTCCCAAGACTCTCAAGCAGGCACCCTGAGCAATAAGCGCTTCGGCTTTCAGATGCTTGGAACTCTTGCTCTTGCCCGCCAGTTTCGTAATATCCTGATCCCCAACGACCAAAATGGTCGTCTTTCTGTTCACCCCAGAGGCAATATCACAGCCAACTTCCGCGGCTAGCCTGGCGGCTTCAGGTCGTGACATCGATAACTGCCCAGTGAAAACCACTACCTCTCCTGCGAATGGGCCCTC
The DNA here is from genome assembly GCF_965139205.1 of Bordetella muralis. Classification (GTDB taxonomy): domain Bacteria; phylum Pseudomonadota; class Gammaproteobacteria; order Burkholderiales; family Burkholderiaceae_B; genus Bordetella_A; species Bordetella_A muralis. The sequence goes on from NZ_CBCSIU010000001.1 coordinate 317,114, forward strand.
GGCGTTACCCTCCTGCGCAATAGGTGCGATGTAGCTGCCATCAGGTTTAGGCAATCGCCGCTCGACGCGCTTCAGCCACCAGTCCAACGATTTGCCACTCTCTCTGACCGCACGGACAACGATCATTCCCGCCGCTGTAGCGTCTTCTAATGCGTCATGATGGCGGAATCGGATGCCAAGCATATGGGCAACATTGGCGAGGCCGTAGCCTTTTTGCGCTACCGCCGGCCATGCCCGTCTTGCTACCCGAGCTGAGTCCAGCCATATGCAATCAAACAGTCGCTCTCCAGAGGCGCGAAATGCTTGAGCCAATGCGGCTCGGTCAAACCCTGTATGAGCGACCACAACTGACCCGCGCAGCCTTGTCTCTAACTCTCTGGCCGCCTCGCGGAACGTAGGCGCGCCGGCAATCGCAAGCTCGTCAATGCCGTGGACAGACACGTTTACAGGGTCGAAAAAGTCTTTGGGATCGACCAAGGACGACCACTGATCGACCACCTCCCCACCTCGGAACACGGACAGCCCGATTTGGCAAATACTCGCCATGTTCGGGTTAGCCGTCTCTACGTCAATGGAAACGAAGCTAGGCATAACCTTCACCGAAGTAACAAATCTATTCCAATGGTAGCTCATCTCATCAACAAGCGACCGTAAACCTAGCCGTCGCATTTGCGATCGAACTGCTTGAGCTTGCGCAACTCGCTTATGTCAAAATCGGCGTACTTCTTCTTCCATGTGTAGAAGGTTGTCTTCGACACTCCAGGCTGCCGACAGACGTCGACCCCCGCCGTACCGCTCCCGGCCAACGCACCTGCAATTGAAGAGCCGCTACTGCAATGCTGCCGGGGATCGTAATAACCCCCCCCGTATGGGTTTGACGAAAAGGCTTAAGCCCGCCACAATCACCGCATGAATTACGGTGAATATATCTGGCAATCGCCGCATTGGCCCACTTGGCAATACGACCTCACCGCCCTGGCAGAGCCTTTGGCGGCCGTTAGTCGCGCCCAAGGCCTGCTGCTCGGCCGCCTCGCAGACGTAGGCATGGCACTACGCGACGAAGCCAGCCTAGCCGCGCTAACCGAAGATGTAGTTCAAACCAGCGCCATCGAGGGCGAAACCCTGAACGTCGCTTCAGTTCGATCCTCCGTCGCACGTCACTTGGGCGTTGACATCGGCGCCCTAGAGCCGGTTGATCGTCACGTCGAGGGCACGGTGGACATGGTATTGGATGCCACATCTCACGCAACGGCCGCTCTTACCTCTGCTCGCCTATTCGGCTGGCACGCCGCGTTATTTCCCACCGGCTATTCTGGCATCAACACCATCCGCGTAGGCCGTTGGCGAAACGACTCCACAGGTCCCATGCAGGTCGTATCAGGTTCTATTGGCCGACAGAAAGTGCATTTCGAGGCTCCCCCCGCCGACCGGCTAGCAGCAGAGATGGAACAGTTCTTAACGTGGCTGAATAATCCCGCACCAAAAGAACCTGCCCTCATTCGAGCCGGCCTCGGTCATCTATGGTTCGTCACGCTGCACCCGTTTGACGACGGCAATGGCCGCATTGCGCGTGCGATCGGTGATTTGCTCCTAACCCGTGCAGATGGCAGCCCGCAACGCTTCTACAGCCTGTCCGCGCAAATTCAACGCGAGAGAAAAGCCTACTACGACGTCCTCGAACGCACACAAAAGGACGACATGGACGTGACGCCGTGGTTAGGCTGGTTTCTGGCCACTCTGCTCAAGTCCATCGAACGTGCTCATGTCGTACTGGACCAGGTCTTCACCAAAGCGAAGTTCTGGCAACACGCCGCATCTATCCCGATGAATGAACGACAGATCAAGGTGCTAAATCGACTGCTGGATGGATTCGAAGGAAAGCTGACAACCAGTAAATGGGCAGCGCTGGCCAAGTGTTCGCAGGACACCGCACTGCGGGATATTACCGAGCTGCTTCAGCACGGCGTTTTGCGCAAGGCCACTGGTGGAGGGAGAAGCACGCACTATGAGATCAAGCCCCCTAGTTAACGTCGGCCTCGTTAAACGAGAGATTTCACGACGCGATACGTCGGTCCCAAAACAACGTAAACAGAATGGATGTAGACGCGTTGCCACATCAAAGCAAGGACGCTTGCAGCACAGTGCTCGATTAGGACGAACACCCGCATAACGCAACAATTTGCCTGAGTGCAACTACCGGGTAACATGTCGTGTAAGTAGAAGTACGCACATGGACAACCCCGTGACCACAAATCCCCACGACAGCTCCCCACAAGAGCCACTGATCAACGTGACTGCGCTCCGCAAGGCACTAGATCAGTTCGCCACAGACCGCGACTGGACTCAATTCCACTCACCCAAAAACCTGGTCATGGCCCTAACCGGCGAGGTAGGCGAACTCACGGAAATCTTCCAATGGATGACCGAAGAGCAATCGCACGCCGCCGGCACCAACCCTGATACTGCACAGGCAGTAAAGGACGAACTCGCAGACGTGCAGCTTTACCTAGTCCGTCTGGCATCGGTACTGGGCGTCGATCTCAACGAAGCTGTGCAATCAAAGCTTCAAAAGAACGCCGAAAAGTACCCTGCCGACAAGGCAAAAGGTTCAAGCAAGAAATACACAAAACTCTAAAGCTCACCCATTCATTGCGCGGAGCAAGCAGTAATGATCGTCTACGAAGCCGATAAGAAACAGTTTCTACACCACACTGACTATGACGACATTGAAAACGTCATCTTAACGAGCTTCAAGACAGTCACGGGGAAGGGCGTCAACACATCCGAGCTACGATCTTGGAGAGAATCGCTCAGTCACGTGGCAATGGTGCTGCGTGATGATGACATCCCCGACGATATGGGCGTCGCCGTCGAGCTGCATATCCCGCAATCATCAAAGCGAATCGATGTCACGCTGACTGGCCGAGATGACGCCGGCAACAAAAACGTAGTCGTCATCGAACTCAAGCAATGGGAAAAAGCCGTCGCGACTGACAAAGACGCTATTGTCGTGACGTATCTGGGCGGAGGACAAAGAGAGGTCGTGCACCCGTCGTATCAAGCTTGGTCATACGCATCTCTGCTCGAGGGTTTTAACGAGGCGGTTTACGACGGCGGAATCGCCATCAGGCCATGTGCCTATTTACACAACTACACACGCGACGGCGTCATCGACGCGCCTCATTATTCTGGATATACGGTAAAGGCCCCACTGTTTTTAAAGGGCGCGAAAGAACGGCAGCAGCTGCGAGATTTCATTAAAAAGCACGTTAAATATGGGGACTCAAAAGAGATTCTCTACGAACTCGAAAACGGCCGTATTCGTCCCTCGAAAGCCCTGGCAGACGCATTGAAGGGCCTGTTGACCGCCAAGCCAGAGTTCGTTCTGATCGACGATCAAAAAGAGGTCTTTGAGGCCGCCTTGGCGGCGGGCCGCACTGCGTCGGCCGATGCGCCAAAAGTCATCATCATTGAAGGCGGGCCAGGTACGGGCAAGACGGTGCTCGCTATCAATCTACTGGTCCGGCTGACGAGCTCGGGCCTGTTAGGGCAATACGTTTCAAAGAACGCCGCGCCGCGCGAGGTGTATCAATCAAAGCTGGTTGGAACCATCACCAAGACAAAATTCGCCAGTCTGTTCTCCGGCTCGGGACGATTCTTCGACACCGAGCCAAACTCGTACGATTTCCTGATTGTCGACGAGGCGCATCGCTTGAACGAAAAAAGCGGGCTCTATGGAAACCTGGGGGAAAACCAGGTCAAGGAACTGATCAACGCATCGGCATGCACTATCTTTTTCATCGACGAAGACCAACGTGTCACGCTGAACGATATCGGCACCAAACAAGCCATCCGTGATTTTGCTGCGGCGAAAGGTGCATCGATCGAAGAATATGAACTCGCCTCACAATTTCGATGCAGCGGTTCCGATGGCTATCTGGCTTGGTTGGACAACACGCTTGATATCCGTCAGACGGCGAATCCGATGCTTGATGTGGGCGAATATGATTTCAAAGTCTTTGACTCGCCGCAAGCGTTGCATGACGCCATAGAAGCCAAGAATGGTGAGAACAAAGCGCGCGTTGTTGCTGGCTATTGTTGGCCTTGGTTGAGCAAAAAAAACCCTCAGGCTAGCGACATCGTCATTGGCGACTATCGCCGTCAGTGGAATCTCGATAAAGACAGCAGTCTATGGATCATCGCGCCCAAATCCATCGAGCAGGTCGGCTGTATTCATACCTGTCAAGGCCTGGAGGTGGACTATATCGGTGTGATCATTGGCGATGACCTTATCGTACGTGACGGGAAAATGATAACGAATGCCGAACACAGGGATCGCCATGACAAGACTATTCGCGGATATAAGACACGACTCAAGACTGACCCTGATCGGGCCAGAGCTGAGGTCGACCTGATTATCAAAAACACCTATAGAACCCTCATGACGCGTGGAATGAAGGGATGCTATGTGTATTGCACTGACAACGAAACCGCTGAGTACTTCCGCTCTTTCCTCAATGCGGGATAGCAGTGGAATGGCTCCCGTTAACTCGCTCTACTGCCGCCTACTGCTGAAAATGAGGGGGGTTACCCCATCAGGGACGGACGTTGACTGGCCGTAAAACGAGTCTTCGAGATCAACTTTCAAAATCTTGGATACCAGAGACTTCCGGAGTTAGCATTACCTTCTCGGAAACTGCCGCGCCCGTTAGAAAGAACTTGGCGACCATTTCCCTGGCGATTTTCACCGCCCGTTCGCGGCTCATGTCTATATGCTCGGTAATAGATTGCAGCGCCTGTTTTTGATCTCGCTCACGCAGAAACCTGAGGACGTCATAATGGCTGTCGAACGCTTTTGCATTCCATGCGGACTGCTCAATATCAATGTGTCTTGCGACATGGATTCGACGCGTAATAGTCTCCATGAAGGCACTGAGCTCTTTGTTCTTTGCAAGGCCGATCAATCGTCTATGGAACTCTTCGTCGGCCAGCAAAAAGTCTGCTGATGTCATCCCGGAAGAGTTCGCCATGACGCTGCTCCAGTACTCTTGAACGGCCTGGATCTCATTGTCACTGGCATACCGCAGCGCTAAAAAAACTGCACGCCGCTCTAAAGCGATTCGCACTTGGTAAAGGTCTAGCACCTCGTCCACGCTGACGCTCTTGCGAAAAAAACCTTTGTTCATGACAAACGTCAGCAGACCCTCGGCTTCGAGACGATTCAATGCCTCTCTGAGCGGTGCTCTGCTTACCCCCAACTCTCGCCCCAATGCTTGCTCATTAATGCGAGTTCCAGGACGGAAATCGTAACGCATAGCGCGATCACGTAACTCGATATACAAGCGCTCGACTGAGCTTTCTTCGCGCGACCTAGAGGTATGACCAACGCCATTACTCTGGCCACGACGCGCGTTTTCGGTTGACTGCATCTTAGGTGCCTTCACTATCTTTTAAATACCTTTTGAACGATCGCAGATTTATATCCATTTCACCATCTTGCCGTCTTTCTCCCTGGGACAAGGAAGGGACCAAAAACGGTCGACAGCAGGTGTGCCACTTTAGAACCTTTTTCATAGAATAACTCTCGCACGCGTTTTTGCTCATCGCGCGCTCGTCCCGAACGGGTGACGGCATTTCGTCCGGTGTACGCCGACCAGCCGCACATGGGCCATGGCACACCCGAGTACGGTGGCCGACCCGACGCCGCGACCGTTATAACAGGACGTTTGATTTCTGAGCATAGAGTCAGAATTTGGGTTCCGAGCCTAGAATCAGACATGAACCGTCGGGCCTCAACACCGATTGGCCTCAGTCAACTCGACCTCCCAGGTACAGCTCTCGTACTTTCGCATCGTGCAACAACTCACGACATTGGCCGCTCAGGGCCACCGTCCCCAGCGAAAGAATGTATGCCCTGTCCGAGATGCGCATGGCCTCAATCGCGTTCTGCTCGACCATGATGATGGTCACACCCTCCTGTTCGCGAACCTGCATGATCGCATCGAATACCTCGTGCAGCACTTTGGGAGAAAGTCCCGCGGAAGGCTCGTCCAGTAACAATACCCGGGGATTCGGCATTAGGGCTCGGGCCAACGCCAGTATCTGGCGTTCGCCACCAGACATCGATGCCGCAGGCGCATGGAGCTTTCGCTCCAGCACTGGATACAGCGCGCATAACTGCGAGATACGTTTGTCGCGTTCACGGACGGGAACGTAATAGCCGCCCATGAGCAGGTTCTCATACACGCTCATGGCGGTAAAAATATTGTCCGTCTGTGGAACGAAACCGAGTCCACAGCTGCGGACCTTGTCATGCACTGGCACCCCGGAGACGTCTTTGCCATTGAGCCAGACAATACCGCTACGTGTACATAGATAGCCTGCGATCGTCTTGAGCAACGTAGATTTTCCGCAGCCGTTCGGCCCCAGCAGGCAGACGATCTCTGCCGGCTCGGCGTAGAGTGAAATGCCATTGAGGATGTCCACATCCTTGATGTAGCCCGCGACCACCTCATCGATTTTAATCATGGCATTCATGATGCGATCAACTCTCTATTGGGTTCGGCCACCGTTGTGCCCAGATATGCCTGCACGACGCGCTCGTTGGCCGCCAATTCCTGAGGTTTGCAACTGGCCACGATATGACCTTGGTCCAGAACGATGCATCGGTTGCAGGCCTCGCGAATGAAATGCATATCGTGCTCTACGATCACCAGCGTCATGCCTTGTTCATTGAGGCGATGCAACGCACGCACGATATCTTGACGCAAATTGGGGTGTACCCCGGCCGTCGGCTCATCCAGCATCAGCAGGCGCGGACGCGCCATCAACGCGCAGACGATACCCAGAAGTTTTTTCTGTCCGCCCGAGATGGCCGACGCAGGCAGATGGCTCACCGGGGTAAGTAATAGTTCGTCGAGCAATCGCATGGCCTGCTCACGAGTGGCGCGCTCCGCCCTGCGCATCGAGGGGCCGTTCAAGAGCGTGGACATCACGCCGTGCATGCTCGTATCGGCTGCCATTGCGACTTCCAGTACCGACATCTTCTGCGGCATGACGGGCAGTTGGAACGTACGCGCCAGGCCTTCTTTGACGATACGGAACGTAGACATCGACGAAATACATGCTCCGTCGAGCATAACCGAGCCCCGATCGGGTGCGATAAAACCGCTGATGATGTTCAACAAGGTACTTTTGCCCGATCCGTTAGGCCCCAGCAGTCCGACGATATCGCCCTTATCGACTTGGAATTTGACGTCTTGCAGCACCTGAAAAGCGCCGAAGGACTTTGCCAAGCTATTGACTTCCAAAATGGATGTTGTCATGTCGGGATCCTCAGTTTTTCGGGCAACAGACCGTCCTTGCGCCACATCAGGCAGGCCAGGAGAATCGCGCCGATGAGACCCAGACGCAACGCACCCGACACGTCAGAACCAAAGCCCAACAGATCGCGCAAGAAAGGAACAAAGGCATAGACCGTCTGCACCAAAATGACGCCTAGCAGAACCCCGGATGTCCTGCCCATGCCACCGATCATCACCATGGTCCAGAGCACGAAAGTCTCTGCTGCCAGCATGAACTCGGTGCCTGCGAAGCTAAAGTAATGCGCATACAGCGAACCCGCCAGCGCGGTGACGGCGCCACCGCACATGACCGCGTGCGATTTGAGTTTCTGCAGGTCGTACCCCATGCACGCTGCCAGGGCGGGTTGCTCGCGCATCAGGCGCAGGGCGCGCCCAAACCGCCCATCGCCCAACCGTGCCGATAAAACGGCAGTCACGGCCACGACGCCCAACACCACAGCGGTGAAATAAACTTGATCCCACGGACTGACTGCGGACTCAAACAGCCCGGGAATGCCTGTGATGCCATTGGCGCCGCCGGTCAGTTGATCTTCGTTGAGCGCTACCGTGCGCAGAATCTCAGCCACCGCCAGCGTGGCGATTCCCCAATAGTCAGCCGCCAGCCTGCGGCCCAACCGTGCCATCGCCCAGCCCAATATCATGGCGGCAATCACGCCCAGGGGAATACCCACCAACACCGGCCAGCCGCGCGCATGCGCGATGCCTGTAGCGTAGACGCCAACGCCCGCAAACGCGATGTGCCCAAAGTTGAGCAGGCCGCCATATCCTGCCAGGATATTCAGACCCAACGCCATGATGGCGTAGATCCCCGCGATAGTGACGGTGAAAAACAGAAAATCATACACGGCGAACCTCTCTGTCGAACAACCCGTAGGGTTTGAACAGCAATGCCAGCAACAGGATCAAAAACGAAGCCGCGCTGATATAGGAAACGGGCAGGAAGACCAACGTTTCTCCAAACAGTGGGCCAAAGTTGATATTGGTGACAACCGTCTCCGTCAGGGCGATCAGCAACGCGCCTGCGACTGCACCGATGGGATTACCCAGGCCACCAAGAATGGCGGCGGCAAAGACCGGCAACAACAAGTCATAGCCCAAGTTGACGTGCGCACCGGTCGACAGCGACAGCATGCTGCCACCCAACCCCGCCAACATGCCGCTGATAAAGGTCACACCATTGGTCAGGCGCGTCGCACTCAACCCCGACGCGTCGGCCAGAGCGGGATTGCACGCCAGGGCGCGCATAGCTCGACCGACCTGGGTATGAAAGAGCACCAGCACGAATAACGCCAACAACACCAACGTGGTGAGCACGAACCACAACTGGGCGCTGGAAAAACGCGCGTCGCCGATGGTCAGGGGCTCTGTGTACGGCCGCGAAAACATATGGGGAAAGGAGCCTGCGATGCCCAACACACTGGCTACCAGCACCATGGAAACTGCCAACGAGCCAATCATGGCAATGGCCGGCCCGCCCTTCAGAAGCCGATCGAATATCAACAACTGTATGGCCAGCGTGAGCAGACCCGTCAAGATCGACGCCAGCACCACCGCCATGATCAATGGAGCGCCCGCGCTATGAATGCCGTAAGCCAAGAACGCGCCACACATGGCATATTGCACGTGGGCAATGTTGGGAAATTTGATCAACCCGTAAAGCATGCTTAACCCTAGCGTGATCAGCGCCAGATCAGCCGTGCGCAACAAGGTATCTATCAAAAACTGCAGCATCGCAATTCGCTCCTAAAGGATGTGCGGTGCCAACCGCACGCCGCACATCGATGACTCAGCCTCGACCTAACGCAGTACGAGCGCGCCACCCTCGTACTTCAGGCGGTCGTACGGGGGATCAACCCGCTGGCCTTCTTCATCCAGTTTGATCTCGCCGGTCACCCCCGTGAATCCTGCGTCGCTCACCTTTTTCAAACCGGCGATGATCTCTGCGGGTGTCGTGCCCTTGCCCTGCTCGATTGCAGCTGCCAGCATCAACACGCCGTCATAGCCGTAGCCATTGAACGCGGTCTTAAAGCCTTCGTTGAACTTGGTCTTGAAGGTATTCTCGTAGGCTTTGCCTAGATCGCCCTTGGCCGAGCCCAGCTCCATGCCGATCTGGCCTTCCGCAATCTCGGCAGGCGTGTCGGACACGCTCATGCTCATGATGTAGGCATACCAGGGCACGTCGCGCAGACCTAGTTCCTTGGCTTCACGGTTGATCACGGCCGACTCGTGTCCATAGGCGGTATACAGATACGCATCGGGCTTCGCCCGGGCCAATTGCTGCAGCTCCCGACGATAAGTGGACTGCCCGCCCGTATAGAGCACCTGTGCGGAAATCTTGCCTCCGAGTTTCTCGAACTCTTCTGTGAAACCGTGCGCCACGCCCTGCCCGTAGGCATTGTTCGGCGCGATCAACGCCACATTGCGATGCCCCATTGCGTAAACGTCTTTAGCGGCAAACAGATTGCCGGCCGCCTCCAGACCAACAATGTTGAAAGCCGACGCCCCCAGGTCACGCACCTTGTTGCTGCTGCTGCCGATATTGAGATGGACAACATTCTCCTTGACCAGATATTGCGCCATGGGCAGCGTGATGCTCGAGGAGTACTCACCGAGCACGGCCGGCACTCGGTCGACGGTGATCAGCTTGCGGGCTGCAGTAAGCGCCGTGGTGGGGTTGTTGCCCGAATCCTCAATGATGACCTGTAGCTTCTTGCCCAACACGCCGCCCTTGGCATTGACGTGTTCGACGCCCAGCTCAATGCCACGCCGCATATCTTCGCCTACGGTGGCCGATGGTCCGGTTAGAGGTAGCACCACGCCCAGGGAAATGGTGTTCTGGGCCCAGGCCGACGAGGTGATGCCGCTCATCAAAATTGTGCTCGCGCACAAGGTGAGAAAATGTCGTTTCTTCATGATTTTTCCCTCAGGGATCTAGAGTGTTGAAACATTGACAGCACAAACCACAACATCGACACAAGCTGCGCATCGCCGACCATGCCGGAGCACTTCAAAAAACAAATAGTTCCTCCGTCGACCGTAGTCGGTAATGCGGATGCGTCTTTACGACAGCATCAAACCTCAAACAAACGGCCCCATTGCGGCAATACGTCGTCGATACCCGCCAGGCGTAAGGCATGCCAGGCCATCGCGCTGTTGCTCGCCAGTACCGGCTTTCCCAGTAACTGCTCGATCTCGCGTGTGTGATCGCACATTCTCAGGCTGGTGCACGACACAAAAACAGCCTCCACGTCAGGGGCGGCGCCTATCTTCAGGATGGCGTTTTTGAGCGTCTCGGCGTCGATACACGCCACGTCGGCATCCACCGCATGATTGAAAGTGGCGATGCGTGAGATCTCGACCCCTTTCTCTTCAATATGTTTTTTGAACAAATTATTGACCGACTCTACATAGGGCGTCAGCAACGCGATGCGCTTAGCGTTCAGCGCCTTGAGGCCTGCCATCGCAGCGGTAATCGGCGTGGTACAAGCAACACCGGGCCGCACGCGACGAATCTGCGAGAAGATCTCCTCCTCGCCGATAACAATGGACCCGGACGTACAGCCGAACGCCACCACCTGAAGATCGATGCCAGGCAGCAGCAACGCTGTGCCAGTGGCAATATCTTTGTGCATCTCCATCAGCAACGCCGGCGTGATGTCGGGCGGGCAAGGAATGCGGGATTCAAAGAAGGCCACACCCGGCAGATCGATGATGCGGCGCCATTCGTACTCCATGGTCTGGTCGATCGAGAGCACGATCAAACCTAGCGCTGCGCGAGACATCAGGCCGCCATCCATGTTGAACGGCAGTATCTCGTAGGGAATGTTGTCGAGTATGGCGGTCATTTCAGTGTCATTCCAGTGAGGTCGATCTCGGGTTTCTTGCCGTGCATGATGTCGGTGACAACGCGCGCAGTGCCGCAAGCCATCGTCCAGCCCATATGCCCATGGCCCGTATTGAGGTACAGATTCCGATGGCGACTCTTGCCCAGGATGGGGGTGCCCTGCGGCGTCATCGGGCGCAGCCCGGCCCAATAATCAGGCTGGCTATAGTCGGCGCCGTTGGGGAAAAGCTGTCGAGCGACTTTGAGCATCGGTTCGAAATCCGCAGGCTTATGGCTACGGTCGTAACCCGTGAACTCTGCCGTCGCCGTCAAGCGCAAACGATTTCCATAGCGTGCCCAGGCAACCAACGCCTGTTCGTCGACCCCACACATACTGGGCGATTCATTCGTGTCGCTAATAGGGAACGTGACCGAATAGCCCTTAACCGGATAAACAGGCAAGCGATAGCCCAGCGCATGCGACAGCAGCGGCGAATCGCAACCTAGCGCCAACACATAGTCGTCGCCCTGAATCAGACCGCGGCTGGTGTGCACGCCACGAATGCGATCACTATCGGCGTCGATCCGCTTGATGGACGTGTCCATCAAGAACTCCACCCCTGCAGCCTCGCAACGACTGACCAAGCTGCGCGTGAACAGACGGGCATCGCCGCTTTCATCAGTTGGACTCAGAATCGCGCCAGCGAATCGCGAATGCGCCAGCGCTGGCTCACGCTGAACGGCCTCTTCGTGGGTCACACCGCGCAGCGGCACACCGCCGTCGACCAGCACCTGCATGTTGGCCAAGCCTTTCTGAAAAATGGCCTCGTCACGGTACACATACAGCGCCCCTGTGCTGAGCAGGTCGTACTGCAAATCCAGCTTTTGGGTAAGGGTGCGCAATTCCTCTTGCGAATAGCGGCACATCACCAGCTTGCGCATCGTGTTCGTGCGGGCTTTCTCGGCGTTGCAGTTCAGGAGAAACTGCCACAGCCAGGCCCACATGCGTGGATTCAGGTTGGGACGCAGCAGCAGCGCCTGATTCTTGTCGCGCAGCGAGCGCCACAGAATACCCGGGGCTCGCGGCGAGGCCCAGGTATAGGCGTGCCCCGGCGCGATCATGCCCGCGTTGGCATAGCTGGTCTCGTTAGCCGCGTAGGGTTGCCGATCAATTACTTTGACCTTGCGCCCCTGGGCAGCCAGATACCAGGCGGTCGTCACGCCGGCGAGCCCCGCCCCCATAACGATGGTGGTCATGTCGCACTCCTTGCGAGAGCACGCCGACGCTGACGGAGTCTGCCGATATATTGACGATGACTCATGCTGTTTCTCCTGACGTTGATCACTTTTTTGTTTCTTTGCAGCGCCGCGAGTAGGCCGTGGGTGCGGCCTCTCGAGTCATTCGAAACTCGTGGCATCCCGCTGCTTCTGGGCATGGGAGCCGGCTCAAACAAAAACCGATCTCGTATCCCGATGCATCAAGCCACTCGCTTGAGCGGGATAACGTCCTGTTGCAAGACGGTCAACAAGGCTTCCCGCTTCTTGCGCGCCTGTTCGATGCTGTCCATACGAATATGGCCGTAGCCGCGGATCTGTTCCGGTATCGACGCCAGCGCCACGGCAGTGTCATAAGTCCCGACCGTGCCCGCATCCGCCAGTCTGGCGAGCAGTTTGGCCATCAGTTGCTCATACTCGACAATCATGGCGCGCTCCAGGCGCCGCTCAGCGGTGTGACCAAAGACGTCCAGTACCGTGCCGCGCAATGGCTTGAGCCGTGCGAGCAGCTTGAATACGGGTACGATCCACGCGCCGAACTCGCGCTTGACAGGTTTTCCGGTGGCCGCATCCTGCTTGGCCAGCAGCGGCGGCGCCAGGTTGAACACCAGTTTGTAATCGCCCTCGAACTGCCGGCCGATCTGATCGAGAAATCCGCTGTTCACGTGCAGGCGGGCCACTTCGTACTCATCCTTGATAGCCAACAGCTTGAAGTAATAGCGCGCCACCGCCTCAGTCAGCGCGATCTTGCCGGGAAACTGACACTGTTCGAGCGCACGTACCTGTTCCACCAACGCCGTATAACCGTTGGCGTATTTCTCGTTTTGGTAATCGACAAGAAAGTTGCGACGCCAGGCAATGCGTTCTTCCAGACTGCTCATGGGCGAGGGCGAGACGCTGCCTCCCGCCGATTTCTGACGCGAGGCGAGCACGCGTTCGACTCCCGGGCCGTCCTCCGCCGTGCGGCGCCCCCAAGCGAAGGCGTCTCGATTCATGCGCGTGGCGGCGCCATTGATCTCGATAGCCTGCTCGATGGCTTGGGCCGAAATCGGGATCAAGCCGCGTTGGTACGCAAAGCCCAGCATGAACATATTCGCGGCGATGCTGTCGCTCATCAAGGCAACCGCGATGCGGCTGGCATCGACAAACTCGGTTTGATCATTTCCCACGCTATCGGCGATGTTCTTGCGCAAGCCTCGCGCAGGAAAATGCATGTCGGCATTGCGGGAAAAGTCGCCCGGCATGACTTCGGCGGTGTTGACCACCATGCGGGTCTTGCCCTTGCGGGTCAGCGCCAAGGTCTTGGAATTGCCAGCCACGATCATGTCGCAACCCAGCACCAGGTCGGCACCACCCGGCGCGATGCGTATCGTCTTGATCGCTTCGGGCGATTTTCCGAAACGTAGATGGCTCCAGACCGACCCACCTTTCTGCGCCAGGCCCGCCATATCGAGCAGCCCGCAGCCCAGGCCCTCTAGATGAGCGGCCATTCCCAAAATAGCGCCGATGGTCACCACCCCCGTTCCACCCATGCCCGCTACCAGGATGCTGTACACGCCCGACTCTAACGACGGTCGGTTCGGCTCGGACAAGATCGGGAAAAGATCGGTCGGTTCCTCGCGCTCGGCTTTACGCAGCGTGCCGCCGAGCACCGTTACGAAACTGGGACAGAATCCTTTGACGCAGGAATAATCCTTGTTGCACGAAGACTGGTCGATCATGCGCTTGCGACCCAGCTCGGTTTCCAGCGGCTGCACGGACACGCAGTTCGACTTCACACCGCAGTCGCCGCAGCCTTCGCATACCAGGTCGTTGATCAACACCCGCTTGGCCGGATCGGGAAACGCGCCCCGTTTGCGGCGCCGGCGCTTTTCAGCCGCACAGGTCTGGTCGTAGATGAGGACGGTCGTCCCTTCGATCTCACGTAGTTCCTTCTGCACGACGTTGATGTCATCACGATGGAGTATGGAGAGACCCGACGGCCAGACAGTGCTGGAGGGATACTTCTTGGGCTCGTCTGTCACCACGACGACACGTTTGACGCCTTCTGCATTCACCTGCCAAGCAATCGCAGGCACATCCAGCGGGCCATCGTGGCGCTGGCCGCCCGTCATGGCTACGGCATCGTTGTACAGGATCTTGAAAGTGATGTTCGTCTTGGCCGACACGGCAGCGCGGATGGCCAATAAGCCAGAATGGAAATAGGTGCCGTCACCGATGTTCTGGAACATATGCGTGCGCTTGGAAAACGGCGCCTCGCCCACCCACGACATACCCTCTGCCCCCATCTGCGTATAGCCGATCGTGGATCGGTCCATGCTCTGCGCCATCCAGCTGCAGCCAATGCCCGCGTAGGCTTTGCTGCCTTCGGGCACCACGGTCGACGAACTGTGCGGACACCCGCTACAAAAATAGAAACTTCGCGACAGAATATCGACCAAACCATTGGGCGCGCGATAAGAACGGATTTCCTCGATACGCTTGCGCAAGGCCTCGACATCGCCATGGCCCAGCTCCACCAAGCGTTCGCCGATAGCGATGGCGATCTGGTTGGAGTCCAGCGCCATTTCGGACTGCAGCAAGACCTCGCCTTGTTCATCGTGCTTCCCGATGATGGCAGGCGCGTCCTCGGTGCCATACAGCAGTTCCTTGAGCTGGAACTCGATCAGGCTGCGCTTTTCCTCTACCACCAACACCTTGCGCAACCCGTGTGCAAAGGCGGCTGCGCCTTCGGGCTCAAGCGGCCACGTCATGCCCACCTTGTACAGGCGCAGGCCCTTTGCCGCCGCCTCGTCTTCCGACAGATGCAGTTCATCGAGCGCCTGCAGCACGTCCAGATAACTCTTGCCGTGCGTGATAACGCCCAGCACCGCGTTGCCGCTGTCAAGCACGGTGCGGTCGATACCATTGATCCGTGCGAAAGCCTTGACCGCCCGCAGCTTGTGACGATGCAACCGGGCTTCCTGATTATGCGGCGTGTCGGGCTGGCGCAAATTCACGCCATCGGCAGGCAGAGCGACGTCCTGCGGCGTGGCGATTTTGACGCGATGAATGTCGACATCGATAGACGCGGTGGCTTCCACCGTGTCCTTGACACACTTCATACCAACCCAGCAGCCACTGTAGCGCGACAGTGCCCACCCAATCACGCCAAAATCGAGAAGCTCCTGCACACCAGAGGGGCTGAGAACCGGGATCATGGCATCGACCATCGCGAATTCGCTCTGGTGGCAAGTCGTGGATGATTCACACGTATGGTCGTCGCCCATCAAGACGAGTACGCCACCCCGTTTCGACGAACCGGCCAAGTTGCCGTGGCGAAAGGCGTCCCCAGTGCGGTCGACGCCTGGCCCTTTGCCGTACCACATCGAGAAAACGCCCTCGTACTTGCCGTCCCCATCGACCTCGGCCTGCTGTGACCCCCACACCGCCGTGGCCGCCAGGTCTTCGTTCACGCCGGGCAGGAACACGATGTTATGTTTTTGCAGAATTTTTTTCGCCCTGCCAACTTGCTCATCCAATCCGCCAAGCGGCGAGCCACGATAGCCGGTGATATAGCCTGCTGTGTTCAGCCCCACCTCGGCGTCACGCAGTTGCTGCGTGATAGGCAGGCGTACCAACGCCTGCGTGCCGGTGATGAAAATACGCCCCCGGGTCAGGGTGTATTTGTCTTCCAGATCAATCGCTCGAAGTTCCATTTAGCCTCCCGCAACCTGCCTCGGCCACAATCAACCGATAACCCATGAGAAATATAAGTGTCGACAGTTGTATATGCAGGATTATTCAAAAAAGATACGAGGTATCCTATTGGTATAAATACCAATATTTATAAACACGTTTGCGTACTTAACTATTGAACACATAACTGCCGACACTTATTTAGTCAGCAGCCTTCACCGTAGCAATTGATTTGAGGAGCAACTATGAGCCTGCAGTACATCCAACCCAACGCCCGTATGAGCGCCGCCGTCAAAGCCAATGGTTTTGTATTTTTGTCGGGTCAGGTCGCCGACGACACCAGCGCGTCGGTCGCAGGCCAGACTGAACAAATTCTCGCCAAGATCGACAAGATCTTGGCCGAGGCGGGCACGAGCAAGGAAAAAATAGTCAGCGCCAACATCTGGATCGCCGATGCAGCGACCTTCAACGAGATGAATGGGGTGTGGGACGCTTGGGTACCGAAAGATCACACTCCGGCCCGCGCATGTGTGGAATCGAAACTGGCATTTCCGCAGTACACGGTTGAAATCGGGGTGATCGCCGTCGTCTGAGGCGTCCGAACAGGCTGACTTGGCATGCCCCCGCACAGGGCGAGTTATGACTAATAATCGCCTTGTGCCATGCTGACGATGAGTTGCAACGACGATCTCATGCAACCATCTCTACCTGCCTCACTCGTCGGTAAGTCTCTGTGAGGCACTGGTGCCATCAAATCTGCCGCAGCAATGCGACCTTGGTGTATCGGGCTCGCTACCGGGTAACTATCAAAAACACGTATAGAACCCTGATGACTCGTGGAATGAAGGGGTGCTATGTGTATTGCACTGACAAAGAAACCGCCGAGTACTTGCGATCTCGCATCAATGAGATATAGCGGTTTCGATCTGATCCGGCAGATCAACCGGTTGATGATCGTTCTTAGAAGAAAATAAGTGAACCCCAGGCCGCCCCGTGCCTGACAACATTACGCTGACATGGCTATCGCGCCCGCGACCGGCGCGTCCCACCCTGCCGACGACTGGCCTTATCCACCACCACATTCTCAGTAGACATACGCTCGCCACGCTCCGCCACCACCTGCAACAAATGCAACAACTGGCGCCCCTCATCCGGAGTCAAGTCCGCCATCAGCAAGTCATTCAGATGAGCAATCTCCGGCAGCATCGTGTGATACAGCGCCTGCCCAGACTCAGTCGCCATGACGTTCGTGATGCGTTTGTCGTCTGTATCACGCACCCTGTCCACCCACCCCTTGCCGCACAGCGAACCCAGCGCGCGCGAAGTCCGCACCAAGTCCAGCCTAGCAGTGGCCGCCAGCTCCGCCGATGTCAGCGGCCCATATTCCACCACCGCCGCCAGCAAACGCCACTCGCGCCGCGTAATACCAAAGCGGCCCTCGCACAGCCGCACGAACATCGGACTGGCCTGCGACCAGGCCTGGTACAGGCAATACATAGGCATCTCCGCCAGATGAAAGGGACGCTGTACGGGCACAGAAGGCATCAGAGGCTCTCCTACCTGGATTTTGTACGTTTGTTTATGCCGATATTGGATTAGATCAAGAAACACGTCCGTTGCTACAGTCTCTCCATCTTGACCACAATTCATCAAAAGACGGCAAGACAGGAGGAAGACATGATTAAACGGATGATACTGGCCGCCCTGGCAGCATGTACGCTGGCCACCTCGGCATGGGCGGCCGCACCGCTGAGCGGCCCTTTGACCATCGTGGTCGGCTATCCGCCCGGCGGCAGCTCGGACCGCATCGCCCGGCTGGTGGCCGAGCGCCTGAAAGATCGAGTGGGCGTTTCTGTCATCGTCGAGAACAAGACCGGCGCGGGTGGCCGCATTTCGGCGCAACTCCTGCACAACGCCGACGCGAACCAAAACGTGCTGTTGCTGGGCAATCCCGCCGTGATGGTGGTAGCGCCACTGGTCTATGCCGACCCCGGCTACGATGCGCAGCGCGATTTCAAGCCCGTGTCGCTGGTCAGCAGCTACAAATTCGCGCTGGCCGTGTCGGCCGATTCGCCCATGAAGGACATGAAGGCGCTGCGAGCATGGTTAAAGGAACATCCCGACCGCTTCACGGTGGGCGTGCCCGCCACCGGCAGCCTGCCGCACTTCTTCGCGCTGATGCTGGGCGACGAGATCGGCCAGCAGGCCGAAGTGGTAGGTTATCGCGGCTCGGCGCCGCTGATCAGCGAACTGGTTGGCGGCATCCTGCCGCAGGCAATCGATACCCTGGATACCCTACTGCCACAACATCAGGGCGGGCGTGTGCGCATCCTGGCCACCTCCGGCACCGAGCGCGAGGCGGAGCTCACAGACGTGCCGACCTTCCGTGAGGCCGGCATTGACCTGGCGGCGGACGGCTGGAACGCATTTTTCGCACCTGCCGCCATGCCGCAGGACAAGGTCGAGCGCCTGGCGCGAGATATCTCCGCAGTGATGAGCGATCCGGCCCTGCAAAAGGCCGTGCGTGCCATCAACCTCGAGCCGATCTCGGCCGATGCGGCGCAGACGGCACAGGCGCTGGCGGCCTATCGCAAGCAGTGGGAGCCGGTGGTGCGCGAATCCGGCTTCAAGGCAACTCAGTAACAGGGGCAGGTATTCCATGAGCAAGATCCAGAACGTGCTGTTCATCATGGCCGATCAGCTGCGGGCCGATCACTTGGGCAGCTACGGGCATCCGTACCTGCGCACGCCCAACCTGGACGCGCTGGCGGCGCGTGGCATGCGCTTCGAGCAGGCGTTCGTTAATTCGGGCGTGTGCGGGCCATCACGCATGAGCTATTACACCGGGCGCTATCCATCCAGCCACGGCACGACCTGGAACCGCGTGCCGCTGTCGGTGAGCGAGGTCACGCTGGGCGAGCACCTGGCCAGCCGCGAGCGCGATATGGTGTTGATCGGCAAGAGCCACGTCATCCCTGATCAGGCCGGCATGCAGCGATTGGCCATCGACGGCGGCTCGGAACTGGGCACCTTGCTGGCGCGCGGCAGTTTCCGCGAGGCCGACCGCTATGACGGCCACCACGAGCCGGGAGATGAAAGCGGGTATCCGGCGTTCCTGCGCCGCCATGGCTACGATTCGCCCGATCCGTGGTCGGACTACGTGATTTCCGCGGTGGGTGCCGACGGACAAGTGGTCAGCGGGTGGCACATGCGCAATGCGCACCTGCCCGCGCGGGTCAGCGAACCGCATTCGGAAACCGCCTACACCACCGACTGCGCCCTGGATTTCATGCGCAAGCGCGGCTCGCAGCCCTGGGCCCTGCACCTGAGCTATGTAAAGCCGCATTGGCCCTACATGGCGCCCGATCCCTACCATCGTATGTATCGCAGCGACCAATGCCTGCCGGTGGTGCGCAACCAGCAGGAGCTGGCCAGCGCGCATCCGGTGCTGCAGGCCTATCGCCAGCATGAAGAAAGCCAGAGCTTCGCTCGTGAGGAATGCGTGCGCACCGTGCGGCCGGTCTATCAGGGGCTGATCACGCAACTGGATACCCACCTGGGCCGGCTGTTTGACTACATGGAAGGCGCCGGGCTGATGCGCAACACGCTGGTGGTGTTTACTTCCGACCATGGCGATTTCCTGGGCGACCACTGGCTCGGCGAGAAAGAGCTGTTCTACGACACCGTGCAGCGAGTGCCGCTGATCATCATGGACCCGAGCGCCGCGGCCGAGGGCACGCGCGGTCAGGTGTGCCGGCATCTGGTGGAAAGCGTGGACATCACGCCGACCATCCTGCAGGCGCTGGACGTGCCGCAAGCCGGCCACCTGCTCGAGGGGCGTGCCCTGCAGCCGCTGCTGCATGGCGCACCGGAAGGCATGCCGTGGCGCGCCGCAGCGGTGTCTGAACTGGACTACAGCTTCCGTCAGGCTCGGCTCACGCTGAGCAAGACGCCGCAGCAGTGCCGTGCGTGGTCAGTGCGCACCGACCGATGGCGCTACGTGTACTGGCGCGACGAGCCCGAGCAACTGTTCGACCTGCAAAGCGATCCTAACGAGTTCGAGGACCTGGGCGCCAGCCAGTCCCACGCCGCCGTGCGCGCCGAGATGCGGCAGCATTTGCTGGACTGGTCGCTGCGTAGCAAGCGGCGCACTACCATGTCCGACGAGGCGGTTGAGCGGTCCACCAATGCGCACAAGCGGGCGGGCATTTACTTTGGGCAGTGGTGAGATGACCTCGGCCAACAAGGCAGCTCAAAATTCTATTCTCACTGCTTGAGGATCAGTATTGTGTCAACTCTGACAACTAGTTGGGTCCTTGAAAGAGAGAGCCGAATGCCTCTGCATAGATTATTCCAGTAGGTCGACCCAAGGAGTCGATAAACTCGTCCGTTTGATCGCAGATCGCGAGTTGCTTATCTAACGCAAAAATATAATGCCTGACGCGAGCAGCGCCGCGCGCCTGGGCCGAACCAGGAAGCTCACCAGGGCGCCGGCCTGTAGCAGGCGCGCGCCATAGTAGCCACCGATGCGCCAGCTCCGACGACCAGAATTCTCATGATGTTCTCCAGGGATTGAGTGGCGTCTGTGCCGCTGCCGGCTGCTTGCCACCTCCAGCGAACCGGGGGTACCAGCGCCACACCGAGCCGACGACACACACCCCATACAAGGTCATGGCGATCGCGCCGGTTGCGAAGAACCCTGCCAGGGACCCGGTCCAGGCCAGCAGTGCCCAGCCCAGGCCTGCAAAAATCAGCAGACGCACTGCGCCGGCGAGCAGCGGCCATTTCAACTGTCCGGCACCTTGCGAGGCGAAGTAGAGCGAGAAGCCCATCGCGAAAAAGCCATAGAAAGGACCGACGATGCGCAAGTACTGTGCTCCGGTCTCCAACAGGTGTGCGTCCGTGCCGAACAGACGCAACCAGGCCTCAGGCCAACACGCGGCGACGATGCCCAGGAGGGAACCCAGGCCGAACGCGATCGCTCCGCCGGTCAGTGCGATCCGCCGCGCCCGTTCGTGTTGGCCGGCACCGATATTGGCTCCCACCATGGCCACCAGCGGCGCTCCTAGTCCGAAGGCAATTGGGATCAGCAGGTACTCCAGCCGGGCGGCGGTGGCGTAGCCTGCCAGCGCTGCCGTTCCCGCATGGGCACCAACGATCGCAGCCGTGAGCGCGATCAGACTGTTGGTTAGCACAGGATTTAGGCAGGCTAGACCACCGATAGTGAGGATGCTGCGCATCGGCCCCCAGTGCAGCGGCCCCGATGCAAGCCGGGCAGCGTTGCGTCCACTAGCGCAGTACCACCCCAGCAACAGCGTACCGGCGGCATAGTAGGCAACCAGTCCCCAGGCGCCACCGACAACGCCCAGCGGCGGCAAGGGACCGATGCCAAAGATCAGCACAGCCGAGACCGGTATCAACACCAACGCGCCGCCGCAAATGACGGCCCCAGGCACCAGCATATTGCCGGTGCCGCGCACCACGCTGGCCAGTGCATTCATGATCCACATCAGCGGCAGCCCGAAGAACAACACATGCCCGTAGTCAAGCGCGGCCTGCAATGCGGCGTCCCGAGCGCCCAGAAAGTGAAACAGCGGTTGGCTGAACGACAACAGCGCCACTGTGAAGATCAACCCGATCAGCGCATTGAGCGCCACCGCGTGACGCGCGAGCGAATCCACCATGGCCGCGTTGCCTGCGCCCAGGGTTCTGGCAACGGCAGCCGAGATGCCCCCACCCATGGCGCCCTGCGACATGTTCTGCATCAGCATCAGCACTGGCACGACGACGGCAACCCCGGCCAGAACATCCGTACCCAGCTTGGCCAGCAGCCATACCTCGACAAGCCCGGTCGATGCCTGCGCCAGCATCATCAGGATATTCGGCCAGCTCATCCGCACCAATGTGGGAAGGATAGGCGCATGCAGAATGCGCTGGAGTCGAAGATTGGCGGCGGGAGGTGGATGGATCGAGGTCACGGCATCGATGGGCAGCGCGCTATCGCATTCGCCACCAACTATTTGTATATGCAATTATTTATAATTTACTTGCATATGCCCGTATGATCAAGATGAATTACAGTGACATGTGACCGGGCCTGTTGCGGCCCTTAACGTTTCCGGGCTAACGCACGGGCGAACAGACTTCAACATGACTCAGGCCAGTACCAAGGATCCCCTCGTTTGCAATGGCGTTGCGCTGCGCAAGGCAACTCGCCGCGTGACTCAGCTCTACGATGCCGCGCTGGCGCCTTGCGGGCTGACGGTTTCGCAACGCTCCGTCCTCCTCCACATCCAGCGGCTCGGGGGCCGTCCGACCATGAGCGAACTGGCTCAGGCAATGGTATTGGACCGCTCAGCGTTGGCCCGCAATATCAAGCCATTGGAGCGCGACGGCTACGTCATGCAGAAGCCCAATGCGGCCGATGGACGCAGCAGGTTGATCGAGGCCACGCCGAGCGGGCTTGCCAAGCTGGCCGAATCTAACGCGTTGTGGCGCAAGGCGCAGCGACGTTTCGAGGAAGTCTACGGGTTCGACCAGGCTGCCGCATTGCGCGTCGCGCTGGCCAAGATCTACTCGGATGAATTCGCTCAGGCGTTTAACCGGACGCCCCTGTAAGCCGTACAGTGACACCAGTTACTTCGCGGACGGGGTCCGCGGAGATGCAGAGCGCGCAGACCAATCGGCAACTGCTTCATCGCCTCGGCCGAGATCGTTTAAGTCTGTGGAGTCGTTTTTTGAGTGGTCATGGATGTCTCGATGAGCGGGTTTATTTCACGGGAGAAATACTGATCGGCAGCAGCAGCGTCGAATCAGTTGCAATAAACGTCGCGCCGAATTCTTTCCACCAGTGCTGCTGATGGCTTGTCTGCATCGCATCGGCCAATCGATCTTCATAGGTTGCGTACGCCACCAGCTCACAAATCTCGTTCGGCTGAGGCGTCTCACAGCGCCACAGCCCTATCCGGGAGGCGCCATCGGAGAGTGGTCGCAGACTTACGGCCTCTGCCCCTTCCCTGTATTTACCAACTTCGGTGCGATAGAGCCGAGCCTCATAGAGCTTGTGCGGTTTCTCGACAAAGTCGTAATCCACTAGGGGAATCATGAATCGCACATCCTGGATTTGCATGGTGGGCCAGGCGTGCGCAATGAATTGCCCCATCCAGTCCTTGCGCTCGAACAATTCCTTTCGATCAGCCTGGCGCTGATCAAGAGAGGAGTATTCCCAAATGTGGTGTACTTGATGCAGCGAGCCGAACTCGCTATACCAGAATCCAATTAATCGGCCGTATTTGTCCTGCCGAATAGGCTGGACGACAGATTCCGCCAATTCCAGATAGCGCGCCAAGCTGCCTGGATGTAAGGTGTAAGTGCGATATTCATGAATCACTTTTGTCTCCTATTTATTTGAATCTGCGTCTAGCTGGCCAGATAGCCGCCGTCGACCGCAAGGACGTGCCCAGTCACCATTCGAGACGCGGGTGAGGCCAGATAAAGAACGGCTGCCGCCACATCCTGTGTTTCGGCGAATTGCCGCATCGGCATCAGTTTCAGCAGTTCCGACGAAACCTTGGGATCGTCCAGCAAGGCCTTGGTGAACTCTGTTCTTACCCACGTCGGTGCGATGGCGTTGACGCGAATCTTCATGTGCGCCCATTCGACCGCGAGAGCCCGCGTGAGATTGATCAAGCCGCCTTTGCTGGCGTGATAGGACGCAATGGGATAAGCCCCGCCGCCTGAAACCCCCATGATCGAGGCCAGATTAATGATCGCACCGCCGTCGCGCATGTGACGAGCGGCTTCGGTTGAACAGACAAAGGCGGCATTGAGGTTGACGTCCATGACCTCTCTCCACTCCGCCAGTGTGGTATCCAACGCCGGCACCCTTCGGACGAGCGCGGCATTGTTTACCAGGACATCAAGACGTTGATGCTGGGTGAGCACGCTGGCAAATGCTTGTTTGACTTGCTCGGGCGACGTGATATCGCACTCCAGGGCCATGGCATTGCCGCCTTGATCTTCCACCTTCCGCTGCCCTTCTTGTGCAGCGGCGAGATTTCTATCAAGCAGGGCGACTGTTGCTCCCGCGCTCGATAGCAAGAGCGCAGAGGCCTGCCCTATTGCGCCGCCACCGCCCGTGATGGCTACGACTTTGCCTTTAACTGTGAAAAGCGCGTCAAGTGTTGTCATCCTTATGTCCGTCCTCTTTATGTTTATCTTGCGCTGTTCTTCCTATGCCTCACGTACCTGCCCATGCGGCATCGCTAGTGAACTGTATGACAGCCTTCGTAATCCGTAAAATCGATAATTTGTATATCAGCCATACTCTTTCGATATGGATTCTCCTCTGAAATTCATATCTCTTAACTCACGGACAATAGCACCGCTTCGCATAGACTCCATCAGTCCAACGTCTTTCCTCGCGTTTCGGGCATTTCGATGAACGAGTACAGACTGATTGCGGCCCCAGCGCACACATAAACTAGAAACCAGGACTCTAAATTAATGCTCTGCAACCAAGCCATCAGGTATGGCGTCGTCCCACCGAGAAGTGCGATGACAACGTTATAGAACGCTCCTATACCGACCGCGCGCACCTCGGTGTTGAACAGCTCTGCCATCATCGCCGGTGCTATGGAGGCGTACAAACCATAAGCTAACAACCCGAAGCATTCGACCAGGAGCACTGACCAGAATCCGGACCCCACCGAGTTCACTACGGGGTACAGGAAGAAAAGATACGCGCAAGCGAACGCGATCAACTGTGGTTTGCGTCCAAAACGATCGGAGAATCTGCCGAAGAAGGGCAACGCGCACATGAAGATGGCGATACTGACCGTGCTCGCCCTGAAGGCGACTTCCGGCGTCGCGCCGCCACGTTGAATGGCATAAATAGGAAGGTAGCTGACGAACAGGTAGAAACTAAATGCAGGCAACACGCTGGTACCGATCAGCCGCAGCACCGCTGGTCGATGATGGCGCCATATCCATCGCAGTGATCGCTTGGGGATTTCCCCCTTGTTCGCCATATCCTTATACGCTTGCGTTTCGTCGACGTTTCGCCTCAACCACAGTCCAATGAGTGACGCGAGCCCTCCAATTAGAAACGGTATGCGCCAGCCAAATAACTCCATCTGGGTGCGATTCAGGTTATTTGTCAGCACCCATGCGATACCTGAGGCTATGAGCAGGCCGAGGGCGATGCTTAGAAATAAAAAGCTGCCATAGAATCCTCTGCGTTTAGCAGGTGCTGATTCAGTTAAAAAAGTAGTGGCAGCGCCATACTCTCCGCCCACGGATAGCCCCTGGGTCATTCGTGCCAGTACCAACAGAATCGGCGCGAAGACGCCGATCTGGCTGTATGTCGGCAGCAATGCGATAACCAATGATGGCACCGCCATCAGGAGGATCGACAGGGTGAGCGCACTACGTCTTCCATGGCGATCAGAGAAGGTGCCAATCAGCCACCCACCCAGTGGACGCATGAAAAACCCGATGGCAAAGACCGAGAAAGTGGCCAGAAGTGCGACGGTTGTGTCTTGGCTGGGGAAGAACTGATTGCTGAAATAGATGGCGAATACCGTGTAGATTGTCCAGTCGAACCATTCCACGGTATTGCCAATGCTGCCGGCAAATATTGTTCTGGCTATACTGCGCCGGCGCGTTCGTCCGGGCGTCAAGTAACCGATTTCGGCGTCCATTTGTTGTCTCTGCTTTTTATGGTAGTAAAGGGCTCCATTCACGGAGCCATGCGTGTTCTAAGCCGTCCCGGCCGGCTTATCGGAGAATTCGATCCAAAATACGTTGATCCAGCCCCTGTTCTTCGTAATGCTGACGAGCGGCTGCAAGCTTGGTGAAGACATCCTCATGACCGATGATGTCTTGACCGTCCAGATAGATATATCCAGATGTGTTGTGGAACCACGTGATCATCTCGGAAATATCCTCGGGCACCACCAGGGTGTGCGTCTCTCCCGGCGGCTCCATAATGAATGAACCTTCGGAGTAGACCTCTGGATGCTCGAGATAAAACCAACGTCCTTTCAAAACGTGCGCGTGGACCGCGCCGAGGTGTTTATGGCAGGACAGTACGCCGGATTTGCGTACGCGTAGCAAGTTAACGTAGTAGCCCTGGGTCACACCAAGACAGAGCGGAAGAAACCAAACGCCTTCGGCCTGAGGTACCCAGTACGCGTCATGGACATGCATAGGATCCTGAATGAAAATGTCGTGTCGTGCGTCCGGGGGCATTGGATCGACAGCGGCCACCACACCCCGGGGGTTGTGAAATTCTCGCGAAAAATTTGATGTTGTAGTAACGGGATAAGTCATGTCTCTACATTCTTGAGATTGATGGGGTAACTGAACGCCGCTCGATTTTCTGAGCGCGCATTGACAGAGACATAAGTGTGTTTTTAATCGCCCTGAAACTCTACATTCGTGTGGAAAAGTATGTATTCCGTTTGTTCACAGCTCTCCCCTATCAACGAGCGCCGAACAACAAGAAATCTATTTTCGGAGGCTAGAATTGGATCATCACGCCGAGCTCGCCGCGTTCGTCCAGGCCGCACGCGATAGAAGTTTTTCTGCTGCGGCGCGACACCTTGACCTGACGCCATCAGCGGTCAGCAAACTCGTTTCGCGTTTGGAAAATCGCCTTGAAGTCCGCTTGTTCACACGACAGGCGCGGGCAGTTTTGCTCACAGAGGAGGGGCAGTCTTACCTGCCCACTGCGCAGGCCGCTGTGGATGCCATGGCAGCAGCGCTCGAACACGGGACCGCGTTGCGCGACACGATATCGGGGACGCTTCGTATCCACACCATGCTAACTTTTGCTAGGCATCAGGTGGTTCCATGGCTGCCTGAATTTCTCCAGCGTTATCCAAATCTCAAAGTGGATTTGATGATTGGGCCACAGTATGTAGATGTCTTTGACGACGGCGTGGACATTGCGATTCATAGCGGCCCCCTGCCCGACTCCACATTAATTGCCAGAACCATTGCCGCGAGCCGTTGGATAACTTGTGCCTCGCCATCCTATCTAGCTAAACGCGGCATACCGCGACATCCTCAAGATCTGAGTTCGCATAGCTGTATAGGATTCACCTTCAAAAGCGATTGGAACGTGTGGCCATTTACCAATCCCATGGCTGAAGCCATTCATGTGCGGCCCGCCTACGCCATTACCACTACCCAGGGNGAGGTCGCACGCGACCTCGCCCTGGACGGTTTCGGGATCGTTCGACTAGCTGAGTTCCATATTGGCACTGATCTGCTGAACGGCAGGCTAATCCCCGTGCTAACCGACTATCAGGACCCGTGCAAAGAGCCCATCCAGTTGATCTATCCCAGCCGCAAAAACATTAGCCCGAGGATTCGGGCATTCTGCGATTTTTTGCAAAGTAAAGTCGCCCAGCAAAACTGGGCCAAATAGCCGACCAGCCCCATCTGATGATCCGGGTAGGCCGTCGGGTCCGCGTCTATAACAGTGCAGAATACTTGATCGCTCGCTGGGTAAACGTGCCGACTTGCGAAACATGTGGATCGAAATGGAGCACCAGCGCACCTGGTACGGCATAACCTATTTCAGCCGCGACTTGGTGGCCAATGCCTCTGCGTTCGATGACGTTGACCTCGTTTTCTTTGCCCCATTGGCGGGTCTCTTCGTGAAAGTCTGCTTCCTGTGGGGTGGCGGCCGGAATCATATGGTCGATGAAAATTCCGAACCTCTCAGGTTCGGCCAGCTTCCGCGACCCAGAAATAACTTTAATCTGCTTAAAGTACACGTCGGTATAGCCGGGGAAATCATACGCCAACACAAAATCTGGTTTGACCATGATCTCGTCGCCAACGCTGACTGCTGGAAGCGCCGCCGCACGCGCAAGTATTTTCTCGGTGATTGTGTGTCCCATTCGTCTATCCCTGTTGTATGGCTTCGCAGCCGGCATAATTCGCCGAGGCTCAGTTCGTCATCCAATGAGCAAGCTTACGGATAACGGGGGAGGCCACTAATGCAAGAGGAAGCATTACCGTCCAGGAAACCACATAGGCATGTCCCCAATGACTGACGAAGCTCCCCTCTGAATAGAATGGAGCACTGGAGATGGCCGAAGCAATGCAGCACGTCAGTCCTGACTGTATTGCGCTAAATACGAAGTGGCTGTATCGATTGGGGACTTTCAACATGGCACTGAGGCTTCCTGGGCAATGTCCATCCGGCGTACCTTATAGGGTCGAGCTATGTATCAGGTCTTGTTGGAAGCCAAATTCCTATGGACTTCGAGCGCGTTGCGCTCGACCCAGTTATGCTGAAGCAGGCCATCATCTCGAACGTGGATGATCGCAGTACCCGTCATGTGAATGGGCGATTGACAGGGTTCGAATCCCATGAGCCCATTGTTCTTGCCCGTCACAACCCACCGGGTCACAACGCGGTTTCCTTCTTCATTCTGAAAAATCTCGAGCACTTCAAATTTAAAGTCGTTAATCGAGTCGAGAAACTGACGTACCCAGGCTTTGAACTCCTCGCGTGGGCCAATCACCACGCCACCAGACGTGATGTGAAAATCCTCTGCCACCAGATGGTCGGCGGCCGCTGGATTCTTCTCACTCCATACCTTTTGCCAAAACTCGTTAACGATTTCGGTGGGTTTCCGGACAGTCATATTATTTCTCCCGCTGCGCTGATTTGGATCTCAGATAAAGGTCAGGTGCGCCATTTCCGTCCAGCGCGTCCACCCAGGGGAAGACCGGCGCCCGTGAGCTGGCACTCATCGTGGCCAGCATCACAGACAAAGTTAACAACTGTTTTTTCATAGTTAATCTCGATCAGTAAAAGCTGGAAAAGCTGGAAAAGCTGGAAAAGCTGGAAAATCATCATTGACAATCATGTCAACGATCAAACGTTAATTATTTTTGACAGATATGTCAATCAATATTTGAGCGACATGAATTTTCCGCACCTTAGCTGCCGTGACCCCCGAGGTGCCTTCCGTAAATCACATGGACTACTCTTCGAAACTACTAAATTCCGATTAGTAGGTGCGTCGTATTGTGCGGACCCGATGGCACTTTGAGTTCCATCCCGTTACGACACTTGTTGGTCTACCTCGGGTCTCTGATCCAGCATTGATATACGCATGTATGATTTCGCGGGTTCGGCCTTATAGGCAGAATGCCTTCACTGACTCCAAACTGAGAAGGCAACGGAAATGGCTGATCATTGCAAGACCGCAGTTGTGACGGGCTCCTCGCGAGGGATTGGCGCTGCGATTGCCGAGCGTCTAGCAAAAGACGGCTTCAATGTCATTGTCAATTTTTCCGGGAGTCCGGCCCCGGCAGAGAACCTGGTCGCAAAGATTGAGAAGGAAGGGGGCAAGGCACGGAGCTTCAGGGCTGATGTGAGCGATCCTGTCGCCGTCGCTCGGTTGTGGGATGTGGCGGAAGCGGCGTTCGGGGGGGTTGATGTATTGGTCAACAACGCCGGCATCATGAGGCTAGCTACGATCGCCGAGAGCGACGATGGCCTCTTCAATCAGCAAATCTCAATCAATTTGAAGGGCACGTTCAACATGCTCCGTGAGGCCTCACGGCGCCTGAATCAGGGCGGAAGCATCGTCAATCTGTCTACCAGTCAGACGGCGATGTTGCATCCTACCTATGGCGTGTATGCCGCGACAAAGGCCGCGATTGAAGCCATGACCACCATTCTCGCGAAGGAAATGAGGGGACGGAGCATCACCGTCAACGCCGTAGCGCCCGGCCCGACGGGAACCGCGCTGTTTTTTGACGATCGGCCCCAGGAAGTCATCGATCATTTCGCAAAACTGGCTCCGCTGGAGCGCATTGGCAGCCCAGCGGAAATTGCCAATGTCGTGTCATTCCTCGTGGGGCCTGACGGCGCCTGGATAAATGGGCAGACATTGCGAGCCAATGGCGGAATCATCTGATTACCGAGATCTTTGTTGTGCAAGGAGTCTGTCCATGTCTAAGAACATCATCCTTATTACGGGTGCATCCAGCGGCTTCGGGCTACTCGCCGCGCAAGCACTCGCCCTCTGGGGCATTGAGACGACGGTCGTCGTGCCTGGGGCCTTCACCAACGGCACCAACCACTTTGGGATTAAGTGGTCCTTTTAAGTCTCACCTATCTTTCATAGGATTCGTCACATGTCCGATATCAACTTTGCAAGAATCCCCGACAGCCAGCTCGCTCGGGAAATCAAAGAACTCGTCCGTGCCACCGAAAATGACCTGTTGTTCAATCATTCCTGCCGAGTCTATCAATTCGCTGCTTTGGCAGGAAAACGCCGCGGCATTAAATTCGATGAAGAGCTGCTCTACGCGGGCGCGATGTTTCATGATATGGGCTTGGTACCTGCTCATAGCAGTATCGATAAACGCTTTGAAGTCGATGGTGCCAATGTCGCCCGCGATTTTCTAAGCAGTCACGGCATTGCGAAATCCGATGTGGACACGGTATGGACTGCCATAGCATTACATACGACGCCTGGCATCCCTGAATATATGGACCCCGTTATTGCGCTGCTGACCGCTGGCGTAGAAATGGACGTTCTGGGCTTTGCGTACGATGAATACTCTGATGCCCAGCGAGATGCAATTGTGCATGCGTTTCCCAGGCCAGTACATTTCAAAGAAGACATTATTCAGGCTTTCTACGACGGTATCAAACATAAGCCGCACACGACGTTCGGCAACGTCAAGGCCGATGTGCTCGCCGATAAAGACCCGCAGTTCAAGCCTGCCAACTTTTGCAACCTCATCCGATGTTCGCACTGGCATGGCTGACGCACCCTGCCCCATCTTCGCTCTGCGGCGACGTGCTCAACAGAGCTGTTAGGAGTAATCTCCATGAACGACAAATCCAAATATCTGACCCATGCGACGGGCGCGCCTGTTAGCGACAACCTTAATATCCAGACGGCAGGTCGGCGCGGCCCAGCACTCTTGCAAGACGTCTGGCTGATCGAGAAGCTCGCTCACTTTGATCGCGAGGTGATTCCGGAACGCCGAATGCATGCAAAGGGGGCCGGGGCCTTTGGTACGTTTACGGTCACGCATGACATTACACGGTATACCAAAGCGAAAATTTTCTCCGAGATAGGCAAGCAGACGCCAATGTTCGCGAGATTCTCGACCGTCGCTGGTGAGCGTGGCGCTGCCGATGCCGAGCGCGACATTCGTGGCTTCGCCCTGAAGTTCTATACGGAGGAGGGAAACTGGGACATGGTGGGCAACAACACGCCTGTGTTCTTTTTCCGAGATCCTCTGCGTTTCCCTGACCTGAATCACGCGATTAAGCGGGATCCCCGCACCGGACTGCGCAGTGCGAACAATAATTGGGATTTCTGGTCGCTTCTTCCCGAAGCCTTGCATCAGGTCACCATTGTGATGAGCGATCGTGGTATCCCGAAAAGCTTCCGGCACATGCACGGCTTTAGCAGCCATACGTATAGTTTTATCAATGCCGCTAATGAACGTGTCTGGGTCAAGTATCACTTTCGCACGCAGCAGGGCATCGAGAACTTAAGCGATAGACAGGCGCAGGACCTGGTCGGCAAGGATCGTGAATCACATCATCGGGATCTGTTTGAGAGCATCGAAGCGGGCAACTTTCCGCGATGGACCATGTTTATTCAGGTGATGACCGATGCGCAAGCCAAGGCCTTTCCCTATAACCCGTTTGATTTGACCAAGGTCTGGCCGAAGGCGGACTATCCGCTGATTGAGGTGGGCTATTTTGAGCTCAACCGCAACCCTGAAAACGTATTTGCTGACGTGGAGCAAGCGGCATTTTCGCCGGCACATGTAGTACCCGGCATCAGTTTTTCACCCGACAAGATGCTGCAAGCCCGATTGTTCTCGTATGGTGATGCTGCCCGCTATCGCTTAGGCGTGAACCATCATCTGATCCCTGTCAACGCGCCGAGGTGTCCCTACCACAGTTATCACCGCGATGGAGCGATGCGCACCGACGGCAATATGGGGAGTACGCCGAGCTACTACCCCAATAGCGCAGGTGAATGGACCGACCAACCGGCGCTAAATGATCCACCATTGGATATCGACGGCGCGGCTGATCATTGGGACCATCGCATGGATGACGATTATTTTCGTCAACCCGGGGACCTGTTTCGAATCATGAGTGCTAATGAAAGACAGTGCCTGTTTGAGAATACCGCCCGAGCACTCGAAGGCGTAGCAGAAGATATTCAAGAGCGGCATATCACTAACTGTTCCAAGGCAGATCCCGCCTATGGCGCCGGTGTCCGCGAAGCCTTATCGCGACTCGCCTGATACCGGTAGATTGGTTGAAAGCCGCCCGGACTCTTAGCCCGTTCACGTTGATTACGGAGTCAGAGGAATGAACACAGCCTTATTAGAACATCCGCCGCATGCCATGAGCGGACCTTTATCAAGTGACCATTCAGTGCCGTCCATGGATCTTTCGCGGCGGGCCTTTATAGCGGGAACGGTAGGCGTCTTGGCCGGTGCCTACCTTCCAACGATGGCGGTAGCAAAGACAACATCTCATCATCAACCCTCAGAGGGAGCGGTAACCATGACCAGCGGATTTATTCACACTAAAGATGGCGCCGAGATTTTCTATAAGGATTGGGGCCCGAAGACGGCACAGCCTATTGTTTTCCACCACGGCTGGCCCCTTTCGTCGGACGACTGGGACACTCAGATGCTGTACTTCCTGGCCAACGGCTACCGCGTCGTAGCCCATGATCGTCGAGGTCATGGTCGCTCGTCACAGATCGCGACTGGGCATGATATGGACCACTACGCCGCCGACGCAGCGGCGGTCGTCGAATTTCTTAAACTGAGCAATGCCGTCCATATTGGCCATTCTACGGGCGGGGGGGAAGTCGCACGCTACGTGGCAAAGTTTGGCCAGCCGCAGGGGCGGGTTGCGAAGGCCATTCTGGTCAGTGCGGTTCCGCCATTGATGGTCAAGACTGATAGCAATCCGCAAGGAACCCCGCGGTCGGTGTTTGACGGCTTTCGCACAGCATTGGCTGCCAATCGAGCAGAATTCTTTCGCGCGGTGGCGTCTGGTCCATTTTATGGCTTTAACCGACCTGGCGTGGCCGTTTCTCAGCCCATCATCGACAATTGGTGGCGGCAGGGCATGATGGGCAGCGCGCTCGCTCACTACGAAGGTATCAAAGCATTTTCCGAAACCGACCAGACCGCTGATCTCGAAGCGCTTACTGTTCCGACGTACATTATTCAGGGAGACGACGACCAAGTCGTGCCGTACACGGATGCCGCGCTCAAGCAGGCCGAGCTGGTCAAGAATGGGACGTTGAAGATATATAAGGGCTTCTCGCACGGCATGCTGACGACCAATGCGGATACGATTAATCCCGATCTCTTGGCGTTTGTGCGCGCATAAGCGCGCGGGGTCTTGACGGCTTGTCGAGATCCGCTTAGCTTGTGAAGGCATAGCGATAGCGATGGTTACGGCGGGCGAGACGCACCGCTTCCCGATAAAGGAACGAGCGTGGTGGAAATTGTCGAAACAAGTTTGGTATCGGAATGTGCTCGCGGCACCAATGCCGATATGCCGAATGATAACCGGTCGCTATCGTCAGCCACTGCGCCGACAGGGGTCGTCCTCATTGTCGAGGACGATCTTTCGATCCGAGATGCGCTGCGGCGGCTGTTTCAGGCGGTCGGGGTGGACGTGCGGACTTTTGGCTCAGCGACCGAATTGCTCCAGAGCAAACTGCCGGACGAAGCAAGCTGCTTGGTTCTCGATATTCGCCTTCCCGGTCGAAGTGGTCTCGATTTGCAGCTAGAACTTGAAAAAGCCGGCAGCCAGATTCCCATCATCTTTATGACAGGTCATGGCGATATATCGATGTCGGTAAGGGCGATGAAAGCTGGAGCGTCAGATTTTTTGACCAAACCGTTTGGCGACCAGGAGCTGTTGGACGCCGTTGCTGCGGCGTTGGGCCGCGACCAAGAGCGACGAACGGCGATGAAGGTCAATGAAGGGCTGCAACTGCGATTTGGCTCGCTCAGCCCTCGTGAGCGTGAGGTGATGGGGCTGGCAACTGACGGACTCATGAACAAGCAAATCGCGTGGGAACTCAACATTAGCGAGATCACGGTGAAGATTCATAGAGCGCGCGTGATGAAGAAAATGGGAGCGCGATCGCTCGCCGAACTGGTCCGTATGTATGATAGCGTCAAGACAACAGACTGTGACCGTCGTTCGATGCGACGTGAATAAGCCTATCAAAGTATCGCTTCCATTACCTTGCAGCAATGGTGGTGCAACCACAATCCGGATTTTCGTCGGATGACAATGGGGCAGGTTCCTTGCACGACATACCGAAAAAAAGTGTTGTCGCCATTGTTGATGATGACGATTCTGTGCGCAGTGCCATGAGCAAGTTGCTACGGCTTGAGGGCTATGAGGTGCACGGTTTCGCCACCGCCGCCGATTTTCTGAAATCGTCTCAGATCTTTCGCACCCAGTGTTTGGTATCGGACATCCGAATGCCGGGTAGCAACGGCCTGGAATTCCACGCTCGCCTACTCGCTTTGGGCCACCACATTCCCACGATCTTCATGACAGGCTTTCCCGAAAATAAGTCACGCGAACGCGCCTTGGCTGCCGGCGCACGGGGATTTCTGATAAAGCCGTTTGACGGCGCATTGCTGATCCAACTGATCGAAGAGGCGTTGGGCGAGGCATAAGGCTATTCTGCGGCAGGTAGCGTAAATTGGAAAGTTACGCCGTGCGGCTGGCTCGGGCTCGCCCAAATCTTTCCGCCATGAGATTCGATGATGGAACGGCAGATTGAAAGGCCCATACCCAAACCAGAGGGCTTGGTCGTAAAAAACGCGTCGAAGGCCTCGTCAAACAGTTGGGACATTAAACCTGGGCCAGTGTCTCGAACTGTCACCGAAACTCCTGGTTCCTGAGTCGCCACCGTGCGGATGAACAAATGCCGTGGGCCAGATTCGCTCGTGCTCATTGCCTCGAATGCATTAACAATGAGATTCAGCATGACCTGTTGTAGTTGAACCTTGTCGCCCCTGACCATCGGCAAGCTATCGCCGAGTTCGGCCAATATCGAGATGGTCTTGTACTTTGCCTCGGATTGCGTTAATTCGATGACTTCTTGAATGGGCTCATTGATCTCCAGCAAATCGTCGCTGGCGGGCGAGTTCTTGATCAGGTTGCGAATGCGTGTGATGATGTCACCGGCCCGATTTCCATCTTTGATAATGCTTTTAAGCGCATCTGAGATTTCCCGTTGATCGGGTTTTG
This sequence comes from Bordetella muralis, assembly GCF_965139205.1. Taxonomy (GTDB): domain Bacteria; phylum Pseudomonadota; class Gammaproteobacteria; order Burkholderiales; family Burkholderiaceae_B; genus Bordetella_A; species Bordetella_A muralis. Next base: position 352,569 of record NZ_CBCSIU010000001.1, read on the forward strand.
CGTTTTGCATCTCGCGCAACGCAGCTTGAGCATTAATGACAGTCGCGGTAATAGGCTGATTGATTTCGTGCGCGATGGAGCCAGCCAATTGGCCCATGGTAGACCTCCGGTTTGCATGTGCCAATTCTATCTGCACGCTTCTATAGCGCTGCTCGTTCTCGCGTGCCCGTGCTTCGGCGTGCTTCAAGTCCGTCAGATCAAGAATATAGGCTACGCCCTGGTTCGGCGTGCTCTCAAACACCGCAGCACCGATAAGTACAGGTACGCGGCTACCATCTTTTCTGAAAAACTCTTTCTCGCGTGCCCGCATAGCACCCGTTGACTGCAGTTCTTGAGCTTCAGATTGCAAGTGGACCGCTTGCCAATCTGGAGGTGTCATATCGAACCATCTGAGTCCTGCCTGCAGATCTGCGCGGTCATATTGCAACATGTTCAGGAATGCGTCGTTCGCGTCTATGATACGACCGTCAAGGTCCCAGATCAGGATACATATAACGTCTGATTGCACCAACCGCTGTATTCTCGATTCGCGTTCTTCGATATCACGATACAGGCGCGTATTCTCCAACGATATCGCAGCTTGTAAAGCGACAAGTTTGAGAATGGCCAGTTTGTCAGTGGTAAATACTCGTGCTGCTAGATTGTTTTCGAGATAAAGCAGTCCGATCAACCGTGTACGGTTAATCAATGGCAGACACAGCAGCGATCGTACGCGATTCTGGTTGAGGTATGGATCGTCCGAGAACGTGTTAGGAGCACTCGCGTCGTCAAGAATTACGCTTTCTCCCAGGCGCGTGACATATCGCAACACGGATTCCGGAACAGCGTTAAGGACGCCAGCGGGGTGCTCGGTCTGAACCTCAATAGCTTCTTCTCTGATCGTGGCATGCGCGACCATCTGATAGTTCTCGGCATCCATCAGCAACAGTACGGCCTTCTCAGCCCCTGCGTGCTCCATGGCGGTGCGCATTAGCGTGTCGATGAGCCGATCATGGATGGTCTCACCCGATATCGCTTGGGAGACCTTGATTACGGTATCGAGTTCAAGTCGGGCTGTTGGCGACGGGGAGCGTGTGCCTGTGGTTTCCAGTCGCTCCAGCGTTTCAGGAAAACGGGCCTCGAGCTGTGTAACCTTTGCCATGGCACCCCACCGCAAATAACAATGTCGGCTCTCACGAATATAGGTCCGTGCAATCGATTGAAAGCCGATTTCGGTATAGAAATCGGCCGCCAACTCATTGGCAATCGCTTCGTGGTGAATAAAGCCATGTGCCCGTGCGCATTCCACTGATCGCTCGTACAAGTGCATGGCATCAAGCGTACGTCCCTCGCTCCGGGCAATCTCGGCCGCAACCAACGCCGCGCGGTCTTCGAAATTTTCAGGCGTGTTTTCGGCCCATTGCGCAAGTTGGTGGTGGTGTTGCAAGACAGACTGATTGTGTTGGGTGCTCTCGGCAGTGTCATCGTTGTAGGATAGGGCGGCGTGAGCTAACGCCGAGTAAAAATGGTACTCGACTCTTTCCAAGGACGACGTGGAGGTCCAGAGTAAAGGGGCGGCGCTCGAGGCTGCATGCAAGGCCGCATGAAAATCGCCAGCTAGATAACGCGCTTGCAGTTTGCGTATCCAATACCAACAACTGGCGATAGCGTGTCCTTGCAGCTGGAGTTCGTAGGCCGGCTCATTAAACTCAATGCTATCGAAGTGCCCCAAGACGGGTAAGGCACCCCGCAACATACGGATCAACTGCAACTGTGGAATGATCAGTTCGGCCACGTAGCGGAACCCGTGTTCCCGCGCATACGCAAGGCCGAATTCCGCTCGGCGCTCGACAAAGTCGAGCGTCTCGCCGCAGGCCAAAAGAGTCGACACAGAGTTGCAGCAACTATAACCGGCAAAGGTCACATCGCCGATGTCGTTAGCCTGCTTGAATGCCTGCTCTAACAAGGGCAGACCGTCGCGGCAATGACGTGTCCATGGGTTGACATGGGCGCCAAACAGAAGATAGGCACGTGCTTTGAACCGCTCAATCGCACGTTGATCCACCAGATCTAAGCCAAGTTGGGCGAACCGGAATCCCGTTTTGTAGTCGCCCAAGTATGGGCCGAGCACCACCCCCGCCCAGACATACGCTGCACAGGCTCCATCGCTGCTCCCATACTCCAAGCTCAGATTCACCATACGGCATACGCTGAGACATAGCAGGTTGTCATCGTACGCCAGTGCTGCGGGCGCCAACTGCAGCAGTACTTCCATCGTGGCGCAGGCTGTCGATTGCGTCATCGGCGGCAATTCGCGCAGCGTGTCTATAGGACGGGTCCGCAGTCGCCGACGTAATCGCTGGTGCTCGCGCCAGACGTCTTGACTGGAGGGGTGGTCGGACCAATCACAACCCGTGTGCCGTAGATAGTCGACCGCCACTGCCACGGCACGGCCGTGCTGTCCCTTGGTAACATAGATCTCTCCTCGTAGGCACGTGACTGCCGACGACTCAGCGTTGGTCAATGCGCGTTCGTGCAACGCCGCTAGGCGTGGGCCGGCATAGGCCAGCTCACCCGTCACGAACTCGCATTCGGCGAGATGAAACTCCAGTGCAAAGGATAACTCTCTGTGTGTAGCCCAGGTTTGCGCATTGATAAGTGCGGAACCCGCCTGGAAATAGTTCAGGGCCGATGCATAGGCTACCGAGGCTTTCGCACGCCTTCCAGCGATTAGGTTCAGTTCGGCGAGTTTCACGCGTTCGTCGCTACGGACGATCAACTCGACCGCATAGTTTAGTTGGTTGACGATATCGAATATCGAGCCTTCGCGCTGGTCCGTCGGCGTATGGCGCAGCAGGAGCCTGCCGATGCGCAGCTTTGCTTGCGCTAGCATCGGCTCTGGCACACGCGAGAGCGCGGCTTCCTGGACCCGGTCATGGGAAAAGCGGTAGCCTTCGGCGTTGCGATGTACTAATTCTTGGCGCCTGGCGGGCCATAGCAAGGCATCCACTCCTTCGATATCGACTTCGAATATCCACGACAGTGTGGTCATGTTGGCAGCATTGCCGATGCAGGCAAGTAGGCGTAGTGCGTCGTGGCATGCGTCAGGCAAGCGTCCCAGCTTGGCAATCATGAGCTCGACGACATTCTCGGTGTGCCGCTGGGTACTGATACGATCTGCATCCCAAACCCATCGCATCCGATCGTGATCAAACGCGATGAGCGAATTCTCCGCCAGCATCGTCAAGAACTGAATAACAAAGTATGGATTTGCGCCGGTTTTACTGCGTATGAGCTCCGCTAGTTTGCCTACTTCTCGGCTCGCGGTCCGCAGGGTTTCCGACAGCATCATCACCAGGGGATCGTGCTTCAATGGCCCCAGTGTGATCTCGCTCACACGGGTTGCGCCTGCTTTGACCCTTTCGAGCATGCTGAGCAAAGTTTGATTCGAGGCAATCTCGTTATCCCGGTAAGCCCCTATCAGTAGCAGATGCTTTAACTCTGCCCGCAGCACGAGATCTTCCAATAGTTCGAGCGTGGCGGTATCGAGCCACTGCAGATCGTCCAGAAAGATAACCAAGGGATGTTCAGGCTGAGCAAAAACACCAATAAAGCGTTGAAAGACTGAGTGAAATCGAACTTGCGCCTGTAGCAAGGGTAGCGTCGGCGCAGGGGGCTGTGTGCCGATAATGAGTACCAAATCTGGGATGAGCGTGGTGATCAGTTCTCCATGTACGCCCAATGCTTGTAGGAATTGGCTCCGCCATAGTGTTAGCTCTGACTCGTTCTTGCTCAACAGCGAATGAACCAGCGTTTGTAGTGCTTGGATCAGCGTGGCATAGGGAACGTTCTCTTGGTACTGTTCGAATTTTCCTGATGCAAAAAGCGTACGCGAGGGCGTGACGGCCTTACGCATGGCCTCGACCAGTGCCGATTTACCAGTACCCGAATAGCCTGCAATGAGCAGTAGCTCAGGAATACCGGTGCGTGCTACCCGATCCAGACAGTCAATCATCGTCGCTAATTCGCGATCACGCCCATAGAGCTTATCCGGGATAGCTAATTCATCGGGAGTGTCGTCAGCGGCCAGCTCAAATGGCATGATATCGAACGTCGCGATCCAGGCCTTGAGACAGCGTTCCAGGTCGCTGATGATACCTGCCGCGGTTTGATACCGCTCTTGTGGTGTCTTTGCTAGCAGCCGCATGATGATCGTAGAAACCGTCGACGGGACGGTTACCAATCTTTGGCATGGATCTATCGGCCTACGGGCAACATGGCAGTGAATCCACCCACTTGGATCTTCAGCATTAAAAGGTAGCGCGCCGACGACCATTTGATAGAAAATCACGCCCAACGAATAGAAGTTGCTACGTCGGTCAGTCGGCCAGCCCGTTCCGCTCAGTTGTTCGGGCGCTATATAGGCGAGCGTGCTATCGCAATTTTCCGACACGGCCGAGGCGTATGGGCAAGCGACTCGATGCTCCGTCTCGCGCGAGGCGGTTAGTCGAATACCATCATCGGTATGGACAACGATGGTGGAGGGTTGCAGATTGCTATGAACGAGGCCAAGGCGGTGTATCTCCGCCAATGCCCGTGTAATGTCGATGGCGAATGGCAGAAAGCGATCCATTCCCATCGGGCCGTCAATGAGGTCGCGGAGTCGCACACCTCTAGCCGTATGCCCTATGCCATCAGACAATGGCACTCCCTCTTTGTGGATGAGCGTCGCATTACGGTCGCCGCTGTTTGGCATAGGCATAAAGGCTTAAAGCCCTCTCCGGTGTTTGCAGCGTGATGTCTGCTACCTAAACGACGTTTGACGTTTTCGCATTCGGTTTGTGTTCACCTGATTCTAAGAAGTATTGAACCCGCAGTGAAATTTGTAATTCACATGGCTGTCATGCTTTGTGAACATAGCGGGATACCTCGAACCCTGAATCACGAGATCGATCATATGTGCGGACATGTCCGCTTCCATGCTGACCTGACTTTCTGGCTTTCCGCCACAGCCAGAAAGTAATAAAGCTGCCGTGGATCCGCCGTAAATGCTCCTATCAGGGCTTTCGATTTATTCCATATTTCGTCGCTTCTAGCATCCGCCGTTCATCAACCAACATTATCCATGCGTAATAGGCATGACTGAGATAGGTATTATGTATTTTTCATATCATCTCTCGCCATCTACAGTAGCGACGTATGGTTGCGATAGTCGAACAAATTTGTGTAATGCTGCCAACTAAGTCATATAACAACCAGGAGACAGATAATGAGGTTGAAAAAATTAATCAGCTGCGCGACGGCGCTAGTTTTGATGGGTACGGCGGGCGCCGCCTTTGCACAATGGCCAGACAAGCCGGTTCGGATCGTAGTGCCGTACGGGCCAGGCATATCCGTGGATGTAGCGGGTCGTGCATTGGCCCAAGAACTCACCGAGCAGTTAGGCAGTCCGGTTATTGTGGAGAACAAGCCAGGGGTCAGCGGCCAAATCGGCGCTGCGTATGTGGCAAGATCTAAACCTGACGGGTACACCCTGTTATTGGGAGCCAGCGCTACACATGTCGTAAGCCCACACGTCCTCCCCGCACCGGACTATGACCCGATCAACGATTTCGTTCCACTCGCCCTGGTTGCACGCGTGCCGAACATTCTCGTCATTCACCCCTCAATTCCAGCGAAAACGGTCCCCGAGTTCCTGACATACGCCAAAGCCCACCCCGACGAAATGATGTTCGCGAGCTACGGGCAAGGCAGTAATCTCCATCTAGCTGGGGAACTATTGAATCTTCGACTCGGCACGCATATGCAACACATCCCCTATAACTCGACGGCGCTGTCGACCGATTTTGTTGCGGGAAGAATTCAGTGGATGTTTGACAATGCGAATGCGGCAATGCCACTAGTGAAAGCGGGTAAGCTACGAGCACTTGCTGTAGCGAGCGAGGATAAGTTAGCGTCCTTCGGCGATCTGCCCGCTATGTCCGATTTCTTACCCGACTTCTCAGTCAATGCATGGGCACTGCTTTCGGCGCCCAAAGGTACGCCGAGCGATATCGTGGACCGCTTATCGGTTGAGGTAGGAAAGGCCATGCAATCAGCGCGCATGCAAAAGGTGCTGGAAGAGCAATTTCTCGTTCCTGGCCTGCTGACCGGTGCAGACGCAAAAACTTTCCTCGATTCAGAAAATGCAAAGTGGGAAAAGATTGTTAAGGATACGGGCGTAACCGTACAGTAGAATTCGTTGTGAGCGATCCCGACGAACACCAAAAGTACAGGTTTCGCCCGGATCAACTCGACCTCGTACGTAGCACGTCCGAGGATCCCGCAGAGTCCTTTAGTCCTGCAGGAAATCCGGACCGTCGATCACCGCGTAGGTGTTCGTGTACAAGGACTGGTGCCGGCGGGCCTTGATCCGCCATCCTGCCGGCGTCCGCACCCACTCGTCGTGCCAATAGCCAGCATCGATCAGATTTGCTTTTACATCGCGAGCTTCATGACTATGGAAGTGGAACGAAAGTGACTTGGCAGTATCGCCATCAATCGTTACACGGGCCAGCCCTTCGATATGTTGCCAAGCCTTGAATTTCACTTCAAGACCGCCACCCTTCATACCCTTACCGCGCATGAGCTCGCCATATTCTTGAAGGTCATAGGTCTTCAGGCCCAGGCTACTCAAATCGATTTTCGCATCCGGCGTGAAAAGGTCGTTCCATTGTTCCAGAACATTCTTGTTTTCCGCACCAGCCTGATGAAGGTCCTGACCAAGGCCATAAAGGGAAACCTTATCTTCAATCTCAATGCGATCGAGCAAATAACGGACATCTTTTTCAAGAGACATGATATGTACCTCTGTTGGTTGGAGTAGGTTCAGATTAGGGCTTTACGCCCCAGCAATCGATGCCGTGAGAGGCAATAGATTGTTCCCTCCCGACGCAACATTCCATGGTCTAGTTCATTGGTGCCTAACGATTGGAGAATTTTTAGGTTTAGGCCTCGAACCAATCGCCATGCAACTGTGGAAAGTGTTCTGCGACCCAATCAATAAACACGCGCACCTGAGGTGCCAGATGGACTTTACTCGGGTACAACACCGACACAGGGCGTGAACGCGGTCGGCATTGTGGCAAAACCTCTACCAACGAACCGCTCATAAGGTGGTGATCAACGCTAATACCGAGCGCTTGCATAATGCCAAAGCCGGCTAATCCAGCTTCTACATATGCGTTCGAATCGTTCACCAGAATCCCTGAGCGAAGGTTGAAAATTTTCTCTTCGCCATCAATCAAGAAACGCCAATCCATCGACTTACGTGCGTTTCCCGAAAAGTAATTCACTCCATGGTGCCGAGATAGATCCTCAAGGCTCTCGGGATGGCCATACTCGCGCAGGTAGTCCGGCGCGGCACACGTGACCATGGCCGCCGTGCCTATGCGGCGGCCGATCATGCTTGAGTTTGGCAACTCTCCGATCCGTACCACGCAATCGACACCCTCGGCGACCAAGTCGAGCGTCCGATCAGTTACGCCCAGAACCAGCGAGATATCGGGGTAAGCCCGCTTGAATTCACGCAGGCTTGCCATGAAGCGCGGCTGAGCCAGGGCGACTGGCAGATCGACTCGCAAGCGCCCTCGGGCGTTCTCGCCGTTGGTGGAAAAGAGTGATGTAGCTTCAGAAATATTGCCGAGAATCTCGGTGACGCGCTCATAAAAGACTTCGCCCTCGGCCGTGAGATTCACCTTTCGAGTCGTGCGCTGAACCAATCTCACGCCTAGCGCTGCTTCCAGATCCTGAATTGCGTGCGTGACCTGGGGCCGGCCAATTTGCGCTGCGTCAGCAGTTTTGGTAAAGCTGCCTAGCTCCGCCAGTGTGGCAAAGATCTGCATTGTCTGAAGTAATTCCATGAAGCCTCCGATACTGCCGACGGAAACTGCGACGGAAATGAACGCAATTAGCACGGCAGCGGTCGCGATATTATCGCCCTGCTAAGTTTTATATCACCAATAGTCTTGAATGAACGAGCAGAATACCTATAAGCCATTTCGCCCCCAACACTCACGAGGAGGTTCGTCATGAATACCGTATTCAAGACTGTTGTTAGCAGTTCGCCTACAGCGCCGGTCCCGGCAGGTCGCGCAGCGCGGAACGTGCGTAATGACGTCCACGCCTTTTGGAAGAGCGCAGATCGATCAATCGATCTGCAGGACAACATGGCCGTGCACCCGGCGCTGTTCGACCGCGCGGTGGGCTTCAGCGATTTCCTCCAGACTAAAAGTGTCCACCACAGGCACATTCAACAAGCCTTTCCCTAGCCAAATGTTGATGCGTTGAGCAGCCTCCTGGCGTACGCTCTCGGGAAGGAGGTAGACCGAGCGGAAATGCATTGTCACGCCAGTGAGCATCAATTGCTGGATGCTGATAGCAGGCTTCATCTGACCAGCAGAACCATATACATAGATTTCTCCTTCCGGCCGGATCACACTCAAGTCGAACTCGAAATTGCTTCCCCATTCAACCTCGATGATCCGATCTATACCGCGTGGGCCTACCAGTGCTTCGATCTGCTTCTCACGGTCATCATCCCTATAGCCAATCACATGATCAGCGCCCGCCTCATGTACATGCTGTGCACGCTGCGGATCACCGACTAGACCGATCACGCGCTTCGCTCCCAACAATTTGGCCATCTGGACTGCGAGTCTACCGACGTTGCCGCTCGCGCCATTGACAAGGACATTGGCGTCTGCGATGGGGGTGCCACAAGTCACGGCGCGGTAAGCAGTCATCGCGGGAATGCCGAGCGACGCACCCATTGCGAAGTGCGAGCGCGAAGGTAACTCGGCAACTTGGCCAACGGGCAACGTGACAAATTGAGCCGCAGTGCCAAGTTGCCTACGGAACTGCGCATTCCAAACCCACACGCGTTTGCCGAGCCAACTCTTATCGACGCCCTCGCCCACCTCGCTAACGATCCCAGCGCCATCACTATGCGGCACGATAAACTCATAAGGCATGGTGTTCATGACCACGCCCGCACGATTCTTGACGTCTGATGGATTGACTCCCGATGCCTTGACGGCGATCAGTAGCTCACCAGCAGCAGGTTTGACTGGTGCGAACTGCTCAATGGCAAACACCTCATGCGCGGCACCAAACTTACGATAGACGGCAGCTTTCATTTTTTACCTAGTGTACTGTGAACGATTCAACAAGCGCATTCGCTATTGAGCGCGTTGTTCCCATTCTTAAAGCTCAGGCTTTCGTGCATCAATCAGCACGGCAACCATCCGGCACTTTTCGTTTCCCCGCACGCTCCATGCGTGTCGTGTACCACGCTGAATCAACACATCGCCAGCCTGGAGCACAGTCTCCGAGTCGTCTAGGATTGCCACGATCTCGCCTTCGAGCACAATGATGTAGTCGAGCGTATGCGTCTGGTGCATCAATTCATGACGTTGCGCGTCCGTATCAATCGCGGCCCTCCCTGAGTCTCCCATTGCACCGAATACCTCACTTCCCACCACTTTCCCTTGCCAGACGCTGTCGGGAGGAAACTCCAAATACCGTAGCAACGTGCCGCATGGAGGTGGCTCCAACTCAAGCGGCCCTGCGCACAAATCGTCCTCCTGCGAAAGGCTTGCCGGCGTCGAGTCGGTTTTCCAAAGTTCGGTGACGTGAAACGTTGGCAACGCTGATGTAATCGGCACTACGCTATCGGATCGACTGACTCCAGTAATTACGCGTCTGATGAGTAAATCACCAATGTCCCATGCCATGATCAATCTCCTTTGTTCTAGTAAGTGGGCACCGCGTAGTCGAGGTACAGGGGTCGGTGGGGTCTCTGCCCGGTCGATCCGTGCAGTCACATGTCTGGCGCTCGTAATCGAACGGATTCAAGGGCGGCAAGGACGTAATTCAGTCGAACGGCGCTTAGTTTTTGAGAAAGCTGAACCCAATCGTTTCCATCTTCCCAACGATTTCCTCGCCGAACTCGTCTTTGAACTTCTCTGACTCACTGGGAGCGAACCCAATGTCGTTATAGTCCGACTCATTCTTGCCTGTGATCAACACCAACAGATAGGCAGTCTCGTCGCCAATGTTGGTGAAGTCTCTGCATACCGCTTTAGGCACGCGGATCATGTCAAACGGGTTGAGCACGATCTCATGCTCGCCCTCGTCGCCCCACCGAATACGGAATTGTCCTTGGAGGCAAAAGAAATGCTCCACAGTGTGGAAATGCGCATGCAGCATTGGCTTATCGCCAGGGGGACATTCGGCGATGATGACGGAGAGATTCTCCGTAGCTTCGATGATTGGCCGCGCAGACATAGGACCGGCCTTTTGAGACGGTGCCATTAAGGTGTAGAGCGTGCGTGCGGTCACCGCCTGATATGCCGCGTCAGGAATGCCCTGATCCTTGGAATAAAACTCGCTCTGTGGCCGCAAAGCACTAAATCGGGCAACAAACTTTTCCATCTCGGCAGGAGAAAGCGTTTTAGTAGGCGGCAAATTATTCTGCTTCATAGTCTCATCCAAAAGTAGCGTTAACTGCGGGTCGTACACTCATTCGACAATGAAACTTTAAGAATCAGACATCGATATGTAAAATACATATTTCGCATTGCATTGATGTTTTAAAAGCATGCTTTTGATGCAGGTCGAGTTGATGCTGATCGGCATCTGCCGCATCTTTAGATATGAGGGAATGCGCCAAACGCTAGCGGTTACCGCGACTCGCAAGCTCAGCGAGCGAGAGGGCCAGCGGCGCCGATTGGATTTCCGGCTCGGCGTCATCTCGGCAGATCTCTTTGCTCGACCCGAAGCGCTGGCTTGCGCAGTCAGAAGCAAATCTGCTTTCTACATGGTGGGCTTCTGGATATATGCGCCAGTTAGGGCGATCCGTTGCGTCCGGGTAGCATCAGCAACCCGATCACAAGGTCTGCCATCTCGCGCAGGCGCTTCTCGTCCTGGTAAACCCGCTCGAGTACGACCAGCCCTCGCGTCATGGCGACGATCATTCGAGCCGCTTTGCGCGGCGATGTCGTCAGCCTGCTTTTAGCGTCCGCACGAGTGAAACGTTCATGGAGTGCGCGCTCGATCTCATTTAACATTTCTTCAATCACGGCGCGCACGGACTGATTCATGTCTTCGGTTCCCACCGCGGTTTTGGTGCTCAGGCACCCTCGGCTGGGATTGCCGGTCGTCATGGAGCTAATCGCAAAGTTAAAGAAATCCCGAACTGCCGTTTCCAGGTCGGAATGATTCAACGCCTCACGCATTTGACCGACGTAGCGATCGCGGTACACCTCGAAAACCTTCAGGAACAACGCTTCTTTGTCGCCATATGCGTGATATAGCGACCCCCGTTGAACACCGGTCTCTTGTGCTAACTCCTGCATCGTCGTACGAGCGTATCCCTGTCTCCAGAACAAGGCCAACGCCTTGTCAAAGGCTTCGCTCTCATCAAACTGACGCACTCCAGCCATATAAGTACTCCATTCGCTCCATTGCGGTGCTGCACCAGGCAGCGAGAGTAGTGGATCATTTTTTTGACATTTATGTCAAAAAAATGCTAACCCACCTTCTTGCCTGCTTGAGGCGAACTGCTCCCCAAAGCCATGGGGCGCTTATGGATCGAGTACCTTCGCCAGCGTGCGACTCAGCGCGAGCTAATGGCTAGCTTATCGTCAAGAACGGCTTAGTAATATATAAAATACATATTCATGACATTAATTATGTAATTAGGTTATGGTTCAACCGGGCTCCTTGAACGGCCATTTTTTATCGGAAACATCTAATGGACCTACGCCAGCTCCAGTACTTTCTCGCGGTCGCTGAGACACTTAACGTCAGCCGCGCAGCTACCAAGGTCTGGATTTCGCAACCGGCCCTGTCGAGGCAGATACAACTGCTCGAAGACGAATTGCAGGTTTCGCTTTTTGAGCGTAAAGCCCGCGGCATGGCGCTCACCGAGGCCGGCCAGATGTTGAGGCAGCGAGCGTTTGCCGTGATGAAGGACATTACGGCCATCAAGGAGGACATGAGCTCGCAGGCATTAGAGCCTACCGGCACAGTGACTATAGGAGTGCCATCTAGCCTGCGTGGCATGCTCACAAAGCGGATGGCCGCTCGTTATGCCAGTGCGTTTCCCAAAGTGCTTCTGCGCATCCATGAAGGTTCCTCGCGCGACATTCGCGACAGCGTCGCCTCCGGTAAGACAGATATTGCGATTTTTTCCACTGAGGAACCTTTTAGCCAATTCCATTGCACGCCGTTATTGACTGAGAAGCTACTGGCCATCATGCCTACGAATGCGGGCTTGAGTCTGGATCGCCCTGTAGATATGCGCACACTATGTCGCTCTCCCCTGATACTGACCTCTTACCCTAATAGTCTGCGCAAGCTCATCGAAAAAGCTGCGGCGAAAGCCGGCGTGGATATTAAAGTATGTATGGAAGTCGACATGTCTGCTTTGATGCTCGACCTTGTCGCGGAGGGTCTTGGGTGTGCCGTGTTGCCCTACTGTGCCGTACACGATCTCCTGCGCGCTAAACAGATCTCTGCAGCACCAGTAAAAGGTTTGACTATCTCGTGGATTGTGGCTTACTCGCGCGAACGTACGCTTTCCAATGCTGCACAGCATCTGCTTACGATGGTGATATCCCAAGCACAGCGACTGGTCGAGGATGGGCAATGGCCAACTGCTATCGCACTGCCACAGTCTTCCGTAAAAAAGGCTAGTCGGTCCCAAGGCGATGGCTAGCTCAATAATCGACTCTGATAAGGAGGATGCGATTCGGTTTCAGATTCGCAGGGCTCAAGACGGAGGCGCATTGACGAGCTTCGGTCGCGGNGGACGCTGCAGCGNCCNCAATGCCGCAATACTCAGTGCTCTAGTCACTATAGTGCTTATCTAACGACTGAGTCCTTTCAGCATGCCCCCCGATGATTTAGCGCGCCAGGACGATGGAGTGCGGCCCGCGCGTCACCGGCACGTTATGCACCGTGCGCACAAGCAGGGGATGTGGATTGAGTGGATCGCGATCGACACGCCAGAAATCGATGCTACCACCTGCCCGGTTATCGTCGAAGTGATCGAAATTCGCTACAGCTAGGTAACGGCTAGAGTTATCGAACACTGCTGACTCCGGAAGAATGCCATCAAATGGGTAGTCGGCAACATGCTGCAATTGTCCGCTGGCCAAATCGAAACGCAGCAGAGAGAGCGAAGCATGCCAGGTTATCCTGGAATCGTCATAGGGTAGGAAGCTGCGCTCAAGATTGGTGGTCACCACGAGCTGGCCGTCGGGACTGATTGTCAGGCCTTCCGGCGAGACACCGGTCTCGGCGACGCCAACTAGTGCATGCTGCACGACTGTACGACCCTGCAGGTCCGTCGCTGACTTGTCGGCGAACCGTATGCTTGCTACGCTGCCGCGCGGCGCCTCGGTCCAGAAGCCACCAACATCCGGCCCCCATTGCAAGTTATTGGCCAGCACATATTTTCCGCCCGGGGTCCACACGATCTTGAAAGGATACTTACCTACCTGCACGGACCCACCCCAGGGTTGCAGACTGATTTCATCGCCCTGGCGCTGCACTCGCGCAAATGCAATGCGGCCGGCATCGCTTAGCGCCGCGGCGATGAAACGTCCGGAAGGATGCCAGCTTACGTGCGTGATGCGCGTGTCCTTGTCGACACCTGGTAGAAGCTGATAACTCGGAGTGCCGAAGCGTCCTTCACGAAACGGGATAAATGCCACGCCGCGCCCGTCACGCGGATGCAATCCCACTGCCAGCATGTCGCCTGCGGGATTGATCTCCACCGTTTCCAAGCGCTTGCCCACCTCAAGCTTCTCAAGCACACGCGGCGTTTTGGGATTAGCGATATCAACTAACGTAAGCGTCATGCCCGCCGGCAAATCGGAAAAGCGTTGTGCTTGCTGTTCAGCTTGCTTGAAAGTCTCGACAACGAAGGCATAGCGGCCATCTGGCGAGATGGCTACAGCGCTTGGGGCACCGGCAACCGAGTTGCTAACCTCGGTCTCGTAGGCGCGCAAGGTGCGCACGTCGATTACGCGATCACCCTCGGTCAGCGGAATCACGGAAATCGCGTCGCGCCCCTCACGCGGGCCGAGCACGCCGTCTACGTAGGCCGAAGCTAGCATATCCGCATCCGATATGGAGACGAGCACACGCCCTTGAAAGTCCATCGGTGCGTTGCGTGGCGCCGTTTGGGCGCCTGCAGACGCCATGGAGGCTACCGTCCAGAAAATCGCGGCTAGCCTGAATAGTCGCGAGTTGAATTTTGCAGAATTCATATTGAAATCTTGAGTTTGCGATCTACGCCTCGCCAACCACCACTTTCAAATGTGTCGATCCGAACTTATGCACCATGGACGCCTCCGGCGGAAGATGAGACTTGACGGGGCGACAAGAGATCGGCCAGGTTGATGCGGCGCAGGAATTCCGCGCGAATGCGGCCTGCAACCCTATCCACCACTTCGCACCCGTCGTCAGACGGATCTACATGAACACGGAATGGGCGGTGGCCGTATGGACATCCGACGATATTAACGATGGCCTGCGCCACCATGGAAACGTCGGCATCCGCGGGCTCGCAATTGGCCAATCCCGTCAGGATTTCCTGCTCAAAGCCTGCGTAAGCGCCTTCCGAGTACTCCCGCTCACGCGCCGTGTCAGCAGGGCGGCCGCTATGTGCGAAATGATTGGTGCCTTTCGTGAAGGCGCCCGGCACCATAATGGAGGTTTCGATGCCCCAGCGGGCCAATTCGCCGGCATAACTGACAGCCACGGCATCCATCGCGGCCTTGGCAGCGAAATACGGTGCCAAGTAAGGGGGAGTACCACCGTTGTGGCTGCTACTACCGACCCACAGCACCAATCCTTGGCCCTGCTTGCGTAGATGGGGTAGTGCAGCGCGGTTCACACGCTGAGTGCCCAGCACGTTGACGTCATAGAGATAGGCAAATTGTTCGGGGGTAAATGCTTCTGCAGGCCCGAACACCATGTGCCCGGCATTGTGGATCAGCACATCGATCCGCCCTTGGGCCGCGATGACTTGATCCACGGCAGCCTGCACGGATGTTTCTGATTGCACGTCCAGTTCAATCGCATGCAGCTTCACCTGGTGCGTGGCGGCATAGTTCAGCGACGCCTCGACTTGTGGCGCGTTTCTTCCGAGCGTTTCGCGCATCCCCGCATAGACGGTATGGCCCGCCAATGCGAGTGCTCTCGCGCTAAGCGCGCCGAAGCCGCTTGATGCTCCGGTGATCAATATGGTCTGACTCATCGTTTTCTCCAACAAAGTGAAAAAATGCGTCTACTTAGGCGAAGCCGCCGTTAGCGCGCACGACCTGGGCATTGACCCAATCGCCATCCGCACTTAAGAGAAACGACACCACGCGGGCGATATCGTCGGGTTGCCCCAAACGCTCGAGAGGCACCATTTTTGTCATCTGCGCGATCTGTTCTTCGGTCTTGCCTTCCATAAACAACTCAGTCGCAACCGGCCCCGGCGCAACTGCATTGACTGTGATGCTCCGGCCACGAAGTTCGTTTGCCAACACACGCACAAGGCCTTCTACCCCCGCCTTGGATGCGATGTAGGCCCCGTAGTTGGGAAAGGATTTGGCGATCACGCTTGTCGACACGGCAACGATGCGCCCACCGGCCTGCAAGTGCTGAGCGGCATGACCTAGTACCAAGAATGCGCCCCGCAAGTTAGTAGAAATGGTGCGGTCGAAAGCTTCGATGCTTTCAGGAGCAATCGGCGCCAACGGCATTATTCCGGCGCTGTGTACGACCGCGCCAATGGTTCCGAAGGTTTCAAGCGCCGTGGCAAAAAGCCGCTGCACATCTTCAGCTTTGGATACATCCGCCTGCGCGGCGATAGCCTGCCCCCCTGCGGCATGGATAGCAGCGACAACCTCCTCTGCCTTGGCGGCATTACCCGAATAATTGACGACGATCTTGAAACCATCGGCGGCCAGGCGTAGAGAAATGGAGCGACCTATGCCTCTGGATGCCCCGGTAACAATGGCAGTTCGAACGATCGATGGTGCTGAAGCGGAGGTACTGATATTCATGATGATTTCCCTCAAGGAGGCGGGTGAGAGCGTCGAACCATAATGACACTTGACCCACCATGATTAAACAGGGCGAAATTGGCTTACTAATTCAAAAATCATCAACAATACGGCTGTTGTGGACCGTTTTGATGCTTTACAGCTCTGCACTCGCATCGTGGAACTTGGCAACCTTACCGAGGCCGCAGGCGAACCAGTCTCAATTTATTGTTTCTCTTCCAGGCAACAGTTTGGCTTGAAATTTGGTATTTATTGCGACGCCCTTGATGTGGAGAATGATGATCTTCGCCGGGATCTATCCATCTCGGAACATCCCCTTTTCTCGCACTCTGATAGGCACAACATGAAGGCTTGGCTCCTCAAAGACTTTGGTCTCGAAAATCTACAACTCGACGACGTCCCGACTCCGGTACCTTCGGCCGGTGAATTACTAGTTAAAGTCGGTGCCGTATCGCTGAACTACCGCGATAAGGCTATTGTCGATGGACTCTACGAGCCGGCCATGATTCCCAAACCCTTGATTCCCGTCAGCGACGCCGCCGGTACGGTTGTCGCCACAGGCACGGGCGTGAGTCGCTTTAAGGTAGGCGACCGTGTCAACTCGACCCTGTATTCCCGATGGATTGACGGTGCTCCCGGTCCCAATGAACCAGACTACTGTTTTGGTGCGCCTCTACCCGGCGGACTTGCGGAGTACATGATCATCCATGAAGAAAGTGCTGTGCGAGCGCCAGACAGTATGTCCGATGTCGAAGCATCTACCCTTCCGATCGCTGCGCTGACCGCTTGGTTCTCTCTGATGGAGTTTGGCAAGCTTCAGCCTGACCAAACAGTACTGCTCCAGGGCACAGGCGGTGTGTCCATTTTTGCCGCGCAAATTGCCGCCGCGCTTGGTGCACGCGTCATCGCTACATCGAGTCGTGATGAAAACTTGGCGAAGATTAAGCTTCTTGGCGCTCATGAGGGTATCAACTACAGACAGCGACCCGACTGGGATAAAGCCGTTCTCGAACTGACTGATGGCAAGGGCGTTGATCTGCTCCTTGACGTCGCAGGCGGAAATGGCCTGAATCAGTCTGTAGCGGCAACGAAAGCCGGTGGCCTCATTGCTCAAATCGGCTTCCTGAGCGGCCTACAAGCTACCTTGGATGTCATACCCCTACTGTTTCGCCAAACGACGATACGGGGTATCGCGGTGGGGCACAGAGCTTCGTTCGAACGCATGAATGTGTTCCTGAACCAGCACGGCATCACGCCGGTTATTGACCAGGTTTACTCGTTCGGCGAGGCGTGTCAGGCATATGCACATCTGGCACGTGGCCCGTTTGGCAAGGTCGTTATTAAGGTTGCGGAATGAAAGGGAGATCGGTCGCTATCGTCATTCACGAAGATGTACAGGCCTTGGATGTCGCCGGGGAGGCCGATACTTTTCATTGACTTCGCCTCATTCCCCTGTACAAACACTGTAAACCGCCAACTCAAAATCCCCCACAAGGCGTGCCAGTTCAATCCCGGCCCCCGGGCACCAGCAATAGAAAAAGCCGCCACTGCATCGCAGAGCGGCTTTTTTGCTCCATAGGGCGTCGACTAACTCCACCCTCGGTGGTCCCAGAGTTTCTCGACGGGCCCTCAATTTTTACAGCACATGCTTCAGCCCACGGCGTTAAGTACACCTGTCATGCGTTGCTCAACTTCATCCCTCGTAGCGGCCCACGCCGGCACGGTTTGCAATAGCCGCTCCTGCCAGGCAATGAGGTTGGGGAACTCGTCGAACGGCGCTCCAGTTCGCTTGTACTGCGAGAATGGCGCAGCGATGTCGATATCGGCAAGGGTCAACGCATCGCCGACAATGAAGCTTCGTTTCTCTAGGTGTGCATTCAGGACAGCGGCGGCATTGCGGATGTTCGTCGTAAGCAAATCCACGATGGCATCGGTCCGAGGCTTGCCCATGAGCGTCGCGCCCGCCCATTCGTTAAAGAGCAGGGTTGAAAAGACCCGCCATTGCTCACCGGACCAGAACATCCATTGCAGCACTTCCCACCGTTCTGTATGAGTGCGGCCAAGCAGGTCGGAGTTCGCTTTTTCGGCGAGATAAAGATTAATGGCAGAGGCTTCCCAGATAACCGTATCGCCATCCTGAAGCACGGGAGTCAGTCCGTGCGGATTCAGCTGCAAAAATTCAGGGGTATGACTTTCGCCCTTGAACAAATCGACATTCATCCGTTGGATGTCGACGCCCATGATCTTTGCAGCAGTCGTTACACGACGAAGGCTACCCGAGCCCGGGTCGCCGTAGATTTTAATGGTCATAGTTGCTCTCTCATGTAGATGCAGGGGGGTGATCAGCGCTGCAATTGGGGCTTCCCTCCCCCTCCTCGATAGAAAGCGAGGGCCAGCGGCGGGCTCGAGACGCCCCAGTCGTGCCATGTGACGGGGTTGTCGCATGGAGCAGGCTGTTAGCAAGGAGGCCATCGTAGACTGATTCTTCAAAGAAAATAATGCCCTAAAATTGCAGAACACTTATTTGGAAAGCAAATGACTGACCGATGGCTTGAAATCGAGGTTTTCACGCGCGTGGCCGAGTCGGGGAGCTTTTCTCGCGCGGCTCAGCAGCTTGAGCTGTCACAGCCCTCCGCCTCCAGAATCATCACGGGTTTGGAAGCACGGTTGGGCGTCAAGCTTCTGCTTCGCACGACCAGAAATGTGACCTTGACTGAGGCAGGCGCTGCATTTCTAGATAAAGCTCGCCAAGCGGTAGCCGATCTGGAGGAGGCCGAGGATGCGGTTCGGGGAATCGATTCTCTGCGCGGCACTATCCGCCTCGCGGTGCCTATTGTGTTCGGCACTCGGGCGATCATTCCCGCGCTAGCCAGCTTTCTGGAGCGCTATCCCGATCTGCGAGTCGAAATAACGATGCGAGATGAGCGTCAGAACCTCGTAGCCGCCGGCGTCGACATGGCCATCCGGATGGGCACCCTCGAAGACTCAACTTTCGGTGCCAAACAAATAGCGTCCGTGGAAAGATTATTAGTCGCTTCGCCGTCCTACCTGGCCAAGCGAGGCACACCTCGAGCGCCAGCAGAATTAACAAGCCACGATACGATCTTGCACGAACAAAGCTTCCCGGAAAAAAGCACGTTAAAGATGCTGAAAGGAGGAACGGCGCAGGTGGTGACTCTGCGTGGGAAAGTCAAGGTTGACGCGGCGCCAGGCGTCCTGGCTGCTGCATTGGCAGGCCTGGGGATAGCCAACGTCACCACAATCATGTCAGAACAAGAGCGGCGTGAAGGCAAGCTTGTACAGTTGCTACCCGACTACGAACTTGAGCCCTTGAAGGCGTTCGCTGTATTTCCGTCGGGCCCCAGACCGTCGACAAAGGTCCGCGCGCTGGTCAATCACCTCACATTCGCGCTGGCGAATTAGCTCACGATCACCGCAATGTCGTTGATGCGGCGATACGCAGTTGTTGGACGGATCTGCAAATCGAGTACTCGCTGATTGCAATTTACATTGCCATTTTTAAACTGATAAGTCTATAATTCGAAAATGGCTAATACGACCACCCTCTCCGACCGGCAGCGAGGTCGCCCCCGTGAGTTCGACGCCGACCAGGTTGTCGAACAGGCGATGCAGATCTTCTGGACGAAGGGCTATCAAGGCACATCTCTACCGGACCTCATGGAGGCAACCAGGCTATCCCGAGGAAGCCTATACGCCGCTTTCAACGACAAGCATGGCATTTTCTTGCTCGCCCTTGATCGTTACATCGCTCAATCACTCCAGCGCGTGGATGACGAACTCACCTCGGGCGTGAATGCCCTGGAGGGACTCAAAGCCTGCGTAGACGGCTATATCGCGCGCACCGACGGCGTTGCGGGCCAACGCGGCTGCTTGCTGGTGGCAACGGCCATGGAAATCGCGGCTTGGGATCAGGAGACGTCGACCCGGATTGCGCATTTTTTCGAATCAATGCGGGTTCGCATAAGCAAAGCCTTGTCGCGTGCTCAAAAAGAAGGACATTTGGGCGAGCATGTCAGCCCAGATGCGGCGGCTTATATGGTGGTTTGCTTTCTCGAGGGATTGCGTGTCGTTCGCAAGGTAAAGGGCGCACCCCACAAAGCCCGGGCTGCCGCGCAAACGCTTATTAGCTGCCTCGCAGCTTGATCACTGACGGTCATGACGCGAGGCATTCATTTTTGATTATTTTTGGACCGAATGGTTTTTAAATGAATTTAATTCACATCGCAGCGGCGCTACTTGTTCCGCTGCTGTGGGGGGCTCAGTATGTCGTCATCAAAGCCGGCCTTACTGTGCTGCCCCCGTTGCTCTTTGCCGGCCTGCGCTTTGCGGTAATCGCGGCGATCCTTATCCCATTCGCGGGTCGCATTCGGAAGTCGGAGATAAAGCCGATCTTTCTGATTTCTCTTTTCATGGGCGGCGTAAACTTCGCGGGCGCATTCATTGGCTTGACCGAGGCGCCAGCGGGCGTTGCCGGGATTACCAACCAGCTTTGGACCCCTTTTACCTTGGTGCTTGCATGGCCCATGCTGGGCGAGAAGCCCTCTGCTCGGGTGATACTCGGTGTCGGCATCGCCCTGTTTGGTGTCGCAATTGCGGTGGTCGATCCTGGGCTGAAAATCCCGGTCGTTCCGATGCTCTTTGTGCTTGCCTCTGCCGTCGGCCTGGCGATCGGAAACGTACTCGCCAAGAAATTCGGACCATTCGAGCCGGTGAGGCTTTTCGCCTGGATATCCTTTTTCACGGCATTTCAGCTTCTCGGGCTTTCGCTGATCATGGAGAGCCACCAGATGCAGGCGCTACAAAGCGCATCACGTTCTGAATGGCTGGCTTTCGCTTTCACGGTCCTGTTAGGGGGCATCGTCGCCTTCGTCACATGGCTTTGGCTAATCGCCCGGTTCTCAATGGCGCGCGTCGCCCCCTATGCATTGCTTCAATCCTTCTTCGCGATAGCCGCTGGCGTCATCTTCAGGCACGAGCCCGTCACCCTGTTGCTGATTCTGGGTGCCGTGATCTGTGTATCAGGAGTCGCGATCAGTCAGTGGTCCGCACCCTTTGGACGGCGTGCAAGAGATAAAGCCCGGCGCGCAACGCCGGATAGCGCCACGCAGCAGGTTTAACGCAAACAACAGGAATCAATCATGGCCAAATTTGTTCTAGTTCACGGGGCTTTCCAGGGCGGCTGGGTGTACGCAAGGGTGGCCCGCAAGCTTCGTGACGCAGGACACGACGTCTACACACCCACGCTGACTGGCCTGGGAGAACGCGCTCACCTGGCCGACCGGGCAATCAATCTGGACACGCACATTCAAGACATTGTGAACGTATTCAGGTGCGAGGATATCTCCGACGCAATACTATGCGGTCATTCGTATGGCGGACAAGTGATCACTGGCGTCGCGAATGAAATCGGTGAACGTATCCGCACGCTCTTCTACCTGGATGCCTATGCGCCCGACGACGGACAGTCTCTCATCGATATCACGGGCAACCAAACCGCACTGGCCTTTCTCTCGCAGGCAAATCGGAATGCCGGAATGATCCCCCCTATTCCGGCCGCAGCATTCAATGTGAATGACGCGGACGCCGCCTGGGTTGACAAAATGTCGGTGCCACAGCCGCTGGCCACGTTTGTACAGGGCGTGAAGGTAGGCGTCGATTCATTACAGGTAGCCAATCGCACTTATGTCTTTGCGACAAAAAATGGTGGCGATTGGTTTGCACAGACGCACGCTCGTCTGAAATCCGACCCCAGGTGGACTGTTCACGACATTGCGTGTGGGCATTCGATCATGCTGGATCGCCCCGATGAACTGGCGGCGTTGCTAGCGGCTGAAGCGACGAATTGAGAGGGACCCTCACACGCCACCTTTGGACCGGGTGGCGTGTGCCCTGAATGTGAACGCTAATCAGCCGTCCTTCAGGTAGCCGAACCTAGCTGGCGCGTCTCATGCCTGACTGATCGCGGATAAGAATGACGGCGGCCGCGTGACGCGGTCGCACTCAGGAATAGGTAATGGTTGAACATCCCGAACGGGCTGGAGCACGCTTATGTGGCGATATGGCGTGAATGCGTTAATGCTGCCCACAGACGTCTCTGCCAATGTCAGTCGACTGGAATGGCGAGGCGTTATGAGTTTTTAGCACCTCACGCCGCCTGTTCAATCTACATTCCCTGAACAATGAAGCCGCGATAACGCGCCCCTTTAAATCGGTGCTGTGCGGCCGCCTGGTAGGCCGGGCTGTGATACCAGTTACGGGCCGCATCTGTATCGGGGAACTCAAGAACGACCACACCCTCGATTGGAGGTCCCTCCAGCACCTCAATCTCGCCATAGCCTACTCGCACAGTGACGGGGTGTCCTTGTAGTTTGTCGGGAATCTTTGAATAAGTATCCAACGCCGTTTGATCGAGCGTCTCTTCTCTCGTGAAAATGATATAGGCTGACAATTCAATATCCTTTCGATGATATGGCCAAAGGTGTCGCCACTAGTAGAACGGCCGCAGGAGCAATGCAGGGCGAGTCCGTAATCGAGCCCTCAGAAAACGCTGCTTCCTTCCCCTTTCTCATGGTGGCCTCGGGTATCAGTGAGTTGGAGCCGGGGCGGCGTCGATTTTCACGCGCAGCAGGCTGTAGGGTTTATCGCGCAGATCCTCGCCATCATGGAAACCTGCCTGACGATGGAGTTGGTTGGCAACAAAGTACAAGTAACCGTCAGGCCCGATCGACAGCGTGTCCGGCCACAGGACCCGGGGATCATGAACGATGGTCTTCCAGCGTCCGTCAGCAAATCGTTTGCGGATGCTGTTGTGTTCATAATCACCGGCGTAGATGGCACCATTGGCGTCGGCTTCCAGGCCGTCGGAGGCTCCTTTTTCCCCCAGGTCTTTCACCGCGGCTGACAGTTGAGCCTCGCTGACGCTCGGGTCGCGCAGCAGCGCGGTAGACACAGAGTACAGGTGGCGACTGGACAAAGGACTGAAGTACAGCGTCTTGCCATCGGCGGACAACGCAATGCCGTCAGATGCCACGGTCAGCGTCTTCGGCTTGCCGTCCGGCCCCTTGGTGACCAGTGCTTGCTGCCCCTCGACCACAGGAATGAAATCCGGATCCGGAGAAGTCGATTTGGCGCCATTCAAGCGTCGTACAGCGTTGCCGCTGGCGATGTCCATAACGATGATGGCACCAGGACCGGAGACGGACGAGTCGGTGACGTATACAGTGCCCTCTTTGCCGACGCGAAAGTCAAAGCGCATGTCATTTACATAGGTGCTGGTCCGCATCACGTTAGCCGGAAACACCAGGGTTTTGACGACCTTGTTGCTGGCCAGATCCACTGCCACCAGTTTCGCGCCGCCTGGCTTCGGCGCCGCAAAGCCGGGGGCCGCGGTATCGAGCAGCCAGACGCGACCCTTGCCATCGGCGACCACGCTTTGCACGCTGATCAGGCCTTTGGCGGGATCGCTAGCATCCTCCCGGTTGAACGCGGCATCGGGATAAGGAAAGACCTGACCCTCACGGATTTCTCCGACCGTGAATGCAACGTCGTCGCCCCATTTCGGGAAATTGACAAAGAGGCGTCCGTTATCGGTGACGGTGATACCGGTGGGCATCGCGTCATGAAAGGCGAACACCTGATCGAGCTGGCCAATGGATTTATCTGCCGGCGCATCTGCAGGCAACGGCGTGGCTTCGGTGGCGAAGCTGGCTTGGCTTGCTGCTGCAATCGCCAAGGCGAGCAAGGATGATGAAAAAAAGCGAGACGTCAAGGACATGAGCGGCCTCCTGGGCCTGCAGTAATAGGTTATTCAAGTAATTAGCGTGGCGAACGGTCAAAGACCGGCGACAGCTCGGCCACGCTGTATTCCCGGGCCAGCGCCTCGTCCTTCGACGGCAACGAGATTAACTGGCTATCCTATGTTCGATCAGGGTAGAGGTCGCAACGATCGCGAGGGACAGCGCGCAAGAAAGTGTTTTCTTCATTTTTATTTCATGTGGATAGAGAGACGGCCCGGTATCTATTCGCGCCATTCAGGATTGCCAGGCACTGGCCTCGTTACAGAAAACCGACGTGACGCAAAGCGTCCTCGGCAGCCTCGTGGTCTTGGGTGGAAGTCCCGCCGGATATACCGATGCCGCCCAGGATCTGTCCTTCGTGAATGATGGGTACGCCACCGCCGACCGGCGTCATGCGTGGGTGATGCGCCAGCGCGGCCACAGTGGGGTCTGCCATGTGCTGGTTCCATTGATGTGTACTCAGGCCAAACGAGGCAGCCGTCCAGGCCTTGTCCGTCGCCACACCAACGGTGAGGAAAGGGGCCGTATCTGCGCGCTCAAAGACACGCAGATGCCCTCCTGCATCAGTGATGGCGATGGTCGCGGCGAATCCACGCTCGGCACAAGCGCGACGCGCCTCTGCCAGCAATGCTTGAGCGGCATCCAAGCTGATCGTCGCCGTATTGATGATTTGCGATGTCATTTGCGTGCTTCTTTTCAATAGCGTTCAGGAGTTGACGATCACGACTTTGCCGATCATGCTGCCGGCCTCGACCAATGCATGCGCCTGGATCAGACTCGCGGCGTTCATGCCATCGATGCGCTGAGTGAGGGTGTGTTTGATATCACCTCGATCGACCAGATCAGCCACCCGGCGCAGCAAGGCATGTTGGCGAGCGATGGATTTGGTGGAGAACATGGCTCGCGTGAACATCAGTTCCCAGTGGATCGAAATGGACTTGCCCTTGAATGGTCCGATATCCAGATCCACGGGATCGTCGATGAGCGCGAACTGACCCTCGGGGCGCAGCACCGCGGCGATCTGTGGCACATAGGCTGCGCTGTGGGTCAAACCGGCGACATGAGAGACGTGCTCGATACCGAGCTCGGCCAATTGCGGTGCCCAGGGCTGGCTATGATCGATCACGTGGTGCGCGCCATGCGCCAATACCCAGTCGCGGGTTTCTTTGCGCGACGCTGTGCCGATGACGGTCAGGCCCGTCAAGGTGCGCGCCAATTGCGTCAGGATGGAGCCGACGCCGCCAGCGGCGCCAACGATCAACAGGACATTGTTGTCCGTGGGGTCTGCCTCCTGCACACGCAGGCGGTCAAACAGCAATTCCCAAGCGGTAATGGCCGTCAGCGGCAGCGATGCCGCTTCGGCGAAATCCAGCGAGGTCGGCATCGGTCCAACGATGCGTTCGTCGACAGCGTGCAGTTCGCTGTTGCTGCCCGGACGCGTGATGTCACCGGCGTACCACACGCGGTCACCCTGTTTAAAGCGCGTAGCCAGCGGCCCGGTGGCACGGACGATGCCGGCGGCGTCCCAACCAAGGATGCGAGCGCCATTCGCGGGAATATCGCCACCGAGCCGAACCTTGGTGTCAACCGGGTTGACCGATACCGCTTTGACCTCGACCAGCAGGTCGTGGTCACGCAGTTCCGGCACCGGCACCTCAATGTCTTGCAGGGCCTGTGGGTGCGTGACGGGATGATTTTGGTGTAAGCCTATGGCCTTCATGAGAGGACTCCTGGGATAGCTGAAGATGATGGGATCCCAGAAGGTCATTGGCTAACTGGGAAGACGGACTTCATGCTAACTTTCTTCAATCTCCAGATAAATCCGCTAAAAACCTAAACACTTTCTTTGATTTGATGAAAATCATTCGACTCGATGACGTTCAAATCTTTGTACGCACTGCGGACGCCGGCAGTTTCTCGGAAGCGGCACGTCAGCTGAACATCGCGCCCGGCGTGGCTAGCGCGTCTGTACAAAGGCTCGAACGGACGCTCGATACCCGTTTGTTCACACGCTCCACACGCAGCATGCAACTGTCGGAGGCCGGCGAGCGCTACCTGCCCCATGCGCGGGCGATGATTGACGCGCGGGAACAAGGCGAACAGGCCTTGGCCGACGGCCGCTCGGCACTGAGCGGCCCGCTAAGGCTGTCGATGCCTTCCGATTGCGGGCGCAACGTGCTGCTGCCGTGGCTGGACGAATTCCAGCACGAGCACCCGGGGCTGTCGCTGCACCTGAGAATGAGCGACCGCCCTGCTGACCTCATCCGCCAGCCGCTGGATGCCGTCGTCCGCTACGGCACGTTGGCCGACTCGTCGCTTCTGGCGCTGCCTCTGGCCAGTCACAACCGGCGTGCGTTGTGCGCCGCACCGGCATACCTGGAGCGGCACGGCACCCCGATCAAGCTCGACGACCTGCGGCGTCACAACTGCCTCCGGTATGTCTGGAGTGAACAGATCTATGATCGATGGCGCTTTACATTGCCCGGTGGAGATCGCACCGTGGCGGTCACGGGCAACCGAGTCAGCGATGATGCCGATGCCGTGCGTCGCTGGAGCGTCGCCGGCGAAGGTGTGGTCTACAAATCGCGGTTGGACCTCATTGACGATCTGAAGGCGGGCCGGCTGGTGGAGCTGCTTCCCCACACGCATTGCGAGCCTGCCCCGTTGCACCTCATCTGTGCCCACCGTTCACGACTGACACCCGCGATCAGCCAATTGCATGCTTTCCTGCGGGAACGTTGCGCCGCCCTATTGGCCAGCCACCCACCCCAAGACGAGATTGGCTGAGTTGGCCGAGCGGCAAGGGGCTATACCGGAAGCAAATGCCGTTCTGGAAAGACGACATACGCGGTCATATCGATGCACCGAGTTCTTCGACCAGTCGCTGGATCATGTGGTCAAAGCACGCTAGTTGAGCCGCGCGGCCCTTAAGCCCGCCCATCCTGCGGACGATTGAACGCCAGATAGGCTACCGCATTGCGCGTCGCGCTGGTCCGGCGCTGCCATGCCACCTCTTCAGTTACCCACTGACAGCCCTCGCCGCACTCCAACCTCCCACGCCCCCTTCGCCTCCTGTGCAAGGTGGTTGGGCCCGATTCAGCGCGGAATCTCGATGGCGATGGCTGTCGCTTCGCCGCCACCGATGCACAGCGACGCCACTCCGCGGTGCAGGCCGCGCCGACGCAAAGCATGCAGCAAGGTGACGATCAAGCGGGCGCCGGTCGCACCAATGGGATGGCCGAGCGCGCAGGCGCCACCATTGACGTTGAGGCGCTCGTACTCGATGCCGAGCTCCTTGGCCGCAGCCATGGCGACCACGGCGAATGCTTCGTTGATCTCGAACAGATCGACGTCACCCAACGTCCAGCCCGTCTTGTCGAGCAGCTTGCGGATCGCTGGAATTGGCGCCGTCGTGTACCAGGCCGGCGTCTGGCTGTGGGTGGCGTGCGCCCTGATCTCGGCCAGGATCGGCAAGGACTCCCGCTCGGCCCGCGAGCGACGCATGAGAACCAGCGCCGCAGCACCATCGGCGTTGGCCGACGCGCTTGCGGCCGTAATCGTGCCGTCGGCGCGGAAGGCGGGCTTGAGCGTCGGGATCTTGTCGGGCGAGACCTTCAGCGGATGCTCATCATTCGCGACGATTCTGGCGCCACCCTTGGCCTCGATCGTGATCGGAGTAATTTCGCCGGCGAAGGCGCCGTTCTCAATGGCCGTGCGGGCGCGCATCAGCGTCTGCACGGCATAGGCATCCTGGTCGGCGCGGGTGAAGCCGTAGGATTTAGCTGTAGCCTCCCCGAAATCGCCCATCGCCCGGCCTGGCTCGTAGGCATCTTCCAGGCCGTCGAGCATCATATGGTCGAACACTCGGTCGTGCCCGGCGCGGTAGCCGCTGCGCGCACGTGCAAGCAAGTACGGCGCGTTCGACATCGACTCCATGCCACCAGAGACGACGACTTCGGCGGCTCCGGCCAGAATCAGGTCGTGCCCCAGCATCGTGGCCTTCATCCCTGAGCCGCAGACCTTATTGATGGTGGTCGCACCCGTCGCATCGGGAAGGCCCGCGCCACGCGCTGCCTGGCGGGCTGGAGCCTGCCCCTGGCCAGCGGGCAGGACGCAGCCCATCAAGACTTCCTCCACGCGGTTGGCCGGCAGTCCAGAGCGCTCCAGGGCGGCGCGGATGACGTGTGCGCCAAGCTGCGCGGCCGATGCGGGCGCCAGGTCGCCAAGAAAGCGGCCAAGCGGTGTGCGTGTTGCAGCGACGATGACGATGGGGTCAGACATGGTTGATTCCTTGGTAAGGGTTGCGCGTGCCCTACGGCGCGGTCGAGTGCCGTTGACGAAAGCCAGCGGCGAAGACGATGAGGGACAGTGCGGTGCAGCCGGCAAGGACGAGGCCCAGCGCGGTGTAAGCCGTCACATCGAACGTGCTGGCGATACTGATGGTGAGTGCCGCGCTACCCATCTGGAGGAAGCCGAGCAGCGCCGAGGCCGTCCCCGCCTGGTGGCCGAATGGTTGCAGCGTGATCGCGGTGCCCAGCGGGTTCACCATGCCCATGCCGAACAGGAAGACCGTGAGCGACAGGCTGAACATCGTGACGGTCTGCGGGCTTGCCAGCAGCAGGGTGCCTCCGGCAAGCGCGATGACGATACCCGCCGTTGCCATTGGCTTCTGACCCCAGCGATGCGCCAGCCGCGGCGCCAGCAGGCCGGCGGCAAATACCACGAACACGGTTGTGGCGAAGAACATCCCAAGCCCGAGCGAAGAGAAGCCCAGGCCGTCCATCAGGATCGCTGGCGCCGTCGCGAAAAAGCCGTAAAGCCCGCCAACGACAAAGCTCACCGATACAGCTGGCACGATGAACAGGGGATCGAGCAGCAACTGCACATAGCCCTTCACGATGGCGGCCATCGAGACTGCCGCACGTCGATCAGCAGGGTGCGTCTCGCCGGTACTGATGATGTAGTGCGCCGCGAGTACGAGTCCGAGCGCACCTACCAACATAAAGGCACCGCGCCAGCCGACCACGCTGTTCAGCGCACCACCGAGCAGCGGCGAGAAGCCCGGCGCGGCAGCCATTGCCACCATGATCAGTGCCAGGGTCTTAGCGAGCGCTTCCCCTTCGAAGAGATCACGTGCGATGGCGCGTGACAATACGGAAGCTGCGCAGACGCCCAGAGCCTGCACGACGCGGCCAACGACGAGCCAGGGTAGGCTCGNCGCCAGCGCGCACAACGCGCTGCCCGCCAGGAACACAACAAGCCCGCCCAACACCAGCCATTTCCGACCGAAGCGGTCCGACAGCGGCCCAACAAAGAGCTGCCCTACCGCGAAGGCGACGAAGAAGCTGCTGAGAGTGGCGCCGAGATCGTTGGTCGAGACACCGAGCGCGCTCCCCATGTCTGGAAACGCGGGCAGGATGATGTTGGTCGACAACGTTCCCAGCGCGGCCAAGCCGGCCAGCAGGAAGAGCAGCGAACCGGTCAAGTGACGCTGGGTTGGTAATCGGTGAGCGTCGAGGCCCGTACTGCTCGGCACTGTCTGCAGATTGGGACTCTCCGTGGTTTGTCCGGGCATGGGCATCTCCAATCAGCCGGCAGCCATGTCGTTGAGGTAGACGCCATGCGACAGGCCGTGCTTGACCTGGAGGGACGGTTCGTCGACGGTGACTTCTTCCTCGCCTGCTTCGAGCGCATCCAGCGTGCGGCACACCACGTCCGCGGGCTTGGCCTTGGGAACGTCAAAATCGCGCACGAGGTCGGTGTCGATGAAGCCGCCATGAAACCCCAAGACCTGGGTACCCTGGGCCCGCAGCTCGTGGCGCAATCCATTGGTTAACGACCAGGCGGCTGCCTTCGAGACGCTATAGGCGGCGATTGCCGGCGAATTGATCCAACTCGCGATGGAGAGGATATTCACCAGCGCGCCGCCGCCGTTGCGCCCCAGGATGCCCGCAAAAGCGCGACTCGTGTCCAGCGCGCCGAAAAGGTTCGTCTCCAGTTGCTCGCGCAGCAGCGCGTCGGAGTTGTCAGTTAGGAGCCCCCCCAACCGGGCGATGCCTGCGTTGTTGATCAACACGGTGACATCGCCACAAGCACGTGCGGCTTGCGCGACCTCTTCCGGCTTGGTCACGTCCAGTTGGATCGGCACCACGCCGGGGAGCGTGACCGAGGCTGGATTGCGCGCCGCAGCGTAGATCTTCGCGGCACCGCGTTCCAGTAATTGCTTGGAGAACTCAAGACCGAGACCACGATTGGCCCCGGTGACCAGAGCAACAGAACCTTTGAGCTTCATGGGAAATCCTTCTGCGCTGAGCGCTTCTCGTTGATATGACGGACGTAATGTTTACGGCCGTGAAAAACTCCGCCTCCGCTGGCATGTCGGTGGGATGTGTGCCTTTGCGCGCACATGCTCCGACGATGCCGAGGCCTGTCACGACGACGCGCTTGCTTCTATCGATCATCGGGCTACCTCTTCGTCAAGAGTGCGAGCCTGCGCCCTTGCAACTGCCACGTCTTCTGGCAATTCCCACCCACCGCCGAGAGCTCGGAATGACGCGATGGCCGCTCGTGCAGCTTCTGTCTGAGCTTGGGCATATGCATCACGTGTCTGCAGCAGATTCTGATCTGTGTCTAATACTTCGATCAGGCTTGCCGCGCCGCTCTGGTAGGCTGTGAGAGCCATTCTGTTGGCATGTGCGAAGGAGTCGACCCCCTGCGCCAAGGTGCGTTCCTGCTCCTCGCGCTTGACTAAAGCTATGAAGGCATCTTCGACATCCTGCGATGCTCGGAGTACAGCGAGGCGGTAGGCGGCCAGCGCCTCGGCAGTCTGTCCACGCGCTGCGGCGATCTGTGCGTCAACACGACCGAAGTCAAACAAGCGCCAACGCAGTCCAAGCACTCCTTGGGCTTGCGATGCGCCATCAGTGAAAAGGTTGCCCGAAGCAGTGGTGGCCGTGCCCAGCAAGGCGCCAAGCGAGAACTTGGGGAAGTACTCGGATATGGCCATACCGATGCGAGCGTTTGCTGCCGCCAACCGGCGCTCGGCAGCGATGAGGTCTGGCCGTCGACGAATCAGGTCGGCGGGCGTGCCCGCATGGCCGATAGCGGGGGCATCAGGAATCGCTATGACCTCGCGGAAGTCTTCGCGATGGGTTCCAGGTTGAACGCCAAGCAGCACGTCCAATGAGTTCATTGCCGAGTCCAGCGCAGCCTCAAAAACCGGCACGCTCGCTTCGACCTGAGCGAGTGCACCTTGCGCCTGCCGCACGTGCAACTCGGGGGCTACGCCTTTTTGGTATTGGAGTTCGACGATGGACAGCATCCGCCGCCGATTCGCAGCCTGCTGCCTTGCGATCTCCAGGCGCGCCTGTAATCCACGGATCGCAACGTAGGTGTCGGCAGTCTGCGCGGTCACGGCCAGTTGGATTGCGACAGCTCCTGCTTCCGACGCCTCGTATGTGGCCGAAGCCGCTTCTTTACCGCGTCGAAGGCCACCGAAGAGATCAAGTTCCCAGCTCGCGCCGGCACCTATTTCGTAGTACTCGCCGCTGCGGTCGAAATCAGGCGTTGCATTGAGCAGCTTGCCCAAAGGCGTTTGTACGGACTGGTACGACTTGACGCCTTGCGCGTTGACATTCCCCGAGGGCAATAGGGCCGCATTGGCCGCCCCCAACAACGCTCTTGATTGCTCCAGGCGAGCACTTGCTTGGGCAATGTCCAAGTTCTGCGCAAGCGCCAATTTCACAAAACGATTCAACAGCGCATCATTGAACCCTAGCCACCAGGTCTCCAAGTTGGGAGCACCGGCCTTCTGACGCTGATCGATCGCGGCTTGGCCTAAGTATTCTTTCGACTCGGGCGCTGCCGGCTTGACGTAATCCGGCCCAACGACGCAGCCGCTCATGAAAAGCGTGAGCAGCAAGACAGACGTTTTTTTGCAGGCGCGCATGAAGACCATCCGAGAAAGTAAAACGAAAGTGACTAGTGACGAGTATACAATTTGGTCACTTATTGTCAACTCGTGCCGTACGGGGTATAAGATTTAAATGAATGAAATTGCATCTTCCTCAGCCGGCCAACGTGGGCCGGCTGACCACGATATTCGTGACCAGATCGTGGCTGCTGCCAACAAGCACTTCGGTCACTTCGGCTATGCCAAAACCACTGTGTCCGATCTCGCTAAGGCGATCGGTTTTTCCAAGGCCTACATCTACAAGTTCTTTGACTCGAAGCAGGCTATCGGCGAGGCCATCTGCAGTCAGTGCCTAGGCACCGTGCTGGCGTCGGTTCACACCTCGGTCGCAGAGGGAAAGTCCGCAACGGACAAGTTCCGCCGCCTCTTCCAGACGCTGGTTGCGCGGACGTCCGAGCTCTTCTTCAATGATCGGCAGCTCTACGAGGTTGCCGCCTACTCCAGCTCTGAAGGTTGGCAATCGTCGCGGAATTATGAAGAGCAGATCCGGGGTATCTTGCTGGAGATTTTGCGCGAAGGCAGGGAGAGCGGCGAGTTCGAGCGCAAGACGCCCCTGGATGAAACGGCGCGAGCAATCTTCCTGGTCATGCAGCCCTTCGTGAAGCCATTGCTGCTGCAGCACAACCTGGATCTCATCGACGAAGCACCGAAAGAAATTGCGGGCCTGGTCCTGCGAAGTTTGGCTCCGTAATTAACTAGTGACCATTGACGTTTTTGGTCATTAGGTACAGAATGGCCCCTCTTTGCGTTCCTGAGAGGTCCTCCTGTGCGTCGTCATCGCGAGTTTTCGTTCGTATTGCTATCTGCATCGTTGCTCGGTTTATCCGCATGCACACCATCGGTTTCAGACGACCCACGCACAGAAACCAAACTCGTGCGTGTGGCGACCGTCGAAACGCCTACAGAGGCATCCCGCTCCTTCACCGGAGTAGTTGTTGCCCGAGTTCAAAGCGACTTGGGTTTCCGTGTTCCAGGGAAGATCGTCGAGCGATTGGTCGACACCGGGCAGAGTGTTCGCAAGGGCCAAGCGCTGATGCGCATCGACTCTTCCGATCTCGTTCTGGCCAACAGGGCGCTGGAAGAGGCAGTCGCTGCCGCAAAAGCACGCGCTCTGCAAACGTCGGCGGACGAAGAACGGTTTCGCGACTTGGTCTCTGCTGGTGCCGTATCGGCTTCTTCGTATGACCAGATAAAGGCGGCGGCCGAATCGGCCAGGGCGCAATTGCGTGCCGCCGAGGCGCAAGCAAAGATTGCACGCAACGAAATGGACTACGCCGAGCTACGGGCAGACGCCGACGGCGTGGTGATGGAAGCCATGGCAGAACCTGGTCAAGTCGTCACGGCAGGCCAGATCGTCGTGCGCCTGGCGCGTTCCGGTCCCCGCGAAGCGAGCATTGATCTGCCGGAAACCATGCGGCCGGCTATCGGCAGCGGCGCACGGGCCACGTTGTATGCCGGCGATAAAGTGGATGTCGCCGCCCGCCTCAGGCAGTTGTCCGACCGCGCAAACCCGGTCACGCGGACCTTCGAAGCCCGCTATGTCCTCGACGGCGTCGCCGCGCAGGCCCCGTTGGGCACCACGGTGACGTTGCAATTGCCTGACCGCAACGCTTCACCGTCCTTGTCCATCCCGCTGGCGGCCGTACATGACCCGCAAGGCAAAGGGCCCGGCGTCTGGGTGATCGGCGGCGAACCGCTGAAGGTGACCTGGCGCCCCATCCATCTGCTCTCGATCTCCGAGGAAACCGCGCGCGTTCAAGATGGTCTGAAGCCGGGCGAGCGCTTTGTTGCTCTGGGTGCGCATCTGCTGCACGAGGGCGATCGTGTCCGCCTGGCTGGCCAGCCGCAGGGTGATCGCAAATGAGCGGCTTCAACCTTTCCGCCCTCGCGGTCCGTGAGCGCTCGATCACGCTGTTTCTCATTGTCGCCATCGTCATCGCAGGTGCCTACGCGTTCCTGAAACTTGGACGTGCGGAAGATCCGAGCTTTACCGTAAAGGTAATGACGTTCTATTCCGTTTGGCCCGGCGCAACCGCCCAGGAAATGCAGGATCAGGTTGCCGAGCCGCTCGAAAAGCGCATGCAGGAACTCAAGTGGTACGAACGCGCCGAGACGTTCAGCCGTCCGGGCCTCGCGTTTACCACCGTGACGTTGCGCGACAGCACGCCGCCGGGGGATGTACAAGAGGAGTTCTACCAGGCCCGCAAGAAGCTCGGCGATGAACGGCTGCGACTACCGCCTGGCGTCATAGGCCCCTTCATCAACGATGAATTCTCCGATGTGTCCTTTGCCCTGTATGCACTCAAGGCGCCGGGCGAACCCCTGCGCCTGCTGGCTCGCAAAGCGGAAGAACTGCGCCAGCGGCTACTGCAGGTCCCAGGGGTCAAGAAGGTAAACATCATCGGCGAGCAGCCGGAAAAGATCTTCGTCGAGTTCGGGCATGAAAAGCTGGCCAATCTGGGCGTTTCCGTTCCTGACATATTCGAGGCACTGAATCGCCAGAACGTGGTGACGCCGGGAGGAACCGTCGAAACCCACGGACCGTCCGTATTCGTGCGCCTGGATGGTGCCCTGGACGATCTGGAGAAAGTTCGCGCAACGCCGATCGTCGCGGCGGGACGAACGCTGAAGCTGTCCGACATTGCCGACGTGCGCCGTGGATACGAGGATCCGCCGTCATTCCTGTTGCGCAGCGAAGGCGAGCCCGCGGTGATGCTCGGCGTGGTCATGAAGGATCGGTACAACGGTCTTGACCTGGGCGCCGCGCTGGAAAAAGAGGCTGGCGCCATCCAGAACGAGATGCCCTTGGGCATGACTTTCACCAAGGTCACGGATCAGTCCGTCAATATCCGTGAAGCCTACGACGAATTCATGATGAAGTTCTTCGTGGCCTTGGTGGTGGTGATCGCCGTGAGCTTGCTCAGCCTCGGGTTCCGGGAAGGGATCGTGGTGGCAGCGGCGGTGCCGCNGACGCTGGCGGCCGTGTTCATCGTCATGCTGCTTTCGGGACGGGATTTTGATCGCATTACCCTTGGGGCCCTGATTCTGGCGCTTGGCCTTTTGGTGGACGACGCCATCATCGTGGTCGAAACGATGGTCGTGAAGATGGAGGAGGGCCTGGATCGAGTCCATGCCTCCGCGCAAGCGTGGACGACGACCGCGGCGCCTCGCCTGGCCGGCGCGTTGGTCACGGCGATCGCGCTGATGCCGGTCGGTTTCGCACAGTCGACTGCCGGCGAGTACGCCGGCAACATCTTCTGGGTGGTGATGTTCTCACTCTTATGTTCATGGGTCGTCGCCGGTGCGTTCACACCCTACCTCGGCGTAAAGCTGCTGCCCAAGATCAAGCCGATCGCAGGCGGCCACGAAGCGATCTACGGAACGCCCAACTACCGCAGGTTGCGCGATTTCATCAGCCGCATGGTCGATCACAAAAAGAAGGTTGTACTGGCCGTCATCGGTATTTTCCTTTTTGCCTTCTTCGGCATGGGCTTCGTCAAGCAACAGTTCTTCCCGATTTCGGATCGTCCGGAGGTCCTGGTAGAGGTTCAGATGCCCCAGGGCACCAGTATCCAGGAGACCAGCAAGGCCGTGGAGGAAGTCGAGGCGTGGTTGCGCAAGCAGCCCGAATCCAAGCTGGTGACCAGCTATATCGGCGCTGGCGCACCACGTTTCTATTTGGCAATGGCACCGGAGCTACCCAACCCCTCCTTTGCCAAGATCGTGATCCTCACCGACAGCGAGAAGGAACGTGAAACCTTGATCAACAAGACCCGGCGCGCCGCTGCCGATGGTCTTGCACCGCAGTCCCGCATCCGTCTGAACTACCTGGTGTTCGGCCCGTACTCGCAGTTCCCAGTGGCCTTCCGAGTGATGGGCCCCGAGGAAGGAAAGGTACGTGAGATCGCCGGGCAGTTGAAAACCATCATGCAGAACAATCCGGCGATGCGCCAAGTCAATAACGATTGGGGCGAACGCGTGCCGAGCATGCATTTTGTCTTGGACCAAGATCGACTGAATGCAATTGGCTTGTCGTCCCAGGAGGCTGCTCAGCAATTGCAATTCCTGCTGACGGGCATCCCGGTAACTCAAGTGCGCGAGGATATCCGTTCGGTCGAGATCATCGCTCGCTCTGCCGGCACCGAGCGCCTTGACCCGGCCAAGCTGCAGGCGTTCACCCTCATGGGGCGTAACGGGCAGCGGGTGCCTCTTGATCAGATCGGCTCGCTCGAAGTGCGATTCGAGAACCCAATCATCAAGCGGCGTGACCGGATGATCACGATCACCGTACAGGGCGACATCGATGCCGCGCTCCAGCCGCCTGACGTCGCCATGCAGATCATCGCCGAAATGCAGCCGCTGGTGGACAAGTTGCCGGAAGGCTACCGGATCGAGACCGGCGCGGCGCTCGAAGAAGCCGGCAAGGCAAACACGGCACTGGCAGCCGTGTTCCCGGCAATGCTGGCATTGATGATGATCGTGATCATCTTTCAGGTGCGCTCCATTTCAGCGATGCTGATGGTCTTGTTGACCGCCCCACTCGCACTGGTAGGCGTCGTCCCGACGCTGCTGTTGTTCAACCAGCCGTTCGGCTTCAACGCCATTCTGGGCATCATCGGGTTGGCTGGCATCATCATGCGCAACACGTTGATCCTCATCGGGCAGATCCACTTCAACGAGCATGAGGGCATGCGTCCGTACGACGCGATCGTGGAGGCGACTGTCCAACGCGCGCGTCCTGTCATCCTGACGGCGTTGGCGGCCGTGCTCGCCTTCATTCCGCTCACCCTCTCGGTGTTCTGGGGGTCGATGGCTTACACCCTGATCGGTGGCACCATTGGTGGAACCATCCTGACGCTGATCTTCTTGCCGGCCCTTTACGCCTTGTGGTTCAGGATTCGAAAGGACACGGTCAAGGATCTGTCGGATCAGGACATCCGTGAAGAAGAGTAGGTGACCAAATTGGCTGTGACCGGCAACAAACACATGCTTCAGCCAACGTCGATAACACTATTCGTTGCTCTCGGGCTGGGCGTCTGCTCCCGACAGCGATCGAGCGCCTTGTCATCGGTCACCGTTTCACGGACGAAGACGACATACGCGTCATTTCGATGCACCGAGTTCTTCGACCAGTCGCTGCGCGGCGGCGGTCGACGAGCCCGGGTTCTGGCCGGTGATCAGCAAGCCGTCTTGCACCACGTAAGAACTCCAATCGGGGCCGCTCGAGTAGATGCCGCCCTTGGCCTTCAGTTCGTCCTCGACGAGGAACGGCACTATCTCGGTAAGACCGACTGCCGCTTCCTCGGTATTGGCGAAACCCGTCACCTTCTTGCCTTCCACCAGCGGGCGGCCCTCGGCAGTTTTCACGTGACGCAGTGCGCCCGGCGCGTGGCAGACCAGTGCAATCGGCTTGTTCGCCGCGATGAAGCGCTCGATCAGGTCGGACGAGTCCTTGCTTTCGGCCAGATCCCAAAGCGGACCATGGCCACCAGGATAGAAAACCGTGTCGAAGTCATCCGCGGACACGTCGGCCAGCCTCACGGTATTCGCCAGTACCTTCTTGGCTTCGGCATCCGCCTCGAAACGGCGGGTCGCGTCGGTCTGGAAATCAGGCTCGTTGCTCTTGGGGTCGAGCGGCGGCTGGCCACCCTTGGGCGAAGCCAGCACGATCTGTGCACCGGCGTCCTTGAAGATGTAGTACGGGGCTGCCAGCTCTTCGAGCCAGAAGCCGGTCTTGCGGCCTGTGTTGCCGAGCTGGTCATGCGAGGTCAGAACCATTAGGACTTTCATTTCATTCTCCAAAGAGAGTTATTAGACCGGTCGTCTCAATAAGAGACGCAAAAATAGCCCCCCTACGGAGGGCAATGCCTCTTCCCAATCAGGAAGGAGGGTGCAGGACCTGGCGAGTGGTCGCCATGGCCATTTCAAAGGGCTGAGGGGTACGGACGATCTTCACCATCACACTGGCACCCAACCATAGCTGGTAGAGGCTTTGGGCGGCGTCATGGGGCGCCCCCTCTATGGACACCGAGCCTTCTGCTACACCAGCTTCGATGGCGCCCGCCAGGCGATCGATGATGCCGGCGGTCCCGCGCTGCAACGTCAGGCGCATGGCCTCAGACAGGTCGGCCACCTCCGCACCCAGCTTCACGGCCAGACACTTGCCTTGGCAGTCGTAGAACAGTTGGGTGTCCTGCCAGTTCTTCCAGTAGTTCATCAGGCGTTGTGCCATGGTCAGGCCCGGCGCGCTCAAGGTGGCATCGAGTTCGGCCCAGTAGTCTTCAAAGTAACTCTCGAGGAGTGCTTCGCCGAAGGCGTCCTTCGAGCCGAAGTAGTGGTAGAACGAGCCCTTCGGAACGCCGGCGGCGACCAGGATCTCGTTGATGCCGACAGCGGAAAAGCCCTTGCCGGCCATGATGCGTTGGCCGTGAGCAAGGATGTTCTCGCGAACGTCGTTGGTTTCGGTGGTGCGTACAGTGTTCATGGGCGTAATGTAGCACCAATTAGACCGGTCGTCTACAACTGACGCAAATTTTCTTGAAACGCTCTGTCTTCAAAAATCAGGCCGAGGTGGCGCCGTCCAAGACATCTCCTCAAACGGGCTTACCGCTCGCCATCGACGCTACGTACTGATCTATCCCGTTGTGAAATGGCTCAACCTGTTGCAGAGGCAGAAAATGCGGGTTGACTCTTTACGCTGGGGCGTTCCTTCATCCGTGCATACCAAGCCAACAGTAACGTGCATTCGGCTGGCACTTGCAGATTGACGATAGAAGCGAAAACCAGTCCACCAATTACAGTGATATCGGCCATCGAGAATGTATCGCCAGCGATATAAGGCTGGTTTCTCAAGACCGAATCGAAGTAATGCATGCCACGAAGAGCCTTATCACGCTGCCTAAACCCCCATTCCGGGTTTTGATACAGCTCGACTTGCGGCCCCAATCCTGGAGTTCCGTGGTGAAAGAAAACGCTAATAGCGTCGAGCAACTCCAGTTCCGCGCGTTTGCTCATCATGTGGATGAT
Organism: Bordetella muralis; assembly: GCF_965139205.1. Classification (GTDB taxonomy): domain Bacteria; phylum Pseudomonadota; class Gammaproteobacteria; order Burkholderiales; family Burkholderiaceae_B; genus Bordetella_A; species Bordetella_A muralis. The sequence goes on from NZ_CBCSIU010000001.1 coordinate 391,469, forward strand.
GCCTTTCTCACGCGGGGTTCTACCAGTCAACTTGGGCTCGCCGTCAAGCCCATCAAGGTACTCCGTGATAGCCGTGCATTCGGCTATGCAGGTTCCGTCACTAAGTTCAAGCACCGGCAACGTACCCGAGTAGTTCTTGTTCGCGATGAACTCGGGCTTTTTATGCTCGCCCTTGTACAGATCGACCATCTTGAATTGCACTTGAGCTTGCAGGTTCTTTTCAGCCAAGGCGATGCGGACACGCGTAGGGTATGGCCCTCGGGGGAAGTCATAAATTGTCATTGTCGGGAACTTACCAACATTACGGCCTGGTGCAGCAGTATTCATTAAGATTTCCTCATTACGTGTGGCTTAGGGTCAACCGGCGACGAATAGGGCAATGTTCGCCGTCAAATTAGTCTACCTAACGTTAGTTAGGTTTTACTGTATGCGTTACAATTTGCCCTGTCAACACCTATTCTTCTTGTGCGGGAGCCATAAAAGTGAGGAACGAAGCGAACTCAAGCTCTAAGGAGCGAATCCTGGTAGCCGCGACAAAGATTGCTCAGGCTCATGGCTACAGCGGGTTGAACTTCCGAGACCTTGCGGAAAGCGTTGGCATCAAAGCCGCCAGCATCTACCACCACTTCACTAACAAGGCTGATCTTGGCGCGGCGGTTGCACGACGCTATTGGCAGAATTCAGCGGCCACGCTAGAAACATTGCTGGCCGAATCCCCGGATGCAAAGCACAGTTTGCATCGGTACCCTGAAACGTTTCGCAAAGCGCTGGAAAGTGCTAATCGCATCTGCTTATGCAGCTTCATGGCAGCCGAAAGTGACGACTTGCCCGAGGCGGTGATGAAAGAAGTCCGAACCTTCACTGACGTAAATGTCATGTGGTTAAGCAAAGTGCTTTTGGCGGCGAATGCGACAATGAGCACCGAAGAAAGCGAACTACGAGCACGTGCCATCTTTGCTGCCATCGCCGGCGCCCAACTCATCGCTAGGAGCCGTTCGGATATTTCCGTTTATGACGCATTGATCGAAAACTATCGCGCAGCGGGTCTATTGCCGGCTTAACCAATATCTGGACAACCAACGGGCCCTTGCTCCTGAGGCAAAGCAGCAGACGGAACAAGCACGATCCCACGCGGATGCAAATCGGCGATCCGCTCAGCGTCCAATCCCACATTGAAAATATCGATTCGTCGATCAAATCAGCAGTTTCGTCGAATAAATCGCTCAGCGATCAGCCTCTCATGCTAGGCTCTGCGCCATTCATGCCGTCACGAAGCAGCCGATCGGATCGCTCTGCGTATCGATCGATCGCATTGCTCATTACGTCCGTAGCGGTGACAAACAGAACGACATATCTTGAACTGACTTTTCAACGAAGACAGAAGAGGAGATCGTAAAGTGTTGTCATACAACCAAGCCGTTAAACAGGACGGACGTACCTCATCGCTTTCACCAGGTCGCAATCGTCTGGTCCTGGCGCTCTGCGCACTCGCCGTTGGCGTTCTAGTCGCTGGTTTCTGGAATTATCATTGGGTAGACGGATTTGGCCGGGAGATCATCGCGGGCCAAACAATCGGAGACACGGAACGCCTGTCCGATTCTTATAGTGAACGGGGAGCGGGTTTCGGTTTTGTCTTTGCAATCGTTGCGGGCTTGGCTGCGACCTTCACTGCGTGCAATTGCGTAGTATTCGCTATGCTTCCCGGCCTCGCTTGCGCGACGGAAAAGGTCGGATCACCTCGACGACTCGCCATCAAAGCAATTGGCATTTTTTCGCTTTTCGTCCTGCTGGTTTGCTTCATTTACGGAATGTATGTCGGCTCGCTCGGACCTGATCGCGTGGACGCCTTCAATACTCGAGAAACCCGCCTGTTTCAGGCACAGGTGACATTCACACTGCTCGGCGTCATCCTGCTCCTATGGGGTGCGATTTCGTTTGGATTCCTCGATGGCATGCTCCGCCGCTTGCCACCAAAAATGCTGCGCGTCACAGCCTCGCCGCTGGCCAAGGCCTGCTTCATGGGAATCCTCGTCGGGCTGTTCGCCATTGGACGGCCCTTTCCGGTGTTCAGGCATTTTCTCGCCTATGCCGCCGCCTCAGAAAGCCCGCTGTATGGAGGCGCAGTGATGGCCTTGCAAGGGGTCGGGCAGATTCTGGTGATGGTCCTGCTGTTCCTGGCGCTGATCGTACCGTTTTCCAAGCGCCTGACGAACTGGTCGGCGCGGCACCCCGGCAGATTGGAACAATTCAGCTCGGCGATGTTAGTTGCCGGCGGGGCCTACTTCGTCTTCTATTGGGGCATCGCCTTCGCCTATAACGCCGGCAATTGGGGCTTCAAGCTGAACTGGTACAGCTAGTTTGCAAACATCGCCGTCCGATCACACGGCCCAGCACCAGCACATCATTGCGGCGATGAGGCAAAGTCTACTTGCCGTCGGAAACATCGATCGTGCTACCCGTGCTGAGCCGTTTCACCATCTCCTGAGCGGACATTCCACCAAAGCCGGTCGCTCCGGGAGACAAGCGTAACGCTCCGCCCTCGATTGGACTCATTACTGTCGGCGACGCCAAGATCACATCGTCGGCACGAATATGAATCATCTTGCCGACACGGTCACGCGTAAACGCCGCCAGATTGCGTTGGCCGTCCGACGTCAGCTTCACGTCGACGAAGTCCTGATTCGTCACATCATCATGTCCAACAGCAGCGCTCTGTACGGGTATCCGTACTGTCTCTGCATGGGCCGCAACACTGCACATCAACGCAAAGCCCGCTATTAATCCGATCACTCGCATAAGTACACCCCGTGTTTCAAGTCTGTGGCGATGCCGTTCTCGCAACGACGACATCTCTCATGGGAATTCCCAGTGATTAGCCTAGTTTCTGACCACTCTCCTCAAGTCGATTGAACAGGGATAACCCCAATTTTTAAAACATCACACGAATACGTATTATGACTTCCTCAAAAAAATAGCGATATCTGGAGACAGAGCAATCAGCGTGAATTGTCTACGCTCAGGCTAGCCCAATCGCCCTATCAATACCTCACCGCCTCTCCACTCTACGAAGTTCTGGACGCGGATGGGGTGATGGTGGTCGGTCCTTACTTGCAGCACTTTCGTTAAAAAAGCAGCCCCATCAGGAGACTACCAATGAAGAATCTGAACCGAAGCGGCTGGGCCGCACGCCTGACATTTACTGCCATTGCAGCTTGCTTTGCTGCTGGCGCCATGGCCGCCGAATACAAGGAACGAACGCTGAAGCTGGGTCATGTGATCGCCGACGACCACCCTGCCGCATTGGGTGCAAAACGCTGGGCGGAACTGTTGACCCAGAAAAGCGACGGCAAAATCAAAGTTCGAATCTACGGCAACGGCGCCATCGGCGGCGACACGCAAATGACCTCCGCCCTGCAAGGCGGCGTTCAGGAACTGGGCATCATCACCTCGTCGCCCATGGCCAGCGTAGTGCGTGAAGTCGGCCTAATTGATCTGCCGTTCACCTTCAATTCTGCCGCCGAGGTTGATGCCGTGCTGGCTGGGAAAGTCGGTGACGCCATCGCCAGCAAGATGAACGATAAAGGCCTGGTGATTCTGGGATGGATGGAAAATGGTTTTCGCAGTGTCACCAATAGCCGTGCCCCCATCACCAAATTCGAGGACATGCAGGGCCTGAAGATCCGCGTACTGCAGAACCCCGTCTACATCGAAACCTTTAACGCGCTGGGTGCCAACGCCGTGCCCATGCCTTTCCCTGAGGTCTATACCGCCCTGGAATCGCGCGCGGTAGATGGCCAGGAAAACCCGTTGGGGACGATCAATACGTCTAAGTTCAACGAGGTGCAGAAGTACCTGAGTGTCACGCGACACACCTACACCCCCTACGTGGCGGTCGTCAGCAAACGAGTGTGGGACCGACTCAGTCCGGATGAACAAACACTGCTGCGAGAAACCGCTGCTGAGGCATCAGCCTACCAGCGTCAGATCTCACGCGAAAGCGAAGCCAAGTTCCTGGCGGAGCTCAAAGAACGCGGCATGGAGGTCAACGAACTCTCACCGGAAGAAGCCCAGCGCATGCGTGAAAAGCTCAAGCCGGTCATCGACAAATTCTCGAAAGAACTCGGCGGTGAGCTCGGTGCAGAAATGTTCGCTGAAATTGCCGCCGTACGTGGCAAGTCCAATTAATTGCCGAGTATGACTATGCAGATCGCCATCACGGATGGCGGGCCTTTCTGGAGACGGCGATCTGTTGGGCCATGACCGTACGGTGAATCTGGCAAGACTACCTCTCGATCTTCCACGCCCATATGGCAGGGACCACTGTCCCGCCATCAGGCAACGTCGCTCTAGCTACGGCTAAGGAAAATATTCATGAAGAAGTTGATAGATGGGTACTTTCGGCTATTGGGTTTGCTAATGGTCCTCTGCCTGGTCACCATGGTGATCCTCGTGTTTGGCAACGTCGTGCTGCGTTATGGCTTTAATTCTGGCATCACTAGCTCCGAGGAGGTCTCCCGCTGGCTGTTTGTATGGCTGGTTTTTCTCGGCTCTATTGTCGCGCTGCGCCACCGTCAACATCTGGGCGTCGAGGTTGTCGTGCGACGCCTGCCGGTTTTTGGTCAGAAGCTATGTCTGATCGCCAGTCAACTATTGATGTTGGCAACCCTATGGTTGTTCTTATCCGGCAGTTGGGAGCAGACCGTCATCAATCTGAACGTCGAGGCTCCCGCCACAGGGTGGTCCATGTCTATCGTCTACATGGTGGGCATCGTCTTTAGCGTGTCAGCCGGCGCCATGGTGTTGTGGGATCTGTACCGAGTGCTCTCGGGGCGCATCAAAGATGAGGAGCTCATCATGGTGACCGAGTCCGAAGAAAAAACGGAGCTTGACGCGCTCAAGCGCGAATTGGCAGCCGCTGAAGGGAAACAACCATGACTGTGTTGGTTTTTGTCGGATCCCTATTGGGCGCAATGGCCCTGGGGATGCCCATTGCATTTTCGCTGCTGGTTTCCTCTGTCGCCTTGATGTGGCATCTGGACATCTTCGATGCGCAGATCATCGCGCAAAACTTTATCGCTGGAGCCGACAACTTTCCCCTGCTCGCTATCCCATTCTTCATGCTCGCAGGCGAGATCATGAACGTGGGCGGCCTGTCCCGCCGGATTGTCGATTTTGCCTTGGCCGGCGTAGGCCATATCAAAGGCGGACTTGGTTATGTGACGATCGTCGCGGCTTGCATCTTGTCGGCCCTTTCCGGTTCGGCGGTCGCCGATGCGGCAGCACTGTCGGCCCTGCTGGTGCCCATGATGATCAAGGCAGGCCACTCCTCGCACCGTGCGGCGGGCTTGGTTGCGTCCTCAAGCGTCATCGGGCCCGTCATTCCCCCCAGCATCGGCTTTGTGATTTTTGGCGTCGCGGCCAATGTATCTATTACCAAACTATTCTTGGCAGGGATCATGCCCGGCATCTACATAGGTGCCGCGCTGTGGATCACCTGGTGGATTTGTGTACGCAAAGACAACCTCGCCACACCGCCACGCAAAAGCAGCAAAGACCTGATTCGCGCCGCGTTGGACGCAAGCTGGGCTCTGATGTTGCCCGTGATAATCATTGTCGGCTTGCGTCTCGGGGTCTTCACCCCTACCGAGGCGGCGGTGGTGGCGGCCGTCTATGCGCTGTTCGTTTCCACGGTCATCTATCGCGAATTAAAACTTGCTCAGTTGTACGCGGTGTTCATGACTGCCTCGCGGACCACGGCAGTGGTCATGCTGCTCGTCGCGGCGGCGTCGATTGCAGGTTGGCTGGTGACTGTGGCCGACCTGCCTGGCGCGATCACCGATATGATGCAGCCTTTCATGGACAATCCCACGCTGCTGCTATTTGCAATCATGCTGCTGGTTATTGTCGTCGGTACCGCCATGGACATGACTCCGACCATCTTGATTCTCACGCCGGTGCTGATGCCGATCGTACGAGAGGCAGGTATCGATCCCGTATACTTCGGCGTGCTATTTGTGATTAACATGTCCATCAGCTTAATCACACCGCCTGTCGGTACCGTACTCAGCGTCGTGGCAGGCGTGACAAGACAACGCGTTGACCAGGTAATGCGAGGCGTCTGGCCCTTCTTAATCGCCGAATTGATCGTGCTGGTCTTGCTCGTGCTATTTCCCATACTGATCATGGGGCCGGCGCGCTGGTTTAGCGGTTGATACTACTGAGGAGACAAGGTATGGCCGTGCGCACGACACGATCCGCAAACAAGCAATCCGGAGGCACGCTTGCCGATCGCGTAACGACGGCCCTGATGGACCAGGTGCGTGGCGGCGTCTACCCAGCGCAGACGCGGCTGCCCACCGAGCCGCAGCTGGCCGATCAGTTTGGCGTCAGCCGCACGGTGATCCGTGAGGCAATATCTCGTCTGAAATCCGAGGGCCTCGTGGAAACGCGACAAGGCAGCGGCACGATAGTGTTGGCACGCCAGATAAACACCTTTCGCATTGATGCGTTAGGTGGGCAGTTGGAAGTCAGAGCGGTACAAGAGGTTCGGTCCGGACTGGAAAGCGAGATGGCTGCTCTCGCCGCTGCCCGCCGCACCGAGGCTCAGAACGAAAAAATCCAGCGCGCACTGCGCCGCATCGATGATGCTGTAGCCGATGGCGAGGACGGCGTAGCCGAGGACATGGCGTTTCATCGGGCCATCGCCGAAGCCGCCAGCAACCCGCTGATGACATCGCTTCTCGAATTCATTGGTCGAGCGTGGCACGATGTCATCAAGATCACCCGCAGCAACGAAGCCCGTCGAGAGGACTTCTTTCGCCAGGTCGAGTCGGAACACGCCGCCATCGCACAAGCCATCGCCCGGCGCGACGTCGAAGGTGCTCGGCAGGCCGCCCTGCGACATATGCACGCCTCGATCGAACGGATCATGGCTGCAGAGCAAGATCACTAACCGATTTTGGCGTGATCGTGGCGCCGCTGCGCCGAGTTGCTCCCAATTTAAGGCCCAATGGGGCCTACTGAATCTTGGAAGATTCTTTCTCTCTCTCCTTCTCTTTCGCTTTCTCTATCTTCTCTCCGTCGTAATGCGACTTAATGCCGAAGTACATGGCCACGACTAACACGAGCAACTTGAACGAACCGAAGACTATAGGGACCCACTGCATCTTTTTCTCAAAATGCTGCTTCAGCAGCTTCATTTACTACCTGCTGGCAAGCTCGCTGAGCACCATACCCATACAAGCATCAAACTCCAACGCCTAAAATCCATACAATTTGCCAGATTTTTTGTATTATATGGCTTTTTCGTACCAGACAAAATTGCCAAAAATCCATACATCCTCGGACGACTTGTCTTCCACGCGTCGCCTTAAGAAAGTAAACCTGTCTTGGGTGCGACCGCTTACGGCAGGTTTGGGCTCTCGGTACCAGCAAATCGCCACGCAAATCGTCACCGCGGTGGACGACGGCGTTCTCAGGCCAGGCGATCGCCTGCCCCCCCAGCGCGAACTCGCCCAGGCATTGGGAGTCGACCTCACGACCGTCACCCGTGCCTACACGGAAGTTCGCCAGAAGGGACTTTTGGAGGCTCACGGCGCAGGTGGAACCTATGTGGCCTATTCCGATTCGGGAGCAAAAGGGACAATTGATCTGGGAATGAATATCCCTCCCTTGCTCAACAGCGCAGAGTTCGCGCACATGCTCGCGCAAGGCAGTGGCACTACCCCCGCAACAGCGAGCCCGATGGATCTGATGAGCTATCACGTGGGCGCAGGCGCGAATCGGCATCGTGCCGCAGGGGCAAAATGGCTGCAGCCGATGATTGGCAACACGGACATCGAGCGGGTCGTGGTTTGCTCTGGCGCCCAAACCGCTATCGCGGCACTGCTACTGGCCAAGAGCCAGTCTGGGGACGCCATTGCTTGCGATGAGTTGACTTACCCGGGCTTCCTGGCCGCTACCCGCTTGCTCCAGCGCTCGGCCGTAGGGGTGAAATCCGATGAACACGGAATGGATCCTATCGATCTCGAGCGAGTGTGCGAACAACATCGTCCCGCGGCGTTGTACTTGAATCCGACGATTCAAAATCCAACTGCGCTGACGCTCTCGGTCGAGCGACGAGCAGAGCTTTTACGCGTTGCCGAGAAATATGCGTTGCCAGTCATTGAAGACGATCCTTACTGGTTGTTGACCGAGCGCCCGCCGAGCACGATGTTTTCATTGTCCGCCAACACATCCTCGGTCCCGGTTTATTACGTCTCGACGCTATCTAAATGCATAGCACCGGGCCTGAGAACCGCTTACTTGGTTGTCCCTTCGGGGGAACCGTTAAGTCCAATTCTTGACGCCCTGCGTTCGCTGGCTCTGATGCCGACCCCTTGGATGGCTGAAATGGCGTCGACATGGATAGAGTCGGGAGTTGCCGTTCAATGGCTGGCACGGATCAAGAGTGAGATGCAGCACCGGCAAACCATCGCAGCATCAATCCTGCCGGGGAATATTCAGGCCGACCCGCATGGTCTTCACCTCTGGCTCCAGTTGCCGCGCCATATCGACCCCTACCGGCTCACACAAACAGCGCTACAACAAGGCTTGGGTGTCACGGATTCGGAGGCATTTGCCACGGGGTCTTTCAGCCCGGCAGCGCTTCGTGTGTCATTGGGTGGCGCTATTGATCGAACCCGCCTGACACATGGCCTGACGCGATTGGCGGAGTTACTCCAAGGAGATATGGGCAGGCGGGTTTCCAATGTTGTGTGATTGGCCTATGCCCTCTTTCACAGAGAGCCGGTGATCAGGGACCACATCGCCGCCGTCACATTGCCGTACTGACGAGTCGCCTCAAGAACCCGAGGCGACTGCGTACGATGACGGGTCAAGCCACGACCAGGCCCAATTCAACTTTCTTGCGTTTGACCCAGGCGCCGATCAAACGGTCTGCCGCTATTCCCATAAAGGCAATACACAGACCCGCCACTAGCGCCTTGCCTATTTCATTACCGGAACGTGCGGCATTGATCTGCGCCCCCAGGTCCTGAGTGCCGATCAATGCGGTAATCGCCACCATGAACAACGCCATGAAAATCACCTGATTTACGCCCAGCATGATTTCAGGCAACGCGATCGGCAACTCCACCTTCATAAAGCGCTGCACCCGTGTCGTACCTTGTTGTGTCGCGGCCTCCATAATGGGAGCGGGTACGCTACGCAAACCCAACATGGTGTAACGCACCATCGGCACCACGGCAAACAGCAACACGGCAATGATGGCAGACAGATCGCTGACCTTGAACAGCATCACGACGGGGATCAGGTAGATAAACGACGGAAAGGTCTGCAAAAAATCACACACGCCCGCCGCAAAGCGGGACCAGTTGGCAGTACGCGATGCCAGCAGACCCAGCACGAAGCCCACAATGATGCACACGGCAGCAGCCGTGCCGATCATATACAGCGTGGTCATGGCTTCGGTCCACAGACCCGTACCGGCAGGGAACCAGATCAATAGTCCGGCGACAAGCGACACCGACCAACCGCCCAAGCGATAGCCGACCAAGGCCACGAGTGCGACAAAGGTCACCCAAGGGATCGCCTGAAAAAATGTGCGAATCGGGATCAACACCTCGAGCAGCATGAAATTGCGAAACGCCTGGACCGAGTCATACAGATTCAAGTTTATCCAGTCGATGCCTGCATTCCAGTAGGCAGCCGACGTAATCGTGTGCTCAGCGCGCAGCTGCGCCAGGTCTGGCACCACGCGAGCCAGCAAGACACTGGCCACCAAGAATACCAGCCCCATCACCAAATGGGGATGACGCTGCCGCCAACTGAGGCCAGGATCCACATAGACCGGCGCCTTCAAGGCGTAGGCCCGGCTCAGACGGTCCAAGACCACTGCGATCACGACGATTGCCAGGCCTTGTTCCAAGGCCTGGCCCAGACGCAACGACTGCAGCGACGTCAACAGTTCGCTGCCCAGACCCGCGGCGCCAATCAATGCCGCCAGCACGATCATGGCGAGGGTTTGCATGACGCCTTGATTCAAGCCTGTCAGCAACAGCGACCGCGCGGCCGGTATCTGCACTCGCCACAACAGCTGCCAGCGCGTGCAGCCCATCATGCGTCCAGCCTCGAGCACACCGCTACTGACCGTTTCCAGACCGAGCGCCACACAGCGCGCGACCGGCGGCACTGCGAACAACGCCGTCGCAATCATGGCAGACACGTTGCCGACGCCATACAGCACCACGATGGGCACCAGATACGCAAAGGGCGGCATGCTCTGCAGGATATCGAATAAAGGCGTCACCAGGCTCCGGAAGCGCGGGCTCTTGCTCATGAATATTCCCAACACCAGACCGATGAGGAACACCATGGGCACCGTGATGATCACGAGCGCAAACGTCTGCATGGATGGCTGCCAGACGCCGAACAGCGCCAGGTACGTGAACGCCGCCGCAGCCAGCAGTGCCGTGCGCCATCCGCCGAGCCAGTGGCCCAATATCGTGGCGAGACCCGTCACCGTGATCCAGGGCAAGGCAGGCACACTGCCGGCAAAGCCATTGAAGAACAGCGATTCGCTGACGCTCAACGGATAAGACAACCAGGAAGCAAACCCGCGCGTCACATTGCGTGCGGTGAATTCAAACGTTGTTCCTTCGAAGAAACGCGCACCGTATACGACCCACTCAAAGAACGCGTCGATCCAGTCTTTCAGCGGCAACATCCAATCGGAGGGGTATTTCGCGACCCAACTCACCCGCCCTGCAGCCACTTGTCCCAACAAGATGATCGCCAGAGCGGCGATCCAGAAAAACATGCCGCGATGCCAGGATGCCTGTGGCCGACGATCTGACGGCGGCGCGACGGCAGCACTGCGCGTGGTCGCAGGTGCCCCCGATCGGGGCGAGTCGAGCACCTGCGCCACGTCGTTTTTCGAAAGCATGGCAGCCTGACTCATTGGAACAGCGCTCCTGCCACTTGTTCGCGGCTGACTTGTCCGACCAGCGTTCCCGACGCGTCGACGACGGGCAAGGCCCGCTCGGAAGCGATGACGCGCTTGGCGATTTTCTCCAATACATCGGTCGTCCGAATCACATCCTGATCCGAGGCGACCGTGATATGGGCCGGGTCAGTTGGTGTCATGATCCGCTGCGTCGTAATGAGTTTTGCCCGCGGCGCATGTTGCACAAATTGTTTGACGTAATCGTTGGCCGGCGTCAGCAGCAGCTCTTCGGCCGTTCCGATCTGCGCCAGACGTCCGTCCTTCATGATCGCAATACGGTCGCCCAAGCGCACGGCCTCATCGAAGTCATGCGTCACGAACACGATGGATTTATGCAGCTTGGATTGCAGCTTGATGAATTCGTCCTGCATCTCGCGGCGGATCAGCGGATCCAGCGCGGAGAATGGCTCATCCAAAAACCACACGTCGCACTCGCCGATCAAGCTGCGAGCGATGCCTACACGCTGTTGCTGCCCGCCTGATAGCTGCCGGGGGAAATAGTGCTCGCGCCCCTCCAGGCCAACCGTGGCAATCAACTCCTGCGCCTTGGCCAGCCGCGTCGATTCAGGAACGTTCTGTATTTCCAGCGGAAATGCGACGTTCTCCAGCACGGTGCGGTGCGGCAGCAAGCCGAAGTTCTGAAACACCATACCCATTTTGCGTCGACGGATATCTGTCAAGCTGGCGCGAGAGGCTTGCAACAGGTCGACACCATCAAACAGTACTCGCCCCGCATGCGGCTTTATCAGCCGCGTCAAACAGCGGATCAGCGTCGATTTGCCCGAGCCGCTCAGGCCCATGATGATGAGGATCTCGCCCTTGTTGACATCAAAACTGACATCACGGACGGCGGCGACCAACCCTGCCGCGGCGAGCTGCTCGTCGGTGGGCTGATACTGGTGTTTTTCCAGAAAACCCGTGGCGCGCTTGCCAAACAAGTGCCATAGGTTTTGGCATGAAATTTTTACCGAGTCACTCATAACTATTCCTGTCGAATAGCGCGCAGCACTGCGCGGTCACTTTCCGACAAGATCAGCGGTATGGCGATATCAAGGCTGATTCAGCGCAAAAATAGATAGTGTCGGAAAGTACTAGACGGATCTGAGATGACGCACATCATCGTGCGAATACCCATAGGACAGTGCGCGCGGCCACGTCGATGTGTCGCGCGCACTCGGGGGATTACTTAGCGCAATCCGGCATCCAGGCTGCGATCTCTTGTGGGTGTTGCTCGATCCATGCGGTGGCGGCGGCATCGTGCGTCAGACCTTTGACGTCCGCGAGTGCCGCTGCTTGATCAATCATCGGGCCGGTAAAGTCGATGTTCTTGATCAACTGATAACCGCAGGCCCATTTTTTCTCAAAACCGGACCACGCCCCTTTCTTCAGGTAGCCGCCCTTGGGTGAGCCGCAATCGTAGGTTTTATCGGGGTTGACACCCCATTTCGGGTCTTCGACGCAAGCGGCTTCGTGCTCGGGAAACTCGACGAATTTACCGGCGAATTCTGCGCCCACCCAGTTCGGAGCCCAGTTGAACAACACGATCGGCTCTTTGCGTGCATAGGCCGACTTGAGTTCGCCGAACAACGCTGCGGCGGAGCCGGCATTGACCACCGTGAAGTTCAAGTCCAACGCCTCGATTTTTTCTTTGTCGTGCTTGATCCAGTCTACCGGACCCGCCAGATAGCGGCCCTTGGGAGCCGTCTCGGGCACGGCAAATTTCTCTGCGCATGCATTCAATGCTTTCCAGTCTGGCAAACCGGGGCAGATTTCTTCCATGTATTCCGGATACCACCAGTCCTCGCGCGTTGTCGCGGTGTGACTGCCCAAGTCGACCATGCGTCCAGCTTTGACTTCCTTCATGAAGCTGTTGTGCATGGTCCCTTCCCAGATCTCCATCTGCAAATCCAGATCGCCCAAGCCCATTGCCGCATATTGCCCTTGGCTATCGGCCGGCACCACTTTGGTTTCGTAGCCTAGCTTTTCAAGCAATTGTTGAGCGACACGAGCGAGCACTTTTTGGCTCGACCAGTTATTGTCCGCGATTTTGATCGGGTCGCTTGATTCCGGGGTGAATGCCTGTACAGGGGCACCGATCACAACGGCGAGCACCAACATGCCAGCGCTGAATTTTTTAGTGATGGACAACGGGATATTTCCTCCATGTGTGAAAGGACGACGAATCACCCTTTCGAGGTTTTGATGCGTGCATCGGCAATGCCCATGGCAATGCCAATGCATTCATCAGAATGACTACTACCTCTATCGCGCTGCGAGACCTTCTGGCCAGCAAAACCAAGCGCTGTTCGTCGGCGCGCGCCAATAGAAGAGGCGTTGGCAAACACGTTGCCAACACAGTAGAACCACACGGTTCAGAATGCCGGATGTACTTCAGACAAATCGAGTCGGATTACGCATTCCAGCGTTACCCAGGCATAGTCGCGCGACGAAAGCGATCTCGCAACTGTGCGCCAGGCACGTAGATAATCTTGAACAGCAAGGGCGCCGCGTACACGGCATTTGGCCGGCTTTTTGAGCCGTTTTATTGATAAACAACATGCGCATGATACCCGCATCGAGCTTTCTTGTCTTGTTTAATTGCTCGATCTTGCCGATGTGCCTGGAGATAAAGGCTAACGTCGCCGCAAATTGAGAGGCCTCGCGAGCCGTGAGAATCCAGATATATCCTCACGGCTCGCACCATTCAAAAATCCCATGCCCACGCTATTGGCTGCTCCGCCTCAAACGCCATTCGTAATACGTGAGATAAAGACCGCTGCCAATCACAATGGCGCTTCCCAGAAAGGTGATGGGCAGCGGCACTTCACCCCAGATCAAATAGCCGAGCGCAACGGCCATGACGATTCGAACATAGCTGACGGCGCCGCATAACGACGGAGGCGCCATCCGAAAGGCTTGCGTCTGCTGATATTGGCCAATGGCGCCGGATATACCGGCGCCACCCATCAATGCCCAACCATACCAATCGGGTTGCCGCCATCCGAGCGGCAGCCACAGTGCGCCCACGACCGTAGCCAATAATGTGAAATAGAACACGATAGCCAAGGGATGTTCGCTACCGCTTGATCGGCGAATCATGACCATGCCCACTGCATATAAAAAGGCACTCAATAGTGCGATGGCGACTCCCAGGCTCAACGCCCCCTGGCCTGGCGGCGTAATCAAGACAATACCGGCAAACCCCAGCAGTACAGCGCTCCAACGGTTCATGCCCACGCGCTCACCCAACATCGGTGCCGACAATGCGGTGATCATCAAGGGGCCAACAAATGAATAAAAAGTCGCATCAGAAAAGGGCAGCAGATGATAAGCCCAGAACGAGGTCACCATAGACCCTACCACCAAGGCGGACAGGTAGAACATAGTGCTCGGTCGGCCGCAGCGCAGCGTGGATAACCCACCCTGCCATCGCAGCACGCAAAACGCAGGAATGAGCGCAAAGGCACTGCGCAAGAACAGCACTTGGCCAAACGGATAGGCTTCAATGGCCAATTTGACGAACGCGTTCATCAGCATGAACGCACCCATGGCCACCAACATGCTGATAATGCCCCGACTCAGTTGCACGTCAACAGGACGGGCCTGGGCAATAGGCGCGGAAAGGCGCGGCGTCGACATGTTGAAAGGACTAGGCAGCCGCCCGCCTACTCGCATATATCGCCTGGCGCATCAACAACCCCGGCGTGGGGTGTTGCGTGTGCCGGGCAGCCTCGTACACCGGCGTATCTTCCGCAAAATGGCAGGCCGCTTGATGGCCCGTGGACATCTCGCGCAGTGTGGGCGTTTCGGCCTTGCAGCGATCTTGTGCCATGGGACAACGCGTATGAAACCGACAGCCCGAGGGCGGGTTGATCGCGCTGGGAATATCGCCAGCCACCGGGGCAACGTTATGACGTGCGGCGGGATTCGGGTCGGGTGCCGCAGCCAGTAACGCCTGTGTATACGGGTGACGAGGATTGCGATAAATGTCCTGCTTGCTGCCTATTTCAACCAGTTGTCCGAGATACATCACGCCGACACGATCTGCAATGTGGCGGACCACGGCCAAGCCATGCGAAATAAACAGATAGGAAAAATCGAATCGATGCTGCAGGTCTTTGAGCAGATTGACGATCTGCGCCTGAATGGACACGTCCAACGCGGATACGGGTTCGTCACACACGATCAGTTTGGGCGACAAAGCGAGGGCGCGTGCAATACCGACACGTTGACGTTGCCCTCCGGAAAATTGGTGGGGATATCGCTCTGCGTGATAGGGCGCCAGGTCCACCAGACGCAGCAATTCCTCTACTCGACGCTTGCGCGATACGGCATCGCCCACCCGGTGCACATTGAGCGGCTCAGACAAAATCTCACCCACCGTCATTCTGGGATTTAAACTCGCGTAGGGATCTTGAAAAACAATCTGCATGCTTTTGCGCAAGGGATTCATCTCGGCGCGTGTACAACGGGTAATGTCCTGCCCCTCGAAGAACACCTGCCCTGCGGTGGCTTCAATTAGCCGCATGGCCAGCCTCGCCGTGGTCGACTTACCGCAACCTGTTTCCCCGACAATCGCCAGCGTTTCGCCACGCATCAACGTCATGCTGACATTGTCCACTGCTTGAACGGCACCAACCTGCCTGCGCAGCACCATGCCGTCATATACGGGATAGCGCTTGGACACACTTCTGAGTTCCAGCAAAGGCGTCGTCATACGTGTTGCTCCAAGGGCATATTCCAACAGGATGCACGGTGCGAATCACCCAACGACTCGAGCACCGGAGGGTCGTGGCGACACTGATCGGTAGCGAATAGGCAGCGCGGGTTATATCGGCACCCGGCGGGATAATTGAACGGCGGCGGCACCGTGCCGGAGATGGTCAGCAGCCTCTCCACATCCACATCCATCCGCGGCAGCGACGCCATGAGCCCCAGGGTATACGGGTGCTGAGAATCCTCGAAAATCGCAGCCGCAGATCCCGACTCGACGACCTTGCCCGCATACATGACCGCCACGTCGTCTGCACACTGTGCCACCACCCCAAGATCATGCGTGATCAGAATAATGGCCATGCCGGTGTCCTGCTGCAGGTCGCGCAACAGACTAAGGATCTGCGCTTGAATGGTCACATCCAGCGCCGTTGTGGGCTCATCGGCAATCAGCACAGTAGGCTTGCAAGCCAGCGCCATTGCAATCATCACGCGCTGGCGCATGCCGCCGGACAGCTGATGCGGATACTCGCTAAAACGTCGCTCTGGTGCGGAGATGCGCACCTTGCGAAGCGACTCTATAGCCATCGTCTTGAGCTCGCTCGCCGGCAAATGGTGGTGCGCCCGTACGGCTTCCATAATCTGAAAGCCCACCGTATGCACCGGATTCAAGCTCGTCATGGGCTCTTGAAAAACCATCGCAATACGATTGCCACGTATGCTGCGCATCTGCCGTTCAGACTGTGTGCGCAGATCCACGCCTTCCAATAACACCTGCCCTTCGCGTACCCGTCCTGGCGGCGGAACCAAGCCCATGATGGACAGCGAGAGCATGCTTTTACCCGAGCCGCTTTCGCCCACGATACCCAAGGTGCGTCCTGCCTCCAGCGTCAAGCTGACCCCATCAACCGCACGCACCTGTCCCAAACGGGTATCGAAAGCCGTAACCAGATTCCGTAATTCCAGAACGGGTGTAGCCATATCGGCCTCCTAGTTGAGGGGGAATGTCAGCGGCGCAACGTCGGCGATAGAGCGGTTGGCCACCAAGTCCAGCCCAGGGAATTTCTCGATCGCGCGCTGTTGTGCTTCCTGGACCCCGGCCGCCGCTGCCGCACGATCGATCGTGAGCACCTCTCCCTTCTCGACCACCTTTGTGCCGTCGACGTACACCGTATCAATGGCACGCTCTCCGGCGGCATAGATCAGACTGCGCACGGGATCACGATACGGGCTCATCATGGGATGCTTGAGGTCGACCAGCACAACATCCGCTTTCGCGCCCACCGCCAGACGCCCGATATCGTCACGTCCCAACGCCGTCGCCCCGCCTGTCGTGGCCGCGTTGAAAATTTCCGTCGTGGTCGTGGTGCGTGGATCATCCGCCATCAATCGCGCCAGATACGCAACATGGCGCATCTCGTCAGTCATATTGTGGGGATAAGAATCGGTACCAATGCCCATATTGACCCCGGCCCTGCGATAACGGCCGAAGTCACGTAAAGCCATGCCTCTGCGCATGAAAATGGTCGGGCAATGCGCAACGGTCGAGCCGGTGTCGGCCAGGATAGAGAGGTCCGTTTTAGTGTGCCAGGCCGCCCGAGGATGATCGTCCAGGAAAATTCCGTGACCGACGATGCTGCGCGGCTTCAGTACCCCTAGAGAATGCAGCCACTGCACGGGCGTAACACCATGCCGACGTGTCATCTCATGAAATTCGGGCACGGATTGCGCCGCATGAATTTGCCACGATAGATTGCGGCGCTCGGCTTCCTGCCGGCTCGCCTTGATCAGCTCAGGCGTGCAGGTGTCGACCTGTGCGGGCGTGACCATCCCGAACAGCCGTCCGCTCGAATGCGCGCAGGCTTTATCGACCAATTGCAAGGCAGCCTCCATGCTACGCTCCCCTGCCTTTTCGTCCCAGTCGTACTCCACCAGATGTCCATTTCGGGTGTACCACTTTGCCGATTTGAACAGCGGCGCGATACAGCCCCGAATTCCACTGGCCGCCATGACATCGATCCATGTTTCGTGCGTGCCGGACATATCGACCAGCGTGGTGACTCCGCTAAGCAATAGCTCCCCGAGCGCTTGATTCAGGCAATGCGGAGCAGCTTCTGCATCACCGCGCATCAACGGCATCACTTCGTAGAGTCCGGAGTTGTATAGCCCGGGCGATCCCACTTCGTCTGTGTACCCCTTGTTCAGCGGCTCGCTAGCAGGATGGGAGTGAATGTTGATGAGCCCTGGCATCACCATCTTTCCCCGGCCATCGACCTCTTCCACCTGCTCGCCGATTTTGGCAACGTAGCCCGGTCCCACATGCACAATAACGTTGCCATCGAACGCCACATCAGCGTCGTTCAGATAGACGTGCTGAGCTGCAGCCGCATCCCAACCGACGACGAACTCTGCATTTTTTATAACGGTAATAGTCATGATAGGTTGCCTATTTCCTTTTCAGTTTTTGACTCGAATGTCCAAACCCTTGTAGAGCGCTGCGCCGTACAGACCGTGGGGCTTGATCCCCTCTACCCGATCATTCGATACGTTCCACAACTGCACATTGACCAATGGCGCCCACACCGCCTGTTCCGACAAACGCTTTTGCAGCGCCTTCGTAGCAGCCACTCGGGACTCGTCCGTGGTCGCGGCTGACGCCTGCGCCGCGAGTTCGTCCGTCTCTTTATCGTTCCAATTCATTCTGTTGGGGGTAGGCATCTGCGCGCTGCGGAAATAGAAATTGGCCCACTCGCTGACTGTGATGTACGGCAGGTTCATAATGAACGCATCAAACTCCTGCGTCGCCAGCTTGCCCCATACCGCCGTGTTGTCCCAGAGCTGAATCCGCATATCGATTCCGACCTTACGCAGGTTGGCCTGGATCGTTTCGGCCAGACGTGACGTCACATCATTGCGGCTTCCATATACCAGAAAAGATGCGCGCACGCCGTTCTTTTCTCGGATACCGTCGGCACCCGGTTTCCAGCCAGCTTCGTCCAGCATGGCCATGGCGGCCGCAGGATCGTAGGAAGGCAACAGGCCTTCTGAACCGGGGTCGTAATCTACGGCGTTCGGATTAGCCATCGTTCGCCTCGGATCGGCATACCCGAAATAGATCGCCTTCACAATCGTGTCCCGATCGATAGCGGCGTTAATTGCCCGGCGAACAGCCAGATCCTGCATCACCGGTTTGTTGACACGAAACCCCAGAAAATAATCATCAATGGCGGCGGTCTGATGGGACAACTGCATCCCCGGTACGCGCTTCATACTCTCTAAAGCGAAAGTCGGTACGTTCTGACTGGTGTCACCCTGGCGTGACTGAATCGCAGCCATCAGCGTGTTGGATTCCGGCACCACCTTCCAAATGATCTGGTCGACCTGAGGCGATGGGTTTTTATAGATGGAAGGCCCCCAGTTGTAATAGGGATTCTTGGTCAACACCAGTTGCTGGCGCGGTGTCCAACTCTGCCAACAATAGGGACCCGTGCCGTTAAAGCCTTGCGTACCGAAATTGGGCCCCAATTTCTCCACCGCGTTTTTGTCAACGATCGACGTGAACGGTAGTGCAAGCTGATACAAGGTATCGCTGAAAGGCGCGGACAGGATGTAGTCAATGGTATGGTCATCGACGACCACGACATCCTTGATCGGCCCGACCTTGTTTCTGATCGGTGACTTATTGGCGGGGTCGGCAAGACGTTTCAAACTGTAGGCAACGTCTTCGGCCTTCATTGGCCGACCATCGCAATATTTGACGTCCTGACGCAAGGTAAACCGATACCTCAAGCCGTCGTCGGAGATTTCCCATTTTTCGGCCAATCCGGGTTTCACGGTTTTCAGGTCGTAATCCATACTGACCAAGGTATCGCCCAGCATGAACATCACCTCGCCCATTCGGGTGGAAGTGGTGCGAATCGGGTCGTAGGTGTCTGCGTCCGCTACCCGTAACACAGTCAAGACCGAGGGCTGCTGCGCCATCGCGGGAAGCGCAGCGCCGGCCACCATCATGGTGCTCAATACAATAGATAAACGACTCGAACAATGCATTGCCAAACCCCTTGGTCTATAGTTCCTGGATAGAAGAAAACTAGCTGCGCAGCTTTGGATCGAGTACATCGCGCAGCGCGTCACCCAGCGTGTTAAAGGCGAGCACAACGATAAAAATGAGCAGACTGGGCAACACAGAGACATGCGGCGCAAAAAACAAAAAAGTCCGCCCTTCGGAAGCCATCGAGCCCAGCTCCGCACTCGGCGGCTGAGCGCCTAAGCCAATAAAAGAAAGCGCAGCGCCAAGCAAAATGACCTGGCCGAAGCGCAGCGTGACAAACACCATGATCGAGGACATACAGTTGGGCAACAGGTGATGCCGCCAAAGGTGGAGATCGCTCACACCCAGGGCTCTCGCACTTTCTATATATTCCTGCTGCAAGACGGTCAATGCCGCGCCACGTACAACGCGTGCCATCAAAGGCACGGAAGAGATGGACAAGGCCACCACAACTGCCCACAACCCAGGCTCCAGAATCGCGGCGATTGCAAGGCCGAACAGAATCGTTGGAAACGACAACAGAATATCCATCAAGCGCATCAACAGCCCGGAGACCGGCGGATAGTAAGCCGCTGTTAATCCAATCACCGCACCGGTGGTACAGCCCACGATCACGGCTGTCACGGCCATGAGCATGGTCGTCTGCAAGCCATAGACCAGGCGGGAAACCATGTCGCGACCTTGCGAATCCGTGCCTAGCCAACCCACTTCACCAGGCGGCTTGAGCGCATTGGCCATGTCACCGCTCCATGGCCCTTGAGGCGCGATCAAGGGCGCGAACACGGCCACGACAAAAATCAAGACAACCACTGTTAAAGAAATCGCGCCAGCGGGATCTCGCACCAGCAACCTGAATGTCGAGGGCGCGGCTGCAATGACCGGATCGACAGCATTGGTGACGGGCTGTGCATTACCACCAGGTGCGACGGAACTGACCGCAACGGCATCGCGCTTTACGAGTTTGAGGAAAGGGTTCATCTCGTCTCCTCAAGTACGCAGGCGCGGGTCGAGTGCGGTGTACAAAATATCGACCGTCAGATTGATGAAAATAAAACCTAGGGCCAGAATAATGATCGTGCCCTGAGCCATTGGAAAATCGCTGGAGAGAATCGCGCCTACGGCTAACCTGCCCACGCCCGGCCAACTGAAGATTGTCTCGGTGACAACCGCTCCGCCCAGCAAAAATCCGATCTGCAAGCCAAGCAAGGTCACCACTGGAATCAGAGCATTGCGCAGAGCGTGGCGCATCATCACGACATGGCCTGCCAAACCCTTGGCCCGCGCGGTGCGGACATGATCTGCGCCAAGCACATCAATCACCGCCGTTCGCGTCATGCGCGCGACCGGTCCGACGAATACCCCACCCAATGTCAACGCCGGAAGAATGATTGCCCTCACCCCCTCAAGCGTCCACAGTGGCCCGGCGCGCCCGGTAAACGGCAGCCACTGCAATTTGAAACCCACGCCCCACACCAACAAGAGGCCGACAAAGAAAACCGGCACGGATACGCCCGCGGTAGAGAATGCCATCACGAAACGATCGAACAATGTGCGTTGATAACGCGCGCCTAATGTGCCCAGCAAAATACCCAGGGGAATGGCCCATATCAGCGAGGCAAACATCAGCTCCAGCGTAGGCCCGATCGTATTGGTCAGCTCGTTGATGACAGGCACGTTATTGATGAGTGATACACCGAAATTACCCTGCAGGAGCTGCCAGACATAAATCGCAAATTGCACATACAGCGGCTTGTCCAAGCCCATTTCAATGCGAATGGCTTCGATCACGTCTTGTGTCGCATTAGGTCCCGCGCGCACGATCGCCGCATCTCCTGGACCGGCCTGCATCAACAAGAAGCCAATCAGCAAGACACCGAACATCACTGGGATGGCGAGTAAAAGGCGTAGCAATGTTTGCCTCAGCATAGATTTCCCATGAATGTGTGATCGATCAAATATGCGACTAGCCGCCACGTCTGCTCTGAATGTGTGATGCCCGTGTGACGGGCATCGACGCTCAGGTCAATACGTTGGCGGGGTAATAGCCCAGACCACCTCAGTGGGTATCAGGCCGGGGTTGCAGTAACGATGCGGTTCACTACTCAGGAACGAAAAGCTATCGCCTGGGTTCAATACGAAATGCTTACCTTGCACCCACAGTTCCAGAGTGCCGCGAATGACGACGCCGGCTTCCTCGCCGCGATGACTGTACGCCTCACCGCTGTCCGAACCTGGGTCTAGAACGCAAACCAGCAACTCGAGCTGGCCGGAAAGATTGGGAGAAAGAAGATAGTCCGCTATGCCGGATGCAAAGGACAGCCGCCTGCGGCATTCAGCTCGCACGACGATGCCGTCATCGGAGGGGTCTTCTGGCTTGCCTTCGGGGAAAAACCAACTGATCTGTACGCCGAGCGCCCGAGCAATTTCTTGCATTGCGCCGATGGTGGGCTTTGCCAAGCCACGTTCCAGTTGGCTGAGATAGCCAATCGACTTTCCGCACCGCTGCGCCAGCATTTGCAGCGAATAAGCTCTTGCTTTGCGCAGATTCTTGACTTCGTTGCCCAGCCACGCTGACGAGTCAGCATGGCTGTCCTGCTCTGGCTGTAGCGGGGCTGCGATCGGTACCACGGGTTGCTCCGTAAAGAGACCTGCACCACCTGGAAAACGGATCTGATTTTCACAATTCTGAAATTTTTGGCGGATTTTTTATATAAGGACTAACCCCAAAACGGAAAATAACTACTGTGGCCGCGTGAATATCGGTGTGTTTGTAAAGAAAACGATGCTTTTTTTCACGTTACATCAGGCGGGTATAGCAGCTTGGCATCCGGTCCCGCCTAGCCAGTCGTGCAACAATTGCCTCAGGCTCCCTTTCTACCGCGAGGCCCCCGCATGCCCCTGAGCGCCGAAGACCTGAACCTAATCTCACAACAGACGCTGCGCCATTACGAAGATCGCGCCGAAGAATTCCGCGCCGGTACGCTCGATCATGACGTCAGCCAAAACATCGCCGCACTGCTGGACAATATCCAGGGACCGCCACCGTATCGCATCCTGGATTTCGGTTGTGGCCCGGGACGGGACCTCCGCGTCTTCGCGGCGCGCGGCCATCATGCCATCGGGCTGGAAGGCGCAAGCCGGTTCGCAGAGATGGCGCGCGAGGCTTCAGGCTGCGAAGTATGGCATCAAGACTTTCTAGCGCTCAATCTGCCGACTGCCTCCTTCGACGGCATCTACGCCAATGCATCGCTGTTTCATGTGCCCAGCCAGGAGCTACCGCGCGTGCTCGCCGATCTACGTGCCGCGCTGAAAACGGGCGGCGTCCTGTTTGCTTCTAATCCCCGCGGCGCCAATGAGGAAGGCTGGAATCGCGGCCGCTACGGCGCATATCACGATATCGACAGGTGGCGCCGCTATATGGAAAACGCCGGCTTCACTGAAATCACGCACTACTACCGTCCCGCCGGTTTGCCCAGGGACCAACAACCATGGTTGGCCAGCGTGTGGCGCGCCACGCTTTCGGCCGAGAACGCGCCGTAAAGATCTGCTGCCAACGTTTTCAAATCAACCGGCAATCTAGCGACAGGATAGTCAGCACCAAAACGTATGCACCCTCATTCCTGCGGCGCGTCGCGCGATGAACGCTGGCGCGCCGGGCCGCCCGCAGCACTCAGGTTATAGGCTGTATTGACCAAACCGATATGCGAAAAACCCTGCGGGAAATTGCCAACCAGGCGCTTGCGCACCACGTCATACTCTTCGGCCAAAAGTCCCAGATCATTGCGCAACGACAACAGACGATCAAACAAGCGATGCGCGTCATCCAGCCGCCCCTGCATGATGTAGGCGTCGGCCAGCCAGAAGCTGCATACCAGGAACACGCCTTCGTCGCCTGGCAGGCCATCGTCGCTATGCTCGGTCGAATAGCGCAGCAGCAGTCCGTCGCGCAGCAACTCGCGCTCGATCGCCTGCACGGTGCCCGCCACGCGTGGGTCGTCTGCCGGTAGAAAGCCAACCTGCGGAATCAACAGCAAGCTGGCGTCCAGCGCCGTGCCGCCGTAATACTGCACGAAGGTATTGCGTCCCGCGTCGTAGCCATGCGTGCATATGTCCTCGCGGATCTCTGCGGCCAATGCACGCCAGCGGTCCACCGGGCCTTCCAGGCCGAAGCGTTCACAAGACTTCACGGTGCGATCCAATGCCACCCAGCACATCAGCCGCGAATGCGTGAATGCCCGCGGTGGCCCGCGTACTTCCCAGATGCCATGATCCGGCTGTCGCCATAGATCTTCGAGCGGCTTGAGCAAGACCTTCTGCATACGCCAGGCCTCGGCCAGAGGCGCCAGGTCGGCCACTCGCGCGGCATGCAGGGTCTCGATCAGTTCACCATACACATCCAACTGCATCTGACCTGCCGCGCCATTGCCCAGGCGCACGGGCGCACTGCCCTCATAGCCCGGCAGCCAGGGGATATCGTGCTCGGGCAACCAGCGCTCTCCCGCGATGCCATACATGATCTGCAGTTGGTTGGGATGGCCGGCGGCCGCACGCAGCAACCATTGCCGCCAGGCCTCGGCCTCCTCCCGATAACCGGCGTTCAGCAAGGCATACAGCGTCAGCGCCGAATCGCGCAGCCAGCAGTGTCGGTAATCCCAGTTGCGGCTGCCGCCCAGCTGTTCGGGCAACGAAGTCGTGGGTGCCGCCACGATGCCGCCGGTCGGCTGAAAAGTCAGCAGCTTCAGCGTGATCAGCGATCGCACCACCGCGTCACGCCGCGCGCCTGGACCGTTGTCCCAATGGCATCGCTTGGCCCATTCGTGCCACCACGCAATGGTGCGGTCCATACTTTCCATGCGATCAGGCACAAAATGCGGGGTCTTGTGCGAACGATGGTACGACAGGGTAAAAGGCACGGTCTCGCCTTCCCGAACCGTGAAGCAAGCCACGCTTTTCATGTCGCGGCCTTCCAGTGGCACGGGCGTGTGCAGCTCGACAGCATCGGGCCCGGCGATGGCGCTCAAGCCGTAATCGCGCCGTCGCACCCACGGAACCGCCTGCCCATAGTTAAAGCGCAGCGTCAATTCCATGTTCATGTCGACCTGGCCCGACTCGCCTTGCACAATGCGCACCACATCCACCCGTTCTTCTTCATCGCTCAACGGCATGAAGTCGTACACGTGCACGACACCGGAGGGCGTCTCATGGCGGGTTTCCAGCACGGCGGTATCAGGCAGATAGCGACGCGTGGCGGTACATCCCGATTGGCTGGGCGCCACCAGCCAGCGGCCATGGTTCTCATCACCCAGCAAGGCGGCAAAGCACGCCGGCGAATCGAAATGCGGCAAGCAGAGCCAATCGATGGAGCCATCGCGCGCCACCAACGCGGCGGACAGCATGTTGCCGATCAGGCCATAGTCCTCAATGGGCTTTGACATAGGATCACCCCGCACCGCGAAACGCAGGATACAACGTCATACCGCCATCGACGAACAGCGTGGAACCGGTGACGTAGTCGGAATCGTCGCTGGCCAACCAGGCGACGGCACGCGCCACGTCCTCCGGTTCGCCTATACGCCCGTACGGAATCAGTTTGAGCAGCGATGCCAGGCTTTCCGGTGTGTTCCAGGCGGGCGCGTTGATGGGCGTGCGTATCGCTCCGGGCGCTACAGAATTGACGCGAATCTTCATCGGAGCGAGCTCTTGCGCCAACGATTGCATCAACAGTGACACGCCTCCTTTGGACGCTGCATAGTTGGCCTGGAATGCCCAGGGAATGACCTCGTGGACCGAGCTGATGAAAATGATCTTGCCGACAGCTGCGTTGCTCGACGGCGAGGATTCGCGATTCAGAAAGGCCCTGGCCGCGGCGCGGGCACACAAGAATTGGCCGGTCAGGTTGATGTCGATGACTTTCTGCCATTGCGCCAGCGTCATGTCCTGAATGGCTGCCGGCTGTTCGATGCCGGCGTTGTTGACCAGGATGTCGATGCCTTGGTAATGATCCACAGCGACCTGGAACAGATGCTCGACGTCTTCTTCGCGGCTGATGTCGGCCGCAGCGGGGACGGCCTGGCCCCCCGCGCGGGCAATTTCCTGCACGACCTCGACACCCCGTCGCTCGGAGTCTTCGTTGGGACGGTGGTTGACGACTACGCGTGCTCCCGCTGCCGCCAATTCCAGGGCGATGCCACGCCCGATCCCTGAGTTGGCGCCGGTGACAATAGCCACGCGCCCGGACAGATCTACCGCATGCCGCATAGTGCTCTCCTTGCGGCGGGCGGTTTCGGTATTGCTGCCTCAGGAATCCACGGGCGCCGCTCTCGATAGCAAAGGGTCAGCTTAGTCCTTGATGGGGCATGGATTCAACCCCGCACCGGAAACAAGAAGTCTCTCAATCATTCTCACTCCCACAGCCAGTCCATCCTCGCCAGCCATAGCCCGCCCTACAGCTTCCGCACGTTCGATGACAGCAGGCTGTTCTACAAACGAAATAGCATCGCGCAGAACTAAAGTATCCAACCGACCAGGAGACACCGCAGGCGCCGCCACCGCCAGCCTATACAGCCGATCCGACCAAAAAGACTGATCCCCCGCAAACGGGATCACAATGGATGGCTTTCCTGCCCTCGCAGCCGAATGCGATGTCCCCGAACCGCCATGGTGAATCACAGCTGCCATTTTGGGGAACAGCCAGTCATGCGGCATGGCATCAATGCGCAGAACATTGTTCGGAAGAGGCATCGATCCGATGTCGCTCCACCCCGGCCAAACCACCGCACGGCGACCGTTCAATGCTTTGATGACAGCTTCAAGCATGCGTGGCAGGTCGATGCCAGTCATGCTGCCAAAGCCTACATAGATCGGCGCGGGACCGGCAGCGAGAAACTGCGTCAGCTCGGCCGGCGGGACAAAGTCGGTGCTAAGTGACGGCACCCATTGGCCGCACATGGCGGCGTTGTCCGGCCAGTCTTCAGGCTGTGGCAATAGCGTGGGTGAAATGCCGTACAGCATCGGATGTTCCGTCCAAAGCTTTGCCCTGGGCGGCAACCCAAGCACATCGGCTCTGGCACGGTTGAGTGCTTTCCTGAGGCCCAACCACAGCAACTGATTGGTCAGGACGAGGCTTGCCCGGTTCAATCGATTGGGAACCCACGCGGACGGCAAGAAAGGGGATGGAAATTCACTCGACGGCGTCAGCGGGATCATCCCGGCGCCAAGGGCAGGCACTGCCAGACGTTCCGCGACGGAGAGCCCAACAAAGCCAGCCAGTCCTGACACCACGATTGCATCGCAGCCCTGCGCGGCCTCGAACGTCTGTGCCATCCACGCTGCGGCGTTCGCATTCGTCAGCCCTACCAACGCCTTGGCTGTGCCTCGTGCGCCCGACTGACTCCACCGCGTAAACAGCGTTCGAATATCCCCGGCCAGAGGCACGGCCGGCACTGCAAGCCGCTGCGCCAATCCCAATGATCGCGCCTCTCCCAGCAAGGAAACCTCATGCCCGGCTTGGATCAGTGCGTGGCTCAACGCAATCAATGGGCGCGTATCCCCGTCGGTGCCATATGTCAGGACGACTATTTTCATGGACTTTCAACGCTAAAGTAAACGACGTATACTTTTAGCATATCATTTTTCACTCGCCACAACACCATCAAGCATGCCACGCAAGCTCATACGCCCCGACCGCCGCGCAGAGATCCCCGCGCATATCCAGCGTGTTGCTGAGCGACTGTTCCGATCGCATGGTTACGCGCATGTAACCATGGAACAGATCGCCGGCCAGGCAGCCGTATCCAAACGTACTTTGTACAAGTATTTTGCTGTAAAGGAGACGCTACTGGAACGTGTGCTGGAGGATGAATTGGCAACTGATCTGGCACAGCAGAACTTCCACATTGACGGCCAAGCCGGCTTCCGCAGTAGCGTCTTGGACTTGCTGCACGGATCTGCGCAGTGGTGCGAGCAGCACACGGATTACTTGCTGCCCTACATCCGGCACAAGTTCGCGACTTTCGATCCGAGCGCGGCGGCGCAGAAAGACACAGGCCTATTGCCGGTCTGGCAGATGTTGATCGCCACAGCGCAGGAACGAGGAGAGCTGCGTGCAGAGCGCTCGGCAGAGCAGCTAGGGACTTACTTCCACTACTTGTATCTCGGCGCCCTGATGCGCTGGCTCACAGAGCCCAGGCTTGATCTACGAAAGGAATTCGATATGGTGGTTGCTCTGTTTGTCGATGGAGCGGGATGAGCGTGTCCATAAAATGAATGCCTATTGACCGAGACATGCTACTCACCGATCGGTGTCGTTAACGCCTCGTCCAATCTTTCAAAGGAAGCAAACATGGCACAGAACATATACGACGACCCGCAGTTCTTCGATAAATACAGCCAGCTCCCCAGACAGGTCCACGGGCTGGAGGGTGCACCCGAATGGAGCGCTATCAAAGCGATGCTGCCACCGTTGCAGGGCAAGCGCGTCGTTGATCTCGGTTGCGGGTTTGGATGGGCGTCTCGATGGATGCGCGAGAACGGGGCTGCTTCGGTAATCGGATACGACCTATCGCAGAATATGATCAATCGCGCCCGCGTGGATACACGCGATGGCGCGATCGAATATCGTATTGCCGACCTCAATACACTCGAACTGCAGGCTCGCGGTTTCGACCTGATCTACAGCGCCCTCACCTTTCATTATGTCGAGGACTTTGATCGTCTCGTCGGTACAATGCATCAGGCCCTGGTGCCAGGCGGTGCGTTGGTATTCACCATTGAACACCCGATCTTCATGGCTGCGTCGCAGCCGGGCTGGATCGAGGATGGTCAAGGTCGCAAGACATGGCCGGTGAATGGTTATGCGATTGAAGGAGAACGTCGCACCAATTGGTTCGCTGATGGCGTCCTGAAATATCACCGGACACTTGGAACGACGCTGAATACGCTCATCCGGAATGGATTTCAGATCGATCAGGTTGAAGAATTCGCGCCGACTGTAGATCAGATCGAGCAGAACCCTGGGCTCGCTGAGGAACTAGAGCGTCCTATGATGCTATTGATTGCTGCGCATGTAGCTTAGCCGACTGGCGGGCTGCCGTAAGGACATCCACCCTGCGTCGTCGAGGAAGGCGTAACCAGCAAATATGACGTGACCTGCGCAAAGCCCTGATCGGCCTTCCAGCGACGAATGATCTCTAGATCTCGGATACTATGGAAAGCCTTTTCTATTTTCCATAATTCCCCATTTAGTTAACAATGCCAGATCCAGCCTCTGCCGAAATCCGCTCTCGCGATGCCGACCGCTCGCAACAGGTCATTCTGGATGCTGCGGTTGCCGAGTTCTCCAGCTACGGCCTGGCTGGGGCGCGCATGGATCGCATTGCGGAACGGGCCGGTGTCAACAAGCGCCTGATTTACTATTACTTCCAGAGCAAGGACGCCCTGTTCCTCGCGGTCCTGGAAAACACGTATGCGCGCATCCGCCAAGCGGAACAGGCGCTGCGTCTGCATGACATGCCGCCAGCCCAGGCCATCCGGCGCCTCACCGAATTCACCTGGAACTACTACATCGAGCATCCCGAGTTTCTCACGCTGCTCAACAGCGAGAACCTGCACGAGGGCCAACACCTCGCACGCTCCGCAAGAATCAGCGAGATGAACTCCCCCCTCATAGAGACGCTGGGGGAGATCCTGGAACGCGGCCGGCGCGAGAAACTATTTCGAGGCGGTATCGACGCGATGCAGCTCTACGTCTCGATCGCCGGCATGGCCTACTTTTATTTGTCGAATCACTACACGCTGTCAGCCGTATTCGGACGCGATCTGATGACGCCCAAGGCGCACCAGGAAAGGCTCTCTCACATCTGCGACGTCGTCCTCGGCTACGTACTCAGGAACTAGCAATCGCCCCGTTGACAAGAACGGACTGGGGCCTCTATTATTTTCTTAATTCACCAACTGGTGATTTAAGTTGCATCGGCACCTGACGCTGCTGCGACACCTAAAGCAGAAAAAGAGGAGACAGGTCATGCCTTTGCGCCGTCATTCGCTGCGCTTCATCTTTGCTTCGCTGCTGGGTTGCGTGGCCCTGCCTGCCATGGCCGCCGACTACCCATCCCGACCGATCCGCGTCATCGTGCCGTTCGCCGCTGGCAGCACCGTCGACATCATCGCCCGCGTCATCAGCGACAAAATGAGTGAAAACCTGGGCCAACCTTTTGTGATCGAGAACCGTGGCGGAGCAAGCGGGACGATTGGTCAGCAGGCCGTAGCGACCGCTGCGCCAGATGGCTACACACTATTGCTTCACTCTTCTTCGCACACGGTCAGCCCTTCGACCTTTGCAAAGCTGCCCTTCGATACGAAGACTGATTTTGCGGGCATCACGCCGCTCGCCTCGCTACCCAACGTGCTCGTCGTGTCTCCTGAGAAAGGCTACAAGACCGTAGCGAACCTGCTAGCAGCCGCTCGCGCGAATCCCGGCAAGCTGAATTTCGCCTCCGCCGGTCAAGGCAGCGCCACGCATCTGAATGCCGAAAAATTCAAAGACGCCGCCAACATCGATGCCGTGAACATCCCGTTCAAGGGATCATCCGAAGCTGTGAGCGAAGTGCTGGCTGGACGCGTCGATTACTACTTCTCGCCCATCGCTCCGGTCATCGGCCAGATCAAGGAGGGACGCCTGCAGCCGCTGGCTGTCGGCTCCGCCGAACGCGCAGCGGTGCTGCCCGATGTGCCCACTGTTGTCGAGGCTGGCGTACCTGGGGCCCAATTCAATTTCTGGATCGGCATGCTGGCGCCCGCCAAAACACCGCGTCCCATCATCAATCAATTGCACACCGCAGCGACCAAGGCGCTCGAATCGGATGCCGTCAAGGCTCGTTTTCTGGAGCTCGGCGCCCAGGCGTGGACGCTGTCGCCCGAGCAGTTCGATCAGTACATCGAAAAGGAAATCGGCACCAACGCCGACATCGTCCAGGCGGCCGGCATCTCGGCGCAGTAAACGGGCCACACGCCCATCTCTACGACTCGAAGGAAAACCATCATGCCCACGCAACGGCTTGGAATCATCATGCACGGCGTCACCGGACGCATGGGGATGAACCAGCATCTGATCCGCTCCATCGTCGCTATCCGCGCCCAAGGCGGCGTGACACTATCCAATGGCGATAAGGTCATGCCCGACCCTATCCTGATCGGCCGAAACGCCGAGAAAATCGAAGCCCTGGCTCGCGCGCACGGCATAGAACGATGGGGCACCGACCTGGATGCAGCGCTAGCCAACTCGCAAGACGCCGTTTTCTTTGATGCGGGCACGACGCAGATGCGTCCTGCGCTGCTCGCCCGCGCCATCCAGGCAGGCAAGCACGTCTACTGCGAAAAGCCCATCGCCACGAACCTGAACGAGGCTGTAGAGATCGCGCGACTGGCGCAGCAGGCTGGCCAGGATTACGGCATCAAGCACGGCGCGGTGCAGGACAAGTTGTTCCTGCCGGGCCTGCGCAAGCTCGATATGCTGCGTCGTGCCGGATTCTTCGGCCGCATGCTGTCGGTACGCCTGGAGTTCGGCTACTGGGTATTCGAGGGCGACCTGCAGCCCATTCAACGGCCGAGCTGGAACTATCGCGCCGAAGACGGCGGCGGCATGATCCTGGACATGATGTGCCACTGGCGATACGTCCTGGATAACCTGTTCGGCGAAGTTCAGTCTATCTCATGCCTGGGCACCACGCATATTCCGCAACGCTGGGACGAGGCAGGCAAGCCCTACGCCTGCACAGCGGACGACGCCGCGTATGCGACAGCACAATTGCGCGGCCATGGCGGCGAGCCGGTAATCGCGCAGTTGAACATGAGCTGGGCTACGCGAGTGCGCCGCGATGACCTGGTGACTTTCCACGTCGACGGCACACACGGATCCGCTGTCGCGGGCCTGTCTGATTGCCGCGCCCAATCGCATGTCGCCACGCCGCGCCCGGTCTGGAATCCGGATGTCAAACAAACAATGAACTTCTTTGATCAGTGGCAGGAGATTCCGGACTCGTCAGTCTACGACAACGGGTTCAAGGTTCAGTGGGAACACTTCATCCGCCACGTCGTCGAAGACACGCCTTACACCTGGACATTGCCCGAAGGAGCCAAGGGAGTGCAATTGGTAGAAGCCGCATTGCAAAGCTGGCGCGACCGGCGCTGGATCGATCTCGAACCGCTTTCGATCTAACCGCCACAGGCCGCCTCTTCAGGAGTTCACATGGCATTGACACTATCCCTTCCCGTCTCGAAGGACGCGCCGCTTGCGCCCTATACCTTGCGCGGAATCGTGCCTGCACGCCCGTCCAAGGTCTCTTTCGACCGCATCGCCTACTCGGCCGCCCATGTCGTAGCCGACCCGCTCGCGGCACGTGATCCCTGGGTGCATACCGTTGTCGACTGGGACGCAACCATCGCCTATCGTCAGCATCTCTGGTCGCTGGGATTGGGTGTAGCCGAAGCCATGGACACCGCGCAGCGCGGCATGGGGTTAGACTGGCCGACCTCGCTGGAACTGATTCGCCGATCGCTAGACGCGGCGCGCGACGTGCCGGGCGCGCTGGTGGCCAGCGGTTGCGGCACTGACCACCTGCCTCCCGAGGACGCGACCAGTGTGGACGACGTCATTCGTGCCTATGAAGAACAGATGGCCGCGATCGAAAAACTGGGTGGCCGAATCATTCTCATGGCAAGCCGTGCATTGGCCCGGGTGGCCCGCTCGCCCGATGACTACATTCGCGTTTATGGACGCCTGCTCGAACAAGCCCGCGAACCGGTCATCCTGCACTGGCTGGGCGACATGTTCGACCCCGCGTTGGCAGGTTACTGGGGCACGGAAAATCTGGATCAGGCCACCCAGACCGCGCTGGAGATAATCTCCGCACATGCCAGCAAGGTTGACGGCATCAAGATTTCACTACTTGACGCGCAGCGAGAGATCGCCATGCGCAGACGACTGCCCACTCACGGCGGCAACGACGGTAAAGGCGTGCGTATGTACACGGGCGACGACTTCAATTATGCCCAGCTCATTGCAGGCGACGGCGATGGCGATCATCCACGCCACGGCCACAGCGACGCGCTGCTGGGCATATTCGACGCCATCGCCCCGGTGGCTAGCGCCGCGCTCGGTGAGCTGGCGCAAGGCAATACCGAACGCTTTCACGCACTGATGGCGCCGACAGTCCCACTATCGCGGCACATCTTCCAGGCGCCCACTCGCTTTTACAAAACCGGGATCGTGTTCATGGCCTGGCTCAACGGGTATCAGGATCACTTCACGATGGTCGGCGCTCAACAGGGCGCGCGATCGGTACTGCACCTGGCCGAGCTATTCCGGCTCGCCGATCAAGCGGGGCTGTTGGAACAACCGGAACTGGCGGTGCGCCGCATGCGCACGTTGCTTGCACTGCACGGCATCGAGTAACGACATGCGCGACTTCTCGAACGACCATTCATGGCTCTCCATCAACACGGCGACAGTCCGCAAACAAAAGGGTGTAGAGACGCCCCTGCCACGGATCATTGAGCAATGCGCCGCACGCGGCATACGCGCGATCAGCCCATGGCGGGATCAAGTCGCTGCAGTAGGCCTACCCCAAATCCGCGCCCAATTACGGGACACCGGCATTGCCTTATCGGGTTACTGCAGGGGTGGTTTTTTCACCGGTTCGACGGCTCAATCGCGACAGGCAGCGTTGGATGACAACCGGCATGCCATGGACGAGGCCAAGGCGCTGGATGCACCTTGCCTGGTGCTTGTGGTGGGTGCACTGCCCGGCGCTTTGGAGGGCTCGCCGCATTACAAGGACATCGCCCGAGCACGAGGCGAAGTGCGCGACGGTATCGCCGCATCGCTCGCGTATGCGCGAGAAATCGGCATGCCGCTGGCGATCGAGCCACTGCACCCTATGCAGGCGGCCGACCGCGCCTGCATCAATACGCTGGCCCATGCACTGGACCTGTGCGACGAGCTTGATCCGACTGACGATCACACGACCCCCGCCATGCTGGGCGTCGCCCTGGATGTCTATCATGTCTGGTGGGATCCGGCGCTGCAAAGCCAGATCGCACGCGCCGGCAAACGGCGGCTCATGGCCTACCATGTCTGCGACTGGCGACTGCCCACGCGTCACCTGCTGTCGGACCGCGCCATGATGGGCGACGGCGTCATCGAGCTGCGCAAGATACGTGGATGGGTGGAGGCAGCGGGGTACGCGGGATACAGCGAAGTCGAAATTTTTTCCGAAATGGACTGGTGGCAACGGCCCGGTGGGCAGGTGCTCGACGTGTGCATCGAACGCCATCGGGAGGTGGTCTAACGGAGGCTCCTTACGTTGAACGTTAGGCACATACAGCTCGCCATCTTGCAAATGCGCGGGCTTCGGTCAGTTCGTTTCCGACGTGCTCTCAGTTCTGTTAATCTCACGGCATGTCCCAGAGCAAACAGGAACCGATCGCCTTCCGCAACGCTGCAGAATTGAGCGAGTGGTTGATGAGCCATCATCAGCACTGCAGCGAGGTGTGGATACGGATCTTCAAGAAAGGGTCCGGCCAGCAGTCAGTCACGTGGGCGGATTGCGTGATCGAGGCCATTCGCTTTGGCTGGATCGATGGAAAAAAGCTGCCGCTAGATGAGGCTTCGTTTCTACAACGCCTAACGCCTCGAAAGCAGAAGTCAAACTGGTCAGCCAAAAATCGCGAACATGCGACTCGGCTCATCGCAGAGGGACGAATGACGCCCGCAGGCCTCGCCCATGTCGAAGCGGCAAAGGCTGGCGGCCAATGGGACAGCGCCTACGAAGGCTCCGCCACCATGACCATCCCGCAAGACTTCCTGGATGCTCTGGAAGCAATGCCGGTGGCTAGGGCCTTTTTCCAGACACTAGATCGGAGGAATCTCTATTCGATCTACTATCGGCTTCACACGGCCAAACGCGCCGAGACGCGCGCCAGAAGATTGGCGCAAATCCTTGCCCAGCTTGATCGCGGCGAGCGCTTCCATTGAGAAAAAGTACACAAAAAACTGTAAAGCTCATCCAGTGCGAGGAGCAAGCAGCA
The DNA here is from genome assembly GCF_965139205.1 of Bordetella muralis. Classification (GTDB taxonomy): domain Bacteria; phylum Pseudomonadota; class Gammaproteobacteria; order Burkholderiales; family Burkholderiaceae_B; genus Bordetella_A; species Bordetella_A muralis. The sequence continues at coordinate 426,322 of NZ_CBCSIU010000001.1, forward strand.
ATGACCGTCAATGAGGCCGGTAAGAAGCCGTTTTTTCACCACACTTTGACTCGCCGCTTGGCCGTATACCTTTTTTATCCATTCAAAGACATCGGCTTGTCCCCGCCAGGAGGCAGCCCGAAAAGACTTCTTACCCAATTGAGGAATGCTCCATAGGGGCGCCCTAAAAAAAGCATCATGACGGCGGCCCCCAGAACCCCACGCAGCAATCCGCTCCCAGAAGCCCCACTAAACGCAATGATCGCGGCGTAAATCGGAACCTGAAAGCTCATGAGAGCCAAGCTGTCCCATAAAAGACGGGACAGCCGAGTTTCCTTGGCATGGCGCATTATCCAATCCCGCCATATCCCGTAGGGCCTGCCGACCGGGATCATCAGCGCGCCGCCCAACAGTCGCGCATGCAGCACTTGCTCCCATGTCATTCCTGCGATGAAGCGCTCGTTGATAATCCCTGTCGTGGTAAAGAACAGGATCAGTGCCAAGGTATCGGCAATATAGGCTCGCCTGGTATGGGGTACGGATTCTTGTAAATTCGCCAATGTGGTGCAATCCTGAAATATCGATGTTGTTAAGTCAGTAGCCTCAGCTCAACCTCTACCAGTCCGCGGCTTCCTTTGCAATGATCCCGGTGCACCAGTCAATGAACGCGCGAATGGCTGGAGAAAGATGACGGCTCTGAGGATACAGAATGGAAATGGGCTCGGTCGACGCTTCGGCATGCTCCAGCAGCCTGATCAGCCGACCCTCCGCGATATGCTGGCGCACCATATAGCTCGCGACACGGATCAAGCCAAAGCCAGCCACACCGGCTGCGACATAAGCATCAGTATCGTTCACGCTGATGCGGCTCGCAATCGGAACCGTGATGATCTGCGAACCCTCGCGGAGAGTCCAACTGGTGGCACGACCAGAACGGCTGCCTATGTACCCCACGGCCGTATGTTTCTTCAGCGCAGCGACCCTAGTGGGCATGCCATGCCGCTTGAGGTAATCCGGTGAGCCGCATAGGTACCAATGAAATTGTCCTATGCGCCGCGCGACCAGTCGCGATGGCTGCGGCGTTCCGGTCCTGATGACGCAATCGATACCCTGCTGGACGATGTCTACGGTGGCATCGGACAGATGGAAATCTACGTCGATTGCGGGATAGCGATCCGTAAAGTCCCGCAAGACAGGAATGATGAAATTCTTGGCTAACGTAGGGGTGGTGCCTATCCTGATGGATCCACGCAGCACGCCTGAATGCTGCGCGGCCATTTCCTCTGTCAACTGCACATCCCGCAAGAGCGCCTTACAGCCATCGTAATAACGCAGGCCGGCATCTGTGACGCTCAGCGCGCGCGTCGTTCTGTTCAGCAGTCGCACGCCAAGATGCGATTCGAGTTCCTTGATCGTGCGCGTCACGGTGGAAGGCAGCACCTGCATTGTGTCGGCAGCGTTCTTGAAACTGCCAGCCTCGATCACTCGCACGAAGGTTTCCATGGCCTGTAGTCGATCCATGCGATGCCGCTCCTCGATGTGGTCATGGCATGGCGAGTCCGGAGAACGTTCGCGCGTTGCAATGACGTAGACAGGGCCGAATATTATTGCATTAATTCAAATTATTAATTTTTCTAGCCAGGCTTTATCGCCACCTCGTTTTGGCTCATCATCAGTCCATGCATCCCGAAATCTCGGGAAAAAAAGGCATTTGTCGAAAATCCGAATCATTGAAACCTCTTAGTTCCATTCGGATTCGTATGTTCGGCTACGGCGATTACATCGATTTTATTAAGGAATCCTCTAATGAATCGTAGTGAACCCAAGCGGCAGCGCGTGCTTGTTCTGGGGGCTGGTCAGCTCGGGATAGCGGTGTTGCGCGCGCTCGGTCCTCGTGCCCACAGCTCGCAGATATCGGTGACTGCCCTGGTATCTCCGAATACGGTCAATCACCCATCGGCGCGAGATACCGAAACGCTCGCTGAGCTTCGCGGTCTGGGCATCGAGGTCATAGGCTTTGACCTGGCGGCTGACGAGGCATCGCTGTCGACGCTTTTTGAGAGCTACGACACAGTCTTGAATTGCTCGGGTTTCGTGGCTGGCCCTGGCACGCAGTTAAAGATCAGCAGAGCCGTGTTGACAGCGAAGGTCAGGCGCTATTTCCCGTGGCAGTTCGGCGTCGACTATGACGTCGTTGGCAATGGAAGCGGGCAGCCCGTATTCGACGAACAATATGCGGTGCGGCAATTGTTGCGCAGCCAACAAGACACAGAGTGGGTGATCGTGTCGACGGGAATGTTCACGAGTTTCCTGTTTGAGCCGGCGTTCGATGTCGTGAATCTGGAACGAAAGACCATTCACGGCCTGGGCAGTTGGGAAACAAAAGTCACCGTGACCACTCCCGAGGATATCGGTTTGCTCACCACAGAGATCCTGCTGGCCGAGCCAAGGATTACCAACGAAGTCGTCTACGTCGCTGGTGACACGATCTCATATGGGCGGTTGGCAGAAGTGATTGAACGCGTCACGGGTCGAGCTTTTGAGAAGACCGTATGGACTCTGGAAAAATTGCGAACCGATCTGGCCCAAACTCCTGATGACGTGATGACACGCTATCGGGCGGCGTTCGCCTTGGGCGATGGGATGTGGTGGGAAAAGTCCCAGACCTTCAATGCCCGACACAGCTATGAGACGATCGACGTCGAACGCTACTTGAGGGCGAAGCTGGGCTCGTGACCTTGGAAGACATCGGCCAGCGTTGGTTATCCTGTGATCAGGACTCCTCAGACTCTCGTGCAGTCTGTTGACTGCGCCATTGGCTGGCGCTGCAGCCGAACGAACTCTGAAACCACCGGGAAAACGAACTCAGGCTTTCAAACCCGGTCTGGTCTGCAATCATAGCCAGCGAACTGCTAGTTTCCGCCAACGCCCTAGACGCGATATCCGCCCGCACGCACTGGAGTATGCGTGAGAAGGTGGCCTTCTCATGCGACAAATGCCGACTCATCGTCCGGCGGTCCATGTTGAAATGGGCGGCCAACGATTCCGCATCACAGCTGCCCTCGTCCAACATCTTTCTGATCTGGCGCTCCACCTTGTTCGAAAAGCTGGTCACCGAACGTTTCATGATGGGCGTCAGCTGTTGCATGGCCAAGCGCCTCAGAAACGGGGATGAGGTCACCGGCGTGCGCTGCAGGATGCTTTCATTAATGACGAGCCCGGACAAGACCTGTTTGTATTGCACCGGACACTTAAAGAATCGCTGAAATACCCGCATATTTGGCGGCTTGGCGAATGCCAGAGCAATCATGTCGGGTTGGAAGTCTGTGCCCAACAACCAGCGCACCAGCATCGTAACGCCCACCAATGCGAATTGGGTGCATTGAAAGGACTCTTCTCGAGTGCGTGCCGAGATCTCTATCACTACCAGCGGATTCTGAAACCGCTTATCCAGCTGGATAAAGGTCCCATCGGCATGCAAGGTCAAATGGGATGTATAGAAATTGATCGCTTGCTCAACAGTCTCGGCCTCTCGCATCAACAGCGTAACCTCGCCCAGGTTGGGCATGCCGCGTTGAATTGCAGCGCGTGTCGCGAAGTCTGGACAACCGGACACTCGAGCACACTCGGCCAGAAGTTTGAGGAATGCGTCGAAGGAAATCTGGGTTTCCAGATCCTCCATGCAGGCGATATCCAGGCCCACGCTGGTCAACATCTTTGCGGGGTCCAATCCCACCGCGCGGGCTGCGTCGGGAAAACCTACCAGCGTGGCGCTGCGGATCGTTCTTCTGTTTCGCGCTTCCATTGCTTATTCCCCAACCGACGAGGCCGATGGCAGTACGAATCATAATAGATTTGCGGCTGCGATCGGCCTGCGCTGCACAGGCATGTCCTTGCCGGCGATCACTTCAGTTTGGCAAAGGCGGTTTCTCGCGCGAAAAGTGTGACTATGCCTGACAACAATGCACCGCCCATCAGGTAGTAAACGGGTGCAATCGGCGTCTCGAACTTCTGGATCAACCATACCGCTACGAACGGCGCGAAGCCTCCAAATAACGTCACCGATACGCCGTAGCCGATACTCATCCAAGTCGTGCGATTGCGAGTCGGGAACATCTCGACCAACGTCGTTGGCAATCCACCCGCGATGGCCGCGAGGATCACCGAGAATATGCATTGCACCATCAGCAGGTCTTTTAATGTTGCGGGCGTCAAAGACACCAGATGGTTAAAAGCCGGGTAAGAGGCGAGCAATGCAAATACGCAGGAAAACATCAGGACGGTCTTGCGGCCTATCAGATCGGATATCTGGCCAAACACTGGCGTCAGCGCCGCCAGCAGCAATAGTCCCACGGTATTAGCCCACAATGCCTCGGATGCCGTCACCTGCAGATTCGATGTCACCCACGTAGGCATGTAGAACAACAGTATGTAGAAGCTGACATTGGACAGCACCGACATGCCACATGCTCTGACCGACAGCTTGAACCCCGCGCCATCCTGCAGCATGGGGACAGGACGCTCTTGCAACGCCGCCGCTTGCTCGAAAGCGGGCGTCTCGTCGATGGATCTGCGCATCCACAGTGCAAAGGGTCCGATGACGCAGCCGATGATAAAGGGCATGCGCCATCCCCACTCGAGCATTTCTTCAGGCGTTAATAGTGAATTGAGCACAGCGGCCACACCGGATCCCAACAACAGGCCGCCAACGACACCGACCATGTGCAGGCTGCCGTACAGGCCGCGACGTCGTTCTGGCGCCCATTCGACGATGAAGCTGATCGCCCCACTCCATTCACCACCTGCCGAGAACCCCTGTAGCAAACGCGCCAACACCAGTAGTGCCGGCGCGATGATGCCCGCGCTTGCGTACGTAGGCAGTATCGCCAACAGCAGCGTGCCCGCAGCCATCATATAGACGGTCAGTAACAGCGCAGCCTTGCGGCCGCGGGTATCGCCAATGCGGCCGATGACAATACTGCCCAGAGGGCGGGCGACAAACCCAACGCCGAATACGGCAAACGACGCCAACAAGGCCGTTGCAGGATCGCTGGATGGAAAGAAGTTCTTTGCGATCAGGCCCGCAACGAATGCGTAGACGGCAAAGTCGTACCACTCCAATACGTTGCCCATCACTGGCGCCAGAATCGTGCGTACGCTCGCGATACTGCGCCGCGTCGTCGTATTCGACAACGCTTGGTGAGCGGCCGCATTGACCGCGGGTGTTTGTGTAGACATTTCGCCCTCGAGATGTTGGTTAGGACCAGCGTTCTTGTTTCTTGTGAGGACGCAACCTATCTTCCGATTTTATGTTTCGTACCTGTCTGGAGTAATTGGCTGCGCTTAGGCGCCATAGTGATCCAGTTGCCAAAACACTCTTGTCAGAATGGGACATGCACTTGTCGGATTGGGGCAAGTCATATTGGGGGAATCACTGATTCGGACGACCACGATATCGGTATCGCAGGGAATCAAGACCGTGGTCCATAGGGGCGCAGACTACGCAGAGACTTCAGGGGCGAACCCGCGTGGCATGGGAAAGCTTTTTCCATGGCAGATCACCCGGATCGGCCGCCAGCATACCGGGCGCCAAAGCATACAGAATATCGGTGTCAGGGGTTTCCACGACTGCTTCGAAATCGGCACGGAAATGCTGCGTGCTCTTGACGACGATAATCTTCATTTCCTCCGGGTTGATACCCACCATCCGGAAAAGCTCGCGGTCCTGGGCCCCGATCCGGCCGCTCGCCACGACAATCAACACGCCATCGATTTCCAAACAGGCGCTAGGACCGAGCCGAGTTTGAAAGCCGGTCATCTTGGGCCCCTTGAACGTCGTCACGCCGTCTGACAAAGCCAGGATACGGAATGTCCCGGAAACGGGAGGTTCGCTCGGCCCTGTCGGCGTCTCTACAGATTCGCCGAGTTGGATTTCCAGCGTCTGTCCGACTCCTGCTCGGTGCGCGGCAGCAGCGGCCTGAGGATCATAGAGCACGCCTAGCGTTACGCGCCCTGGAAACACCTCGCCAGCCTTGGCATCCAGCAACGCGTGCAACATTCCGGTTGTCGAACTGGTGCCGCCAATGCCAGGATTGTCTTGTGTATCAGCGATCACAATAGCGCGGCGAGCTGACGCGGCGCGCTCCAGGCCGGAGATGACAGCCTCCCTTGCTTTCAGTGCCTTCAAGCGCCATTGCTCAGGTTCCGCGATCCGCTTTAGCAAGGTCGCGATGGCTTCCTCCGCACGATCACCATGAGACCACAACACGGGAGCGCACTCTTCGAAATCCGAAGACGGAAATCCCATGCAAAAACTGGTCATCGTGCCTAAGCGTTCGTCGATGTCGCTCAACAACTCATAGGCGCCTTTTGCCGGGTCGGATGCGGTGCCTTGAGAATTAACCGGAATCAGATAGGGTAACCGTTCTACGCGGAGCTTTTCACGCGCGCCGTTGCGCAGATACCGGTCCAGCAACTCTGCGGCACGCTCGCCGGTTTTCACGTAATCAATGTGCGGGTATGTACGAAACGCAACCAGGCCATCCGCCTGTTCAAGCATGGCCTTTGTGACGTTCGCATGCAGATCCAGACTGACCACAATAGGAACTGACGGACCTACCACTCGACGAATGCGTGTCAGTAGCTCACCCTCCGCATCGTCGAACGATTGCGCCATTGCCGCGCCATGCAATTCGAGATAAATCGCGTCGTATTCCATACGCTCCGCGTCAGCCACGATAGTTTCACAAATACGTTCAAATGCCTCATCGGTAACATAAGAAGAAGGCACCGCCCCACACCACAGGCTAGGCACCAAGGTCCAGCCGCGCTGTTGCGCTTGGCGTGCAAAGCCTGTCGCCGAAATCTCGACCTTCATCACCATGTCAAGCATGAGCTCGCCATGAGTGGGAGGCGGAAAGCTCTCTCCACGCTCGAATGCGGCCCAATCGGCCAAGTGCGCAGCAAAGGTGTTGGTTTCGTGCTTGAACCCCGCTACAAAGACTCGCAAAGCTGATGTCATTGTTTTTCCCCGTTCGCCAATACATAGGCAACGATCTCGTCATGCCGCGCAAACCACACTCCGCCCGGCAGCGTCTTGGCGTACTTGATTAACTCGTCCAGAATCCAGATCCGAGATCGGTTGGTAATTACATGCGGATGCATGGTGAGTTCGAACAGACCGCCTTCTGTATAGGCGGCGTCCAATTCACGCTTGAAGATGTCAAACACATCGGCGGGCGGGGTGTAGGGTCGCAGCCCCTGGAACCGATGCATCAGGAAATAGACCGCATCATCGCGCACCCAATCGAAGGGAATCTCGACGATGCCGGTGGCCTCTCCGTGCATCTCCAGCTCGTAGCAATCGTCATCGGCTGCCAGTGACGAATCGTACGAAATGCCTAACTCACGCAACAGTTGCAGTGTGTTTTCGGAGAAATCTGCCGAGGGCGAACGAAAGCCCGTGGGGCGCTTTCCCGTCACCTTTTCCAACGCGTCAAGCGAGCGCAGCATCAGGCTCCGCTCGTCCTCCATGCTGAGATTGGAGTTCAACTCGTGGATCCAGCCATGGATGCCGATCTCGTGTCCGGCTGCGATTACCTTTCTCTGCTCTTCGGGGTATAGCAACGCTGTTACGGCCGGGACATAGAAACTGGCTGGGATCGCGTGTTTTTCCAGCAGATCCAAGATACGAGGGACGCCGACTCGGTGGCCGTACTGGCCCCACGCAAGACGGTTGATCGAGCGACCACCGTCGCGCAGTTCGTTGGTCTCATGATCTGAGTCGAAGGCCAACGCGATAGCTAGTTGTGCGCCGTTTTTCCATTTCTGGGGACGTAGCCGCCGCCCTGCTCTGACGCGGCTGACTAAACGCCGCCATTCCTGTTCCGGCCATTGCCAGGGTTGGATCTTGTTTTGATCGTTCATAACGGACTCCTATCCGCGCGTAGCGCACGGTGTTGGCTAAGTTGCGAACACTTTAGGAGCCCTGATTAAAGTCGATTGACGAAACGGGACAAGATTTTTTCAGATCGCGCCAAAACCGGATGAAATGCGATGCGCCAAGAAATACTCGAAAACTAGGCGTGCTCCCAAGCATGCACTAGCAAACGATCCCGTACCCCTTTCCCGTCAATACAACGCTCAATTTCACGCTCCATCAAATAAAAAACAAAACCTACTATTAGTAGGTTACTATCGGTAGGTTAACTTCCGATGGAGTAACCAACCATGCATGCCCTTATCGTCGTCGCACATCCCGACCCAGCATCGCTGACCCATGCGGTCGCCGCCCGGATAGCAGAGGGCATCACCGCGTCAAACCCTCAGAACACTTTCGAAATCGCCGACCTGGCCGCAGAGGGCTTTGACCCGCGGTTTACCGAGGCGGACGTAGCCCTGCATTTGAAGGAAGCGGCGCCCTCGCCTGATGTCGCGGCAGAGCACGCACGTATCGACCGCGCGGACGCTCTGGTATTGGCCTATCCTGTGTATTGGTGGTCTTTCCCTGCATTGCTCAAAGGATGGATCGACCGAGTATTCACCCAGGGCTGGGCGTATGAGGAAGACGCAGATGGCAAGCTCGTCAAGAAACTGCATCGCCTGCCAATACATCTGATCGGACTGGGCGGCGCCAGCCGGCGCACATATTCCCGGCACGGGTACTCCGATGCGATGAAGACTCAAATCGACCACGGGATCTTCGGCTATTGTGGTGCGCGTGTTGCGACGTCGGAGTTGCTGCTTGCGTCCGATGCCGGATTCCCCGCGGCGCACCTCGATATGGCGCGAGCAATCGGTAATGGGATTTTCGCTTCCCATACCGCTACAGAGGCAGAGGCGATCGAGATATGAAAAATCGTTCACAGGAATCCCCACCACGCCGGGCCGCGTCGGCTGCGCCTCGCCGCCTATCCAAGGAAGCGCGGCTGCGCCAACTGCTGGATGTGTCGTGGAAACTGATCAGCGACGAAGGCACAGATGCGCTAACACTGGGACGGCTGGCTGCGGAAGCCGGGGTGACCAAGCCCGTGGCCTATGACCACTTCGGTACGCGCAATGGGCTGTTGGCCGCGCTCTATGAGGATTACGATATCCGCCAGACTGCGCTGATTGATGCGGCAATTGCCGCGAGCAAACCGAGCTTGAACGAAAAGGCGCGCGTTATCGCCGCCAGCTACGTTAATTGCGTGCTGACCCAGGGGCGCGAGATTCCAGAACTGCTCGCAGCCCTCAGCGGCTCTGCAGAACTCGCTGTGGTCAAGCGCCAGTACCAACTGGCATTCATCGAAAAGTGCAAGCAGATCCTTGCACCTTTTTCTGGTACGCAAGGCGTGTCGCAGACCAGTCTATGGGCGATGCTTGGGGCCGCCGATGCGCTTTCTCAGGCGGCCGTCGTCGGAGACATCAGCGAACAACAAGCGCAGGACGAGTTGGCGGAAACCATCCGTGCGATGGTCAAGCGCAGCAAGTAAGAGCATCCCGGAACAACAGTGCCGCCCGGATAAAAATATGCAACGCAAGGAGCGCAAGGTGAAAAACAGATCGGTCGCTATCGTCATTCACGAGGGCGTACAGGCGTTGGATGTTGCAGGCCCGGTCGACACATTTCATGAGGCCAATGGCCATTTGAAAGATGAGGACCGGTATGAAATAGTCCTCGTTGCGGCTAGTCGAGCTCCCCTTCATGCTTCCAATCGAATGCGGTTGATCGCAGATATGACGTTTGGCGAAGCCTCGCGGCCGTTCGATATCGTGCTAGTCGCTGGCGGGCCTGCATTGCCAGACGCGGCGCCGGACCTTCAGCTCAACGAGTGGCTGCGACGAGCGGCAAGCCATGCCGAGCTCTATGGTTCTATCTGCACCGGCGCCTTTATCTTGGGCCACGCAGGACTGCTCGAACAACATCGCGTCACGACACACTGGCAGAACGCAGGGAAATTGGCAACCATGTTTCCCGGGTCAAACGTCGAAGCCGATGCCATCTACATCCGCGACGGCCGCCTGATCACGTCCGCCGGTGTCACGGCCGGGATAGACATGACACTCGCGCTCATCCGCGAATTCCATGGGCGCGACATTGCCCTGGCAGTGGCCAAGCGGTTGGTCGTGGTGGCACAGCGTCAGGGCGGCCAATCGCAATTCAGTCCCTTCCTGACTGCAACTCAGGATCCAGACTCGCCCGTGGCGCGGATCCAGACGTTAATCACGGCAGACATTCAAAAACGACACACCCTTGCGTCGCTGGCGGCTGAGGTATCGATGAGCCCCCGTAATCTCACTCGGCATTTCATACAGGAAACCGGCGTTACGCCGCACGAATTTATACAACGCATACGTGTCGATGCTGCGCGCACGATACTGGAAGCAAGCGATAGCCCTCTGAAGTCAGTCGCCTATGCCTGCGGTTTCGGCGCTGCGGATCGCATGCGCATTGTTTTCAAGGAACGGCTAGGCGTGACGCCTGCGCAGTATCGCGCCAGCTTCAGACAATGAGTGAAGCCTGCCTCGAACGCGTCGTGGAGAAAGCAGATCTGCCGCGCGCCCTGATTCTCGGTATACACTCGGCGTTCGAGGAGCGCCTAGCCCATTAGGTCAGCTTGGCCAGGCTGAGCCTCGAATAATTGAGCAGAAATTCATTCTCTGGTAGCTCTGGTCCTTGAGCTCGAGCACATCAGCTTTCACGTTGCCGAACGTCGTCAGCGGCTTATGGCGTATGCCGTCCGCAAAATGATCAATGATATTTTCTTTAAAGTTCAGCCCGCGCGGATGACACTTACATACGTGCTCGCGCTGGTCATGAGTGAAATCGTTATAAGCAATGCCGAGCACATCCATTTCTACCCCAGCCGTTACCAGGGCAACGGTGGGTCGCATATGCTCGGGGATTCCTGGTGTCGTATGTAATGCGATCGCCGTCCAGACATCTTCGATGTCGCGTTCGGAAACGCCATAGCTCTTCATGAAGTCGCGCGCGGCGTTCGCACCATCAACCTCAAAGCGCAAATCGGGACTGGAATATGTTTTTGCCAGCCCCATATCGTGAAACATGGCACCCAGATACAGCAGCTCCGGATCAAAATCCAGGCCACGACGCTCCCCAGTCAACGCCCCCCAACAGAACACTCGCCGACTGTGGTGATAGAGAAGATCATCCTCCGTGTCGCGAACGAGTTGAGTGGCGGCGCGTGCGATAGCACTGTCCGGGATGTGGATACCGGCGATAGTTTCGGTCATGAACGAATGCTCCGAGTGAGTTAACAATCTGACAACGGATCTTCATTTCATCACTCGGCCTGGCGGTCCACAACGAGCGCGTTACAGCGAAATTGGACAAACTTGCGTCGTTTTATACCTGGGCCGGACCGCGCCGTCCTGCTGGAAAGCGGTTTTCCAGCAGGCTCGTCGTGCTCATCACCGTACGGTTAAAGCGCCATCACGACATGGCATCCAACGCCCGCTTCAAACTCCCCACGGTACGGTCCAGATTGTGCAGCTTGTCCAAACCGAACAACCCCAACCGGAACGTCTTGAAGTCACTGGGTTCGTCGCACTGCAACGGCACACCCGCGGCCGCCTGTATACCTACCGCAGCGAATTTGCGAGTCGAATGGATGCCGTCATCATCGGTATAACTCACGACAACGCCGGGCGCAGCAAAACCATCGGCCGCCACGCTTTTAAAGCCCTTTTCCCGCAACAACGCACGCACGGCGTCGCCCAGCGCCTGCTGTTCCGCGCGGACTTTATCGACGCCATAGGCCTCGAGTTCCAACATCGCATCGCGCAAAACCGTCAATGAATCCGTCGGTAAGGTCGCATGGTAGGCATGTCCGCCGCCTTCGTACGCCTCCATGATTTGCAGCCATTTACGCAAATCAGCCGCAAAGCTGGTACTGACAGTGTCGCCAATACGCTGACGCGCAGTTTCGCCCAACATGACCAGGCCGCAGCATGCCGATGCCGACCAGCCCTTCTGCGGAGCGCTGATCAGGATATCAACGCCGGCCGCCTTCATGTCGACCCATATGGCGCCCGACGCAATACAGTCCAGCACAAAGAGTCCGCCCTCGGCGTGCACGGCGTCGGCGACTTTGCGCAGGTAATCGTCGGGCAGGATGATGCCTGATGCGGTCTCGACGTGCGGGGCGAATACCAGATCGGGTTTGTGTTGTTTGATGGCCGCCACGACCTCGTCCACCGGCGCAGGCGCAAAAGGCGCCTGCCTGCCAGCGCTGACGGGACGCGCCTTGAGCACTACCGATTCCGAGGGAATGCTTCCCATATCGAAGATCTGCGTCCAACGATAGCTGAACCAACCATTACGGATGACCAGGCAACGCTTGTTGGTGGCAAATTGACGTGCGACAGCCTCCATGCCAAAGGTGCCGCTGCCGGGCACAACGATGGCGGCCGAGGCGTTGTAGGTTTGCTTCAACACTCTTGAAATGTCTTTCATCACGCCCTGGAAAGCGTTCGACATGTGATTGACGGCACGATCGGTGTACACCACCGAGTATTCCAGCAAACCGTCCGGGTCAACGTCGGGCAACAGACTGGGCATGTTCTCTCTCCTAAGTGTGGTACGAGTGCCGCCCCCACAGCAATCAGGGCGGCTGGCTTTCGACCCAGTTTATACCGACCTGAAAATGACATGTCGCGTTTAAAAGAGCGCCTTCCGCTAATGAAGAGCGGCTCATTGCGTTATCCGCAATAGAGCTCCGACCCAGGCAGCCGATCATCCAAATGATGTTATGTTATAACATATCAATTTGGACAACGTATGCGGCGACCAATCGCCAGCCAGCTCGCTTTTTCTGCTGGCCGCAGCGTAATGGCGCGGCGTTTCTGTATCTCCTGACCTATCGAGGCCTGACCATGGCGCAAATCCCAGTCACCATCCTTACCGGTTTTCTCGGCAGCGGCAAAACCACCCTGCTCAACCGCATCCTGCAAGAGAACCACGGCCACCGCATCGCGGTGATCGAAAATGAATTTGGCGAAACCGGGATCGACAACGAGCTGATCGTCCAAGAAGCCAACGAGCAGATTATCGAGATGAACAATGGTTGCATATGCTGCACTGTGCGTGGCGACCTGGTCCGCATATTGGGGGATTTGGCGCGACGGCAGGCAGCAGGCGAGGCAGCGTTCGAACGTGTCATCATCGAAACGACTGGCTTGGCCGACCCCGCACCAGTGGCGCAGACATTCTTCGTCGACGATGAGATTGCCGAGGCCTATTTACTCGACGCTATCGTCACGGTTGTCGATGCCAAGCATGCCCCCCAACAGTTGGACGAGCATCATGAGGCGCAAGAACAGGTCGGCTTTGCTGATCGAATCCTGCTATCGAAGACTGATCTCGTTGACTCCCAGGACGCAGAGGGCCTGGAGCAACGGCTGCGCCGTATGAATGCACGGGCACCGATCTCTCGCGTCCATTTTGGCGAAACGGCGATTGCTGAGATTCTGGACATCCGTGGTTTCAACCTGAATGCCATCCTCGAAATCGAACCGGAATTTTTGACCGATACGGACCACGAGCACGATGACGATGTCGGCAGCTTCGTCTTTGAATCCAAGAAACCGTTTGACCCTTTATTGCTGGAAGATTTCTTTGGCGGCCTGGTTCAGGTCTACGGCAATGACCTGCTGCGCTACAAGGGCGTGCTGTCGGTGAAGGGCTCGAGCCGGCGCATGGTATTGCAGGGCGTACACATGATGGTGGGCTCGGAACCCGGAGCGCCATGGAAACCAGGCGAAGCCCGTGAAAGCCGACTTGTCTTCATCGGCCGCCGACTGCCCCGCGAGGTACTCGAACGTGGTCTGACGCAGGCCCTGGTGTCCTCGCACTAAGGTCCGATACAGCTGCGGCCATGGCGCCGTCACAACAACAATACATAGTCATGCGAATCATCGGTATTGCCGCGCTGCTCGGCAGCAGCGTAGCTTTGGCTCAAGAGGGCGCAACCCCGGCGGCAACACTGGCGCCGGTCGAAGTCCAAGGCGTATACGTCGCGCCGGGCAGCTCACTGGGATTAGATATTCCAGAGCAGGTCGGATCGAGGCTAGGCTTGTCGCCGCTGGAAACACCTGCCAGCATCAGTGTCATGAACAGTGTCGAAATGGCAGACCGCGGTCTCACGCGCGCGCAGGATGCCGCGATACGCATGCCGGGCATCACGGAAGCCCCTTCGCCGGGCAATGGGGGCACTTCCTTGGTGGCCAGAGGCTTTGTCGGTCATAGTTCGATCGCGCAACTCGTCGATGGCACGCGCCAAGTCGTCGCCGCGGGAACCGTTACCTATCCCTTTTCCACTTGGCCGCTCGAATCCGTAGAGGTCCTGCGCGGACCAGCGTCGGTGCTCTACGGAGATGGAGCGATCGGCGCGGCGGTGAACTACGTCACCAAGAAACCGATCTGGGATGAAACGCAGCGCGAGGCCTTTCTGGGAGTAGGCTCGTATGGCGTAGTGCAGGGTGGCGTCGGCCTGCGCGGACCTGTCAACGATATGGTCGCGTATTCGATCTATGTCGATGGCGAGCGCAGCGACGGATACCGCGCACTGGAAGACGTCCAACGACGCAACTACGCATTGGCGCTTTCGGTAAAACCGACGTCCCGATTGAAGGCGACCTTTTCCCTCGATGGCGGCGTCAATGACGATGCGCGGTATTTCGGAACACCATTGCGCGATGGCAACTTCGACGACAGCCTGAAACGCATGAACTACAACGTCTCCGACGCCGTGGTGCATTACGACGACCGCATTTGGCGCGCCAAAGTGGAATATGACGTCAGCCCCAACCTGCAATTGCGCAACGAGACGTACTACTTGACGTCCAAACGCCACTGGCGCAACGCGGAGTCCTATGGATTCGACACCGCCGGCACTTCGATCATTCGTGAAGACTATCTAGAGATCCTGCACAACCAGGAACAAACGGGTAATCGGTTCGATATGACGCTCAATGGCAATATCGGGAGACTGCCAAATCAGCTGGTCGTCGGTATCGACTGGTATCGCACCACCCTGCTGCATTCAAACAATTCGCCATATGGCGGCAGCAGCGTCGTGGATCCCTATGATTTCGAGCGAGGAGACTTTAGCAGTCCTGATTCCACCACGCGAGGGCGTCGTGCCAAACTGCAGACTACCGCCTTTTTTCTCGAGAACGCACTGGACCTGACGCCCGAATGGAAGCTGGTGGGCGGCCTGCGCCACGAGCATATGCGGCTCGACGACAACAACCTGCGCACGGGCGTGCATCAAGGCAAAACCTACGATCCCACCACTGGCCGGATCGGTATCGTGTGGGCGCCAAACGAAACGCTGTCCTTATACGGACAGTATTCCACGGGTACGGATCCTCTGAGCGGGGCGCTCTCGTTGCCCGGTGGCGCAACGGATCTGGATCTGACTCGCGGACATCAGGTCGAGGCCGGTATCAAAGGGTTATTGCCATCAATCCGGGGGCAATGGACTGCTGCAGTCTACCGTATCGAAAAGCGCGACCTGCTTTCACGCGATCCGGACGATCCCACAATCGCGCAACAGGTTGGCCGGCAGTCCTCTACCGGCATCGAGCTGGCCTTCGCGGCAGAGCCCTTCCCGGGTTGGACCATCGATGCAAACATTGCGCTGCTCCGTGCGCGTTATGATGACTTCAGTGAATTGGCTTCCGACGCACAGGTCTCGCGCAGCGGCAATGTGCCCACGGGCGTCCCCGAACGCATGGCCAATCTCTGGACGACATGGCAGTTTGCGCCGCAGTGGAAGATCGGTGCGGGCGTGCGCTATGTCGGCGACCGGCCAACCAATGCAGCAAATTCCCGTTGGCTGCCGAGCTACACCGTTGTGGATGCGGCGCTGACGTACGAATACTCGTCCAACCTGAGCTTCATGCTGACGGTCAAGAATCTGGCCGATCGCGACTATGCCGTGTCCGGGTCAGACTCGACGTGGCTGCTGGGCGCGCCGCGAACCGTCTTGCTGACGACTCGCGCCACATTCTAGGCAGTCAGGGCTCCATCCAGGTTCAAGATCGCGCTCACTGCTGCGCAAATGGATGCCCATATTCATGAAAATGGTTATTATTACCATTTCCATCCTGCCCTCCTCTGCCATGCCTGCCGGCCCCCTACCCGATATCCACGCTATCGAGGATTTGTACGCCGAGAATCACCTCTGGCTGCAAAAGTGGCTACGCAGCAAACTAGGTTGCGTGCACCATGCGGCGGATTTGGCTCAGGACACGTTTGTCCGAATCCTCAGCAAGAGCGAACCTGTCAACATTCGCGAACCGCGTTCTTATCTCGCGACCATCGCCAACGGACTGGTGTGTGACTTTCGCCGGCGTCAGCTTCTGGAACAACGCTATCTGGAGGCGTTGCAGCAACTGCCGGAACCATTGCAACCCTCACCGGAGACACGGGCGCTGCAATTAGAGGCGCTGAACGCCCTGGACGCATTGCTTGAGCAATTACCGTCGGCGGTGCGGCGGGCGTTTCTGCTGTCGCAACTCAGTGGATGGACACACGCACGTATCGCCACCGAGCTAGGTATCTCTATCGCGACAGTGAAACGCCATATCGTGCGCGGACTCACGCAGTGCTGCCTGCTGCAGTGACCTCAATATGACCTCGTCCTCTCACTCTGCCCTGGACCCGCGCCTCGTGCGCCGGGCATCCCAATGGTGGGTCGATCTACAGTCCGAGGGCGCTCCGGCGTCGCTGCGCCAGGCATGTCTGGAGTGGCGCAGAGCGAATCCGGAACACGAGCGCGCGTGGCAACGTGTGCAGGCGGTGACGGGACAACTGCATGATGTCCCTGAGCCGCTGCTGCAAGCAACGCTATTGACGCCCCAGGGAACCGGTCGGCGCCAAGCGATCAAGACACTATTGCTGCTGGCGGGCGTAACAGGCGCAGGCATAGCGACAGTGCGTTTAGCGCCTTGGGTCGACTGGCGCGCCGACGAGTCCACTCGGATCGGGGAATCTCGCCACCTGACGCTGCCAGACGGCTCCAAGGTCGTGTTGAATACAGGCACGGCCATCAATGTGCGCTATGACTCGAATGAGCGCAGGCTGGTGCTATTGCATGGGGAAATTCTGGTGACGACCACCGCAGATGTCGCGCCTCGCGCCCGCGCCTTTTTGGTAGAAACCGCCCATGGGACATTACGTGCCCTGGGAACGCGTTTTTTGGTACGGCAAGATGGCGGCGATAGTGAACTGCAGGTGTATGAGGGCGCGGTAGAGATTCGTGCCACGCGTACCGATTCTGTAGCTGAAGTCGTACACGCCGGTTTCCGCGCGCGCTTTGACGGCATGCACGTCATTCCAGCCGGCCCCGCCCAGGATACCAGTGCCTCCTGGGCGCGCGGCATGCTGGTGGCCACGCAAATGCCCTTGCGCCAATTCCTGCATGAACTATCCCGGTATCGGCGCGGCCATTTGGGTTGCGAAGACGAGATCGCCTCGCTCCTGGTCTCGGGAACATTTCCGCTCGCGGATACGGATCGGATTCTGCGCGCGCTGGAGTATGAGCTGCCCGTCGACGTTCGGCGCTATACGAATTATTGGGTCACGCTGCGGGCGCGTCCGTCGTGACGCCGTTTTTTTTTGAATTATGTGAGCTGTTTGCGTTTTTCGTTCGGCCTTACAGATAGAAGCCTCATTTTCTACCTGATTCAAGGACGTCGAATGACCCCTGGCAAGCTGAACAGATCGCTATTGCGCACCCCGCGCGCCCTTGTTGGACGGCACCTCGTTCGTCGCTCATATTGCGCGATGCTCACCGGAACCGTTGCCGGGCTCGCGACGACGTGGCTTGTGGTCCCGGTGTACGCTCAAGCTGCCGAGGCTGCCTACAACCTGCCGCCCGGTGAGTTGGGTCCGGCTCTAACGCGTTTCGGTAACGAGGCGGGAATCCTGCTGATGTTCGATAGCGCGCTGGTGGCGGGCAAACAGACGGCAGGGTTACAGGGTCGCTACAGCGTGCCGCAAGCCTTGTCGGTGTTATTGGCGGGTACACAATTGGAATCGGTTGTGCGCCCGGACGGCAGTTACTCATTGCGCCAGCGCCCCACTACGGGTGGCGCTGCAGAACTGCCGGTGGTCACCGTCGTCGGCGCCAGCGGGGGCCGTCCGGACTTGCCCGCACCCTATGCCGGCGGGCAGATAGCACGCGGCGCCGGGATGGGCGTGCTGGGTGATCGGGACATCATGGATATCCCGTTCTCCGTAAACAGCTATACCCTGCAAACGATTGAGGATCAACAAGCGCAGAGCGTGGCCGACATCGTTACCAACGACCCCGCCATTCTGAATGTCGATCCGACGAATGCCAGTTACGCCAATACATTTACGGTGCGCGGACTCTTGCTGGGTAACGGATCGGTCGGCTTTAACGGTTTGTTTGGTTTAGCGCCGAATAACCAGACCACGCTGACAGGTATCGAACGCGTAGAAGTCATCAAGGGTCCCACCGCATTCCTGAACGGCATGTCGCCCAGCGGTACGGGTGGGGCGATTAACCTGGTGTCCAAGCGCGCCGGGGATACCCCATTGACGTCATTCACGGCCAGCTATTTATCCGATTCGCAGTTCGGCGGCCATATAGATATTGGCCGCCGTTTCGGGCCGGAAAATCGTGTCGGCATTCGCCTGAACGCCATGTATCGGGACGGCGATACCTCGGTCGATCAGCAATCGCAACGGCTCGGTACCTTTACCCTGGGTGTGGACTATCGCGGCGATCGGTTCCGTCTGTCGGCGGATGTGGGCTACCAGAATATGCACACTGACCGGGCGAACAGCACCATTGCGCCGGCCGTCGGACAGTCCGTCCCGAATCCGCCATCGGCCGACAAGAGCTTTATGTCGCCATGGAATTTCGTCGACACCGAGGATCTCTACGGCATGCTGCGCGGCGAGTTCGACATCAATACACGATTGACCGCATACGCCAGCGTCGGCCGTAGCAATACCGATTGGAAACAAGCCCTCGATTTCGGCACGCAATTGCAAGAGAACGGGGATTTCCTCAGTACCAGCCGCATGAATTTCACCGGGATCGAACGCACCGTCGGCGAAGCCGGACTGCGCGCACGGCTGGATACCGGCCCCGTGCGGCATGACCTCAGCTTCAGTGTGAATGGCTACAAAGCCGATCGCACGAGCGCCGGAACGATAACGCTGG
The DNA here is from genome assembly GCF_965139205.1 of Bordetella muralis. Classification (GTDB taxonomy): domain Bacteria; phylum Pseudomonadota; class Gammaproteobacteria; order Burkholderiales; family Burkholderiaceae_B; genus Bordetella_A; species Bordetella_A muralis. Next base: position 445,506 of record NZ_CBCSIU010000001.1, read on the forward strand.
GCTCCATCAAATCCAACATTTATGATCCTGTTTTCCTGGACAAACCTGACATGGATCCTCCCTCGCGCAACCGCATCAGCAGAACGGTGCTATCAGGTTACGCGCTGTCGGACACGCTCTCAATCCTGGATGAGCGCGCCCAATTGACAGTGGGAGTGCGCAAGCAAAGAATCATGGCGGACAACTACAACATCGCGACCAACGAACGCACGTCACGCTATGACAAGACAGCGTACACGCCCATGGTTGGCCTGGTTGTCAAACCGGCAGACGACGTTTCGCTATACGCGAGCTACATCGAAGGCATGCAACAAGGCGCCGTCGTTGGCGCGAGCTATGCCAATGCCAACGAAGTGCTGGAACCGTACCTCTCAAAACAGTACGAAGCTGGCGTCAAGGTCGATTGGGGAAATCTCAGCACAACACTGTCTGCGTTCCAGATCGAACAAGCATCAGCCATTGTCGATCCCATCTCCAATACTATGAATGGCGATGGCGAGCAACGTAATCGCGGCATAGAACTCAACGTGGCAGGCGAGCCGTGGCGTGGCCTGCGTGTGCTGGGCGGATACATGCTGCTGGATGCGAAACTCACTCACACCGCAGGCGGTGTCAATGATGGCAAAACAGCACCCGGCACATCGCGCCATCACTTCACACTAGGTGTGGAGTGGGATACACCGTTTGTCACCGGGCTGACACTGACTTCGCGCGTGATGCATGCCAGCCGGCAATATGTTGATGCCGCCAATACCCAGTCCATCAAGCCATGGACCACGGTGGACCTCGGGGCGCGCTACGTGCTGGAACATTCAGGCGGCTATCCGATCACCCTGAGGGCGAATCTGCGCAATGTGTTCAACAAGAGTTTCTGGACCACATACCCAGGCGCCGGTACATTGAATGTGAGCGAAGGACGCGCACTGATGCTCTCGGCGACAATGAATTTCTGATGCACGGCGCATACACCGTGCGAGTATGTTGCTACAGTAGGGTCAGAACGCGAGATTCATTTCCGATATGCCCCAGTAGCTGAGAGCGACACCCCATGACCGTCCAGATCCGACACGAAATACCAGACGATATCGCCGCTATCGACGCAGTCACCATCGCCGCCTTTGCCGATGCGGCTCACACGAGCCATACCGAGCAATTTATCGTGCGTGCGCTGCGAGCGAACAGCCAATTGACGCTTTCACTGGTCGCCGAGGAACAAGGCCAAGTCGTCGGTCATGTCGCGCTGTCGCCCGTCACCATCACCGATGATCACGGCCATGAGACATCCGACTGGTACGGGCTGGGGCCGATCTCTGTGTTGCCGGCCAAGCAAGGACAAGGCCTCGGCTCGCAGCTGATCAAACAAGCGCTGACGGAACTCCGGACATGCAAAGCCGCCGGCTGCGTAGTGCTGGGCGAGCCGGCGTATTACACGCGCTTTGGTTTTCAGTGCTATTCGAACCTGCAGTTGCCGGGGGTACCCCCGGCGTATTTCATGGCGTTGGCCCTGCAGGGGCCAGTACCTGCAGGTATCGTGCAATATAGCGATGCCTTCAATGCCGTAGACTGAAACTGCGCCAGGCAGGGTGGAAATGCTGTAGCAATCTGCGCTCAGTCCGCTTGAGGCGGATCAAACAGATTTTTCTGAATCTGCACCAGATGCGCAACCAGCGCCTCGCGTGCGGTTTCCGCGTCGCGGTCTTCCAGCGCCGCAACGATAGCGCGATGTTGACGCTCATACTCCGCGCGGCGTTTCGGCGTGAGCGAATTGCGCTTTAGTCTGCCCCAATCATCCTGCTGTCGGACGCGGTTACTGAGCGCCAGCACTTGAAGAAAGAAGTGATTGTGCGTGGCGAGTGCGAATGCCTGGTGCAGTTCACCGTCCCACCGCTCGAACTCTTCCACCGTTTGGGCGCGCTCTCCGTTTACCAGGCATTCATGCATGCGGGAAAAATCGCTGCGCGAAGCATGACGCACGATCAGGGTCGGCATGAGCGGCTCGATCAGTAGGCGGGCTTCCATGAGCTCGGCGGGACTGGTTTGATCCAATACTAGGCCATCACCAGCCGCACCTACGGATTCGTCGTGCGCAGGGCGCGCAGCGAATGTGCCGCTGCCGACCGTTTGCGTAATCCAGCCACTATCTTTCAACGCCGCCAATACACGTCGTACCGAACCTCTCGATGTATTGAAGCGCTGACTCAACTCTCGCTCAGCAGGTAGCTTCACGCCGACGGGAATCTTGCCCGAGCGAATCTCTGCTTGCAGATAGGCAGCCAAAGCTTGCGCTCCGGAACTACGCAAGCCCGATACAAGTACGTCTGATGTCATGAGAAGTGAATGGGCATAGGAAACAATGCTGACAGCATAGCATTTTTATACCAATTGGTACCACACAAAGGGAAAGGCCAATTCCTGGAATTTATGCGACAACCAGAATGATTGCGCGGTAATCTGCAGAACCATATACTCAAATTCCCATACCAATAAACGATATTGGTACAAAAATGGTTCATATTTATATGAGGCCACCGGCATCACCCCATCGAAGGAAATCTATGCGTATTGCCACCTACACGAAAGATCAACAACGCTATGTCGGCGTTGTCAGCGACGATGCGCTGACGGTGCAGGCATTATTGGATATTCCTCCTGGAACGACCGAGCAAGGTGTCCTAGGCCTGATACAGGCATTCGCAGACCCCGCCCGGCTCGCTACATTGAACCGAGCTGCCGCAGTGCCACTGGATTCGGTAAAGCTGCTCGCCCCTGTGCCGCGTCCCCGGCGCAATATTTTCTGCGTCGGCCGCAACTACCATGCACATGCCAAGGAGCTTTCCGGCTCGGTATTCAAGGCCAACAATGCGGATCCCGCAGCGTGGCCCATCGTTTTCACCAAGGTACCCGAAACGGTCATCGCCCATGGTGAGGACGTCATCCTGCCCGTTGGCATCACCGAGCAAATCGATTACGAGGCCGAACTGGCGGTCGTAATCGGCAAGGGCGGCAAGAACATCAGCAAAGCCGATGCGGTGAGCCATGTCTGGGGATACACGATCGTCAACGACGTGACAGCGCGCGATGTGCAGATGCGGCATCAGCAATGGGACCTGGGCAAGTCGTTCGACACCTTTTGTCCCATGGGGCCATGGTTGATCACGGCTGACGCGTTCGATGCCACCAATACGCGTGTGCGTTGCTGGGTCAATGACGAATTGCGGCAAGACGGTCAGACACGCGACCTGATTTTCGACTTGCCTACGTTGATCGAAACCTGCTCGCGCGGGATATCGCTTTACCCGGGCGACATCATCGCGACTGGCACACCTGCCGGCGTGGGCATGGGGTTCAATCCGCCTCGCTACTTGAAATCCGGTGACCGCGTTCGCATTCAGATCGATGGCATCGGCACACTCGAAAATACCTTTAGATAGGCCGTGCGAGTGGCAGTGTATTAGAAAAAAAGCCCGCAGCAGGCTTGTCATTCGGTGAAGGAGACAACATTGAAAACGACTACATTAAAAACACTCGCAGTCGGCATGACCCTGATGGCCTCCAGCATGGCCTGGGCCGACTACCCAACACGCCCGATCACCATGATCGTGCCATTTCCCCCTGGCGGCGTGACCGATACGGTCGCACGCCCCATTGCCGATGCACTCGGCAAAGCGCTAGGGCAACAGGTCGTCGTCGAGAACAAGGCAGGGGCCGGTGGCGCCATTGGCACCGGAGAGGCGGCACGCGCCAAACCGGATGGCTACACCATTTTGCTGATGCTTTCGTCTATCTCGATTTTGCCCGAGGCCGACAAGATACTGGGACGTAAAGCGGCATACAACACCACGGACTTCAAGCCCATTGCGCGTATCACCGCGGACCCAACCGTGCTGGTAGTGTCTGCCAAATCCCCCTGGAAAACCGTCGATGAATTTGTCGCAGCCGCCCGTCAGGCGCCGGGCAAAGTCGACTACGGCAGCTCGGGAATCTATGGCTCCATGCACGTGCCCATGGCCATGCTGGAGAAAAACGCGAACATCAAGATGACCCACGTTCCCTACACCGGGGCGGGCCCGGCCGTAGCGGCATTGCTGGGCGGTCAGGTCGATGCCATATCCACCGGCCCCTCCAGCATTCTGCAGCATGTCAAGGCAGGCACGGTACGACCCTTGGCACATTGGGGCGACAAGCCGCTGGACGCATTGCCCGATACGCCGAGTTTGGCCGACAAGGGATATGACGTGAAGTTCGTCCAGTGGTCAGGCATCTTTGTGCCGAAAGATGTGCCTGCCGAGGTGATCAAACGATTGCGCGATGCAGCCAAGACTGTGGCAAATGACCCTGACGTGCAGGCAAAAATCCTGGCGGCAGGCAGCCCTATTGACTATCTGGACGCCGATGCATTCCAGAAGTATTGGGATGAGGACGATGCGTTATTGAGAAAAGCGGTACAGGATATCGGGAAATTGGAATAACGCGACGACGCTGCCTGAGGTCATTGAGCACGGACTGCACCGAACCTCTCTTCATATAGTTCGCGAACCCAGTCGATAAAGACCCGCACCCTCGGCGAAAGCTGACGGTGAAACGGATAGAGGGCGGAAATTGGCAAATCGGGGCAACGCCATTCCGGCAGGACTTGGACCAGCCTGCCGGTCTTCAGGTGCTCTTCCAATCGAAACCGAGGCACCTGGATCAATCCGCAGCCGGCCAGCGCAGCAGTCGTATAGCATTCGGCATCACTGACCGAGATCCAGCCACTGGCTTCGAATTCTTGCACCTCTCCGTCCATGATCACCGAGAACGGGTAACGGTAGTTATTTCCGCGAGAGAAAAAACCGATTCCTTGATGCTGTTCCAGATCGCTGGGATGTTTCGGCGTCCCATACTGATCCAAATATTCCGGACTGGCGCAGATGATCTCTGGCAGGTCCGCCAATTTCCTGGCGACCAGCGTAGAGTCGCGCGGCTGGCCCGCCCGCACTACGCAGTCGATACCCTCTTTGACCAAGTCGACCAGGCGATCACCGCTGCTGAGCACCACATCGATATTCGGATAGCGCGCTCGAAACTCGGCGATACGCGGCAACAGAATCATCGTCGCATGTACACCGTGCACGTCAAGCCGCAGTGTGCCACGCGGATTGGCAATGTGTGTACTCAGCGAGGCTTCGGCATCCTCGAGCTCGGCCAAGACACGCTTGCTCCGCTCATAGAAGGCTTGCCCATCCAGGGTCGGCTTGACGTGACGCGTCGTGCGATCAAGCAATCGTGCCCCTAATCGGCTCTCCATCTGCTTGATGGCGTGTGTCGCAGTCGCACGAGGCAGATTCAGCATTTCCGCGGCTTCGGTAAAGCTGCCGAGTTCGACGATTCGATTGAACAGTTGCAAAGTGAGAAATCGATCCATGGGGCGTCAGTCGTTACGTTAGTAAAAGCACGCTAATCCAGCGCCGTGCGCACCGATGGACGTTGCTGAGCCAACTCGTTGGCAGACTCGTCCAGAACTTGGGCCATGATCTGATTCTGCCAATCGAAATAAGGATTGAAGGTAAGCCGCGCGTGAATCTTTCCCGGCTCAATATAGCCCCAGTCAGAGAACCAGACAGGTGCCCCTTGCTCGCATTCGGCTCGCGCCGCTTCGGCCTGCCCATTCCAGCACATACGCAAGCTGCCGTTGGCGCCATACAAATCATTGCCTGGGGAGAACAATACACCCATATGGGAAAACTGGCTGATCTGCAATTCTGGCAGATAGTCCGACCTGACCAACACCCGTGGGTCTTGTTGAAACAGGTCGCGCTCGTTTCCATACCAGATCAGACGACTCGACGGATGGGTGAAATGCGTGGTGAATACGTTCGACAAATAATTGCTATCGAGCACCGAGTCATTCTCGGCGACGACCATCAGGACAGGCTTGTCATAAGGCGCGCTATGCATCGCCTGCCGTACCGAACGGCTGCTGCGATAGAACTGCGCAAAGCCATTCGTTGGCACGGTCATGTACCGTACAGTGGTCTGCATTGGCCGGCCGCTATCCGGTGCCAGCAACCAGGGGCGAGCCCAACTGATCAGCGGTGCCAACCAGTCAAAGGAACTGTTCGACATAAAGGCGGGCGAAAACAGCAGCAGTCCTTCGACGTCGGGGTGGGCATAGGCATAATCGAGGACCAGATTAGCGCCGGTCGAGAACCCGCCCAGATAGACCTGATCGACATCGTCGCTTAGCGCCTGTACTTGCTCTGCCACCACACGGCGCCAATCCTCGAGCGTCACATCCAGCATGTCCTCTGGACGCGTGCCATGGCCTGGCAGCAATACCGTGCGCACCAGAAAGCCTTGATCGGCCAGTTGCTGACCGATATCGTGAAAAGACCAAGGAGAATCGCCCAATCCATGAACCAGCAGCACGCCTTTGCGGGGTTGCCCAGTTGGACGCCATTCGTAGGGCGCATTCCACGCGATTTCCGCAGCGTGGTCCACCCCTTGAAAGCTGCGACGCTGCTGTAACAGTTGGACGGTATCCTGCCGATATGCATCGAAGGAGACATGACGCGAGGAGCTCTCCTGATGCTCTGTCACAGCACATGCGGCAGTGAGCAGCAAAGCGGCAATACCGAGTGCGCCACGGCTGGGCATGTATATCAGACGACGGATTGTTTTCAAGATGACATTCCCTATGCTTTCAGGGCGCTCGACGGAGGCGGCCAAGCCACTCGCATGACCCTGACCAGCCGCAAGCCGAATGTCACACGATTCAAATTGAAACCTTGAGCTTGCGATCCACGGCAAAATCGCCACTGCCACGTACTGCAATATACAGCGCTAGAAACAACATCAGTATGGGAAACTCTATGCCACGGTCTATCCATGGCCAGGTAGGTCCCAGCGCATAGCTGATTCCGGCCATCTGCACGGCGATGGCCAATGCTACAAGGCGTGCCCATAGCCCGATGGCCAGCATCACCGCACCGACCGTCTCAAGCAACATGACGAGAAACGCCAATTGCGGCGCAAACGGCAGCCCCATTACGTTCTGGATGAGGTTGATGGAGCCCGCCATCGGATCAGTCATGGATCCATGAGAGGTACCCAGGGCCTTGGGCAGCCCATGCGTGAACATCACGATGCCAAAGACCACCCGCAGTAATGCGTACAGCGCAGGTTCTGCGCGGCTGTAGAGCGAACCCAGTGCGGGAAACAACAATCGCTCGGCAGATGGCGACGGATCTTCGGCAGAAACTGGGGCAGTGGGATGAGAGATTTGCATGCCGCCTTCCTAAGGAACGAATTTCGGTTGACCTGCACTCTGGTGGATGCGTTTTTGCAGTGCATGCGCGAGAAAGGCTGCTGTCGCCCCAAGAGTGGCTGCCACGGTCAGCATGGTGAATGCCGATATCGACGGCGGCTGATGCGAGGCGAAATAGGCAACCAAGCCGAGAAAGAAACCCAGCAGATTGTTGAACACGGGCACCTTTGCCAACGAGAGGGCAACGCCGGTGACCGCGAAAACGACGGCACTGATTGCGTAGCCGCCCAGCAGTGGAGTGAGTACGGCCATTGCATGTGCGGCACCAATACCCAGGGCCAAGCCTATCAACACGCAAGCCAGATTGATCGCGCCTTGCTTCAAGTTCACGCCGCGCGTGAAAAAAGAAATCCAACCTACGAACATGGCCCATACCGGCACTTCCAGCGCTGCCGTGCTGAGTGTTGCTGCAGACGACGCGATGACGGCCTCGCCAATCACGATTTTCAAATGGGTGGATGCAGAGTTACCTGCCATGGATACCTCCAGTAGAAGGATCGACACGCTCTGCGTAACGCGACGGGAGCGAACGACATCTGAACTATAGGAAGCATGATGGCTCTCCATCTCCAATGAATAAATAGGCCAAAATTGGCTTATTAATTCAAGAATAATCAACAGTAGCGTCGTCCCAGGCCGCGCCGACGCTATGTAATTCCCTATTCTTTATCTTCAATGTGACCGAAGCTGGATCGTTCCGTATATATCGAAGAGGGGTCTGTGCGCACCCTTTCGATCGAACCTCAGACAGCTCACCAAAATACTTCGCGTATGCGCTCATGACTGCGTCGAAACGTCGCTACGCGCTCAGCACACAACGGTAAGCTGCGACGCACGCATCAACCAGACTCACTCTCTCTGTATGTTGCGGCATATGTCGTAGCACAGCGGCTCCCTCCCCTACTGTGCATCAAAACTCGAGAAGGATCAGTGTGCGCCTGTTCAGATTGCATGGCAGTGTTCGTGGCTCATTTGGAACTGCGGTCTTATTTTTGATTGCGAGCGCCTGCGCGGCTTCTCAACTGTCCGAACCCATTAGCCCCATCGTTGCAGAGCCTATTTCCCCGGCCGATATGCCCATCGTCGAGCTGGGGGAAAAACTGTTCAACAGCACGCTGCTATCCGGAAATATGGATCAATCTTGCGCCAGCTGCCATGACATGAAACACCTCGGCGGCTCAGATGGCAGGCCCAAATCCATCGGCACGCCGGGTCATCCTGGTCGACGCCGTACGCCGTCAATCTTCAATGTATCGAACAATTTTGTTCAACTCTGGGATGGCCGTGCAGCCACGCTAGAAGACCAGATTGAATCGGCGATTTATGACAAAAGTGTGATGAACTCGGACTGGAAGACTGTCTTAGAACGCCTGAATACCGATCCCGCGCTACGCGCTCTATTCGATTCCGCCTATGGCGCTGAAGCCAACGCGGAGAACGTGAAAGACAGTATCGCTGCCTACGAGCGCACTCTGACGACACCCGGCTCACGTTTCGACCGCTATCTGGAGGGCGACGATACTGCCATCACCCTCGATGAGCTGCGCGGCTACCAGCTGTTCAAGCAGTACGGTTGCGCCTCCTGCCATCAAGGTGTGAATGTCGGCGGCAACATGTTCCAGCCGCTGGGCATCATCGGAGAGCCAGGGGCATATTTCCGGGAAAATCCCGGCGCGACATCGCTGGATCAAGGGCGCTTCGAAGTCACCGGCGACGTCGCTGACAAGTTCGTCTTCAGAGTGCCCAGTTTACGCAACGTTGCATTGCGGCCGCCCTACTTTAACGATGGATCGGTTCCTACGCTGGATCTCGCAGTGCAGCTAATGGGCCGTTATCAGTTGGGGAGATCGCTAGACGACAACGACGTGAAGCTCATTGTTAAGTTCCTCGGTACCTTGACGGGATCACACCGGGGAGTGCCTTTGGACGAGAGCGGCAAGCATCCATGAACACTCGTATAAGCAGGGCCTCCGTGACGCCTTTTCGAACCATCCCGACCCTATACGTACAACTCGGCATTGCGATTTTGATGCTGGTAGCCTGTGGCGTGTGCTACTGGAATTCCATTTCGCAGCATGAAAATCCGGACGCACCGCTGCAAGCTATCCGTGACGTTCAACAATTGGAGACCCAATGGAACGCCCAAGTGATGTTGGCGGCCTTTGGCTATAACCGCAACTACGATACCATCAACAGCGCGTACGACGCCTTGTCCCGAGCGATCCAGCATGCCGGCCTGGCTGGATCTGCAAAGACGGGAGTTCAAACAAGCGCTGCAGCCGCCTATCTGGCCCATCTGGATGAAAAGCGACAACTCGCCGAGCGCATGAAGTCGGCCCGCGCCGTACTTCAGAATTCAGCCTCATATCTACCCTTGGCTCTCAAACAACTGGAAGACAGTCTCTGGGCGAATGATGCCGCCGTGGCAGGCGGGGCTGCTAATTTGATCACGCGCGTCGGTAACGTAACCAGCGGCATGATTGCCTATCAGGCACAACCACTGCCTGGCGCCGCTCAGGCGTTGCGACAGCAAGTTGGTGCACTCGCTGCTGCAAATGTCGTGGGCGACGCCGCCGGAGATCTGGCACTCTTCATATCACACGTCGACGTGTTGTTGCGCAGCACGGATGTCTTGAGTTTCTCGGCACACTCCTTCAGCAACATACTCTCTGGGCCGGCACTACAACGGGTCCTGAACGAACGCGAGAAGCAACGGCAAGAAAATGCCAACCAACAGCAAATGCAGCTGCTATGGTCCATCATTCTTGGAGGGATTGGTCTCGCGCTGCTTACCTATGTCATCGTGCATGGTGCGCGCCGCAATCGTTCACTCAGCCAGTCCAACGCCGAGCTCATCATATCCAAGGCGGAAGCCGAAACCCAGCTCATCCAGGCAGCCAAGATGTCTGCAATCGGACAAATGGTGGCTGGCATCGTGCACGAGATAAACACGCCGCTCGCCTATGTCAAAGCGACCTTCGAGTTTCTAAACGATCAAATCATTGATGTCCCTGATATTCTCGGCCCTGCAGCCGACCGGCGAGCGCACCTCACCGACGAAGACCCTCAGGAGGCTCGACGCGCTTATATAGATGATATCCAGACGTTACTCGCCGACGGTATTCATGGGATCGACCAGATATCAAAGTTAATCCTGTCGCTGAAGAATTTCAGCCGTCTTGATCATGGCAAGCTTTCCGAATTTTCGGTGGAAGAAGGCCTGACCAGCTCACTGTACATCGCCCGGTATTCTCTGAAGAACGTAGCCGATGTGCACACCGATTTCGGCAATGTGCCCCGTATCACAGGCTCTCCTTCGCATATCAACCAGGTTTTCCTGAACATCATCATGAACGCCGCGCAAGCCATGCAGCCCATGGCCAAGCGAGGCCGTCTCGACATCACAACGCGCATGGCTGGCGACAACCTGATAGCGATAGTCATTCGCGACAACGGCCCTGGCATTCCGGAGGATGTCCTGCCTCGCATCTTCGACCTCTATTTCACGACCAAGCCCCAGGGTGAGGGCTCCGGGGTCGGATTAGCCATCTGCTATCGCATCATCAAAAACCACGACGGGCGAATCGAAGTCACGTCTGTTGTAGGCAGCGGTACGACATTTTCTATTTACCTGCCTGTGCGCACCCGTCAAAACTCGGGCACCACCGATGCAGAATCAAACACATCCTTTCCGCCGAGCGCCGACGCCGCGCACTCGATCGATCACAACCCTTTCCCAGCCGCCAACCCATCATGAAGCCAATCGCCACCGTCCTTTTCGTCGACGACGAAGAACGTATCGTAAAGCTGCTCAAGCTCATGTTCCAGGACAAGTATCGTGTTCTGACAGCCACCAGCGGCCATCAGGCGCTGGGAATCATCCAGTCAGCGGGCCATGTCGACGTGGTGGTCAGCGATCAGCGCATGCCCGAAATGACGGGAATTGAGCTGCTCTCGGAAGTCCGCAAGGTGTCTCCCGACTCCATCCGGGTGCTGCTAACGGGCTACTCTGACCTCGTCTCGATCATCGGCGCGGTCAATGACGGTGAAGTCTATCGGTTTCTGAACAAGCCTTGGCGCAAAGAAGACCTGACGAACACGCTGGCCGAATGCGTAGACTTGTCCAGAAAGCGGCGCAGTCCGCCTCAACCAAGCGGAGCCCCGGCGCCATCCCTTGCCCACCCCGAGACCGTATCCGATCACGTCGCACCAATCAGCGGCGTCAAGCCACTGGCTTCGGCAGCCAAACTTCTTGCGCTCGAAAGCATGGCCACCGACCGTCACGATCTCATGGAGATGTTTACCGACGACTACGATGTGCTAGGCGCTTCGTCCATCACCGAAGCCTTGCAAATCATCGAACATCACAATATCGGCGTCGTGGTCGCCAATACTTTCGTCAACGGTGAACGCACTGCGGACTTGTTGACAGCCCTGAAGTTGCATGCACCGTCCATCGTCATTGTCGTACTGACCGACGTGGCAGACTCCGATATGGTCATCAGCATGATCAACTATGCACAAATCTACCGAATCGCCATCAAGCCCATTCAACCCAATGTTTTCCGACTCGCCGTTTCCGCCGCCATGCGCGAACATCACCGGCTGTGCGCCAGGCCGGTAGAAACGGACCTGCCGACAGCTACCGACGCGGGCTTGGGCGTGGATATGACTAAGCGCATCATCGAAAGTCTGGAGCGATTCACTGAGGTCAGAGACCAGAAGCCGTTGTAAACGGCTGAGCCCCCTCTAGGAAACAGAATATGTTTGCAAAAACCTCGGAACGCACCATGCGCATCGTGCGTGCGATCTTGCTATTGGGCTGGCTGGTGCTCGTGCTATCTCTGTTCTGGGATCCCCTGACACCGCAGTGGACCGACCCTGCGTCGGACAGCCCTTTTATCCCCAAGGGGGTGGGGCCGGACATTCAAGGACACGTAACGGCGGATGATCGAGCCTATGCCATGGGACCGCGAATCTGGTGGACGATGCTGGTGCCGCTGGTACCCCTGTTCCTCATGGTGTTCGGCCATGAAGCATGGCGGCGTATTTGTCCGCTATCGTTGTTATCTCAGATCCCGCGCTATCTCGGCCTGGTGCGCAAAACGGCGTTCGTGCAGCGCGCATCCGGCCAAGTCGAGAAACGAGTGGCGCGCATCAAAGCAGGAAGCTGGCTCGATCGCAATGCGTCGTATGTGCAAATTGGCCTATTGGGCGTGGGCCTCGCGGTACGGCTGCTCTTTGCCAATGGAGACCGGCTCGGGTTGGCGATTTTCCTCTTGTCCGTCATGGCAGCGGCGCTGCTCGTCGGTACGCTGTGGGGGGGCAAGACGTGGTGCAACTACTTCTGTCCGGTCAACGTCGTTCAGAAGATCTATACGGAGCCTCGTGGTCTGCTGGAGAGCACCCCTCATTTGGAGAGCGCATCGCTGGGCCAGTCCAGTTGCCGCACGCCTGCCAAAGGCGGCGACAAACTCGCGTGCGTCGGGTGTACCGCGCCATGCGGCGACATTGACCTGGAAGGGGCTTACTGGGAAACACTGCTGCGTCCGTCAAAGCGCAACGTCTACTACATTTTCTATGGCTTGATCTGGGGTTTCTACACGTACTACTACCTGTATGCGGGCTCTTGGGGCTATTACTTTTCCGGTTACTGGACCCGAGAGATAGATCAGATTTCCCACCTGATGGCGCCCGGTTATTACATAGGCGGTTACGCAGTACCGATACCCAAGCTGGTGGCAGCGCCCCTGACGCTCTTGCTGTTCGGCGCGCTGTCGCTCGGACTCGGCAAAGTCATGGAGCAAATTTACCGGTGGATCCGAAATCGAAAGCGCCGCGTCTCCGAAGTTGAGATTATCAACCACTGTCTGAGCTTTACGGCATTTCTTTCGATCAACACGTTCTACCTGTTCGGCGGACGTCCCAATCTGCTGATGCTGCCATCTGCTGCGTTGCATTTCGTGGATTTTTTGATCGTCGCACTCAGCGCATTGTGGCTCTTTACCGCTGTGAATCGCACGCCGTTCAAATACCGGCGCGAGGGTCTGGCCGCCAGTTTGCTCGGCCAGCTCAAGAAGTTGAATGTGGACGTTTCCCGGTACATGGAGGGCCGCACTATCGACGATCTGCAACCTGACGAGGTCTACGTCCTGTCCAAGGTCCTGCCTGCCTACACCCGCGAGCAAAAAGTGCAGGTCTACTCGAACATGCTTGACGAGATGATTGCACAGCGCAAAACCAGATCTGCCGAAGGGCTGAGCATACTGAAAGACTTGCGCGCGGAAATGGGGGTCACTAACGATGAACATCAACGCCTCGTCGATGCGTTGGGACACGACCACGCGATGGAACTGGACCCTTCCGTCGTCAGCGCGCGCGAACGAGAACAGAGTCTGGCGAGCTATTCGGAACTGGTGGGGCGAGCGCTGACCAAGCGCTTGGAAGAAGGCAATTTGCTAGCCGCCGTATTAACCGAGCCGGAAGTGGACTCCCTGGTCTCAACGCTACGCGCCAGTTTTCAGATCGATGAGCTCGAACATAAATCGGTGTTGGAAAACCTCGCCGCCCTCGATGGCATGTGGACAAAGCGCATTGATGATGTGCTCGACCAGATGCGTATGCTCACCGCGTTGAAATTTGGAATTCTGCAGCATGCCTCGGCCGTCCAATCGTTATCAGGGCCATTGATGGTCTTGCTGCGCATTGTGATAAACGAGCGCATTCTCTCGTTATGCCGGGCCATGCTGGCCCTGCTGCACGCGGTAGGCGCGAACCCTGCGTCGCTGCGCGCGGCAAGCGAGAGCGCCGGCCTCTGCGCGGATCGCCTCGTTGACGTCATGATGATGCCTGCAGGGACGCAGTCCGACTTGGTCTGGAAGAATGTGCTGGATGCCTCACTGGTCGAGGCCGTGGCATCGGGCATGAGCCAGCGCATCGAGGGGACGGCGGCCGCTGCAGCTACGTGCGATGCCGAGCGCGCGCTTTACATGCTCGCGTCGGAGGGTGGCCCTCTGTCCTATGCGATCGCCGTATTCGCGTTATCTCGTATCGAGCCTCAAAGCGCCCGATCACTATGCGATGACGTTCTGGTCCATCGCTTTGATCTGGCGCATCACTGGCTGGTCGCCGACGTGACAAAAGACATCTCGGCAACTGAACTGCCCAAAGCAAGCCATGCGTCGGCCGTGCCAAGCGCGCCTATCATCGTTGCGTTGCGTACGCGTCGCACTGAACAGGACGCAACGCGGGAGGGTGTCTACGCCGAATGGGCCGAGACCCGCCATACCTTCCATGACGCGCTACTTCGCATTGGCTCTTCGCCGGAATGCGACCTGTGTCTGGAAGACGACATGATCGAATCTCTACATTTTCTTATCCGTATACAGAACCATCGTGTCGTGGGCGGACCGCTGGGTGCTGGTCGTGCCTGGATCAACGGTAACCAGATCCAGACTGACACCATTATCCAGTCAGGCGATATCCTGGCGTTGACGGCGGAATCTCCGGCGCGCTACGAATTGGTGCTCACCGTACCTGACACCAATGCTCCCTATGCCGAACTCCCCGTGTCGACGGTGGAAAAGCTGGCGGCACTCAACGCCTGCCAGTTGGCCACATCAAGCGACGCGCGCGCTTTGCCCGGCATGTCCGAGCTCGCTCGTCAGGCCTCGGTCAGGCGCTACACTCGCGGCGCACTTATCACCAAGCGCAGCCTTCCGGCCGGCGATATCTGCGCAGCGCTCGCCGGCCACCTTGTCCCCGTGCGTATCCCAGCGCATGTCCTCCACGACGGCGATTCCGCGCTGTCCCCCGCACCCGGCGAAAGCCATGAGGATTGGCTGGAAATCACTTGGCCCACACAGCTGGCGCTAGAAGAAGATCCCGCCACTGGCGAAACGATTTCCGGATATCGCGTGCACTCGGCGCATGCCGACGTGTTGGTATGGCCCGCAATGCTCGGTTGAGATACATATGACGCCCCTCCATCTTCCCCCTCTAGCCCGCCTTTTCTTCGTTACGTTCGCGTTCCTGACAGATACCCGTAAGAACGTCACTCCCGCCGATATCGAACGGCTTCACGACTTGATGTCGGATACGCGCTGGTGCGATAGTCACTACGCTATACAAAGCCTGGGTGCGCTGCGCCATGGTTACTCGACGTTGTGGACCGAATACAGCAGCAGCAAGCTACAGATAGACGTCGAGGTCGTCGCGCGCCTGCTTGACGACGTACTGCAACACGCAGGATCGGAGCGCACGGCTGAAATAAAGCAGGCATTATCGACCTTTGTCGATAAGTTCGAGAACATAAACACCCTTGCGCTGGGAAGACTGGGACGGAGCGGTTCGGACACAGCGCGCGAACAGAATCGGCGCCAAATCGACGACCTGTTGCGGCACGGCGAACGCAAATCCGCCATAGGGAACACGCCGGCCAATAGCGAGTCCGCCGCCGCATCGCTTCCGACACCTCTCAACACGGCGTCCGCGCAGGATAACCTGCCGCAGCTCGCTCCGGCACAAAGACCGAAGATAAGCAGCGTTGCGGCGGGAGTCCCCTCGCCGTGGGATCAGCGCTCCGTAACTGCATACTGTCTCGCTGTGCGCCAAGAGACTCACGATACCAAGACCTATATCTATGCCAGCGAAGAGGTAGCGTTCTACAACTATCTCCCTGGACAGTTCGTGTTGATCGACGTCGACGTCGGTGAGCGCGTCTTACGCCGCAGCTACACCATTTCGTCCTCGCCATCGCGCCCCAGAACACTGGCGATCACCGTCAAACGCGTGCCCAAGGGGTGGATGTCCAACTGGCTGTTCGATAACATGGCCCCAGGCACGGAAGTCAAGCTCAGCGGGCCTCATGGCGAGTTCCACTTGGGGCGATCCGACAACTCTCGCTTACTCCTGTTGGCAGCAGGCAGTGGCATTACTCCCATCATGTCCATGATGCGCTGGATGGCCGATACCGGCGACGCGCGCGACGTCATCATGATCAACCACGTACGCACGCCAGCCGACGTCATTTTCGGCGCCGAGCTGCGTTTGCTGGCCACGCAGCTCCCCAGTTCGCGCATCATCATTGTGCCGGCTTCGGCCCAAGGTACAGACTGGGTAGGACCCACAGGCAGGCTTGGACAATCGGCGTTGCAGACATTGGCGCCCGACCTGAGCGAACGGGACGTGTTCGTGTGCGGACCTGATGGCTACATGAAAGAAGCCCAGCGGATCACTGCCGGCCTGGGCCTGCCGGCCTCGCAATTTTTCCAAGAAAGCTTCGGGGGGGCGCCCGCCAAACCAACGGCGCAAAAGGCTCCTGCCCCCGTCGCGACGCCCCGAAGCGATGAACCCCGTGGCACACCGGCACCTCAGACGATATCGCCCGCCAGCAAAGAGGGAGCGTGCCGCCTGATCTTCGAGCAAAGTGGCACGGAAGTGCTTTGCGACGATGGAATCGTCGTGCTGGAAGCCGCCGAGCAAAACGGCATCCCGCTCACCAGCGGATGCCGCGCGGGCATTTGCGGCGCGTGCCGGATACGCAAACTCGACGGCGACATCCGCATGCCCGAGGGCACCGTGCTGAGCAGCAGCCATATCGAAGAAGGCTATATCCTGGCATGCACGGGGCGCGCCTATGGCCGCGTCGTGCTGGACTGCTGAGCGACCACCGCTCTTCCTATGTTCGACTTTCCCGTAGCCGCACCCGCCGTTACCCAGCAAACCCCGATGCCAGTCCGATCATTCACATATCACTCGACGCGCGCACCCGAGGCCTTTACGACCTCTGCCCAGCGCGCCAATGCCACATCGACCTGCCGGCCAAAATCCTCTGGTGCGGTGATATATACGACAGCGCCTTGCGCCGCGAATTTTTGCTGGATCTCCGGGGTATTCAACAACGCACCGATATCGCGGTTCATGAACTGAATCTTGTCCGCACTGACCCCAGACGCCGTGAACAATCCAAACCAAGGGTTCACATCGAATGAGGGATAGCCCTGTTCCGCAATCGTGGGAATATCGGGAGCGTTGGCGGATCGCTTCGCACTGGTCACGGCCAACGGCACCAGCGTCTTCGAATCGATATAGCCCTTGACTGAAGGCAGACTGGTGAACACCACGTCGATCTGGCCGCCCAGCAAGTCCTGAATCGCCGGTGCCGCGCCTCGATACGGTACGTGCGCCATTTTGACATCGGCGGCGGAATTGAACATTTCTCCGAGCAGGTGATTGACCGACCCGTTGCCGGCCGAGCCATAAGTCACACGGCCTTTTTTAGCGGCCTCGACCAGGTCGGGCAGACTCTTGATGCCGGATTTGGGACTGGTCACGGCAACGAATGGCAAGGTCGCCAGGGTCGCAACGGGCGTGAAGTCTTTCTTCACATCAAACGGCAGGCTCTTGTACAGCGCCGGATTGATCGCGTGCGAACCCTCATAGCTCATCAACAAGGTGTACCCGTCATCGCCGGCGTTCACCACATATTCCATACCGATATTGCCGCCAGCGCCTGCCCGATTTTCCACAACCACCGGTTGTTTCCATTTCTGTCCCAACGCTTGTGCCATGATGCGGGCCAGCGTATCCGATGCACCACCGGGCGCTTGCGGCACGACCAGATGGACAGGTTTGTCGGGAAAGGTCTCGGCGGCGATGGCCGGCCCCAGCATACAGGCGGCAGCCACAACTGAACTCGCCATTTTCAGGATCACTCGCATCTTGTCTCCGTATGATTTATCGTTGTGTCTATCAATCATACACATGGCAGGCGGTCGTTCGGAACCCGCACGCCAAATACGGAGACACTATGGAAACCCGGAAAATTGCAGGCGCATTGGGAGCAGAGATCAGCGGAATCGACTTGCGCCAGAAGCTCGACAGCTCGCAAGCCCGCGCTGTGCGCCAAGCGCTGCTTGATCATCAGGTCATCTTTCTGCGGAACCAAGACCTGACTCAACAGCAGTTTCTGGACTTCGCCAACGCCATGGGAACGCCGATCGAATATCCCTTTGTCAACGGGCTGGATGGGTTTCCCCAAATCATCGAAGTCAAAAAACTGGAAGACGAGCGGTCGAATTTCGGTGGGATCTGGCACTCTGACACCACCTATCTGGAAGAGCCCCCAATGGGCTCCATGCTTCTGTCGCGCGAGATCCCGCCCTATGGTGGCGATACGCTGTTTGCCAATCAATACCTGGCCTACGAGACCCTATCGGACACGATGAAACGTCTACTGGATGGATTGCAAGGCATCAGTACATCTGCCAAGGCAGACGTGTCCCGCACCCGCGAAGACCGCATCAAGTCCGATGGCAAAAAAGAAGCCCCTCAAAACTATACCGCCGAGCATCCCATTGTGCGTACGCACCCGGAAACGGGCCGCAAATCGCTATATCTGAACGTGGCACACACCGCGGGGATCAAAGGCATGAGCGATCAGGAAAGCGCGTCGCTGCTCGCGTTCCTGTTCGAGCACCAGGTCAAGCCGGAATTCACCTGTCGATTTGTCTGGTCGCCCAACGCGATCGCGTTCTGGGACAATCGCTGCACCATGCACAATCCCATCAATGACTATCACGGGTTTCGCCGTGTCATGC
Source organism: Bordetella muralis (assembly GCF_965139205.1). GTDB lineage: Bacteria > Pseudomonadota > Gammaproteobacteria > Burkholderiales > Burkholderiaceae_B > Bordetella_A > Bordetella_A muralis. Next base: position 464,412 of record NZ_CBCSIU010000001.1, read on the forward strand.
ACCGCATCACGCTAAAAGGCGACCGGCCCAGCTGACGAGGTAGCGGCCCGGCCCGAACGTGCGATTAACAACAAAAGCCTAGCGCGGTCGTACCGAGCTGGCTGCTTCTCGTTGACGCTTGGCCTCCTCCAGCAGATAAACCTGGTAATCATCCAGATCCCCGTCGAAGTCCGTCACGCCGCCACGCGACACCATCCAGAATTCGTCGCAAACGGAACGCAGCAACGCACGATCATGGCTGACCAGCATCACGGAGCCTTCGAATTCATTCAAGGCGACGCCCAGTGCCTCGCGGGTCGCCAGATCCAGGTGGTTGGTCGGCTCGTCGAGCAGCAGCAGATTGGGCCGCTGCCAAACGATCATGCATAAAACCAGACGGGCTTTCTCGCCTCCGCTCATGCTGCCGACAGGCTGCTTGACCATATCGCCGCTGAAATTGAACGTCCCCAGAAAATTACGTAGCCCTTGCTCGCGACAATCCATGGCGCTGGGGCGTACGCTGGCCGGGGTGTCTCGCACGAGACGGATCATGTGCTCCAACGGGTTATCGGCAGGCCGCAAGACATCCAGCTCTTGTTGCGAGAAATAGCCGATATTCAAGCCCTTGCCCGTAATGATCTCGCCCGCGATCGGCTGCAATGCGCCGGCGATGGTTTTCACGAGTGTGGATTTGCCCTGTCCGTTGGCGCCCAGAATACCGATGCGCTGCCCCGCCAACACAGAACGATTGATATTCTGCACGATGACGATGGGCTTTGCGCCATCCGGCGTGTCTGGCGGCGGCGGGTAACCACAGCTCGTCGCGGACATGGCCAGCATAGGGTTGGGCCGGCTAAAGGGCTCTTTGAATTCGAACTGGAATTCGGCATCTGCCAGGACGGGTGCGATCTTTTCCATGCGCTCGAGCGCCTTGACACGGCTCTGTGCCTGCTTGGCCTTGCTGGCTTTTGCCTTGAAGCGGTCGATGAATTTCTGCAGATGCGCGGCTTTTTCCAGCTGCTTGGCATGCGCGGCCTGTTGCAGCAGCATTTGCTCGGCTCGCATGTCCTCGAACTTGCTGTAATTGCCGCCATAGCGCACCAGTTTGCCGTGATCGATATGTAGCGTGACGCCAGTGACGGCATCGAGGAACTCACGATCATGGCTGATCACCACCATCGTCCCCGCATAATTCTTGAGCCAGGCTTCCAGCCACACCAAGGCGTCCAAATCCAGGTGGTTGGTGGGCTCGTCAAGCAGCAGCAAATCCGACGGGCACATCAACGCGCGCGCCAGTTGCAGGCGCATACGCCACCCGCCCGAAAAGCTATTCACGGGTCGATCGAGCTCAGCCACGCTGAAACCCAGCCCCAAAATAAGCGCCTGCGCGCGAGCCGGCGCATCGTGCGCCCCGGCGTCGTGCAACGCAGTATAGGCATATGCCATGCGCATGCCATCCTCGCTGGCCTCGGAGGCGGCGACTTCGGCTTGCGCCGCCATCAGGAGGGTGTCGCCCTCCACGACGAAGTCCGTTGCGCTCTGTTCGGTTTCCGGCATATCTTGCGCGACCTGCGACATGCGCCATTGCGCGGGAATGGAAAACTCGCCGCTATCCTCGTGCAAAGTGCCGTTGAGGACTGCAAATAATGAAGATTTTCCTGCACCGTTACGGCCAACCAAACCCACTTTTTCCCCGGGATTGAGCGTAACTGAGGTTTTGTCGAGCAATACTTTGCTGCCGCGACGCAAGGTCACGTTCTTGAGGATGATCATTGAGGCTGGGTCTTTTCTTACACGCGTGGCACGCGAATCTTTTTTTATTTTAAACGGTACTGCGTGACGAAAGTGGCGCGAACCCTAGGCCTTTGCCCCATCATATTTCTGCAATGACAACGCATCCAGATCGATCGACGGCACACACCGCAGATTCACGGCGCGTACAGCGGAGCCATCCGGATTCGCTCCCTCGGCAAAAGCCTGAGTGCCGCAGGCCTGGCAAAAACGATGGTTGATCTTGTGGGTGTTGAATCGGTACGAGCCTAACGACGACTCGCCCTGTAACAGGGTAAATTGTGCCTCAGGAAAGAAAGACAGCAGGAAGCCCTTGCGCCGGCAGTGCGAACAGTTACAACTGATCGCCTGCGTCGGAATGGGGGCCTGGACTTCAAATCTGACTGCGCCGCAATGGCAGCTTCCTTCGAATGACATGACCGTTCCTCCGGATCATTGGGGATGTGCTTGCCGATACTGTAGCAAATAGCGTGCGCATGAATTCTCTTGCCGCTTGGGTGAGTCTACATGTGGGAGGCGTGCATCCGTCCGGCTGCGCGCCAAATGCGCAGCGACGTCCTCTATGGACGGCAATCTCGCTAAAGCCAGCCCCAATCTCTTGGCTAACACCTCACTGACTGGCGTCATCGGCAAGCGCAACTCGTTCGCGCAGACGCCCAAAGAGGACAAGACCTGTTTAATAGGACTTGGGTTAGGCTCTTGGAACAGCAGTCTGATCATCGGCTTTAACGACGCAAACAGCATCGCAGCTTCGTCATGATGGCCCAATTTCGTGAGAGCCATCACCGCCACAAATATATCCGGCCGTATATGGGCAGATGCGGAAATGGCGCCACTTCCGCCTAGCAGACAGTGATCGAAAAAGGCAATGTCTTCCCCACAGAGCGCATTGATTTTTAATCGGTCCAGTTTCCGAATACCCAAACACATGGTTCGCGTATCGACAGCACCCGCCCCCTGAGGCCGGGATATGACCGGCTCGGTCACGGTACAGTCAATGCCCTCTGCAATACGCATGCCACATGCTCAGCCCGCAAGCCACCTTCCTTTTGAGTGCCATCGGCAATCTGATGACGGCAACTGGTGCCATCAGCAACCAGCAAAGTGTCAGCGCCCGCCTGACGCACGGCAGGCAACAACGAGAGCTCGGCCATTTTCATAGAGGTCTCATAGTGCGACGCCTCGTAGCCAAAGCTGCCAGCCATTCCGCAGCAACTCGATTCGATCAATTCCACCTTTAGCTCGGGAATCAATGCCAGTATCTGCTGAACCGGTTTGACGGCGTCGAAGGCCTTTTGGTGACAATGGCCATGCAGCAATGCGCGCTTTTGCGGCAACGGATTCAGTTTCAGGTCGAGACGGCCCGCCTTGAGTTCGTTGGCCAGGAATTCTTCGAATAGATAGGCTTGCTGAGACAGCGCCTGCGCATCATCACCCAACCCCATGACCAGAAACTCATCGCGCAGCGACAGCAGACAGGAGGGTTCCAGGCCCACGATGGGCACGCCTCGGGCGACGAACGGTTGCAGTGCATTCACGACACGGCGTGCTTCGGCTTTCGCGTGATCGACCATGCCTGCCGACAGGTAGGTCCGGCCGCAACATAACGGACGATTTGGCTCGGCATCATCTACCGCTGGACTTGCGACATGAACTCGATAGCCAGCGGCTTGCAGGACGGCAAGCGCGGCACGGGCGTTCTCGGATTCAAAGTAGTTGTTAAACGTATCGGCAAACAGCACGACGTCGGCCGTGTCCGCATCCACCGACGCAGCCCGATCGGTGAAGACGTCATTGCGCCAGGTCGGCAGCGTCCGCTTCGAGGAAAATCCCAACAGGCGCTCGGATAGACAGGCCGCCCCCGGCATGGTATTGCGCAAATTAAACACGAACGAAAAACGGGCAGCCCAGGGCGCCCAGCGCGGCAGCGTGGCAATGAGTTTGTCTTTCAGCGCCAGTCCTCTTTTCTGCCGCCATTGGCTCATGAATTCGATTTTCATGCGCGCCATGTCGATGCCAGTGGGGCAATCGCGCTTGCAGCCTTTGCAACTGACACATAGATCCATAGTGGCGCGCATCTCATCAGAGGTGAACGCATCCTGTCCGAGTTGGCCCGACAAAGCCAGTCGCAACGTGTTGGCGCGGCCGCGGGTCAGGTGCTGTTCGTCACGCGTGACGCGATAGCTGGGGCACATGGTGCCCGCATCGAACTTGCGGCAGTGTCCATTGTTGTTGCACATCTCCACTGCCTTGGCCAGGCCCTGCGCGGGATCACCTCCGGTGCCAGGATCGCTGACCGTATCCGAGGCAGGATCGTTGTTCACGTTCCAGGCGGACCAATCCAGTACGGGTGTGAGCGGGATGACGCGATAATCGGGTTTGAAGCGAAACAGGGGCCGATCATCCATCTTTGTGCTGCGCACGATCTTGCCCGGATTCATCAATCTGTCCGGATCAAAAGCGTCCTTGATGGCTTCGAACGCACGCGTGAGCTGAGGCCCGAACTGCCATGCCACCCATTCGCTACGCACCAGGCCATCGCCATGCTCGCCGGAAAAGGCGCCCTTGTATCGCCGCACCAACTCTCCGGCCTCTTCGGCAATCGCGCGCATCTTTGCCGCGCCGTCCCGGCGCATGTCCAGAATGGGCCTGACATGCAGCGTGCCCACTGAGGCGTGCGCATACCAGGTCCCTTTCGTGCCGTGCTTGGAAAACACATCGGTCAACTGACTGGTGTATTCGGCCAGGTGCTCCAGCGGTACCGCACAGTCTTCGATAAAGGAAACCGGCTTGCCGTCTCCGCGCATGCTCATCATGATGTTGAGCCCTGCCTTGCGGACGTCCCATAGTGCTTTCTGGGCTGCGGCCTCCGGCATTTCCACCACCGAACCTGGCAGCCCGAGATCGCCCATCAGTTCGACCAATTTTGCCAAGCTGGCCAATTGTTCATCTTGCGATTCACCTGCGAACTCGACCAACAGAATGGCTTCGGGTTCACCGATCAGTGCTTTCTCGATGACAGGACGAAAAGCGGGATTACTGCGGGCCAGGTCGATCATGGTTCTGTCGACCAGCTCCACCGCGCATGGGCCAAGCCCGACAATGTGGCGAGCCGAATCCATGGCCTGATAAAAGGTGGGAAAGTTCACCACACCCAGCGCTTTGGCGGCGGGTAACGGCGACAGCTTGAGCGTGATGCTGCGGGTATAGGCCAGCGTACCTTCGCTGCCCACCAGCATATGAGCGAGATTGACCTGACCGTCGGCCGTATAGGGGCGCGAGCTTTGCGGATGAAAGATATCCAGGTTGTAGCCGCCCACGCGACGCAACACATTCGGCACCATACGCTCGATCTCGTCGCGCTCGCGTGCAGCGATCTCCTGCAGCATTTCCATGAGAGCCCGTATGCGTGGCGGCGCATTACCCATGCGGCTGGCTTCAGTAAACGTCGCAGCCGTGCCGTCCAACAGCAATGCATCGATGCTCTGCACGTTATGCACCATATTGCCGTAGGCGATCGATCGCGAACCACAGGAATTGTTGCCTGCCATGCCACCCAGTGTGCATTGGGCCGACGTGCTGACGTCTACCGGAAACCACACGCCATGCGGCTTCAACCATGCATTGAGATGATCCAACACGATGCCCGGCTCTACTGTGACGGTCATGGCCGCCAGATCGAAATCGAGGACGCGATTGAGATATTTACTGTTGTCGATGACCAGCGCTGCCCCGACAGTCTGGCCACATTGCGAGGTACCAGCACCGCGCGCCAGCACAGGCACAGACAGCTCACGGCACACGTTCAGCGCCGTTGCAGCATCAGCGCTCGTTCTGGGAATCAATACCCCAACAGGTTCGATCTGATAAATGGATGCATCGGTGGAATAACGTCCACGTGCGCCACGCTCGAATAACACCTCACCTTGCGTTTCACGACGCAGGCGAGCGGCCAGCTCTAGATGCAATGGATTCAATTCGGCTTGTGCTTGTGAGGATAACGGCGCGTTCATGGTTGTCCTGCATCAGATCGATTGAGGAATATCAGGATTCGCCTGGGTCGTCAGGGATATCCGCGTTATGGGTAGTGCTCAAGGTATCGGCGTGCAGCCTCAGACTCTCGAGGACGGCCTCGCCCTTGCGTCGCAAATGGTCGCGCATGATCTGCGCGAGCCGGGGGCCATCGCGTGACGCCAACGCATCGACCATTTCCAGATGCTCTCGCATGGCCCTGTCCCATTTTTCGTGGTTCAGATTGGAGCGAAACCGCAAGTTCTGCAGGCGCAGGTTTATGTTCTGATAGACCTGCGACAGCAGATGATTCTGGCCGGCGGCATTGATGCGATCATGAATCGCTCGATTGACGTGGTAGTACGACGAGAGATTCTGCCTGGCATGGCAGGCCTGCATTTCAAAGGTCAGCGCCCGGATCTCTGCAATTTCCTGCTCGGTGATGTGTTGGCAGGCCAATTCGCCGGACAAGGCCTCAAGCGCACCCATAACTTCAAAGCTTTCCCGGATGTCTTTCTCCGACAAGGCCACCACATGCGCGCCACGATTAGGCTGAATGCGGACCAGCCCCTCTGCCGATAGCAAGCGAAAAGCTTCGCGTAACGGCGTACGCGACACCTGCAGCCGATCACATAGTTCTCGTTCATTCAGACGCGCGCCTGCGGCCAGTTCACCCTCGATGATCATCTCGCGCAGCCGGTCCGCGATGGTCGCTGGCAGCGTGCGTCGGTCCACGGCTTCCGATGCCTGCGCGGGCTCCGCCGTCGGCGAGGATGAATGATTAGGTAGGCTCACAGAGTCGATTTTCATTTGTATACAAATTTAAAAGGCATGCATGTCATCGGCGTTGCCCGTTGCCATACGGAGCTGGTCGGATGAGCTTCCTATTTTACTGGCCTCATGCCTCCTGAAAATGCTGTGGTGCCGCATAAGTTTTGCTTGCGAAATTGCAGCCTTGATGCGTATTCTTCATCAAGATTTGTATTTTGTATACAAGTTCCTGAGGAGCTCTACACATGCTGCCATTGCATTCACACCCCTCCGGTCGTCATTTTCTGCAGATCCCGGGCCCGACGAATGTGCCTGATCGTGTGCTGCGTGCCATCGATAATCCCACCATCGATCATCGCGGCCCGGAATTCGGTGAGCTGGGCAAAGCCGTGTTGGCAGGCATGAAAAAAGTATTTCAGACCGAGTCGGATGTGATCATCTACCCGGCGTCGGGCACCGGCAGTTGGGAAGCCGCGCTGGTCAATACGATGTCGCCAGGCGACAAAGTCTTGATGGCAGAAACCGGCCATTTTGCGACGTTGTGGAAAAAGGTCGCAGAAAGGTTGAAGCTGCGCGTGGAGTTCCAGGAAGGCGATTGGCGGCACGGCGCGGACGCCGAACAGATCGGCAAGCGGCTGGCTGCCGACAGCGGTCATGAGATCAAGGCGGTATGCGTAGTGCACAACGAAACGGCCACTGGCGTCGTCAGCAACGTCGCCGCCGTGCGCAAGGCTATCGACGACGCCAAGCATCCTGCACTATTGATGGTGGACACGATATCCTCCTTGGCATCGATCGACTACCGGCACGACGAATGGGGTGTCGACGTCACCGTAGCGGGCTCGCAAAAAGGCCTGATGTTGCCAGCGGGACTGTCGTTCAACGCGATCAGCGCCAAGGCCTTGAAGGCCTCCGAGACTGCCGCGCTGCTGCGTTCCTACTGGGACTGGAAGGAAATGCTGGCAATCAATCCCAGCGGATATTTTCCCTACACCCCTGCGACCAACTTGCTTTATGGCTTGTACGAAGCATTGCAGATGCTGTTCGCCGAGGGACTGGAGAATGTGTTTGCGCGGCACAAGCGGCATGGAGAAGCTACCCGCCGCGCCGTGCAAGCGTGGGGGCTGGAGATTCTGTGCCGCAAGCCCGAAGAATACAGTCCGGCATTGACGGCCGTGATGATGCCGGAGGGGCATAGTGCGGACGCATTCCGCAAGACGGTGCTGACGCACTTCAACATGTCGTTGGGTCAGGGCCTGAGCAAAGTTTCGGACAAGATTTTCCGTATCGGCCACTTGGGCGATTTCAATGATTTGACGCTGTGCGGCACGCTGTCGGGCGTGGAAATGGGATTGAACAAAGCCGGCGTACCGCACAAACCAGGCGGTGTGCAGGCAGCGCTGGATTATCTGTCCCAAACCAGCAAACCGTACCCGGCGTAGGCCGAGACCGCCATGCAAGGCGACAGATAAAGCAGCGCCATCGAATTCAAAGTCCGACACAGGGGAATAAAAACAGGACTCGCTGTACAGACAGGAAGGCTCACAAACTAAGCGTACCGATACAGGACGCTCCCGCGGTATGACCCGGAGGAGACATCATGAAGCACCTGACTCACAGACCATCTACGCCCCATTCTCACACCGTACCGGCGGCTGATACCGCCCGGAGCCGGCTGGCCCAAAAAACGCTTTTCATCGCCTCGCTGGGTGCGCTGGCCGGCCTGTCTGCGCTACCAGCCCACGCATGGGAACCCACACGTCCCGTGGAGATCATCGTGCCTGCAGGCGCGGGCGGTGCGTCCGATCAAATGGCGCGCACGATTCAGAGCATCATCCTGAAGCATAAGCTGATGAAGCAGACCACGCTGGTGCTGAACAAAGGCGGTGCCAGCGGAGCCGAAGGCATCATGGATACCAAGGCTTCGCCCAAGAATCCACACAAGCTGATGGTGGCGTTTTCAGCGATCTACACACTGCCTCTCGCGGTGAATCTGCCGTTCAATTGGCGCGACCTGACTCCCGTGGCCATGATTGCGCAAGATGAGTTTCTGTTGTGGACCAACGCCGAAGCGCCCTACAAAACCGCTGCCGATTATCTGAAAGCCGTAAAAGCCGCGCCGCCCGGACAGTTCAAGATGGGCGGCACAGGCGCCAAGCGCGAAGACCAGATCATCACCGTAGCGCTGGAAAAAGCGGCTGGCGTGAAATTCACCTACGTGCCCTATAAAAGCGGCGGTGAGGCCGCCACGCAACTCGTGGGCAAGCATACCGAGTCCAACGTAAACAACCCCAGCGAAAACATTGCGCAGTGGCGTGCGGATCAGCTCAACGCCTTGTGCGTGTTCTCGGACAAGCGCATGGTCTACACCGAAAAGGTCACCAAGACCCAATCCTGGGCCGACATCCCGACCTGCAAAGAAGCCGGTTACGACGTGCAATATCAAATGCTGCGCGCGTTCTTCCTGCCGCCGGACAGCACAGCCGAACAGGCCGCGTACTACGCCGACCTGCTCAAGAAAGTCAGCGAAACACCGGAATGGAAGGACTACCTGGCCAAACAGGCGCTCAAGGGTGACTACCGGACCGGCGAAGATTTCGTGAAGTTCCTGCAGCAGGATGAGGCCAAGCACAAAGCCTTGATGCAAGAGGCCGGTCTGGCTGCCAAAAAATAAGCCCGAGGAATCAGGATGGATCAACCGCAAACACAGGAACGCCCGTCGGGAGGCGGGCTGTCGCATAGTGCCGTCGACGCAATAACCGCGGTCGTATTTTTTGCCGTGGGCGTAGTCATGATGGTGGATAACTACCGCATAGGCATCACTTGGGCCGCTGACGGACCTGAGTCTGGGTACTTCCCGTTTCACATCGGGCTCATCATCTGCATTGCCAGTGTTGCGGTGTTCCTGAAGGCAATGTTCGGCAAGCATCGTAATCAGGAAATTTTTGTCAGTTGGGCGCGCTTTCGCCTGGTGCTGCTGGTGCTCCTGCCTACCGCCTTGTACATCCTGCTCATTCAATTGTTGGGGATTTACGTAGCGTCGGCGCTGTTCATCGCTGCCTTCATGCGACTGCTCGGCAAGATCAGCTGGCTCAAGACGGTACTGGTCAGCGTTGGTGTAAACGCGGTGCTGTTCTGGATGTTCGAAGTTCAGTTCATGGTTCCCCTGCCTAAAGGCCCGCTAGAAGCCTTGTTCGGCTACTGAAACCAGGAACAGGAGACCTCAAGTGGATGAACTGACCGCGTTATTCCATGGCTTTTCTACAGTGCTCAGCTGGTACAACCTGGGCATGATGTTCATCGGCCTGGTGCTAGGCGTCATCATCGGCGTGCTGCCCGGCCTGGGCGGCCCGAACGGCGTGGCGATCCTGCTGCCGCTGACCTTTACCATGCCGCCCACCTCAGCCATCATCATGCTGTCGTGTATCTATTGGGGATCGTTATTCGCGGGCGCGATTACATCGATTCTCTTCAACATTCCAGGGGAAACGTCTTCGGTGGCTACCACCTTCGATGGCTATCCGCTGGCGCAACAGGGCCGTGCCGGCAACGCGCTGACCGCGTCGTTCACGGGTTCGTTTGTGGGCGCGCTGTCAGGCGTGTTGCTGATCACTTTTCTGGCGCCCCTGGTGTCCAAGTTCGCTTTGCGCTTTGGCCCGCCGGAATTCTTTGCCGTATTTCTGCTGACATTCTGCAGTTTCGTAGGCACAGATAAAAAGACGCCGTTCAAGACCATCATTTCCATGATGTTGGGCTTTGGTTTGGCGGCAATAGGCATGGACACTGTCAGCGGCGAATTGCGCATGACGTTCGGCTGGTCGGAATTGCTGCGTGGCGTGGATTTCCTGGTCGTCGTGATCGGACTTTTCGGTATCGGCGAAATCCTGGTCAGCATGGAAGAAGGCCTGAAATTCGAGGGCAAAAGCGGGCGCATCAATCTCAAAGTGGTGCTGCAAACCTGGAAGGAAATGCCCAGATACTGGATGACGCTGATACGCAGCACGATAGTCGGCTGCTGGATGGGCGTGACGCCCGGCGGCGCCACGGCAGCGTCATTCATGGGCTATGGATTGGCTCAGCGGTTTTCGCGCAATGGCCATAAATTCGGCACCGGCGAGATTGAGGGCGTCATTGCACCCGAGACCGCCGCTCACGCGTCGGGTACATCTGCCTTGCTGCCCATGCTGGCATTGGGTATCCCGGGCTCGGCCACGGCAGCCGTGTTATTGGGCGGTCTGATGATCTGGGGCCTGCAGCCCGGCCCGCTGTTGTTCACCGAACAAAAAGATTTCGTCTGGGGCTTGATCGCCAGCATGTATCTGGGCAATTTCGTGGGCCTGATCATTGTGCTGAGCACTGTCCCATTGTTTGCCGCGATACTGCGCATCCCCTTTGCCATCGTTGCCCCCATCATCATCGTCGTATGCGCCATTGGCGCGTATTCGGTCAATAACGCCATGCTCGATGTGTGGTTCATGCTGCTGTTCGGGGTAATAGGCTATGTGCTGAAAAAGCTGTCGTACCCGCTGGCGCCCATGATCCTGGCGCTGGTCCTGGGAGATCGCATGGAGGACGCTTTCCGGCAATCCATGCTGGGCCCGGGTACTGGCCTGCACGTATTCTGGTCCAACGGCCTGGTCGGAACGATCACCACGCTGGCGCTGATCATGCTGTTATGGCCGTTGGTATCCCTGCTGTGGCGCGTGGTCCGTAAATCAGGCCGCGACACGGTCGCGCAGCATTGACCCGGACGTCAAAGCGCCGGCTTGTCCCTCCGTGGAGCGCTCCTGGGCACTTAGCCAAAGAGGGCGCGGCGTCTGCAACACTCGAGAACACGCCGCGGCCACTTGGCCCGGCGAGACTAATTGAATGTCGACACGCCCCGGTTCAGGGCACACCGCCTCGGTATAGGATCGTGCCCAGAACCACTCGGGATTGGCTTCGTTGAACACACCGACATAAGGCACGCATACGCCCTGCCCAATGTGCGACGGGCCGCAGTCATTGGCGACAATCAGCCGTGCGTTGAGCATCAGCGCGGCTAATTCCGGCACGGTACGGCCAACGACGAGTTCAAAATCCGGCCGATTCAATGCCTGAAGAGCAGTCCGCTCGGCGGCCTCGGCAGGGCCTAGGACAAAGCTGAAGCGGGTATCGCTTCCTAACGTCGCCTTGAGCATGTCGGCCAGGGCGACGAAATTGGCTACACCCCAGCGCTTGAACTCCCCATCGCCGCCACCGGGGATCAGGACGATATCCGCTGAGGCACCAGGCTGCGGAGCCAGCGCGGCGATGCTCGCAAAACAATCACGCGCCGTGATTTCGGGCTGCACAGGCCGATAAGTCCCTAGGAGGGACAAATTAGCCAGACCGATGTATTCATTGATGTCTTTGCGCCAGCCGTGCGTCCAGATGAAATCCAGCAGGCGGTTATTTTGGAACCCTAGCCGCACTTTGGGCATGCGCAGCATATTGACGATGGCGTAGCGCTCGCTGCTATGGTGCAGACACACCGCGATGTCCGCCCGCCACGGCATTGCGCGCGCGGCGGCGTACAGGCTATCGACCTGCACAAACTCGTCCACCCAGGGCAAAGGCAAATAGTAGCCAGACACGGCATGCTGTCCAACCACTCGCAGCCTGGCCTGCGGCCACCATTGCTTTAGTTGATAAAGCGCTGGGAACGAGGCGATCTGATCACCGAACTTGGCCCGGCTGCGAATATAGACAGCGATATCTTTCATACGTACCGAATAACCCCTGTGCGGGGAACATCACGCGGCCGATTTTAGCTGTGGGCAGCCCAGAAAGTCTGCTGAATTATGAATAAATGGTTAGATTTTTTACGTTCTTACCCGAAGCATGAAATATGAAATTTCATAGGAGAACTGAGTATCTACGAGTGATCGCACCGCACCAATTATGAACAAACGGTAATGTATTTCTGCCAGATCGCGGGTTCACTACGGAAGATATCGGGCAGGACGGTTACGAACGCAACGGCGTTCGATAACCGCCTCGCGATTTTTTGCTATTTCTGCACACCCAATGCGAGCGCCTGATCCAGGCCGCGCAACAGCCCCACCACGGTATCCAGATATGGGGACGCAATACCTAGTTCCCGGGCGAACTGCTGTGGTTGCCCCAATAGCGCCTCCGCCTCGATCCGCCGGCCCAGCAGCACGTCTTGCAGCATCGACGGCCGGCCGTTGGATGCCAATTGGGTATTGACTGCCCCCAGAGCGTGCTCATCGGTAATTGGCGATCCGAGCGTACGCGCGATGTTGGCTACCTCAAGCGCCAGCCCGCGCTGAATGTCGGGTAGACCTGGAATTTGAGAGCAATGAGCCGATGCCAGCCTCGTCAACGCACAAAACGGGCTGCCCACCGCGTTGCGCAGCAGTTTTCGCCATATTTCGTAGCGGATATCGGCAGTCGTCTCGCCACCCAGTCCAGCGCTGCTGAACAACTCGGCCAGCCTGCCCGCCCGTCCCGGCAAACGGCCATCCGGCTCGCCGAAAATATAGCGATTCACGCCGCGATGCAGCGCACGCCCCGGCGCCTCGACCTCGTTGGCCGAATAAATCACGGTCCCCAACGCACGTTCTGGGCCAAGACGATTCCAGAGCGCGCCGTCGGGATCGAGTAAAGGCAGCGCCCCGTCCCCCTTGTTCCAGCCATAGTTCCACCACCAAGGAATGCCGTTCGACAGAAAGGCGACGACACCATCAGGCGTCAATAGCTGGCGCAATGCGTCGGCCTGTGCAGGCACACTCGCGGCCTTTAGCGCGACGAGCACGATATCCTGAGGCGGCAGCGTCGCAGGGTCATCAGTGGCGTGATCAAAATGGGCATGCCATTGCTCTCCATCGATATGGCGCAATGACAAACCATGCGAACGGATAGCCGCCAAATGCGGGCCCCGCGCCACGATACTTACCTCTCCCACCCCTGCACTAGCGAGTCGCACTGCCACATTGCTGCCGACCGCACCGGCGCCGAATACGCAAATCTTCATGTCGTCCTCAAGCTGAAGCCCGCATGGCGGAATCGCCTACAGTCGCGGGAAATCGATCTCCGATTGTAGAGATGCCGCGCTTGCATGACGATTGCCGGATTGCACACCGACGTCAGCATCACCCCTATCTATCGAGCGCTACCGGCCTGATATCCCCTGCTCTCGCAGATAGGTCTCCAAAAATTCCACACATACCCGCACCTTGGCCGATGCGTTCAACCGCGACGGATACACTGCCCAGATGTTGGCTTGCTGCCGATACTGCGGCAGCACATGCACTAAACGCCCTTGCTCGATCAGCGGATTCACATCCCAGGTCGAACGCAGGATGATGCCGCGCCCATCCACAGCCCAGTTCACCGCCATCTCTCCATTGTTGGTCGACAAAGGGCCACGCACCTTTACTGTGTGTTCGCGCCGTCCACGCTGCAGCCGCCACACTCCGAAGGGATGATCGCGCTCTTTGATCACGAGACAATCGTGTGCCGCCAAGTCATCCAGATTCCTGGGCATACCATGAGCCTGCAGATACGCTGGCGATGCGCATAGCACGCGATGGTTGTCAGCCAACAGCCGCGCAATCAGATGCGGGGCGATCTCGTCGCCCACACGAACGTCCAGGTCATAGCCCTCTGCCGCGACATCGATCAATCGGTCGAATGCCTCCAGGTGTACCTGGACGGAGGGATGCTGTGCCGAGAATGCGGATAACGCAGGCGCGACCACGCGCCGCGCGAATCCGAAGCTGCTGCACACGCGTAACGAACCTTGAGGTTCGCCGCGCGTCACGCCCACCTCTTCGATCAAATGGTCGACATCATCCAGAATGCGCTGCGCCCAGTGGTAGATGCGCTCGCCCGCCTCACTCGTCACCACGCGGCGGGTGGTGCGATGAAACAGCGAAGTCGCCAGCGCCTCCTCCAGCACCCGGATCCGCTTGGTGACATAGGCCGGTGACATGCCCAGGCCTGCGGCGGCGGCGGAGAAACTGGACGAACGCACGACCGCACAGAATACGCGCAGATCAGCGGGCAGAACATCATTATTCATGATTCGTGCATATTAATTTCACAATATTGGCCATTGTAGATACTTCGTGCACCTTCTACCATGGGGCTCGCTTTTCACTTCTATCGAGTACGCCCCCATGACCCAATCATTCAAAATTGCCGCCATTGCCGGTGACGGCATCGGCAACGAAGTCCTGCCCGAAGGCCTGCGCGTCGTCGAAGCCGCCGCGAAACGTTTCGGCCTGCCGCTGGAGATCGTCCATTTCGACTGGGCCAACTGCGACTATTACGAAAAGCATGGCGAAATGATGCCGGCAGACTGGAAAGCGCAGTTGCAGGAGTTTGACGCGATTTTCTTTGGCGCGGTGGGCTGGCCCGCAACGGTGCCCGATCATGTCTCACTGTGGGGATCGCTGCTGAAATTCCGGCGTGAGTTCGATCAATACATCAATCTGCGCCATGTGCGCCTGTTTGACGGTGTGCCCTGCCCCTTGGCCGGCCGCAAGGCAGGCGACATCGATTTCTATATCGTGCGCGAAAACACCGAGGGTGAATACACCAATCTGGGCGGCTGCCTGTTCCCCGACACCGATCGTGAGATTGTGATCCAGGAATCGGTATTCACGCGCCACGGTACGGATCGCGTGCTGCGCTATGCGTTCGATCTGGCCCAAAGCCGCGATCGCAAACATCTGACGGTCGCGACCAAGAGCAATGGCATCGCGGTCAGCATGCCCTGGTGGGATGGCCGCGCCAACGCCATGTCGGCAAACTATCCCGACATCACGGTGGACAAGCAGCACATCGATATCCTGGCAGCGCGTTTTGTGTTGCAACCACAGCGTTTTGATGTGGTGGTGGCGTCGAATCTGTTTGGCGATATCTTGTCGGATCTGGGCCCTGCCTGCGCAGGCACGATCGGTATCGCACCGTCGGCGAACCTGAACCCGGAGCGCAAGTTTCCGTCGCTGTTCGAGCCCGTGCACGGCTCTGCGCCGGACATCTATGGCAAAGGCATCGCCAACCCCATCGCCATGATCTGGTCGGGCGCATTGATGTTGCAGTTCCTGGGCAGCGACGACGCCCATGATGCCATTTTGCGTGCGATCGAAGACTGCTTGAAATCAGGTCCGCGGACACCGGACCTGGGCGGCGATGCGCGGACCGAGGACATCGGGCGTGCGATTGCGGAGCATGTTGCAGCCAGATCCTGATCTGGCTGGCCGGGGCGCTGACGATGCCAACGGTATCGCTAGCCTCCCGCTTTCAAGCCGAGCCGTTTGATCGTCTCGCTCCATCGGGAATACTCGGACGCCACATAATCCTGGCAGGCCTTCGGATCTTTGTTCATCAGCTCCGCCCCCTGAAACCGCAGGCTCTTCTGCACATCAGGATCCTTCAAGGCTGCTTGCAATGCAAGGTCCAGTTTCTTCAGTATCTCAGGATCCGTGCCTTTGGGCGCGATCAGCACTTGCCACGTACCCGCGTCGAACCCTTTCAGCGCGGGTACGACCTCACTGAGGCTGGGCACATCAGTCAAACTGACGGATCGTTTTTCCGAGGTCACGGCAAGCGCCTTGGCTTGGCCATTCTGGATGAATGGCATCGCACTATTGAAGGAACCCGAATACATGAAATTCACGTTCCCACTGACGAGATCGGTCAATGCAGGGCCATTGCCTTTATAAGGAACATGCTGGAAATCCAGACCCAGACGATTCGCGATATCCATCGACACCAGGTGATCGATCGATCCGTTACCGGACGAACCTTGGAAATATTTTCCGGGATTCTCTTTGATTGCCTCATAGAACTGAGGCGCCGATGTCATGTTCATCGCTTTATTCGTCAAAAGAATGAGCGGAACGCTGACTGAGCAGCTGGCTGTCACGAACGCTTTCGTGGGATTCAGATCATCCCGCCCAAACAAAGGCGGGGCTGTCGTAATCGACGAGGTGCCATACAACAGGGTATAGCCGTCCGGTTTGGCACGCATCAATTCTTGCGTCCCGATGTTGCCGCCGGCACCAGGTTTGTTTTCGATGATGATAGGAACGTTCAGCTTTTGCGACACGGTCTTGAATAACACCCTCCCGATCGCATCAGTCGGGCCTCCCGGGGCAAAGCCGATGATCAATGTGATGGGTTTGGTGGGATAAGCTGACTCGGCATACGCCACGCCGGCCAAGCTGGTGGTTGTGGCGGCAGCGAGTGCGCACGCCCATCGTCCGATCTTCATAATGTCTCCTTCGCCCTGATTATTGGTATAGCAAGACCATGGAAGCTATTGCCATGCGGCATTGTGCGCACCATTGGGAGCAGGTGGCAGCGACCACTGCGCACGTGTACGCGAAAACTGTGCAACCGGCGGCAATTGCTGCAATGTGCCGTAAGCAGATTCCCGTGTTTCCAGCACCGGATTCAACGCTTGGGCAAAATGCCGGCGAGGTTGCATGGGATCAAAGCCACTTAACAGCCCCAACTCTTGCACCCACATCGATGTGCGCGCCAATGACACTTTGACGTGATAGCTACCTCCTTCTTGCGCGCGGCGGATCAATGCCTGCATCACGCCGGTAGCTCCTAGATAACCGGTCAGGTAATCATTCAGTAGATAGGGAGGCACAACGCGAGGTTTTCCCTGCGCGCCTTCTCTCACAGAGACGCCGCTTACCGCTTGGCCTAGTTGTTCGAATCCGCCACGCTGGCCCCACGGCCCCTCATCGCCGAACGCTGTCACCGACACATAGATAATGCCAGGCCGTATCAATGCTGCGTCTTGCGGGCCCAGACCGCGCCTGCTCATGCTGCCGGGCCTCCATGATTGCACCACAACATCGGCGCCGCTCATTAATTCCCTCACAGTCTGCAACCCCTGTTGGGTATCAAAATCGAGGAACGCGGACCGTTTTCCAATATTGGTATCGACCGTCTGACGAAATGGGTCTTGCATGGCCGGCGAGGTGATGCGCAACACGTCTGCACCGTGCTCGGCCAATGAGCGCGCCACGACAGGTCCGGCAATCACATGCCCTAGATCCAGCACGCGCAAGTGGTCCAAGGGCCGAAGGCTCGCTCGCGCAGGCTCTGGCTCACTATCATCGATCTTGATGACCTCGACGGCAGGCAACTGTGCCAGACGTCTGCCTTGAGGGTGACTTAGCCAATCATCCTGCGATCGGGCATAGATGCCCGGCAACTTGTGTTCGGCGAAGGCGTCCTCCAAGTCGTCGCCTTTCCAATGCGATATGGCCTTGGCCAGTGCCGACGCCGTGTTGGCGCAATCGAGCAGTTCCAGTACGCCGTCGCGCAAATGCGGATACGAGCCGATGGGGAAAAACCATTTATCGTCGGCCGTCTGATAGAAATCGGCCTTCAGCTCTGTCAACAAGGACAACGCAGGCAGGGCAAATCCACTCTGCGTCTGAAAATGCCCGGGATTCAATGAGCAGGCTGCCTGCATCCAATCAATGGCGACGGTCTGGTGCACACCTGTGGCCAAATGATGCCAACGCTCGACAGCGAGCGCATAGGCGCCGATGGCACTAGCAGCCGCAACTGTCAGCTTGTGCGGGGAATCGAACGTGGGACAAACCCCATGCAAACGCAGCCGGCGTTCCGGAGCGTCCTGCTTGACCCAATCATTTCCGAGCAACGCAGCAATAGCGCGATAAGTGTCTTGGGTTGAAGAAGCTGTCTCGCTCATTGAGTCTGTCCACTAGGGTGTTGATCCAGATACTCAGTCTAAGAACACGTTTTCTTCATGTCCAACATATAATTCAGCACTCTGTGAGACAAAAAATATCTTTATGCTGAATAGCCGATTACTGCGCCAATTCATCGCCGTGGCCGAGGAATTGCACTACGGCCGTGCAGCGCTGCGCGCAGGCATCGCGCAATCGCCGTTAAGCCAGGCCATACAGAAACTGGAGGCACATGTAGGCACCCCGCTGTTCATTCGCAATAAACGTAGCGTGGCCCTCACCCCGGCCGGCAAGGTATTCCTGGAGGAAGCCTATCAATGGCTGGCATACGAGCGCGTGGCCATCGAGCGTGCGCAACACGCCACCAGTGGTGAGATTGGCCAGCTGTCGATGGGATATATCGGCAGTGCGGGCTACGGATTCATGCCCGAACTGATCGGGCGATTCCGTCGCGAGTTTCCGCAGGTCAAACTGCGCGTTTTCGAGATGACAACACGCGATCAACTAGAACGGTTGAAAGGGCGATATCTGGATGTGGGCATGTTGCGCACGCCTTTGTCCAACGACGAAACGTTGCTCGCGTCGACGCCCTATCAACATGACCGGCTCATGGCGGCCCTGCCTCACAATCATCGCCTGGCTCGACGGAAAGCCATCTCATTGCGGGATTTGGAGCATGAATCTTTCGTAGCGTTTGCGCGGCAGCACGTACCGGCAGCGCACGCCCAGTTGATATCGGCCTGCGCCACCGCCGGGTTTTATCCCCGCATCGATCAGGAAAGTGCGCAAGTCGGCAGCGTCATTGGTTTGGTCGCTGCCGGACTATCCGTGGCTTTGGTGCCCAGCAACCTGCGATCCTTGATTCACCCAAAAGTCCGTTATGTCTCCTTATCGGATACCACCGAATTTCTGAGCCAAGAGGTGGGCCTGGCATGGCGCCGCGATGATGCGAATCCGGCATTGGCGGCGTTTTTGAGCGTGGCGAAGGCAATGCGCCACTAAGGGCTCGCAACGGCGTCGCCGTCAGACATGTCACGTTGGAATAACCGTGCCCACTGCCATTTTCTCGATCAGCGTCACCGACGAATAATCTGCCGGCACGCCGTCGATCAGAAAAATCGCGCCTTTCGAATTGCGTGCTCGCAAAGGGATCAACTTGCCATACGCGTCCGACGCATACCATCGGCGAGCATGGTCGATCGACGGAAACTCGATGATGATGCAATCCATGTTCATGGCCCCTTCCAGGACTTCGGCGTGGGCGCCATGCACGATAAATCGCCCATCGAAGGGCTTCATCGTGCTTTCTATGGTGCTGATGTATTCGATGATTTCGGCGTTGAAATCAACATCGGTGAGCAATCCTATGGCATACGCAGGCATACTATTCTCCGTAGTGAGCGTGAATGTTGAGTACATACTCAGAATACGGAAGCCTGATTGCGCGGTCGATTACCTCTCAGGTAATGGTCTACGGACGCAGCAGAGCCTCTGTCTCGGCATCTGCCGGATAGAACAACTCAATACACAGTTCCTGCAGCGTAATATCCTGCGGCGTGCCAAATGTCGTCAACGTAGTAAACAAAGACAAACGCCCCATGGGCAGGTCGAGAACACAGGGAACTAAGAGCGCGTGGATACCGGTGCTTTTGTTTTCGCTGCGCGAGGCCAGGACGGCCTGTACATTGGGGTAGCTGAGGACGTCGGCTTCCAACTGCTGTAAACCCGTATCGTGGCTGCTTTCAACTGCAGTGCGCAGATTGTGCAGCAGATGACGAGCCCAGTCAGAGAAATTGACGGTGAACCGTGCGAGCCCCTCCGGATGTAGCGACGCGCGATAGACGTTCAACGATGGCTCTCGCAGCGAAGACGGCAGCAACTCAGCCAATGCCATGCCCGCGCGGTTGGCTTGCACCACGTTCCATTGCCGATCGAGCGCAAACCCGGGATAGGGGTGATGAGCATCCAGCAATCGGCTCAATGCGGCCTGCACGGCCTGCATATCCCGGGATTGCAGCGTGCGTTGCGTAAACGTCGGGGCATATCCGGCCGCCACGAGTATTTGATTGCGCTCTCGCAGAGGAACATCCAACCGCTCAGTAAGGGCCAGCAGCATATCGGCGCTGGGTCTGGAGCGAGCGGTCTCAACGAAGCTCAAATGACGCGTGGAAACGCCTACGTCCAGCGCTAGCGCCAGTTGACTGAGATTACGCCGACGACGCCAGAAGCGAATGAGTTGACCGACCTGCTGAGTGCCTGGCGAAGCAAAAGAATCGGCCATTTATGCAGCCCTCTTATTAATGTGTATTTATGCATCAAGCACCCAATTTGATATATAAAACAACATCAAACTCCCTGCCACCTTCGAGCTTTTGATGTATATTAGCTAATCATATAGGATTTTTTATTAGCTATTGGATATCAATATGCGTTACGAGCTAGAACAGATCGCCGAGCAATTGCAGCGCGTTCGCATAGCCCAAAACCTGAGCCAACGTGAACTCAGTCAGCTCGCTGGCGTGCCTCAAGCGCACATATCCAAAATTGAAAACAAGCAGGTGGATCTGCGGCTCTCCAGCCTGGCGGCCCTCGCCAATACGTTAGGCCTGGAGGTCATGCTCATCCCTCGGCAGGCCATTCCCGCGGTGCAGTCAATTGCACGCCAGATGACTAGTGCATCATCGCTCTCCGAACCAAAGCCTGCCTACTCTTTGGACGAGGATGACGACTGATGCACGATATCTCTTTTCTAACCGTCCTCTTATACGGTCAACCTATCGGCACACTAAGCCATGTAGGCCATGATCAAACACTATTTTCATTCAACGAGTCATACATTCATGACTCAAACAGGCCAACGCTAGGGCTGCGTTTCAAAGACGCCTTTGACCAACTGCTGATCGACTTCAAGCCGCATCGCATGAAGCTGATGCCGTTCTTTTCCAATCTGCTACCAGAAGGTCCTCTACGACGGTATCTTGCATCATCGGTTGGTGTGCACGCAGAACGCGAGTTTTCTCTGCTGTGGGCATTGGGCCAGGACTTGCCTGGTGCCATCACGGTCGTACCCTCGGATACGCAGCCCTGGCCCACTGAGGCCACCACGCTTCCCAGCCGAACGCCGCGACAATCAACAGAAGATCATGCGTTGCACTTCTCATTGGCGGGTGTGCAATTAAAATTTTCCGCGATGATGAATGTACGCGGTGGCATGACGATTCCAGCCCATGGCGTCGGCGGACACTGGATCGTAAAGCTGCCATCCCGAGAATTCAGCCATGTGCCAGAGAACGAGTTTTCCATGATGACCCTGGCCAAATCTATCGGAATCAATGTGCCGGACATAGATCTCGTGGATGTCCGCGCGATCGACAACCTGCCACGAGGTATTGAACGCCTGGAGGGCAAAGCATTCGTCATCAGACGATTTGATCGGAAAGAAGATAACGGCGCCGTTCATATCGAAGACTTTGCACAGGTATTCGACGTATACCCCACCGAAAAATACAGCAAGGCCAACTACCGTAACTTGGCCACTGTGATCGCCGCCGAGTCCGGTCTTGAAGACATAGCGGAGCTTATCCGCAGAATCACGTTCAACGTCCTGATCGGCAATGGCGACATGCATTTAAAGAACTGGTCCCTCATCTATCCTGATCGACGGCATGCGCGTTTATCACCGGCTTATGACTTTGTCTCCACGATTGCTTATATCCCGGGAGACAGATCTGCGCTCAAATTCAGTCGAACAAAAGAGTTCTCAGGCTACACCATCGACGAGTTAAATCATTTCGTAGCCAAAGCCGCCCTACCGCGCAAGCTGGTTTTGGATGTCGTACAAGAGACAATCGCCTTGTTCACAGAACATTGGGGCAAGGAAAAAAAACATCTTCCGATGGACCAACATGTCAGAACGACCATAGACACGCATCTGGCAGCGTTGCCGATACTTTCTACTGCGATATAAGCCCTCAGCCCACGGTCGCCGCTCTAGGCTCTTTTTTATGGCGATATCCCAACCACGCCAACCCAACCAAAATCGCAAGCATGGGAACGAGGGACCCGACGTTCAGTATCGTCCACCCCTGCGTGGTGACCAACATTCCCGACGTCAACGAACTCAAGGCCATCACTGCGAATACGCAAAAATTCATCGTGCCTTGCGCTCTGTCTTTTTCCTCGGCTGTGTAGGTCGACAGGGACAAAGTCGTGCTGCCAGTGAACAGGAAATTCCAACCGACACCGAGCATGAACAGCGACGCGGTGAAATGATGCAGGTCAGTACCTGCGAGCGCTACGGCAATGCACAGGAGATTCAGCAAACCGCCGCAGGCCATCACGGACAGCGCGCCGAATCGTTTGATCAGATATCCCGTGAAAAAGCCTGGCGCAAACATCCCGATGACGTGCCATTCGAGCACAAATGCCGCATCGTCAAATGGCATGCCATGATGCTGCATGGCCAATGGCGTCGCCGCCATCAACAGGTTCATGACGCCATAGCTCAATGCACCCGCCCCGGCCGCAACGAGAAATGTAGGTTGCCGCGCGATCACCGACATAGGACGCCCGCCGGATACCGACGCGCGTTTGGGCGCCTCGGGAAAATCCATGCAGAACAGCAGCACCATCGCGACCAACGCGACCACCACCAACGCGAGATACGCCCCCATGAACGGGGTCGCGAGCCAGGCTTTTGAATATGAGGCCAGGTTAGGCCCCAAGACAGCACCCAGCAAACCGCCGGCCATCACCATCGAAACAGCCTTCTCGCGCGCCTCTGGCGCTGCGAACTCGGCAGATGCGAAACGATACAGCTGACCATTGGCGGAGTAATAACCCGCGATCATCGTAGCGGTGCACAACAGCCAGAAACTCTCGATGTAGGCAGCAAAAGCACACAGCAACGCGGACCCTGCCGCCACAACCAGTCCCAACACAAAACTGGTCTTGCGCCCGAAGCGCCGCTGCGTCCACGCCACCGGGCCGGTGCAGATCGCGCCCCCAACGACATACCCCATCACGGGCAAGGTCGCCAACCATCCGTAGGGCGCCAATGAGAATCCCACCAGGCCGTTGATGGCCATGAACGTGACGTTATTGGTCAGGAACAAGCCCTGCAGGATGGATAACAGCCAGAGATTGCGATTCATGGATCTGGAGGCAGCGATGCCCGGAAGATGGCCCGGGCATTACCTAATATGCATTTTCAATCTATACATATTACCAGTAGAGATTTAGGAACGCGTCCTTTAAAGAAAAGGCCGGTCTATCGACCAGCCCGGTCCTTATTTGCCGGATACCACCGATGGCAACCACATCGCGAGCTCGGGAACAGCCAGCAGCAGCGCAATCATCATCAGCAACATCAGCAGAAAAGGTAGCACTCCCACTACCACGTCCATGAACTTCCCCTCACCTCGCACACTATGAACCACGAACAGATTCATGCCAAAAGGAGGAGTCAACTGGCCCATTTCGCACAACACAATCAACACGACGCCGAACCAGACAGGGTCATAGCCCAGCGCAACCACAATGGGAACGGTCAGCGGCGCAGTCGTCACCAACATCGCCAGGGTATCCATGAAGCAACCCAGCAAGATATAGAACGCGATGATCGCCAACATCATGCCCAGCGGTGGCAGATCCAGCCCGGTCACCTGATCCACCAGGAGCGTGGTGAGACCGATAGAGGACAGAACAAAATTCAGAAAAAAGGCAGCCAACGTAATCAAGATGATCATGCCGGTGGTGCGCAATGTGGCCTCAAACGCGCGGCTCAGCATTTCCCAGCTCATGGCGCCTTTGGCCCAGCACAACAATGTCGCGGCGACCACGCCCAGTGCAGCGGATTCACTGGCGGTCGCGACACCGCCGTAGATGACGCCGATCACCAACGCAAAGATCGCCAGCGGCGGCAACAAATGAGGCAATACGGCAATCCGCTCTGCCCAGCTGACTGATGGCCGTCTGCCGGCCAAGCTGGGACGCCACAGGCATAGGCCGACGATCAGCGCAATGAACAGGATCACCAGCACAACGCCGGGCACCGTGGCGGCCAGATAGAGTTTCGGTACCGAGACATTGGCGATCAGCGCGTACACAATCATATTGATTGATGGCGGTATCAGAATTCCCAACGTCCCGCCGGCCGCGATAGATCCAAGGAAAAGCGGCGCGTTGTAGCCAGCCTTACGCTGCTCCGGCAGGGCTAATGTCGAAATGGTCGCCGCCGTCGCAACACTGGATCCACTGGTCGCTGAAAACAACGCGGATGCGCCAATATTGGCGTTCATTAATCCCCCGGGCAGCCACGAGACCCATTTCGTGACAGCGCCATACATGCGTCCGGCGACGCCGGAGCTGACCAAAAGCTCTCCCATCAGTACGTAGAGGGGAATGGCGACTAGCAGAAACTCGGCACTGGTTCCCCACGCCAGTTCGCCCATGGCATTGGCGAGCGACAGCGGAGAGTAGGCCTCGGCCAATGTCAGGCCCAACAAGGCGACCGTAGCCGCGGCGGTCACGCTCAGCGCCAGCAGGCCTAACAACATCGAAATCGTCACAGTCAACATGGCAGGTTCTTAGCGTTGGGGTTGTAAGGGGATAGCGCGTTCGTCGCTGACCGCGGTGGTGGCCGCGGGAATAACGTGCAGATCGGATGATTTCATTTCGGCTTCGATTTCCTCGTCCAGCGAATGAATACCAATCAGTCCATTGACGTCTTGCCAACGCCCAGCCAAGGCACGTGCCAACGCGCAAGCTCCCAAAACGACTACCGTCAGCGAGAAAAAGGCATAGCCGGCGAACCATAAAGATTGCGGAATCCACTGAGGGATTCGCAATGGCGTATTGGAAACGGAGTGAAAGCTGATCGAGTCGGACAGCACCGTCCACGCGTGAAACGTCAACACGCCGACGAATACGCTCAAGCAAGCCAACGCGAAAAAGTCGATCGCCACACGTGCCTTGGATGACAGATGGGTATAGAGCACGTCGACCCGTATATGAGAGCGCCGCAGCAGCGTAATCGGAAAGGCCCAGGCGCTCGCCACAGCCAGCACATAGCCGGCGATCTCGTCAGCACCGCCCAGCGATACGCCCAATAGTTTGCGCGCAATCAAATCGACCACAATCAACCACGAAGCGCCCAACAGACCCAGCCCGCTGATCCAGGCACCACCGCGGGCGATGCACTCTAGCAAGCGCACCGAAGCATGAGATGAAGATGACATGGAATTTCCCTGTTTGACGGACATCAAGGCAACGTGACGCCCAAAGCGTGTCCTACTGAGTCGCTCCAGGCCTTTGCACAATCTGGCCCGCAGCGTTTGCCCCATTGACCCGCCACCTGAGAGGCGACTGCGCGCAGTGCCTCACGCTCCGGCCCTACGGGACTGCTCGACTGCATATCGGCGGGTGAATGTATGCGGCATTCGCCCTGGCCGGTGTTGCACGCCATCGCGTAATCGTTTTCCAGTGCAGTCTGCTCCCACAACCGATTTTCGAGTATCGAGGCTTGATCCTGTAACAGCTGCCGTACTGCCGGATCCAACTGCTGCCAGCGTTTTTCGCCGATGGCGTAGAAACCGATGGACCAATCGATAGGCAGGTTGTAGAGATACTTGGCAACGTCATACCACTTGGCCGCGTTACCGGAACCGATGCCCGTGACGGCACAATCCACGACGCCAGTCTGCAGCGCGGGAATCACCTCGGCAAACGCGATCATCACAGGCGCCGCCCCCAATGCACTGACAAGTTCGGCCATGTTGCTGCCTCGGGTGCGCACTTTGCGTCCCTTGAGATCTGCGAGGCTCTTCACAGGCTCACGGCAGAAAAATACCTGCGCGGTATAGGGCACCGTCGCTAACAGATGCACGCCATGACGCTCTCGCATACGCTGCTCGAGCACGGGACGATAGGCTTGTACCATCTTGCGCGCCGTGGCGATATCAGGCGCCATGCCCGGCAGGTCGACGCCCTCGAACATGGCATCGTCACCGCTCACAAAGGCGAACACACCCATGCCGATGTCCAACGCGTTCGCACGCATCAGACGAATGATCTCGGGCCCCTTCAGCCCACTCTCGGAGAGGCCCGCCAGCTCCGCGGTGACCTGCCCCTGCGAAGCCTCGGGCAAGGTCTTTTCCCAGAATGGCTTTTCGACCGCTGAATACGTGTAGTTGTGGCTGCCACCGCCGATGACCCTGAAATGCGTCGCGGGCAGGTCCGCCGAGACAGCAGCAGTCGCCACGGCCGCCATCAGCGCCGCCATGAATATCCGTTTCATGTTTTCCCCTTGTTGGTTGCGTACGCCAGATCAGCGAGCCGTCTCCGGAGGCTGCGGCTCTGCTCTTGCTAAATGCCAATCGGTGTGATGTTGATAAGTCTCGGCCAGGAACAATGCCAATCGGTCATCACCGCCGGGACACAATATCTGCAAACCGGTGGGCAAGCCGGCCTCGTCACGGCCATTGGGCACGGAGACGCCGCACAGCTGCAGCAAGTTGCCGATGCGCGTGTACTGTACAGGCGCCTGGCCGTGATCGACAGACGTCAGGGGTACGGCAGTGGTCAGCGTGGTGGGCGTGAGTAACCCCGCAATACCATGCAGTCGCTGCAACATGTCGGCCTGGAGCCGATCACGTTCGCGCAATGCCGCGAGATAACGTACAGCAGGCACCTCCAGCCCAGCGAGCAAGCGCGGGCGGACCGAACTGTCTACCGGTAAATCGAGGCCCGTGATCTCGCGTTCAAACGAGAAAACACCCTCCGTCATCATGATGTCGCCTGTGACAGCCTTGAATTGATCGAGGTTGGCGGGCGGCGTCACGACGACAATTTTTGCCCCTAATGACTGAAACACGCCTAGCGCGTCTTCGTAGGCCTGACGGACGCTAGGCTGAACGTCCGCCAGAAAAGCGTCGGGCAAGCGACCCAATGTCAAACCCTCCACACCTACCCGTAACGCGGCCAGGGGCTCAACCCATTCCCCAGGCCGTACCGAAGCCAAACAGTCAAACACAACACGCGCATCGGCTGCGCTATGTGCAAACACGCCCACGCTATCCAGGGTATGACTCAAGGTCACGACACCATCGGTCGCAACACGACCCACGGTGGGTTTGAATCCCGTAATGCCGCAATAGCTGGCCGGCACGCGCACCGAGCCGCCAGTATCCGTGCCGATCGCCACAGGTGCCAGACAGCCTGCGACCGCCACGGCCGAGCCACTGCTCGAGCCGCCGGGAATACGATGCACCTCGTCATCCCAAGGATTACGCGGCGTGCCCATGTGCTCGTTGGGCCCCCAAGCGCCCATCGCGAACTGCACCATATGTGTTTTTCCCAACACAATGGCGCCCGCTCGGCGCAGTTGCTCGACCAATCGCGCGGACTTTTGCGCGACATTCTGTGCATGAATCGGCGAGCCTATCGTAGTAGGCTGGCCAGCAATGTCGATGATGTCCTTGAGCGCGATCGGCACACCGTGCAGAGGCCCCAGATAGACGCCCGCGCGCAACTGCAAGTCTGCCGCGCGAGCAGCATCCAGTGCCTCGTCGGCATAGACATCGACATACGCGTGCAACCAGCCGTCTAATGCATCGATGCGCGACAGATAGGCTCGCACCACCGATTCGACGCTGATCTCGCGACGTTCAATACGCTGCGCCAGTTTGGCTACATTCAAGTCAATACTCATGACTGATCTCGTTAATGTTGTGCGGCAGTGGCTGCGGCAATGGCTTGATCCAGCACGGCGCGCGAGCCCACGATATCGGGAAATTTCTCGCCACTACGCAGACGAGTCAGAGTGGCCTGCTCTTGCAACTGAAACGCAATGGCGCGCTGGGCAGCAGCGCGCAAGGCATGCGGACGCAGGATCAGGACGCCGTTTTCATCTGCCAGTACCGCGTCGCCCGGCTGCGTAGTGACACCTCCGCAGCTGATCGTGTCGCAGAATGCGCCCTCTATCCCCAGCACACGGGTCGTCACGGCCGAAGGGCCTTTTGACCACACGGGCACCCCGTGTTGACGTAGCTCTCCCAGATCCGTGACCAATCCGTCGACGATGATCGCCGCCACACCAGCCTGACGTGCCGCAAACGCCATGGCACCTCCGAGTGCCGCCGTCACGGACTCACCGCAACGATCAATCACCAACACATCCCCAGGACGCACGCACCCCATTGCGTAGTGCAAAATGCCGCCGTCGACACCGGGCATACGCACCGTCACGGCTGTCCCTGCTACACGCGTGTCCTGCTGATGCGCGCGGATATCCGCGCGCAAAATACCACTAGCCTGAAAGTGCCCAATCGTGGCCGGCTCGGCCTGCAGCAATAGCGCCAAATCCTCGGGCGCCACCTGTTCGGGCAACGGATTGATCTGATACATCGACTTGTTTCACTACAATGAAAAAGGGCGAAAACCCGACGAATAAAAAGGTAGCACGTGGCTATCAGCACCAAATAATCAAAATTTCGGCCTATTTTGACAACAAATTCTTATCATGCGGATAACCCTTAGCCAGATCGAGGCGTTCTACTGGGCAGCCAAACTCGGGAGCATTCATGCTGCCGCGCGGCACCTGCACGTCACTCAGCCGGCCGTCTCCGCGCGCATCCGAGAACTGGAAAACACCCTGGACGTGCAGTTGTTCGATCGGTCACGCCAACGCATCACGTTGACCGATGTGGGACAGTCCGCCCTGCGCCATGCCGAAACCACGCTGCACAGCAGCCGGCAGTTGGAGCATTTCGGAAAGGACCGCACGCTCGGTGGAAAATTGCGCTTGGGGGCCGATGAGTGTTCCGCAAATGTCGGCCTGACCGCCGTCATCGCACAACTCAAAGAACACTATCCTTCGCTGGCGCTGGAAATGACCGTGGATGTTGGCTCAGTGCTGAACAGCAAGCTCAACGCCGGCGAGCTGGACATGGCGCTGCTCACAAATCCCGCGACAGGAGACGACGTCAGCGACATTTTCATAGGCTGGATGCCTTTTTATTGGGTGGCGTCACCCTCTCTGCGTATCAATGCCGAACCTTTCCGCCCGGAACATGTGCGCGGTCACCATATCGCGACGCATTCGCCGCCCTCTACGTTGTATACCGTGGTAGAGGGATGGCTGTCCTCCGGTGGTGTGGATATGGCGGGGCTCAGCACGACGAATTCGCTGGCCCTCATCTCTCGTCTGATCGGTGCGGGCCACGCCATTGGCATCCTGCCGGTGCCACTATTGCACGACATGTTGGCCATGGGCATGTTGCAAGCCTTGCCCTGCGACCCGCCGATTCCGCCAGCGCGTTTTTATATTTCGTACCTGACGGCCTCGCATGGGGCACACATCGATTCTGTGGTCGATATCACGCGGGACACGCTAACGCGATTGAATTTCCTGACGCCAGACCACGATTCGAATTAAAACGGCCGACCACATTGCTCCGCCGTGTCAATTTACCGTGGAGCAATGTGTGATTCCTGCAGCAAGCAGTACCGTTCAATCAATCCTCGCGCCCGAAGCGCGAACGACTTCGCCCCATTTCTCAACCTCGCTATTGACCAGCTTGGTGTACTGATCCCGGTCCGTTAACGTCGGAATCACCAAACCGACAGCGCCGAGCTTTTCTTTGATTTCAGGGGACTGCATCGCCGTACGCGTCGCCTCGAATAGTTTCTGAAAAACGTCATCTGGCAAACCCGCCGGCGCACTCAGGCCGAACCAATACTCTGACGAGAATTCTGGCAGCCCGCTTTCGGCCAATGTGGGCGTGTCCGGGTAAACAGGATTGCGCTCGGTGCTGCCGATAGCCAACGCGCGCAGCTTGCCAGCTCGCACGTGTGGCAGCACGGTGTCCTGGTTCAAGAACAAAGTATCCACTCGCCCCGCCAACACATCGTTGATCGCCGCAGAGCCACCGTTGTAGGGCACATGCATCATATCCAGGTTGGCACGCATCTTGAGCATCTCCATACCCAGGTGACCCGAGGTGCCGTTCCCTGACGAAGCATAGGAATACTTGCCTGGTTCCTTCCGCACCATTTCCAGAAACTCGGCAAACGTTTTCGCCGGAAAGTCAGGCGCGGTCACGAGCACGTCCGCCCCGTAGGCCAGGATCGCGACCTGATCGAGTTGGTCCAGCCTATATGGCAGTTTGCTATACAAGGACTGATTGGTGGCTATCCCTACACCCGACAGCAATAATGTGTAGCCATCGGGCTTGGCCTGCGCCACATAGGCGGTGCCGATGTTGCTATTGGCGCCGCCCTTGTTTTCCACCACCACCGTGGTCTGCAGGATTTTCCCAAGCTCGGATGCGAGCAAACGGCCAATAAAGTCCGTGCCACCGCCCGCAGGAAAAGGCACCACCAGGTTGATCGGCTTATCGGCCGGGAAATCACTTGCAGCGTGAACCTGCCCCTGCCCGAACAAGCCAGCACATAATACGGATACGGACGCCGCCAGAAGAATCTGGCGGCGCTTGGTCGATGACAAGAAATGCCGCTTGCTGTGAACAGCGCTCATGAATGTGATTCCCTTGCATTAAGAATTAGTCGTTGAACTGCAAGGGAAAATTAGCACGCGCTCACCCGGACGAAGTAATCACAAATGGTCCGGGTATTGAGAGATTTTTCTTATCATGCGTGATGCGGCGTTCCAACGAAAGCCGGTCTCATGCAGCCTCGTGGGTCAGTCCAAGGCGTGAGCAAATCTGCCTATTGATGCGTAACCGAACGCTGATAGAAACGCTTCGGCAGTCCCCAGGCGATGATGACGGTGGCCACCACACATGCCGTAGCAATCGCGTACAACCCCCAGGTCGTCTGGCCTGTCACGTCTTTGATTTTGCCAACCATGTACGGCGTGATCACGCCACCTAATTGGCCAATCGAGTTGATCAAGGCAATACCGCCTGCGGCAGCCATCCCACCCAGGAAACGTTGCGGGAACACCCAGAAAAGACCGATGGCCGAAATAATGCCCGTTGCGGCGATGGTCAATCCGATCAGCAACGCTACCGTGTTATCGCTATATAGCCCGCTGATAAAGTACCCTATGCCTCCTGCCAAGGTCGTCAGTGCCAGGTGCCAACGCCGCTCACCAGTGCGATCGGAGCTTTTGCCCAGCAGGATCATGGAGATCCCGGCAACGATATAGGGGATCGACGAAATCATGCCAATGACGAAGGGGTCTTGCGTACCAGCCGTTTTGATCAACTGGGGAATCCAGAACACCAGGCCATAAATCGCGCCTGCCAGGCAGAGATACACCACTGACAGCACATACGTCGCCGGCTCACGCAACGCTGCGCCGAAATTATGCGTTTCCGCGGCTTTGGCATCGCGCTCGATCAGAGCTTTCCACGTGGTTTTCTCTGCGTCGGTCAACCATTTGGCATCGTGTACCTCGTCATCCAGGTATTTCCACACGATCAAACCCAGGACGACCGCAGGCAGCCCCTCCAGCAGGAACAGCCATTGCCATCCGGACAGGCCCAGGCTGCCGTCGGTGAACTTCATGATGCCGCCCGAAATCGGGCCGCCGATGATGCCGCAAAAGGCGATGCCGGACATGAAGATCGTATTGATACGTGCACGCCGGTCCGCCGGGAACCACTTGGTAAAGAAATACAGTGCTCCCGGGACGAAACCCGCCTCTAATGCACCGACTAGAAAGCGAGTCACGTAGAACCCGAATTCCGTTGTCACGAACATGGCACTGGCAGATGCCAACCCCCACGTCACCATGATGCGCATGATCCATATGCGTGCGCCGACTCGATGCAGAATCATGTTGCTGGGCACTTCAAATAAGAAATACCCAATGAAGAAAATACTGGCACCCAGACCATAGGCCGCATCGGATAGACCCAGCTCGCTTTGCATCTGCAGCTTGGCAAAACTGATATTGACTCGATCCAGATAGGCAATGACCCAGCAGATCACCAGCAGCGGGATGAACCGCCAAAAGACCTTGCTATAAATGCTCTCGGCTGTCGTCGCAGGCAAAGACGCGGGCGCCGGCATACCACCGACAGGCGCGGTGTAGCTCATCAAATGTCTCCTTTATTCTTATTTATCGCGATCAGTACGTGGCCCGGCCACCCGATAGATCGAACACGGCGCCGGTAGTAAAGGAGTTTTCCTCGCTGACCAGCCATGCAATCATGGATGCGATCTCGTTGACTTCGACGAATCGATTGCGGGGGATTTTCGACAGCATGTAGTCGATATGCTCCTGCGACATCTGCTCGAAAATCCGGGTTCTTGCCGCAGCGGGCGTCACCGCGTTGACGGCGATATTCTTGCCAGCGGTTTCCTTGCCCAGACTCTTTGTCAGTGCAATCACACCGGCCTTGGACGCGCTGTAGGCAGACGCATTGGGGTTGCCTTCTTTACCCGCGATCGATGCGACGTTCACGATGCGCCCATAATTGCGGGCAATCATGCCGGGCAGCAATGCCTTGTTGACATTAAAGGTCCCGTTCAAATTGATGTTCATCACCCGATGCCATTCGGCCTCGGGATAGTCAACAACGGTCGCGTTGGCGCCGGCAATGCCAGCGCTGTTGACGAGGATATCGACAGCGCCCAGCGAGGTAGTGGTCGTTTCGACGGCCGACTGCACGGCTTCCAGATCCGCGATATCGACCTTGACGGTCTGCACATTATCGTCCGCTGCCAGGGTCTGCTTTGCCTGGTTCAATACTGCATCGTCGATGTCCCAGATCGCGACTTTGGCGCCGCCGGCCAACAGCCGTTGGGTAACTGCATAGCCAATGCCTTGTGCGCCGCCGGTGACCACGGCTACACGCCCTTTCAAATCGTACTGATTCATTCTGAGTCTCCGTTTTTCTTGCTGGACCGTTCCCTGCATACGAGCAGGCTTGCCCTGCCGGGCCTGCCTGCCACGTCTATCGCGGGGATGTCTCTGCCGCGTGCGTCAGGCCGCGACGACTTTCTGCTGTTGTTCGCCCAGACCGTCAATGCCCAGACGCATGGTTTGCCCAGCGCGCAGATACACCGGTTGCGGTTTGATGCCCATGCCTACACCGGGAGGCGTGCCGGTGGAAATCACATCGCCAGGATTCAAGGTCATGAACCGGCTGAGATACGCGACGATCTGAGGAACATTGAAAATCATGGTCGAGGTATTGCCGTCCTGGTACCGTTTGCCATCGACTTCGAGCCAAAGTTTCAGATTGTGGGGGTCTGGCACTTCGTCCTTGGTCACGAGCCAAGGGCCGGTGGGGCCGAATGTGTCGCAACCCTTGCCCTTGTCCCAGGTGCCGCCACGCTCGATCTGATAGGCCCGCTCGGACACATCGTTCACAACGCAGTAGCCCGCCACATAGTCGTAGGCGTCGGCTTCCTCGATATAGGAAGCAGTTTTGCCGATCACCACGCCCAGTTCAACCTCCCAATCGGTCTTTTCTGATCCGCGCGGAATCTTGACGTCGTCGTTCGGACCGACAATAGCTGAAGTCCATTTGTTGAATACGACCGGCTCAGCAGGAATGGGCATGCCGGATTCCGCGGCGTGGTCCGCATAATTCAGGCCAATGCAGACAAACTTGCCGATCGCGCCCACGCAAGGACCCAGACGAGGCTGGCCGGAGACCAAGGGCAATTGGCTCAGATCAGTTTTCTGCAGCGTGCGGAAAGCGTCGCTGGCGAGAAAAGCGCCGTCTACGTCCTGGGTCAGACTGGAAATATCACGGATCTGCCCTTGGGCGTCCAACACACCGGGGGCCTCGCGGCCCGGCTGACCATAGCGCAACAGCTTCATTCTTGTCTCCTGGTTGATGCAAATTTGAACTTGCAGGAGTCTATCCCTCTGCGGTGCGCTATCGTTATGCGAGTTGGTGGACTCAGAATACAAAATGGAATCTCCGGACAAACCCCATCAGTGTTTACCCGAATTAGCGAGCTTGCATGAAATCGGCTCCCGGCTGAAATTTCGACAACTGAAGCTCTTGATCGCCATCGAAGACATGGGCTCTGTCCATCGGGCGGCAGAGTTGCTGCACATGTCTCAGCCAGGGGTAAGCAAGGCGCTGAAGGAAATCGAAGATGCAATAGGCGCGACGCTGTTTGCCCGTTCCCCTCAGGGGCTGCTGGCAACCGATATGGGCCGCTGTGCGATTCGTCATGCGCGTTTGATGTATGCCAGCCTCGCGCACATGCATGATGAACTGGGCTCGCTCTCGCGCGGCGGCGGCCTGCGTATCGCCGTCGGAACAGTGGCAGGTGCGTTAGCTGCCGTGTTGGCCGATGCCCTGGTCGCCTTTCGTCGAGCCTATCCGACGGTGCGCATTGATCTGTATGAGGATACGAGCGCACACCTGCTGGAACAATTACAGAGCGGTGCAATCGATATGGCACTGTGCCGGACATCCGTTGCGACGCATCCGGGGTCGTTTCATTTTGAGTGGCTGTGCGACGAGGTCGTGGGAGTCGCGGCGTCCCCCTCTCATCCACTGGCCGATGCGCAAACCGTCACGCTGGCACAAGCCGCGCAATACCCATGGATCCTGTTTCCTGGCCATATGCCCCTGCGTACGCTGCTGGAGCGAGAAGCGGCCAGCCAGAATGTAGCCATACGCAGCTTCATCGAAACATCGTCTACGTTCGCGACCGCATTGCTGCTACATAAGAGCAACGAGATCATTGCGCTGTTCTCGGGCGAAACCATCGATTTTTTCGAACAATCCAAGACATTGCGGCGGCTCAAACTGAAGATCAAGTCAACGGCCGAACCTTACGGCATTGTGATGCGTGCGGGCTTTACGCAAACACCGACCGTGCATCGATTGTGTGAATTCATCCGGATGCACGCGCCGCGGTCTGCTCGGGACTGATCCGGGGCACCACGATTCCGCAGGGGAAACCCGGCTCGGAATTTGCACTATCAGCTTGTGTTCAGCATTTCTAGGCATCCTAGGCAGGTGCAACATCGCCCTGAACACCAAGGAGACACCATGCCCAGGAAAATTCTTGGCACATTCGCCCTATCCGCGTTAGCCCTATGCGCAATGAATGCGCACGCCGCAGACGCGTGGCCCAGCAAGCCGATCACCATCGTTGTTCCCTTCTCCCCAGGAGGCGCCAACGATTTGGTAGCCCGGCTATATGCCAAGCAGATTGCCAACGATCTCAACGCCAATGTCATCGTCGAGAACCGCGCGGGCGCAGGCGGCATCGTGGGTGCAGCCTATGTAGCGCGTACACCGCCTGATGGCTATACGTTTTTGGCGGCCTCCAACGGCACGGTCACCAACAGTCTGATACGCTCGGACCAACCATATAAAGACGAGGAAATCGAGCCGGTAGCCTTGTTGTCTATCGTACCCTCCGTCATCGTTGCAAACCCGTCCAACCCGGCGACCGATCTGAAGGATCTGGTCGAACGCGCGAAGAAAGCGGGGAATCAACGTATCACCTTCTCCACAGCAGGCATGGGCAGTACGCCTGACTTTGTCGGCGCCATGGTCAAGCTGGAAACCGGCCTCAACGTGCAGCAGATCCCATACAAGAGTGGATCGGAAGGTGTCACCGCTGTCGTCGGCGGGCAGACTGATATGACGTCCGAAGCCAGCATCGTGACGTTGCCACTGATCAAAGCGGGAAAACTTAAAGCGCTGGCCACCACCTGGGACAAAATGCCCTCGGCGCCCGAGATCAAATCCACTGCGGAATTAGGGTTCCCCAATATACGCATCGGCCATTGGGAGGGCCTGTATGCCCGTGCAGGCACATCGCCAGATATCCTGGATAAAGTGAATGCCGCCGTTCGCAAGGCATCGCAATCCAAGGAGGTTTTGGATACATTGAACGCGAGCAGCATCGTACCCGGCACGATGGACCGCGCTGAGTTCACCAAATTTACTCAAGACGAGCGTACAAGATTGGGCAAGGTGGTGAGGGCTGCGCATATGCAGCCCGATTGATACGGTACGCAACGTCCATTTAGCGTGAGCAACCAGCCCCTTGTAAATACTGGATGAGGTCGTCGACGGACACGACATCCGCGAATTGTCTGTCCATATCAAAGAGGCTGATTGCATGCGAAATCGCGATTCGATCAAAGACGGCTTCTTGGGGAACGATGGTACGAAAATTGTAGGAAGACGAATCGAACACGGTTGCCCGAATGCAGTTGCTGGTGGCGCCGCCCACGACAATCACCGTGTCGATTTTTCGTTCGACGAGATAGCCCAGCAGCGGCGTCCCATGGAACCCGCTGGGCTTCTTTTTGACAAACGTGACGTCGCTTTTTCCGGGTTTCAGCTCGGGAACGAGCTCTGCGCCTAACGTACCGGCCAAGCACCAATGCTCACTGTCGAGCAAGTCGCGCTTACGGCCATAGACGCCTATGTCATTCCCATTAGGGTCGAGCTCAAAGGTAGTGAAAAAGCACGGCACATCGCTTTTCTGTGCCTGCTCGACCACTCGCTGAATCTGACGTACTGCCGCACGGCCAATAGCGCCGCAGCTGGAAGGCCATGCCGAGTCGTTCCCTTCTTCGCCGACCATGTAGCGTTGCGCGTCAATGACGACGACAGCCGGCTTTTCTCCGTAGCCCATGCGGCGGGCGAAGCGGCCACGCTCCAGAACGGCCCTGTCACTGTCAACCAGATACTTTTCCCACGGTTTGCTGTTCATTGATCTCACGCCATATGAAGTAAATTGAGCCCAGACGTTGTCTCAGGCAACAGACATCTGATGCGCAAACGATAACAACCTGGCCTCGGCCAGCGGCCTGCCGATGACCTGGACGCCAACCGGCATACCGTTCGCGTCTCGCCCCACAGGCATGGTCAGTACCGGCACGCCTAAATAACTGAACGGTCGAGTTAGCCGAGTGATGGCGCTCACGACATTGAAGACACTGCCCGCTTTCTCCATATCTGCGTCGACACGCAACGGGACAGGAATAGGGACAGTCGGACACAGGATCAGATCCACGTTCGCCATCGGACCGTCCAAGAATTCCCGCAGTATCCGCGCGCGAACCATCATGGCTTCCAGATACCGCACAGCGGGCACATGCAGTCCTGGCTCTGTACGCGAATACACCGCTTGAGAATAGGCGTCGGCATGGCTTCGCATCCATTGGCCGTGCAATGTCGCTGCCTCGACCTTGGAGATGACGTCACCCATGGCATAGCAGGCGGAGAGTTGCGGAAAATCCACGGCACTCACATTGCCAAAGAGGCGTTCGACCTGGCCGGCGAAAGCCTGGAAGACCGATTCGATCTCTGGATCGCATGCCTCGGCGCCATGGAGATTCAAGACGGCGACTCGGCTCTTTTCTGCTGCAACGTCCAGCAAAGCAGGATAATCGGGCACCGCCGCCCCCAAGGAAGATGGATCATCTTGATCATGTCCAGCCACTGCCTGTAGAACGATGGCGCAGTCTTCTGCGGTCCGCGTCAATGGACCGACGCAGTCCAATGAATAGGCTCGGGGAAAACATCCGCTGCGCGAGATACGGCCGTACGTCGGTTTCAATCCGAACAACCCTTGCACGGATGCAGGCAACCTTATCGAGCCTCCGGTATCGCTACCCAGAGAAGCGAAAACCGCACCCGACGCGACGGCCGACCCTGACCCGCTGGACGAGCCGCCGGAGATCCGCGCTGGATCCAGGGCATTGCAGCAGTCGCCGAACGAGGGATTCTGGCCCGTCGGACCTGCAACCATCTCGTTCAAATTCAATGCGCCTATTGTGACAGCCCCCGCCGCCTTTAAGCACTGGATGACATGGGCGTCACGCGAGGCCGTGACGGCGGGGCGTGCTCGGGAGCCTATGGTCGCAGCATGCCCTTCAATTTCAAAACAGTCTTTGTGTGCCAGCGGGATTCCGTGCAACAGGCCGCGGGTTTTCCCCTGCGCACGCTCTACGTCGGCGGCACGGGCTTGAGCCATCGCGCCATCGGCCCAGATTTCGATGAAAGCGTTAAGCGATGGCTGGCTCTCAATGGCGCGGGCGATACTCTGCGCAGTCAATGTCTCGGCGTTAAGTTCGCCGTTTTGCATTTTCTGTACCGCTTGCGCCAAGGTCAACTCCTGACCCGCCGATAAACGCCGCGAACTGTCGATTGCCTGAGGTGACCTGGATCCATGACGATCCGCTCTGGGCTGTAGCGCATTGCTGGAATCGCTCGCCCGCAGCTGAGCTACCTGGAAGTCTGCCGGTTGACCATAAGGACTGATACCCTCGCCCACACTCGCTCGGACCGAGGAGTTCAAGCGCTCTACTTCCGACGCGACTATTGCCGGGTCGGTGCGGGAGGGAGTTCCATGCATGTGCGCAGTACTAGTCGCCAGGTACTGTGTGATAGCTTGCTTGACGCTCTGCATCCCTGGCTTCTCCCCGCCCCTTGATACTGTAGTCATCACCGCTCCAATAAAGTCGGAATATGCAAAAGGCAGATTTACTGCGGACGTATGCCTGCGGCTTGCGCCGTTTCCGTCCACTGATCCACATCGGATTCAAGCAATTTTTGCAGTTCCTCAGGTGTCGAGGCTTGCGGACGAGCGCCTGCAGTATGAAGAAATTTGGCAAATTCCTCGGTCGAGATGGCTTCTTTGATTTCCGCGTTCAGCCGATCACGGATCGCGCCATCGACCCCTTTCGGAGCAAAGACCCCCCACCACACATTCACCACGTAATCCAGTCCCGTTGCCTCTTTTACGGTCGGAATATTGGGATAGTCAGGTTCGCGCTCTGCTCCGGTGAAAGCCAGCTTGGGAAGCTGATCCGTAGGCGTCCCGTTGATCGACGCCATAGTGGTAATGATCATGTCCAGCCGGCCGGCGACCAGGTCTAGTTGTGCAGGCGAGATACCCTTGTAGCCCACGGTCTGCATTTTTACGCCTGCTTTATTGGCGAGCAACTCTGTCGCCATCTGGGAGCTATCCCCCAGGCCCGCGCTGCCAAAA
The DNA here is from genome assembly GCF_965139205.1 of Bordetella muralis. Classification (GTDB taxonomy): domain Bacteria; phylum Pseudomonadota; class Gammaproteobacteria; order Burkholderiales; family Burkholderiaceae_B; genus Bordetella_A; species Bordetella_A muralis. The sequence goes on from NZ_CBCSIU010000001.1 coordinate 503,654, forward strand.
TTGATCTGGCCAGGGTGTTCCTTGGCGTAGGCCAGCAGCCCTTTCATGTCCTGTGCCGGAAAGTCCTTCCGCGTCAGCACCACGAACGGCGCGCTCGCCACCATGGAGACGGCATCAAATGCAGTCTTGGGATCGTACGGTGTCTTTTGAACTGCCGCCGAGGTTGCCAGGGAGCCGGAAACAAACAGGAATGTATAGCCGTCGGGCGCAGACGTCGCCACGTAACCCGATCCCACCACGCCGCCCGCGCCGCCCTTGTTCTCGACAATGAACGACTGGCCGGTATTTTTGCTCATACTGTCGGCCAGCTTGCGGGCAATCACATCGTTACTGCCGCCCGGTGCAAACGGAACAATCAGCCGGACTGGCCGTTGCGGCCAATCGGCAGCGGCCGCCACACTGCTGACCGGCAGCCCAGCTGTTGCACCCAAGGTGCCGGTCAACACAAAACTCGATAGTATCTTCAGGGTACGGCGCTTGGACATGCTGGACTCCTAGCAAGGTAATACCAACAACAAGGATTGAAGTAAGTACTGCTCCGTTTACATCGCGTGAGTTATCTCATCTAAGGTCAGGCAGGCTTATTGCCATGGCCCGCCTCGATCTCGCTATCTGAGTATCCCAGCTCTCGCAGAATTGCACTCGTGTGCTCGCCCAAACCAGGAGCACTACGGAGTTCGCGCTGGCTCGGTGCTGCCCCGAACGAAATCGGATTGGCAATGGTCTTATACGGCCCCAGAGCGGGATGCTCATGCTCACCGATAAACCCCTGCTCCAGAACTTGAGCATCCTCAAAAACGTCCTCGACATTCCGCACGACAGAGCATGGCACCTGATCGCCGAAAAGCACTTCCCATTCCTCGGCCGTCCGCTTCAACAAGGCTTCGCGCAGTATGGGCAATAATTCGTCCACATGGACTGCACGCTTCTTGACAGAGTCGTAGCGCTCGTCGTCCGCCAGTGCCGGCCGGCCGACCAAGGTGCACAGTGATCGCCAGAAATGCGGCGTGTTCGCGGAAATATATAGATGTCCGGCGCGAGTTGGATGAATTCCCGTAACACCGCCCGATCTCATATCGCGGTTGATACTGCGTGGCTCGTTCTCGGCCACGACCAATCTGGCCGCCTGCATGGCCAATGCGCTGCCCAACAGGGAGACTGAAACGTGTTGGCCTTCTCCGGTACGTTCACGTTGCAACAAGGCTGCCGTCACACCGTTGGCCAACATCGCAGCCCCGTAGTAGTCCACGACTGAGCCATAAACGATCTTTGGATCATCCGTCGTCCCCTGCGACGAACAAATACCTGTTCGGGCCTGCAGCACCTGGTCATATCCCGCCCGGTTCGCCAACGGCCCGCTCTGGCCATAGCCTGTCAGCGAGCAGTAGATCAGCTTTGGATTGTGGGCGCGCAGCGTGCCGTAATCGATACGCAAGCGCGCGGGAACAGAAGGCCGAAAATTATGAACGACCACATCTGCTTGCTTGACCAGGCGGATAAAAACTTCGTAGCCGAATGTGCTCTTCAGATCGAGACAAACGCCGCGCTTTCCTCTATTTACACCCAGGAAAGCGCGGCTTTCTCCCAAGAGGGTCGAAGGATATTTGCGCAGATTATCGCCCTCGGGGGGTTCGACCTTGATGATCTCCGCCCCCATGTCCGCCAGGAGATTGCAACCGTATGGGCCGGCGATATACGCGCTGAGGTCCAACACTTTGAAGCCGGCTAAGGGAAAGCTATTGTTCATAGACATACTCGCAGCGGTTTTCTACAACGAATTGATGCATGCTCACTGGCCAGCCGATTGCGCGAGAATGGCCCGCGCACGTTCAATGAATGGGCCGTCGATCATCTTGCCCTCCAACATGTAGGCGCCGTTGACGTCGTTCTGCTCGGCCGATTCCACTACTTTCGCGGCCCAGCGGATCTCCGCCTCCGTAGGGCTGAACACGTCGTTGGCAATGGCGACTTGATTGGGATGGATGCATGTCTTGCCTAGAAATCCCGCTTGGCGTGCCCGCCAGGCCTCTTGGCGATAACCTTCGGCATTGGCGACATTGGTGTAGGCCGTGTCGTAGGCAATCTTGCCTGCGGCTCCCGCCGCGATGCGCATCTGCATCATCACCGTGTGCACATTCTGGGCGTCTTCGCGGGCGATGCCCAAGGGCTCGAATAAATCTCCCAGCCCCAACTGAAGTCCCCAGACCTGTTGATGAGCCGCTGCGATTTCGGCCGCATTCAAGAGCGCCCTAGGGGTTTCGATGTTTGCCAGGACACGGATATCGAGTTTCCCGCCTTCTCGGGCCGTCTGTTGGGTTCGTGCGTCCAACATGGCAGTAAAACGAAGCACGTCCTCGACCGTATCGGTTTTGGGAATGTTGAGGATATCGACCCCAGCCACGCAGGAAACAATGAGGTCGTTTTCAGTATGGCCAGTTTCAAGCGCGTTGACACGAACGATGATGCTTTTTCTGCCTTCGTGACGCAGCGAGTGGAATTCATCGGTACTGAAGAAATTCGCCAGGCATTCCCGCGCGTACGCTTTCTTGCTTTCCAGTACAGCATCCTCGAGATCAAAACAGATCGCGTCCGCCGCGCTCTTGAGCGCCTTGGCGAATAGCTCAGGCCGGGAAGCCGGTACAAATAACTTGCTGCGCATAGGTCCCTCTCATATCCATGAGCATTCATGCTATCGGGACATAGATGGTTTTAGGGCGCTTGCAAGCATGATCAAAAGATAGCTATCCTATCTTTTCCCTCTTCGCCCAACCGAGCCTTTGCGCAACGGATGAACACCAAACTATTACATACGCTGTTGGCTGTTCATCGCTACGGCTCCATGGCGGAGGCCGCTCGACGATTGAATCTGACCCATGGCGCCATTGCCCAGCAGATACGCACATTAGAGGGCGATCTGGGTGTCGAGTTGGTACGCCGCGCAGGCAAAGTCGTGCATCTCACACAGGCTGCTCACCGGATTCTGGACGCCTCGCAGAAAATCATCGACGAAGTCGACTCGCTGGCGGCGTTGGCCAATACTGACGAACTCAGGGGCGAGCTCAGCCTGGGAACAGGCAATACTGTCCTGGCAGGCAAAATCCCCGACATTCTCGAAGCGCTGAACAGCCAATATCCCGAGATCCGAGTACGGATCATGTCCGGGCAGTCCCCCGACTTTCACACACAGGTCGAACGAGGCACGTTGGATGCTGCGATCGCCATCGAGCCATCATTTACGCCATCAAAGGTCATGGGGTGGCATTTGCTTTGCGATGAGCCTTTCGTCCTGATTGCCTCCCGCAAGCATGAGGGTGCCGACCCGCACCTGTTGCTTGAGCGGGAGCCATTCATACGCTATCACCGGGAAAGCTGGGCAGGCCAACAGATCGAGACTTATCTGCGCCAGAACAGCATCGTCCCCAAAGAGCGATTCGAACTCGCCTCGACGGAGGCCATCACTCGCCTGGTACACAAAGACCTAGGCGTGTCGATCGTACCTAGCGCGTGGCATCAATGGCAAAACGGCCTGAACGTTGTCAGCGTTCCGTTGAAAACGCCATGTAAACCGCGCCGATTTGGATTGATCTGGCTCCGGTCATCACCGCGCCTGCGTTTGATAGAAGCCTTTCTCGACGCCGCGGTGCGGGTCTACCAGCGGGATGCTCAAAGCTCAGTCCATTCTCTCAACAAATTGTGATAGCAATTCGTCAGCGACAGCGTCTGCTCGGTTTCCCCTAACTGAGCACGCAGTTGCTGAATGGTCTGATCGAGCTCGAACAGCATCTGCCGCCGGTTATGTTCGCGGATCATGCTCTGAATCCAGAAGAACGACGCCACGCGTGCGCCCTGCGTCACGGGGGTGACGCAATGCAGACTGTTGGCGGGATACAGGATCATGTCGCCGGCGGGCAGTTTGACGAGATGCTCGCCATACAGATCTTTCACGACGAGTTCGCCACCCTCATAGTCGTCGGGATCGCAGAGAAACAGCGTTGCCGACAAGTCCGTGCGTAACCAACCCGGTGCCGCCGGGAAACTGCGCACGGCGCCATCGACGTGAAAACCGTAGGTTTCTGCAGACTCGTAACGATTGAACAACGGCGGAACGGTACGCAGAGGCAACGCGGCCGCAAAGTACAGCGGGTTGCGGGCCAAGGCTCGCAATACGGTCTCGCCCAGTTCCCGGGCCAGATCTGACGATTCGGCCAGTTGGCGATTGCGTTTGACGTTCGCGCCTTGGCTGCCGACGGTGGCGCGGCCATCTACCCATTCAGCCGCGTCCAGACGGCGGCGCATGTCTCGAACCTCGTCTTGTGTCAGGATCTGGGGTATATGCAGCATGATGAATGTTCCGCTAAAAATGCAATAACCGCCGTGACAGGCAGGACTGTAGTCCACCCGCCGCGGCGGCGTTCAACATCCGTCTGCGCGAATCAGAAATGAATGTTGGCCGTCAGCAATACGGTACGAGGCGCGCCAGGGAAATAGCGGTAGCCGCTCTTGTTGATCGCAGCAACGTACTCTTTGTTAAAGAGATTGTAGACGTTGAACTGGAAGTCCAGGTTCTTGTTGACCTCATAGCCCGCCATGGCGTCAAAGACCCAATACGAACGAACGTATTCCGGCGTGCCCACGGCGCCGTCGGAGCCGCGCTCCATGCTGCCGATATAGCGCGCGCCGCCGCCCAAGGTAAAGCCGCCGGGCAAACGATACGTGCTCCACATCGAAAACGCGTGCTTCGGCGTGTAGGTCAGGTTGTTGGAGCCGTTGTTGGTCACAGAGGGACCGTCTTCGACTGTCGCGTTCTGAATCGTGTAGCCCGCGCTCACCGACCAGTTGTCCGTGATCTGACCGCTGGCGCCCAGCTCCAGGCCCTGCACACGTTTCTTGGCGGTCTGGCTGTAGGTGCCATCGACGTCTTGCTGGACTTCGTTGTCGACTTCGGTGCGGAACAAGGCAGCACTGAGCAGCAGTTGACGATCAAAGAGTTCCCATTTGGTCCCCAGCTCGGCTGTCTTGGCTTTTTGCGGTGCGAAGTCCACGCGGTTGGCGCTATTGCCGCTGCCTTCGGCAGCCAGCTGGAAATTCGATCCACCGGGAGGCTGCTGCGATACACCATAGTTCACATAGACGTTGCCGTTAGGCGCGACGCGATACAGAGCACCGAGTTTCCAATTCACGAGGTTGCCGGAAATACGCTCATCGACCGTCGTAATGGGCGTACCCGTCGGGGCACCGTTGCACGCCACCGCGTTGCGGCCCGAGCCGCCGCATGCGGTAGCGCTATCGTATTTCGTACGGTAGTGATCTAGACGGATACCGCCATTGATTTGCCACTTATCAGTCAACTCGACGGTATCAAAAGCATAGACGGCAAATGTGTCAGTCTTGCCGTGAGCATCTGCGCCGTTATTGTGAATACCTTCGGCGTGAATGCTGTTATCCGGATGATAAATATTGACCTTCGGATACGTCGGAGACGTCATTCCGAAATTGTCCTGCATTTCACTTGTAAACTCGAAACCCGTGCTCAGATCGTGCTTGAACGAGCCCGTACTAAATTTGGCGGTTAGGTTAGTTTGATTGGTCCAAATACGATTGTTGGAATTCTTCAGGTTCGCCGACCGATACATCTCCCAGGTAGAGGGATCATTCGGATCGCCAATTACGTTAGGCGTGGCCGGCGTACCGCTCGCGCCGCCCGCCATAAAGGAAGTCAACAGATAGTTCTGCTTGGTACGCGACCAACGCGTCACATTGCGCACCGTCACGTTGTCATTAATGTCGTGCTCCAAACGCAACGTTGCCATATCTGTCGTCGCGTCATCGTGATCCGACTGGGTACCGTAGAAATTATTCGTATCTACCTTGTCGGCCCCCTCCAAAAATGACATTGCGCCACCCGGTGAGTGATAGCCGGGCAAGCCTATTGTCACAACACCACCATCAGGCACATTGTTTTGTTTGACGTGCAGGAAATCTATATATACGCGAGTGTCCGTGCCCAGACCGAAGGCAAGCGAAGGCGCGATACCCCAGCGCTTGTTCTGGACTTCGTCACGGCCAGCAACATCGGTATCTAAGCCCATGACGTTCAAACGGAACGCAGACGTCTCGCCAATTGCTTGATTCCAGTCGATCGTCCCTCGCTTGTACCGTGCGCTACCGATGCCAATGCTCGCATCAAAGCTGTTATCCAATCGAGGCTGCTTGCTGACCAGGTTGATCGAGCCGCTGGGCGCGCTACGGCCATAGTCCGAACCGGACGGCCCCTTGATCACCTCGACGGCCTCGGTATTGAACATATCTCGAGTCGTGCTGGAAATATCGCGAATGCCATCGACGTAGATGCTATTAGACGTATCAAATCCACGTAGATAAATCGCATCGCCCGTCGAGGTATTACCGTTCTCCCCCGCGTAGAACGTACCTGCGCCCGCCACATTACGCATGGCCTCAGTCAGCGTCGTGGCCTGCTGGTCCTTCATCATCTGCTCGGTCACCACCTGCACTGTCTGCGTCGTATCAACCAGTGGTTGAGTGAACTTTGCGGACTCGAGCTTGTTGGCTTTGTAGGAATTGGTGTCCTCGCCAATGACTTTCACAGGCGACAGCGTCTTGACGTCAGACCCCGCGGTCTGGGCCATGGCGGCGCCCGGTTGGCTCAACATGAGCGTCGCCAGAACTGAGGCAGCAGCGCTGCCCGCTAGCGAGCCCTGGCTCAGCGGACGCACCGGAGCGCATTTTCGGTTTTTTATGTATTGCATTCGGCTTCTCGTGGGAATAGACGACCCGTCCGTGCCTGATGGCGCGGTCGTTACTACGAATTACATAGAACAGAGAATCGAATGCTAAATAAAAATGATTTACATTAATCTGAACAGCAGCTGAAATGTTGTAATACGGTGACGCAGACAAAATATCGCTAAAAGTTGCTTTAAATTCGCCATTTTTATTAAACGCCGCCTAAATAGAAGTCATATTCGACGATTTCAAAATGAACCGTCGACATGCATTGACATACATGCCCTGAAAAAGGCGACAGGCCGAGGGCTTTTCGAGCGCTAATTTGCCAGACGAAAGCCCTCGTAGGGCTGCTACTTTTGCGACTGAGCCCGCAAAGCCGTCAGAGTCGTACGAGGTGAAATGGCATCCTGACTGATGCACAGCTCGATCAGCGCCGGCTGCCCCGCCGTTCGTGCGCGCTCAAAAGTCGCGGCGAAATCCTCGGTGCGCTCGACCCGCTCGCCTGCCGCGCCGTAGGCACGCGCCAAGGTCACGAAATCCGGATTATGCAGATCAGTGGCGCACACCCTACCCGGGTAGTGACGTTCCTGGTGCATGCGAATGCTGCCGTACATGGCGTTATTGACCACGATAAAGATCACGTTCAGGCCATACTGCACCGCTGTCGCCATCTCTTGGCCATTCATGAGAAAGCACCCGTCCCCGGCAAAGCACACTACCGTGCGCTCCGGGTGACACAGCTTGGCCGCGATGGCCGCCGGCACCCCGTAGCCCATCGTGCCACTGGTAGGAGCCAGTTGGGTGCGTATGCCGCGATACTGGTAAAAACGTTGCACCCAGAGGGTGTAGTTGCCTGCACCGTTTGTAATGATGCTATCTGCCGGCAAGGTATCGCGCAGATACTTGACGGCTTCTGCCAGGTTCACGTCGCCCGGCATGGGTGTAGGCTCGAGATTGCGCAGATAATCCGCGCGAGCGTCCTCCGCCCAGGATGACCAGTTGCAATCAGCAGGCGCAGGCAACTGCGCCAATTGCATGGCAAAAGGCTCCATGCAGGAATTGATGGCCAGATCTGCTTGATAGACGCGGCCCAGTTCCTCGGCATCGGCATGGACATGGATAAGCCGCTGGCGCGGCCGTGGCACCTCAAACAAGGCATAGCCGTTTGTCGTGGTCTCGCCCAATCTCGGACCGATGGCAAGCACCAGGTCCGCATCGGCGATGCGCTTGGCCAGCTTGGGATCCATGCCCAGGCCGGCTTCGCCAATATAACGATCGTGACAATTGTCGATCAGATCCTGGCGGCGAAACGCGCAAGCGACAGGCAGTTGAAAAGTCTGAGCAAACGCGGCGACGTGCGCGCTGGCCTCTGCCGTCCAGCCGCCGCCACCTAACAGCACCAGAGGACGCTGAGCATGCATCAGCATGACAGTAAGCTCGGTCATCGCTTGCGCAGAAGGAGCCGCCTGTGCCAAACGATAGGCGGGCGCGTCCGCCACCATGACCTGTTCGGCCAACATGTCCTCGGGCAACGCCAACACCACGGGCCCCGGCCGTCCCGACATGGCGATATGAAAGGCTCGGCTGATGTATTCCGGAATACGGCGCGGGTCGTCGATCTGCTCGACCCATTTGGCAATGTGGCCGAACATGTGGCGATAGTCGATTTCCTGCCACGCCTCGCGTCCGAAACAATCTCGCGCTACCTGCCCGACAAAGACGATCAACGGCGTGGAATCCTGCCGGGCAGTGTGAATACCTATACTGGCATTGGTCGCCCCCGGTCCGCGCGTCACAAAGCAGATGCCGGGGCGGCCAGTGAGTTTTCCATAGGCCTCTGCCATATGGGCAGCGCCCCCTTCCTGGCGGCAAACGACCAATTGCATCACGTCCTGGCGTTCATAGAACGCATCGATTGCGGCGAGGAAGCTTTCCCCTGGCACACAAAACGCCGTGTCTACGCCGTGAATCCGCAGACTATCAACCAAAACTTGCCCACCCGTACGGGATACGGTTGTGTTGGCGGGAACATTCATTCATTGCTCCGAGAAGTATTAAAAAACCGCCGCGGGCACGGCAGGCATCAATGCATTCAGTTGGTTCAGCCCGGCGCTCACAGGCAGGTCAGCACGGCTTAAATAGGCAGGGCTCAAATCGGCGATATCGGGACACCCCAACAACGCAAGGTCTACATCAATTTCTCGGGTCAACAAGGCCAGTGCCTGAGCAACGCCGCTCTGCCCGCCGGCTGCCAATCCATACATGGCAGCACGGCCAATGAAAACGGCATCGGCGCCCAGCGCCATCGCCTTTAGCACATCGGTGCCACGCCGCACGCCACTATCTAGCAAGACAGTCAGCCCCGATGCGGCGGCCACGATTTCCGGCAACGCATCCAAAGGAGCAACAGCACCATCCAACTGGCGCCCTCCATGGTTGGATACGAATATTCCGTCCAAGCCCAACGCATGAGCATGTTGCGCATCCTGTACACGCAAGATTCCCTTTACCAACAGCGTGCCCGGCCAACGGTCCCGGATCCAAGCAATGTCATTCCAGGTCATCGCAGCACGGCCGGCTCTGTGATCGCCCTTGGCTGCGGCGATGATGGGACCGCCACGCTGTGCGGTGAAATTCTCGAAATGCGGCATGCCGCGCTTTAGCAAGGTCTGCGCAAAGGTCGACATCAACCAGCGCGGCCGAATCATGCCGCCACAAATCAAGCGTGGCGATAGCTTGAGTGGAATGCTGAAGCCATTGCGTAATTCGTTCTCACGCGCCGAGGCTATGGGTACATCTACCGTTACCACCAGCACCTTGACACCGGCATTCCACACTCTACGCAACAATGGCTCGATGACGTGCTTATCGGCAGGTAAATAGCCTTGATACCACATGTCCGGATTCGCTTGAGCCACCTTTTCCAATGGAGTGGTGGACGCCGCACTCAATACGAACGGAATCCCCGCTTCATACGACGCACGAGCCAAAGCCACGTCGCCCTCGAAGGCGCACAGGCCGGCAACGCCCATGGGACTGATCCCCAGAGGGGCATTGTATTGCCGGCCAAACAATGTGACGCCCAATTGCCGCTGCGACACATTGACCAGCGGCCGTGGCAGAAACCGCCAACGAGAAAATGCCTCGCGATTCGCCCGCATGGCGGTTTGATCTTCGCTGCCGCCATGTACATAGCCATAGATACTGGGCGGCAGGCGCCGTTGGGCGGCACGCTGCAGATCCGCAATTGACAACGCGCTGGGCCTGCACCACATGTCAGGCCTCTGCCTGGGCAGGCGCTGTTTGTTCCAGCCGACCGACGGTCTCCGGAATGATCAAAGCACCCAAGACAAACAATACGCTGATGGCGCCAGCGAATATGCCAAGGGTCGAGGGCAAATCAGCAGGCGTGGCCGCCACCAGCGACACGAATGTCGGCATCATGCCGCCTATCGCAAAACCGATATTCCACGACAGACCCGTACCGGTAGCGCGAATCGACGTCGGGAAGCGTTCATTGAGGAAAATCAGGATAGGCGCAAAACTGGCACAACCCAAACCAGCCAATAGCACTGCGTAGATCCCAAGCGCCATGGGCGTTTGCGCGGTTTGCATCGCGGAATATAAGGCAGGCAAACCAAAGATCTGCAATACGCCCACGGCCAGGAACGCACGCTTGCGACCTATAAACGTGCTCAAATGACCCACAATGATCGACACCACGACAACGATTGCAGAGCATGCCATCAGGATGTTGGCGGCAACATCGCTGGGCGCCTGATTGACGACTTTGAGAAAAGTCGGCAAATAGCCCGAGGTGAGGTAATAACCGCTGCCGCCACCAATGGTCAGCAGCAAATTGACGAACAGCACCGAACGGTATTCACCGGAAAACAGCGTGCGCACGGGGGATCGCACAGTGCCTGCCGTTACGTCGTGACGAGCCTGCTGCGCGCGTGCCGCTTTCTCGGCCGCAACCTTTTTCCACAACGGAGATTCCTCGAGGCGGTTGAAAATAAACAGGCCCAATACCGAACTGATGATGCCCGTAAAGAACATGCAGCGCCATCCCCAGACATCAAACTGATCTCCCGGAAAGATGTGCGACATCGCCATATAGACGAGAGACGCCAATAACGCGCCAATACCTGCGCCGCCGCCGCCGACCAACCCTGACACCGCTCCGCGATAGCGAGGCGAAACCGACTCCGTACCGATCGTATGCGTCGATGCGACCACGCCACCGACAAAGACGCCCTGCACCAAGCGCAACACAATGAACAACACCGGTGCCAATAGACCCACCTGCGCCACCGTGGGCAACAGGCCGAATGCAGCGGTGGAAAAACCGACGCCCACCACGGCCACGATCATGGCGCCTTTGCGCCCCTTTCGATCGGCGTAAGAACCGAACCACGCCGAGCCCAATGGCCGCATCAATAATGTCACCGCAAAAGAGGCATACACGGCAGCCAAAGACAGCATGGCGTGCTCCGAGGGGAAGAACAAGCGTCCCACTACCGGTGCCACATACAACAACACGAAAAGGTCAAACAGGTCGAGGGCCCATCCCATGCAAGAGGCAACCACGGCTCCCGCCACCTGCCTGTTGTTGCCTGCCTCGCTCTGCGATGCAGACTGCTGCACGCTTGTCGACATTTTTTTGCTCCTTTGGATGATTTGATTCGTAGCGACGAGAATTTTTCTATGCCGATCAGCGGATGGCGTCGGCGATCTTCTCGGCGATCATGATGGTTGGAATATTTGTATTGGCCGACGGCAAATGCGGCATCAATGACGCATCGACGACGCGTAGCCCCTGCGTGCCATGTACTCGGCCTTGGTTATCGGTCACGGCGCGAGCGTCAGTAGCTAACCCCATGCGGCACGTGCCGCTGGCATGCCACACACCGAACACCTGGCGGCGGATGAAAGCGGTCAATTCCTGCTCATTGCCCAGCAGATCCGACATCTTGCGTCCGCCGTTGAACGAACGGCTGATCAGAGCCCGGCGCAACGGTGCAGGAGCATCGAGCGCGAGGCCTAACACACGGGTCAGGCGCTCATTGGCCGGGGTATAACGGCTGAGCGCTTTGACGCGCGGCGAAAAAGCGGCGGGAAAGAAATCGCGTTCGTCCTGCCCCAGGCCGCTGGCCCGAACCGTGTTGGCCAGCAAGCGCACCCCCTGAATCAAGCGCGCTACATCGCGGGGATCGTCCAACAGATTCAGATCGACTCGGGGAGGCACATGGGGATCGGGCGACGTCAGTGAGAGCTGCCCACGCGAATAGGGCCGGTTGCACCATAGAAAAAACAAGCCCAGGCGATTGCCGAGCGCATGCCAGGCGGCTCGCGTTGCACTGGATAAGTAAAGATCGGCGTCCTCGCAATCGGCAACGCCTGAACTCACGCGTGCAGCCATCATGCTGGCGCGCCGGCGTGTCAGTGGCACACGAAATTGCGGAGCAAGAAAATGGCAGAACGTCAGTGAGGGATGATCCTGTAATTGCCGACCGACCCCGGGTAGATGCACCGTGCTGGAAATACCCAGGCGCGCCAGACTCTCAGCATCGCCGATACCCGCATGCATCAACAAGACCGGCGATTGCAACGCACCGGCGCAGACAATTACCTCGCGTGCCCGCACGGTAAAACGTTGTCCTGCAGCATCCCGCGCGACGACGCCACTGACCCGGACGCCCTCCATCAACAAACGCAGAACTCGGGTCTTGGCATATATCCGCAAATTAGAACGGCGCCGCGTGGCCTCGTCCAGATAACCAGTGGCTGCCGAGACACGCCGGTCATCTTCATTGGAAAACGCACCTGGAAAAAATCCATCCCCGAATTCCGCATTCTGATCTTGCATCAGCGGCAGGCCCTGACTGCGCAAGCCTTTGGCAAAAGCGTCGCAAAATGGCGGCCACTGAGCAGGCGATATGCGACGTATCGCAATGGGGCCGTCACCGCCATGCAGAGGATGATCGGGAAAATCGAGGTCGCGCTCCAGTTTGCGAAAATAGGGAAGCACGTCGTCCCACCCCCATCCTTGCGCACCGTCTTGCGCCCAGCCGTCGTAATCTCGCGGCAAGCCGCGATTGGCTGATTGGACGTTGATGCTGGAGCCGCCTCCCATCACGCGCCCTTGTTCATAGACTCGACGCGCTGCATTGCGAGTCGCGGCAGCGGTCAACTCGGGCCAGATCCAACGGTCGCCGCAGAACACCGGCATGGGATAGCTGTCCAGAATCTCAGCCGGCTCGGCCCCGGGTGGCGTATCCTCGCCGGCTTCGATCAAGGCGACACGGCAATCGGAGCGCTCTGATAACCGGCGAGCCAATACACAGCCGGCCGATCCACCGCCCACAATCACATAATCGAACGCCCCCATGACGGTGTCCATCTGGATTCCCCTGACTCAGCTGCCGCGAAACTTCGGAGCACGCTTGCCATGGAACGCCTCGACACCCTCACGGAAATCGTCCGAGCTGCGCAGACGGCTATAGCAGTGGCCCTCCAGCTCGATCGACGCCGATAATGATGCATCCTCAGTGTCATTGAGCAGTTTTTTCGCCGTGCGTTGAGCGATGGGAGAAAACGCCACCAACTCGGCCACTAGCTTGTCGGTCGCAGCCTCGAGTTCATTATCGGGCACCACCTCGGTCGCCAATCCCCAATCGTAGGCTTGCTGCCCGCTGATACGGCGAGAACGCATGACCACGTCTTTGGTGCGCGTAATGCCGACCATTTTCTGCAAACGTGCCGATCCGCCCGAGCCCGGAATCTGGCCCAGCTTTTGCTCCGGCAAGGCATATAGTGTTGTCTCACTGGCGATACGGAAATCGCACGCCAGCGAGATTTCGAAACCGACACCAAAGCAATAGCCGCGATTCGCGACGATCACGGGTTTGCTACAACGTGCTGGCGCGGCAATGTTCCAGGCCAACTTCGATACGTGTTCCGGGGAAGCCTCGAGAAATCCCTTGATGTCGCCGCCGCTGGAAAAGTGTTCACCCTCGGCACGTAAAACGATGACCCGGACTCGCTCGTCGTCGTCCAATGCCTCAAAGACCACGCGCAGTTGGTCACGTTGCGGCATGGAGATGACATTCAATGGAGGTCGGTTCAAGATGATGTCGGCGCGCTGTTTTTCTTCGTTGATCTCTACGCGAAAACCGTCGATATTTGCCAACAGGTCATGAGCGGGATGTCGCAAAGTTGTCATGGCGGTAAAACTCCTTCGAAATGAATTCCGTAATACATTGATCGAAACAGGCCCTCGATCGCAAAGATGTCAGGCTTCCTGGTTTACTAAGGGTTTGCGAAGTCCATCCCAGCGCTCTAGCAGATGGGAGTGCTTGATACCGAAGAGATCCAGCACACGTCCCACGGTGTGATTCACCACATCGTCCAGGGACTTTGGTTGGTTATAGAAAGCCGGAACGGGAGGGCAAACGATCGCTCCCATTTCGGTGACACTGGTCATGTTGCGCAGATGCGCCAGATTCAACGGCGTCTCGCGTGCCAGCAACACCACGCGGCGCCGCTCCTTGAGGGCGACGTCCGCGGCGCGGCTGACCAGGTTGTCTGCCATTCCCAGTGCGACGGAGGCCAGCGTCTTCATCGAGCAAGGTGCAATCACCATGCCGTCGGTGGCAAACGATCCGCTGGATATTGACGCACCAATGTCCTTGACGCTATGCACCACGTCGGCCAGGCTTTCTATCTCGGAACGCTTCATCGACAGTTCCTGCGCAGCAGTCAGCGCCCCCGAACTGGACATCACCAGATGGCTTTCCCATTCCGGGTGACGACGTAACTCCTGCAAGATGCGCACGCCATAGATGGCGCCGCTGGCGCCGGTAATGGCAACGACTAGACGTCTGCGAATAGACTCAGTCATGATTGGGTCAACGAAGTGAAATCGACACGCCGTCCTGACTCAATCCAGGTAGCGAGGTCTATCGAGTCTTCGCCAGGCACGCGCACTCGAGTGAAGGTGTGCTCGTGATAGGTCACGGGCCGGGTGGCGTCCAGGCCGAGTTTTGCGCTCAGGCCCTGTTCGTGCACGGGCGCCACTCCATCTCCGGCGCTCACCGTGGTCGAAGGATCCAGCGCGGAACCTTGCGCGCCGCTGATCATCACCATATCGCGGTCCGCCTGAAAACGTGTTGCCACGGCCCATTCGACTTGCTGGGGATCGTGGACCTCGACATCCTCGTCCACAACGATCACTTGTTTGATGTCATAGTGGGCACCAAAGGCACACAAGATGACATTTTTTGGCTGTCCCTCATGCGTTTTGCGCAATTTGACGTAGAGGTGATAACGCCCCACTCCGCCTATCGACAGATGGACGTCCAGGACGTTCGGGAAACTGCGCTGCAGATGGGCGAGTAATGTGGCTTCACGCGGAATGGAACCCAGCAACAAGTGCTCCATTTCTGCCGGTACGATGGTATGGAATATCGGCGCCTGCCTATGGGTGATCGCATCGACGGCGATGACCTCGCGCTGTTCGCGTGCACTGTAGTAACGAGGGAACTCGCCGAATGGCCCCTCCATCTCGCGCTCGTCACATAGAATGCGGCCTTCGATGACGATTTCCGCATCCGCGGGCACATGCACATCGTTGGTCAAGCACTGCGCCACACGCAACGGACGGCCATGCAACGCGCCGGCGATTTCCAACTCGTCGTAATCAATCTGCGTAATTGCCTGCGAAGCCAACAACGTCAAAGGATCGGCTCCGATGACGATCGCAATCGGCAGATCCTCTCCACGCCGCTGCGCCTCTCTGTAAAAGGCATACAGATGACGTGGCAGCATCAGGATCGCCATGCGATCTTTGCCATGCACCTGGATACGGTTGATGGACACGTTTTGAACGCCTGTCGCGGGATTGCGCGCAATCACCATACCCGCCGTGATGTATGGGCCGTTGTCGTGTTCGCTGTGGGTGGGAACGGGCAACACTGCACGCACATCAGGCTGCTGGTGCACAACCTGTTGGCACGGAGCCTCCGCCTGCGACACCAACTGACTGGGCAAGGGCTGCTCGGCAGCCCTGCGGAAGGTGGCCAACAGCTCGGACTCCGCCACGCCCATGGCCTCTGCAATCCATGAACGGCGCGCCATAAAACCGGAGACGACGGGAACGCTGTGACCATCTGGTTGCGGAAAATAGGCCGCCCGCCGGCCGTCCAGGAGCTTGGCGATCGCCACGAGTTCATGTTCAAGAGCAGCCCCCGGCTTTATAACGGCCAGCCGGTCTGTGGCGGACAAGTGGCTGAGCCAGCCACGCAGGTCGGTGTGTACGGTTTTGCGAGCTTCAGAAATCATGATATTCAATTCGACGTTGTCATGGGCGGGATCGGCCGCCGATTATTTGGATCCGGACTCGGCAGCGGCATCGGCCACGTACTCACCCGCGGTCAGCTTGCGGCGCAACACTTTTCCCACAGGCGACTTTGGAATTTCATTGACGAACACATACTCACGCGGCCGCTTGAAATTGAGCAGATCGGAGCGGCGGCAATGAGCGTCCAATTCCGTAGCCTCTACGGAAGTTTTACGCTTGACGAAGGCCACGACGCGCTGTCCCCAACGCTCGTCTGGCATGCCCGCCACAGCCACTTCGTCAACCGCCGGATGCAAAGACAGCACCGACTCGATATCGACGGGAGAGATGTTTTCCCCGCCGCTGATGATCATGTCGTCCACGCGTCCCGTGACGAACAGGTCGCCGTCGTTATCGATGTAGCCCGTGTCGCCTGTGCGATACCATCCATTGCGTATGGATTTGGCATCGGCGTCGGGGCGGTTCCAGTAGCCCTCGAAGGCCTCGTCGCCGGCGAGATCCGCAATGATCTGGCCCTCCTCTCCGGGGGCAGCGAGCTTATCCGGGTCGTCGGCACCCAAGGCAATCACGCGTAGCCGGGTATTGATGCCGGCCTTGCCGGCACTGCCCGGTTTGCGCGTCGCATCGGCATCGACGGCAAAGGTGTAAACCTCGGAGGAACCGTAGTGATTGACGAACAGCTTCGGCTCGAAAACACGGTTCAGGCGCTGAAGCAACGCGTCGTGCATCGGCGCACCAGCAAAGCCCAGTTTGCTGACGGACGAAACGTCGGTCCGGCGCTGCTCCAGGCAGGTCAACATGTCGTGATACAGCGTGGGAACCAAATACAAACAACTCAGACGATGTTGTTCAATCGCCTGCAAGGTCAAGGCCGGGTCAAATTTCGGCATGCACACGAATAGCCCATCCACCAGTGCCATGGCCAGCAGCGAACGCACACCCATGGTGTGATACAGCGGCATGACACCCAATGTGCGTTCACCACGGCCATATAGATTCTGTGCGACATGAGCCAACGCTGCGGCACGCTCGTGGCGGTGACGACGGGGCACACCCTTGGGCTTTCCAGTCGTACCTGATGTGTACAGCATCAGAGAAAAGTCGTCCGCGTTCGCCTCTGGCACTAATGCCGCGCCCCGATGCTCCTCGATCAGAGAGGCGAAACGAATGCAGTCTGCCGCTACGGCGCCGACAGCCACGGTCTGCACGTTACATTGAGCGGCGGCCGGCACGACAGCCTCGGCGCTGATTGGCTCGAAGAATACCGCGCGGACATCTGCATCCTGAATGCAATAGACGACCTCGTCTTCTTTGGCGCGCCAATTCAGCGGTGTCACCACCACGCCGAGAAATTGGCAAGCCCAATGCAGCGTAGCCATCTCATAGCGATTCTGCAGCACAACCAGGACGCGATCCCCTGGGCCCAAACCCATTCCCTTCAGGCCTGCGACCAGCGCAGCAATATCATCGTGCCATTGAGCATAGCTGCATACTCTGTCCCCATCGGCGACAGCCAACGCGCCAGGACTACGCTCGACGCTTTGTAAAAAGGTCCTTCCAAGATCCAGCATGTTCACTCCGCTTTCAGTGAGGCTTCGCGTCGTTCGGCCGCCGTTTCCAGGACCGCCTTGACGATATTCGTGTAGCCCGTGCACCGGCATAGATGCCCCGACAGCATGTCGCGCACCTCTTGCTCGGTCGGGTCGGGATTGCGTTTCAAGTAATCCTGGCAGGACATCAGGATCCCTGCGGTACAGAAACCACATTGCAGAGCGTGATTCCGGCGAAATGCGCGCTGCAGATCATTCAGATCCCGTTCGTCATTGGCCAGCCCCTCGACCGTGTCGATGCAGCGGCCTTCGGCCTGCACCGCCAATGTCATGCATGCACGCCCGGCCACCCCATCAATGAGCACCGTGCAAGCCCCACATACGCCGTGCTCGCAGCCTACGTGCGTGCCCGTCGCCCCCAATCCATGGCGCAGATGGTCGGACAGCAAGGTCCGCGGCTCGCAGGCTGCGCGGCGTGGCTGGCCATTCAAAATGAACGACACGACGTGGGTCTCTTCGCGGCTTAATCGTTTCATGAATTTCCCCCGATCATCTCGTGGTCACTGCCGGCAACTTTCTGCAATACACGTGCGCCCAGCGTGCGTACCAAATGACGGCGGAATATCGCGGACGCGTGTGCATCGTCCTGCGCATCCAGTTGCCAGGCAAAGTCATTCAGAGCGGTTTCCAGATCGGATCCCTTCAGCCTGGGCCATCGCCGCACGGCAGGCCTGTCGGCGACGCCACCGACCGCCAGTGTCAACTGCTTATCGTCGGCTACCGCCGCGACGGAAACGATGGCGAAATCGCCATGTCGCGAAGAGAACTCGTCAAAGGCATAGCGTGTGTCTGGCCGCGCCATGGGATAGCGCACTGCCTCGACAATTTCATCGGCGGCCCGCGCAGTCATCAACATGCCCTGGAAAAACTCCTCCGCGGGCAGCACGCGCTGCTTGCGGCGCGTGCGTAACAGCACCTCGCCTCCCAAAGCGGCCAACACCAATGGCAGTTCCGCGCTGGGATCGGCATGCGCAACAGATCCACAGACTGTGCCGCGATTGCGAATCTGGAAATGCGAGATGAAAGGGATTGCCTGCGCCAACATGGGTACTTCGTTATGCAGATTCGCACGCCACTCCACCTTTGCCTGCGTCGCGGCAGCGCCTACTGTCAACCAACCGTTTTCCGCTTTGACATAGTCCAGATCGGCGGCGCGGGAAATATCGATCAACGCTCCCGGCTGGGCCAAGCGCATGTTCAACACGGCCATCAACGATTGGCCGCCGGCCAGAATGCGACCATCGGAGCCCAGTTCGGCCAAGACATCGACGGCATCTTGTGCACTGTCAGCGCGTATGTAATCAAAGGCTTGCGGCTTCATGATTTGCGTTCCCAACGGTCGAGCAACCGTCGCCACCAGGAGGGCTTGGTCTCGCCAGCGGCCTGCCGACCCAATTGATCGAAAAGTTGGCGCAGCACGATGCGGGCCGCGCCCTCCAACATCCGTCCGCCCACTGCGGCGACTTTGCCTGAGACTTCAGCTTCGTAGTCGTAACTCAGCAAGGTGCCGGCGCCGTCGACGGCCAACGTCACCAGGCCGCTGCCCTTGGCCGTGCCCACGCTGGAGATACCCGTCCCGGACAGACGCAGGCTATGCGGCGGGTTCAGATCGGACAAGGCGACCTCGGCGGCATAACGCGCTTTGATCATTCCCACGCCCACGGTGACATCTGCGCGATAGCGGTTATCACCGTTCGGAGTCAGAGCATTGCAGCCGGGGATAACTTTGGCCAACGCTGCCGGATCCATCAACACGGCGTAGACGGCTTCGGGTGTTGCCGCCAATCTCACTTCGCCACTGGCCGACAGGGATTTACCGCCTTTCGCTGATGCCTTGGGTATTGCCTGCGACCCAGCGGAGGGCGGCGGGTCTGCCATACCCATCAATGCCATGACTTTAGAGGGCGTCAGCGGCAAGGTCACATCACTGACGCCCAGCGCATCGGCTACGGCATTGGCGACACAGACTGGCGTACTCATGTTGTTGCCCTCGCCCAAGCCTTTTGCGCCCAGCGGGGTGAAAGGACTGGGCGTTTCCATGTGCAATATCACTGGCTCTGGAACTTCGCAGGTCGTGGGCACGAGATAATCCGCAAAGGTTCCGGACTGGAAGCTGCCGTCCTGACCGTAGCGGAACTCTTCCATCAGTGCTGCGCCCAGGCCTTGAGCAAATGCACCGCGGATCTGGCCGTCTGCCAGTGCAGGATTGAGGATACGGCCGGCGTCATGCGTGGTGATGTAGCGGTCAATATGTACGCGCCCGGTGACGCGGTCGACTTCAACTGCACATACGTCAAAAGCGAAACCGTAAGCGGCAGAGGTATTGACGCGGTCTTGATCATCTGGCGCAGTCAGCTGCGGCGGCGTCCAGAACACGGTCTCGCGCAAACCTGGTTCAACCCCCTCGGGTAGCAGCGCCGGGGCCCAGTGCGGATTGGCGGCCAGACGGGTAAACGGCTGAGCCGCTTCGGGACGATTGCGCGGCGCGATTTTCCCTTCGGCGAAGATAATCTCGTCGGTCTGGCAGCCGAGTTGCGACGCAGCGATGCTCGCCAGCTTGTCGCGCAACCTGCACGCTGCCAGATGCACGGTGCCGGCAACCGCCCCTGCAAAACGACTGGAATAGTTCCCCGCCGCTACGGACCAACCGTCTTTCTGGGTATCGAACTCGATATTGACGGTGACGTTATCTGGGTCGACACCCAGCACATCGGCGACGATCTGCGCACACACAGTTTTGTGTCCCTGTCCTGCCGGTGCCGATGCGATCACCACGCTGACGCCCCCCAGGGGATCCACCGCCACCGTCGCTGCGGCAATGGCGCCGTTCTTGGGTCCGGCCTTCTCACGAGCCTCGCGCGGCATCACCGTCGTGATATAGCCCATATTGGAGATCGATGGCTCGACGATCGCCGCGTAGCCGATACCGTACAACCCGCCACGAGCGCGTACTTCATCACGACGCGCCAGCAATTGATCCAGTCCGCCTTCGTTGCGGACCAAATCGAGCGCTCCCTGATAGTTCCCCGAATCGATCAAGGCACCAGCCGCGGCCCTATAGGGAAAAGCATCTGCCGCAATGAAGTTCCGGCGATACAGTTCCAGTGGGTCGATACTCAGCTGCTGCGCGATACGCTGCATCAGGCGTTCAAGCGCGAAATACACCTGCGGGCCGCCGAAACCGCGCACCAGGCCTGCGGGCGTCTTGTTGGTCAGCACCACGCGGTTACGCACGGCCAGGTTGCGAATATCGTAGGCGCCCGTGAGACAGCCATGCATGCGATAGAACGTAGCGGGCTCGGGCGCTCGCAGATAACCGCCGCAATCATCGAATTGATCGAAGGACAGTGCGGTAATGCGGCCATCTGCATCGACGGCTGCCTCGATATGCGCCAAGCGCCCGGTCGCCGAGGTTGCGGCCGCCAAATGTTCCAGCCTGTCTTCGACCCACTTTACCGGTGCGCCTGCCTTGCGTGACGCCAGGCACATCAACACCGCGTACGGAAACACGGCCTGCTTCACACCAAAGCTGCCTCCCGAATCCGCGAAGGTGCGATGCCGCAGCCGATTGCCGGGGACTTTGAGGGCCAACGCCATTACGGTATGCAGCGAGAATGGCCCCATGAAATTGGACTGCACGTCGTAGCCGTCCTGCACCGACAGGTACTCGGCGACCACCACTGCACACTCGATAGGCGTGCAGGAATTGCGAGGATAACGTACCGTCAACCCGATTCGATGTGCCGCAGCGGCAAAGGCGGCTTCCGGATCGCCATAATGAAAGGAGCGATCGCTCACGATATTGCTGCCGACCTTTTCGTGCAGGACTGGCGCATCGTCCGCAATGGCATCATCAATCGAGACGGCTGCGCCTAACGGCTCATAAGCGACCTGGATCAGATCCACGCCGTCTTCTGCGAGGTACCTGTTTTCCGCTATCACAACGGCGACGGGTTCGCCCACGTAACGTACATGGTCAATGGCGAGCGACCATTGCTCCATCGGTTGTTTGACCCCGACGACAAATGGGCGTGACCACGCCGCGAGGTCCGGTCCGGTCAACACTGCACGTACACCCGGTAAGGCCAGGGCTCGCGTACTGTCGATACCGGTCAATTTCGCATGAGCATGTGGCGAACGCACGATGGCGGCATGCAGGGTGCCCGGGCGTAACGCGGCATCGTCGCCATACTGACCACGTCCGGTCAGTATGGCCTGGTCCTCTACCCGTTGCCGCCGCGTTCCGACATGCTTACGTGTCGCGTCCAGCGTCGATTGATTGCTTGCGTCCATATTGTTGCTACCAAGCGTAGAGATGTTCCATATGTGTCACTCTGCCTTGATCCCGGCGCGTTCGATGACAGCGCCCCAGGTCTTCAGTTGCTGAGCGTAAAAATCGTGGAAACTCTGCACCGAGCCACCGACCGGCTCAACGCCCTGATCCGCGAAGATTTTTTTGACCTCCGGCGATTTCAAAGCTTGATTCAAGACCTCGTTCAAGCGTTCGACAATGGGCGCAGGTGTGCCTGCCGGGGCGGCCAGGCCGTACCAGACGGATACGCCAAAGCCGGGATAGCCTTGCTCGGCCACGGTGGGGATGTCGGGCGCGAGCGGTGAACGGTTATCGCTGGTCACGGCCAGGGCTCGTTCTTTGCCGGCTCTCATTTGCGGCAAAGCGCTGGGCGCGTTGTCGAACATAACGTCGACCTCACCGCCAAGCAGTGCGGTCACCATCTGCGAACTGCCTTTGTAGGGCACATGCATGGCCGAGATCTTGGCGACCTCTTCGAAGTACGCCATGGTCAGATGATTTGAGGTGCCGATCCCTGCTGTGGCGTAATTCATCTGGCCCGGCTTCTGTTGCGCCTGTTTGACAAAATCGGCCAGTGTTTGCATCGGTGAATCCGCCTTTACCACCAGAAAATTAGGTGTCTGGGCGCCGACGATAATGGGAGAGAAATCTTTCTGCCCATCGTAGGGCAGCTTTTTGTACAAGAACGTATTCGCGACCAGAGGAAAACCGACGACGGTCAGGGTATAGCCGTCCGGTGCGGCGCGAGCGCCTTGCTCGGTGCCGACGATCGTGCCTGCTCCGGGTTTGTTTTCGACGATAAAGGGTTGCCCCAGCGCCTCTTGCAGTTTCTTTGAAAACAGACGCGCCATCGTGTCGTTGAAACCGCCTGGCGTGTACGGCACGATGATCCGTACGGCTTTTTCGGGATAGGCGGCCTCGACCGCTGTGGCATGTCCAGCCGCCAGTCCCAGTATTGCTGCCGCGGCATACCGCCCTATCGTTTTAATCATGAATAGTCTCCGTGGTGCGGGCTTTTTCGCCCTCTTCTTAATGTGTGAACTGCGGGTGGCGTTATTGCCCTACGACGCCCGCTTCTTGGTAGATATGCTTGATTTCCATGAAGTCGATCAACGCATCAAAGCCGTGCAGACGGCCAATGCCACTGCGTCGATAGCCGCCAGTCTCGGCCTCTGCAAACAGTTTGTTGTGATCATTGATCCACACGGTGCCATTGCGTAGTGCTCGAGCCACACGCATTGAACGCGCACCATCATGTGTCCACACGCTGGCCGACAGGCCATAGTCGGTGTGATTGGCACGCGCGACAGCCTCGGCCTCATCCTCGAATCGCTCCAGCACCAGCAAGGGACCGAAGATCTCTTCCTGCACGAAAAAGGCATTGGTATCTCGATGAGCAACCAACGAAGGCGACATAAAGCAGCCCGGGGCGAGCTCCCCCTGCAACCGATGCCCCGCCAGCACCACCTCGTCTGCGGTTTGCTGAGCGGCATCGATGCCTGCTTGCACTTGCTGCAATGCGTTGGGGTCGATCAGCGGCCCGATCTGGGAACCCGGCGCGTCGCCCGGCCCGACTTTCAGTACGGCCAGAGCATCACGCAGCGCGAGCTTCATTTCCTCGTAACGCGAGGCATGCACCAGCACTCGCCGCGCAGCGGTGCACTGCTGGCCCGAGATGATGGTGGCTGCCGCAGCCAAGCGCGGCGCAGCCCATTTCACATCGACATCATCGAACACCACACAGCATGATTTGCCGCCCAACTCCAGCGAGAGCTTTTTCATGGTTGGCGCGGCAGCAGCCATAATGCGCTGTCCTACCGCGTTAGACCCCGTAAAGCTGATCACATCCACATCGGATGAGGACACCAGCGCTTGAGCCACCTCGTTCCCGCTTTCTGTCAGTAGATTCACCACGCCTGCAGGGACATCAGGGTCGCCCACCAAGGGCGCAATCAAGGCCGCGCTCAAGCGCGCCGTTTGCCATGCAGACTTGATGACCACCGTGCAGCCCGCCGCCATGGCGGGAGTCAAGGCGCGGATAAGCAATACCGCAGGTGCATTCCACGGAATGATCAGACCAGCAACGCCAGCCGGCTCTTTTAACAGCGTCGCGAAAGCGCCCGGCTCGACTTCAAAGACATGACCCGGGATGTGGCGGGTCAGTCCAGCGTAGTAACGGATCTCGGAAATCGCCGCTGCGATTTCACCGCGCGACTGCGCCAGGACCTTGCCATTTTCCAGGGTCAGTAACTGTGCCAGCGATTCCGATTGCGATTCCAACTGATCGGCCCAACGCAACATTGCCATCTGACGGCGGCGCGGGCTCTGCGCCCATGCGGTGCCATAAAAAGCCTGGTGTGCCGCCGCAATAGCCGTTTGCGCGTCCTGGGCGTCACTGTCGGCGTAGTACCCGGCGACAGCACCGGTAGCAGGATCGTGCCTGACCCCTACACGCCCGCCCTCTGCCGTCGCCCAACGGCCTGCGATCAGATTCAGCGCTTGCTTGGTCTGCTGCTGGCTACGGGCCTGTGATTCGTGTGCGGGTTGCGCCATTGCTGCCTCCATCAAGTACGGGTTTGTGAACCTCGTTTTGTCAGGAGGGCAGTCTAGATATCGGTAAATATCAGGTCAATTAATATTTAATTATTAAGTTCATCATATATGGTGATAACCAAACTGCCATTGATGATTCCGGCAGCATGTACCCCCATCAGTGCGATCGGGGGCATGGACAAAAGACAAGGCTCTCATTGCAGAGGAATCGCAGCGTCCACGACGACCTGACGCCACTTGTCCATTTGCGCCGTGATGAAAGCAGCAAAATCCGCCGAGCTGCCTCCTGTGGGGACGACGCCCTGCTCCCGAAATATTTTCTTGACCTCTTCTGTCGCCAGGATGGCGTTAATCTGGGTATTGAGTTTCTGCAGAATCGGTTCGGGAGTCCCCGCAGGCGCGACAAAGCCATGCCAGGACGAAACGTGATACCCGGGAACGCCGGCCTCAGCGACGGTGGGCAGATCTGGCATCAACGGTGACCGATGCTCGTCAGCAATGGCGATGGCGCGCACCTTGCCTGACTGAATGAACGGCAAAACGTGCGGGAACGCATCGAATGCCAGTTCTACCTGGCCGCCCGCCAGATCCGTCAACATTGGGGTACTGCCTTTGTAGGGAATCTGGGTCATTTCCACCGAAGCCATGCGCTCGAACAATGCCATGGCCAAATGATTCGAAGATCCGCTGCCCGAGGACCCATAATTGATCTGGCGTGGGCGGGCACGCGCGGCATCCACCACTGCGCCGACGCTCTTCAAGGATGAGTCGGCATGCACGGCCAACAGCATGGGAGATTGCCCTGCCAGGATCACTGGCGCGAAATCCTTGGCCGTGTCATAGGGCAAGGACCGATACAACGCCGGGTTGGCGGCAAAGGGAAACTGCGCCACCAGCAAGGTATAGCCATCCGGCGCGGCCTTGGCCACGATCGAGGTGCCAATGATGGTTCCTGCTCCGGGTTTATTGTCTACGACTACCGGCTGCCCCCAGGCCGCACTCAGCTTGCTGGCTACCACGCGGCCCAGTGTGTCATTGAACCCGCCTGGCGGATAAGGCACGACGATATGGATAGGTTTTTGCGGATAGTCATGCGCCTGCGCAGTTGCGCCGCAAACCATCATCCCAGCAGCCGCCATGATGGCTGCGATACGTTTGAGTTCTCGAAACATGTGCCCCCCTCCGTTAAAAGAATGCGCGCGGCAGCGCCGTGGAGCCCCGCCTGCCTTATTTGTGCGGAGAGTCTAGAAATGGGCATATATCAGGTCAATTAATTTTTAATGATCACAATAATCACTATTTATGATGAAATAGACATCTGAGTTTTGCGCAGTGCTTGAGCACGCCATGTTTTGGGGACCCTATGGAATTCCGGCAAATTCAATATTTCATCTGCCTCTTTGAAGAAGGCTCCGTCACGCGCGCAGCACGCCGGCTCAACATTGTGCAACCGGCGTTGAGCATGCAAATCGCGCGCTTGGAGGACGAGCTGGGGCAACAGCTGTTCGAGCGCAGCCAACAAGGCATGCAACCGACTTCGGCCGCGCGCCAGATGTACCGGCTTTTTTTACCGATCTTGCGTGATTTCACGCACGCTCGTGAACAAGTCCTGCGCAAGGACGGCGAGCTGCATGGGCACGTCAACATCGGCATCATCGCCTCTGTGGCTCAAGGCGTGTTGTCGGATGCCGTAGAAGAGTTCACGACGCAGCATCCCAAGGTCACCCTGACGGTGACTGACGGCTATAGCGCTACGCTGGCAGACCGCGTCGCCGGCGGCGAGCTGGACGCCGCATTCATCAACAAGCCCCGTCGCCCGCTGGCGCTGAACCTGGAACATGTTGTCGACGAGGACATGGTATTGGTGACGGGGGCCGACTATCACCAGCACTTGCCGGCTAGCGTGCCGTTACGCGACGTCATTGCATTAGACCTGGCCTTGCCGACGCGCAAACATGGGCTGCGGCTGATTCTGGAGAGCTTCGCCCAGGCAGAGGACATCGATCTGACGCCCGTCTTCGAATTCGACTCCATTGTGTCCATCATCAAGCTTGTAGAGCGCACCCGATTTGTTACGCTACTGCCCCGCGTCGCGATCAGCAATCGGGAGCAACGGGGCCGGCTGAAATGCCATGAGGTGGTTTCACCGCGGCTCATTCGCCAAATCGCTCGCGTCACTCATCCGCGCCGCGCGTTGAGCGCCGAGGCTTCTGCGTTTGTGGCTTTATTATCTGAACATATGCGCCGGTTGGACACATCCCAGCAATCCACTACATCCTCTAAGAAATAGGTTTTTTTATGTCGCAGCGATTCCCCCGCTTTGCCGCGTTGATGGCAGGCATCATTCTCTCGGCCGCTGGAGCGGCCCATGCAGCCTATCCTGAACGGCCCATCAACCTCGTCGTGCCCTTTCCTCCGGGCCAGGCGACCGATATTTTTGCCCGCATGGTAGCCGAGCAGTTGGCTAAAGAAGTCGGCCAGCCAGTCGTGGTCGAGAACAAGGCAGGTGCCGGCAGCAACATCGGTATGCAGTTCGTACATCGCGCCGAGCCCGATGGCTACACGCTGGTCGTCGGCGGCAGCGCTGCTGCAGTGAACCAGACGCTATATAGCAACCCAGGCTACTCGCTGCAGAAAGACTTCACGCCGGTAGGCGGCATCTTTACCGTGCCTCTGGTATTTTTGGCCAATCCCAATAGCGGCATCACTTCGTTGCCGCAATTGATAGAAAAAGCCAAGGCCAAACCGAACGAATTGGCGTATGCCAGCGCAGGGATTGGCGGCACGCAGCACCTCTCGGCTGAAATGTTCAAAGCCGACGCCGGCGTCGAGATACGCCACATTCCCTACAAAGGCAGTGGTCCCGCGCAAGCAGACTTTCTGGGCAATCATGTCCCGTTGATGGTGGACTCCGTCACGGCTGCGTTGCCGCACATCAGTTCGCATGCTGCCGTGGCGCTTGCCGTCACGACGAGCAAACGTGTGCCGCAGTTGCCCGATGTGCCCACCGTTGCGGAATCGGGTTTGCCGGGATTTGAGGCGGTGGGTTGGGCCATGGTGTTTGCCCCCGCACAGACGCCTGCCGATGTGGTGACGTACCTCAACCAAAAAATCAACGCGATTCTACAGTCGCCCGAGATGCAAAAAGCCTTGGCTGATCGAGGCGGGCAGCCGTTGGTCTACACCCCCGATGAGGGTAAACGCTTTGTCGACCAGGAGGTCGCGAAATGGGGCAATGCCGTCAAGAAATCGGGTGCGTCGGTTGACTGACGCTCTGCCATGCTGACCTTCAAGCAGATCGAAGCCCTGTATTGGGTGGTGCAGCTGGGCGGCTTTGCCAATGCGGCAGAGCGGCTCAATACCACCCAATCGGCGATCACCAAGCGGATTCAGGAACTGGAGACGAATTTCGGTATCCAGATCTTTGACCGCAGCGGCCAAAAGGCCACGCTGACGCGCATGGGCGAAGAGCTGCTGGATATGGCGGCGGACCTGCTGGGACGGCGCGATCAGATGCTGCTCAAGATGAAAGGCTTCAAGCCTTTCTCGGGCTCGCTGCGTTTGGGCATTACGGAAATCACGGCGATGACCTGGCTGCCCAAGCTGATGACGGAATTGCGAACGCTGTTTCCTGAACTGGTCGTATTGCCGAAAATCGGCTTGGCCTGGCAATTGCAGCAGAGCTTGCTGCAAGGGCAATTGGACATGGCGATCCTGCATCGGGAATTACGCAATCCGTTTCTGGAGGCCGAGCCGATCGCACAGGTGAATTTTTCGTGGGCAGGCAGTCCGGATGTGATTTCCCCGACCAAGGTCTATACCCCAGAGGATCTGTCCCGGCTGAACATTATTCGCCAGGACCCGGATTCGGGTCTGAATGCGATTTATGACGAGTGGTTTGCCCCGTATACGCCGCAGTCGAATCTGTTCACCATCAACAGCCTGCAGGCGATGGTAGGGATGGCGGTGGCCGGGTTCGGCGTGGCCTGCATGCCAGAGGACTATTTTTCAGAGCTGTTTGCGAGCCGCAAACTGGTAGTCGCCCGCACGACGAAGGCCATGCCTTCGTCGCTGTACTGCGCCATGTATGCCAAACAGTCGAACACCATGTTCTATCAGGAAATCGCGCGCATCGCGCGCGAGGTGTGCGATTTTTCTCAGCCGTATGGCGGGCTCAGCGCGTAACGCCAGGCCGTTGGCACCAACGGTTTGATATCGAAGCTTTGACGCTCGGTGCTGGGCCCCTAGGCTCAATGCTTGATATCGGATAGGAACTTGCGTGCGCGATCAGTCTGCGGTTGCTCAAAGAACTGCTTGGGCGGTGCTTGTTCGACGATGCGGCCTGCGTCCATGAACCAGACCGTGTCGGCGACCTCGCGCGCGAAGTTCATTTCATGAGTCACGCACACCATGGTCATGCCTTCGGCGGCGAGCGATTTCATGACCAGCAGGACTTCATTGACCATTTCCGGGTCCAAGGCGCTGGTAGGCTCGTCAAACAGCATGATGCGCGGCTTCATGGCCAGGGCGCGGGCAATCGCGACACGCTGTTGCTGGCCACCCGATAGCTGGCCAGGATAGGCATCGGCCTTGTGGCCCATGCCTACACGCTCGAGCAAGGCTACTGCATGTTCGCGAGCCTGGTTCTTGTTCAGCCGCTTGAGCAACACGGGCGCCATCATCAGGTTTTCCAGCACATTCATATGCGGGAATAAATTGAACTGCTGGAAGACGAAACCAATATGGCTGCGCATATCGTCGATTGATCCACAGTTGTAGACGTCGACGCCATCGACAACGATGTTGCCTTTCTGTATTGGCTCCAGGCGATTGACGGTGCGGATCAGCGTGGACTTACCCGACCCGGAGGGGCCGCACACCACCAGGACCTCGCCTTTTTGCACTTGGGCATTGATGTTGTCCAGAGCGAGATACTCGCCATACCATTTACTGACGTTCTTGAATTCGATCATGGGTAAGCCTAGGCTGCGACGGGCCGGGTTCCGCTCATGCGGATCTCAATGAGTTTGACGGCGCCGGTAAGAATCAGGTTCAGCACGAAATAGGTCAACGCCAACAGCGCAAAGACTTCAAACGGCTTGGTCAGCAGAATATTGTTGACCTGCGAGGCAGCAAAGGTCAGCTCATGCACGCTGATGACGAAACCCAGCGAGGTTTCTTTCACCGTAGAAATGAACTGGCTGAGCATGCTGGGAATGGTGTTGTACAGCGCCTGGGGCAAGATGATCTTGCGCATGGTCTGCATGTGGCTCAATCCGAGCGAGCGGCCGGCTTCCATTTGGCCTGCAGGCAACGCTTGGATGCCGCTGCGGATGATCTCGGACAGGTACGCGCCCTCGTACAGAATCAATGCGGCAGCCATGGTCACCACACCGCTGACGGAGGTGCCGATGGCCAGCGGCAGGAAAAAATAGGCCCAGAAAATGAACATGATGAGCGGCAAGCCGCGCACCAGATACACCACCGCCGTAGCGGGCCAATAGAATATTTTGTGCGAGCTGATGCGGCCCAGTGCCAGCAACACGCCTAGAGGGAACGCCAATGCCAGACTCACCAACGCCAAGCCTATCGTTGCGACGAGTCCGCCCATCGGGCCGTTGGGCCATTGGCCCACCAGCAACAATAACCAGTTATCGGAAAGTATCTCGAGCATGACGGCCTTACCGGGTCTTGGTCACGTATGCGACCCGTTTTGAGAGATAGGCTCCCGCCAGCATCAGCAGTAGCGAGATCACCAGATACAACACCGTCACGACAGTGTAGATTTCGAATGTCTTGAACGTCGCGGATTCGATTTCGCGACCCGCACCCGTCAACTCGATCAAGCCGATGGCCATCGCCAGGCTGGTGTTCTTGAACAACAGCAGGGTCTGGTTCGTCAGTGGCGGGATAGAGATCTTGAAAGCCTGGGGCAAGATGACCTTGCGCATGGTGCGCAGATAGCTCAGCCCCAGACTGCGCGAGGCCTCCATCTGGCCGCGCGGAATGGCGCGAATGGCGCTGCGCAGGTCCTCGCTGACGTAGGCCGCAGTCACGAGTCCCACCGCTATCGTGGCGTAAAAGAACTCGCCGCCCACGAAATTGATCACGTCGTCCGCCGCGACCGGCATGAGGGACGCCACACCGAAATACCACAACAAGATGTGGACCAACATCGGCACGTTGCGATGAAAGGCCACATACAGGATGACCAGATAATTCAAGACCCGGATGTTGAGCATGCGCAATACGGCAAGCACGCTGCCCAGCGCGAACGCCAACACCCAGGCAAACAAGGTCATTTTCAGGGTGGTGAGCAATCCACCCAAGATCAACGTCGGGTAGCCGTTACTGAGTAACGCACCGAAATCCAATGTGTAGTTCATAAGCTACCCGCCCTGCCGGTATCAACCTTTGATTTCTTCGACTTTGAACACGCGCTTGGTCGGGAACTTGGTGTCCGGGCCAAACCAACGGTCGAAAATGGTTTGCAGCTCGCCGGAAGTCTCCAGCTTGGTGAGGACCTTGTTCACTTCATTGCGCAGTCCGTCTTCGCCTTTACGCATCCCGATACCCCACGGCTCGACGAACAACGGCTCTTCGATGATGTCGAGTTTGACGGGCGAAGTTTCTGCTTCTTGCTTGAACTTCAACAGCATGAGTTCCGAGCCGACAAAGCCGGAGACCTTGCGCTGTTGCAGGGCCACAAAGGCGGTCGGAGGATCCTTGAACGTCACGGTGGTGACATCCGGGATCAGACGTTTCGCACCCGACTCCGAGGATGAGCCTGCAACGGCGCTCACGCGCTTGCCCGCCAAGTCGCCATTCGTTTTGAACGTACCGGCGTCATCGCGACGAATCAGGATTTTCTGCGGGCTGACGTAGTGCTGGTAGCTGTAGTCGATCTGCTGCGCGCGCTCGGGAGTCCAACCCAGATTGGCTGCCACCAGGTCGACACGGCCGCCGGCCAGCTCGGGAATCCGCGCTGCCACGGAAATCATTTTGACTTCGAGCTTGACGCCCAAGTCATCGGC
The DNA here is from genome assembly GCF_965139205.1 of Bordetella muralis. GTDB lineage: Bacteria > Pseudomonadota > Gammaproteobacteria > Burkholderiales > Burkholderiaceae_B > Bordetella_A > Bordetella_A muralis. Next base: position 535,271 of record NZ_CBCSIU010000001.1, read on the forward strand.
GATCTTGTTGCACAGATCGACCTCGTAGCCCACGACCTGACGGGTCTTGGGATCCTGGAAACTAAAAGGCTCAGAGGTGCCGAGCGTGCCGCACACCAGGGTACCGCGCGCTTTGATATCGGACAGCGCGTCGGCGTGCGCGACGTTTGCCATGCCCAGGCAAGCCACCAGGGGCAGGCACTTCAGAATATTCTTGAAGACCATGATTTCCTTCCTTGAGTGTTATTGAAGTTGGCGGCAAGCTTGCGCCAGTTTTTCGCAGCCGAGCTTGATGGTCTCCAGATCGGTGGCGAAACTCATACGCAGGTAGCCGGGGTTGCCATAAGCGGTACCGTCCAGCACGGCAACGCCAGCGGCGTCCAGCAGGTAATGCACAAACTCCAGGTCGTTGGTGATGGTTTTACCATCGGGTGTTTTCCTGCCGATGAAGCCCTGGATGTTGGGAAACACATAGAATGCGCCGGCTGGATTGGGGCAGCTCATCGATTCGATGCCATTGAGCAGGCTGACGATCGTATCGCGGCGCTCTTTGTAGATGGCCACGGTATCGGCCACGCATTGCTGGTCTGCGGTCAATGCCGTGGCAGCAGCCACTTGGCAAATCTGGCTGGCGCACGAGGTGGATTGCGAGATCAGTGTCGAGATCGCTTTCACCAACCAGGCAGGGGCAGCTGCATAGCCAATGCGCCAGCCGGTCATGGCGTAAGCCTTGGAAACGCCGTTGACCAACATGACGCGAGATGCCAGGTCGGGATTCACGGCCAGCGGCGAAATGTAGTGGCCGTCGTAGCAGAAGTGCTCATAGATCTCGTCGACCATCAGCAGGACTTGCGGATGGCGTTCGATCACAGCCAGCAAGGCTTTCAACTCGGCTTCGGTGTAGATCGCGCCTGACGGGTTGTTCGGGGCATTGAGCAACAGCCATTTGGTACGCGGCGTGATCGCGGCCTCGAGGGCCTCGGGCGTGACCTTGAAGTCCTGTGCTTCGGTCGTGGGCAAGATGACCGGCTTGCCGTCGTTCAACAACACCATGTCCGGATATGACACCCAGTACGGCGTGGGGATGATGACCTCGTCGCCCGCGTTCAATGTTGCCTGCAACGCCGAGAAAATCAGCTGCTTGGCGCCGGTGCCGACGACCAGTTGATCCAGCTCGAAGGACAGCTTGTTTTCACGTTGAAATTTTTGCTGGATAGCTACCAGCAGTTCGCGGATACCGGCGGACGAGGTGTATTTCACTTCGCCGCTTTTGATCGCGGCAATACCGGCCTGTGCGATATGCGCAGGCGTCTTCAGATCTGGCTCGCCGATGGTGAAGTCGACGATTTCCCGGCCTTCGGCGCGCAGCTGATCGACCTTGCGTTTGGCCGCCATGCTGGGCGATGGCTTGATCGCGCTCATGCGTTGCGCGAGGAAAGAAGCGGCTTGATTCGTGTTGCTGGCAGTCATGATGCGATTTACAGGAGGTTCTTGGATTCCAATACGGCGTGCAACCAGCTTTGGCGCTCGGCGCCGCTGTCGATCTCGGCCATGATGCGCTCTTCTTTTGCAGCGTGAGCGCGGGCTTTCTCTACCAAGGCGTCAGCCTGAGCGACCGGGAACGACACGATGCCGTCTTCGTCGGCCACGATCACGTCGCCAGGCTGGATGACCTGCCCGCCGATGGTGACCGGCACGTTGACTTCGCCGGGGCCGTCTTTGTATGGGCCACGGTGCACGTGACCACGGGCGTAACACGGGAATGAATCATTCTCGAAGGCCGCCACGTCGCGAATCGCGCCATCGACGATCAGACCAACGCAGCCACGCTGCTGCAGATAACGCTTCATGATTTCGCCCACGCAGGCGTTGGTCAGATCGCCACCGGCATCAACGACCAGCACGTGACCCGGTTGGATCAAGGTCATGGCTTTGTAGATGAACAGGTTGTCGCCGGGGCGGGTCTTGACCGTCAGCGCACTGCCGACCAGCTTGCCGCTGCGGTTATAGCGGTTCAAACCGACAACCCCGCTCTGGCGATGCATGTTGTCGCTCAGGTGCGGGGTCACAATGGAGTGCAAGGCATTTGCCAACTCGGCGCTAAGCACCGGAGCGGCGGCATTGAGGGTAAATGGCGAAGCGTTTTGCATGGGGTTCGGTCTCCAGAAGCCTGGATCATGCAAAAAACATGGACACGCCAAAAGGGAATTAAACGCCTATGTTTTCATTCCTTTTAAGAATATTACCCACCATACACTGCCCTCAAACCTACGGATGTGGGCGTTTTATTGTTTTATGACAATGGCTTATATCGTTTTGTAAAAACCGCGCTAACTGAGCGCCTGATCGTGCGGCACCGCACCATTTTGGCTCCTCGATGCGGGAAATCCCCTAGCGTGCTGCGAGCGCTTTAACCACATATCGACCGTTACACGACTCGGTTCAATACCTTTGCCCATACCACGGGTCAGCCCGAATTCAAGATAAGAACGATTTCTATTAATATCATCAGTTCCTTTATCCCCAACTTGGCAATTTACCCCCCGGAATCCGCCCGTGAGTGCCGCGTCCCTCCCTTACGTTTCGCCACCATCGGTGGATACGCTGTACGCCGAGCACCACTCCTGGCTCAGGACGTGGCTGCAACGGCGCCTGGGCAACGCCGCCGACGCGGCCGACATGGCACACGAGGCCTTTTTACGATTGATCATGAAGCCCGCACCACGGGGATTTCATAGTCCGCTGGAGGCCCGCGCCTATTTGCGGTCCATGGCGCAAGGCATGTGCATCAATCTGTGGCGCCGAAGGGAAATCGAACAAGCGTGGCTCGATACGCTGGCTGCGCAGCCCCAGGATGTCGCGCCCTCGGCCGAACGGCAAGCGATTGTGCTGGAGGCGCTGCACGAGATCGCAACGCTGTTGCAAGGCCTGTCCGCCAAGGCTACCCAGGCTTTCCTGCTGTCGACCGTGTGCGGGATGACGGCATCGGAGGTGGGCAGCGAACTCGGCGTGTCCTCGCGCATGGTGCGCAAGTACGTCGCGCAGGCCATGCTGCGCTGTATGCAGGCCCACGCGGTCCAGACGGCGGCTGAACTGCGAACCGCACCCGCTGTGTGATGCGCGTGCTCCTAGACCTGCCATAACCCCATGCCCGCAATGTCCTCCATCAACTCCGTGCCACCGGGCAGTCGCCGTGAAGAGAATGGGCCTTCGCACGAGGCGATGGAACAAGCTGCACACTGGTATGCCCTGCTGATTTCCGGCGAAGCTCGCGCGGCTGACCGTGCCCGTTGGCAGGCTTGGCTGGCCGCCAGCTTGCAGCATCGGCACGCCTGGGCCTATGTGGAAGCGGTGAGCCAACGCGTGCTGACTCCTTTGCAGGACACGTCTGATCCGAAACTATTGGCCTCCAAGGTCCACGATGTGCACACCCGCGAGCGATCCCGCCGACGCGTATTGGCAGGACTCGGCACCGTGGCGGGGCTGGGCCTGATCGGCTGGACACATACTCCGATCGTTGGGGTTCTCTCGGCCTGGACCGCAGACTACCGCACCGGCACCGGAGACATCCGCGAAATCCAGTTGGCCGACGGCTCACGCATCTGGCTCAATGCGGGCAGTGCGGTCAACGCCGATATGTCGGCGAGTTTGCGCAAGCTCACGTTGATCGCCGGCGAAGTCCTGGTATCGACGGCCCACGGAGACGCTCGTCCGTTTGTGGTCGAGACGCCGCAAGGGCAATTGCGCGCGCTGGGCACACGCTTCACGGTCCGGCGCGAGCCCGAGCAGACCTTTCTGGCTGTCTACGACGGCGCGGTCGAAATCCGAACCGCCGCGAACAACGCGACAACCGTTATTGCTGCGGGGAAACAGACGAGGTTCAGTCCGAATCGCATTGCCGATGCCACAGAGGCCGACCCTGCGCGAGAGGCATGGAGCCGCGGGGAGTTGATTGCCTGGGACTTGTCGCTGGCGGCCGTGGTGCACGAACTCAATCGTTATTACACAGGACATATCGCACTGGATCCGGCCGTCGCACAGCGCCGCGTATTCGGGACATTTCCGTTGCGTGACGTGGATGGCACGCTGGCCATGCTGGCGGACGTCGCATCGCTACAGGTACGTAAACCGCTGCCGTGGTGGATTTCAATCAGTAGCCGCGACGCGACGCCGGCCCCTGCTCAATCCCGCTGAGCGTTTGGTTATCCCGGCACAAAACAGCCCCTGACTTTTTTGACCGTGTGAGTTCCGCTTTTCGCCCTCTCGATTGATTTAGAGATAGAGAGGGCCGCACGTCTCAGGTCGCGACAGGTGTTCGCACAGACAAGGCCCCTGTTGCACCCACTTTGTGAAGAGGAATTCTCATGCCTTGGCGCTCGTCGCATGTTCTCCGCCGCCCGCAATGCCGCTCGATCCGATCGGCCCCTCTGGGCCTCGGCACAAAACGGCCGCAGCAGAATCGATTTATCCGCAGGTCCTGGGCGGTCTGGATGGAGCTGGGCGCCCTCACCGCTGTCATCGCGACGGCTGCCGGGATGCCGGGATACGCCCATGCTGCCGACAGCGCCATCGCACAGGCGGCGGCTGTCACGGCGCCTGCGCAGCGCCGCTACAACATCCCCGCCGGCCCGCTGCGCACCGTGTTGACCCGCTTTGCCAGTGAATCGGGCATTTACCTCGCGGGCTCGATCGAGCTGGCCGATGGAAAAAACAGTGCCGGTCTGCAAGGCAACTATACGGTCTCGCAAGGCTTGGCGAATGTGCTGTCCGGCACGGGCCTGCAGGCGACGCCGGATGCCAATAACCGCTACATACTCAAGGCCCTGCCGGCCTCCAGTGTGAGTGAGCTTCCCACTGTCACGATCACAGGCCGCACTGAAAGCGGTACCGGCCCCGTGATCGGTTATATGGCACGAAATAGCGAAACGGCCACAAAGACCGACACGCCGATTGTGGAAACCCCTCAGTCGATTTCGGTCGTCTCTGCCGAACAGATCCGCGACACAGGATCGAGCTCCTTGGATCAGGCGTTGACCTATACAGCGGGCGTACGCACGTCGATGTATGGCACGAGTTCCCGGCTGGATGCAGTGCAGGCACGTGGGGTCGAGATTGAAGACATCTACCTGGATGGCCTGAAAGACCGGGTGAACTACTGGAACAGCACGGCACGCGTCGAGCCCTATCTGATGGAACGCATGGAAGTCCTGCGCGGACCGGCCTCGATGCTGTATGGCCAAGGCGGCACGGGCGGTCTGATCAACAACGTGAGTAAACAGCCCCAGGCCGAAGCCCAACGCGAAGTCGGTGTTCAGGTCGGAAATCACAATAAAAAACAAATCCAGGCGGACCTGACCGGGCCATTGAATGAAGACGGCACCCTGCTCTATCGGCTGGTGGCGTTGGGCCGGGAAAGCGGCACGCAGCTCGACTACGGCCAGGACGACAGGCAGGTAGTTGCTCCCTCACTGACGTGGGCCCCCAGCGCCAACACCGAGCTGACGTTACGATTCAAGTGGCAAAAGGACCGGGCCAACGGTGATTCAGGCAGCACGCTGCCCTGGAATGGCACGATCCTGTCGAACCCCAATGGAAAGATTTCCCGGCATACGTTCGTGGGTGAGCCGGATTTAGACTATTTCGATGCCGACAGTTGGCAAGCCGGCTGGTCGTTTCGCCATGCGTTTAACGAGCAATGGACGTTTCGCCAGAACACGAGATGGACTGACAACAAGACCGATTATGGAGCCTTTGACGTCTATGCGCCGTACCTGGATCCCGAAGAACGCGTGCTGAATCGCGCCGCCTATTTCTGGAAAAAACATACCCGCATCTTTGCCGCCGATCAGAACCTGTTGGGTAAATTCTCGACTGGCGCCGTGGATCATCAGTTGCTGGTGGGACTGGATATCATGCGCTATCGCGTCAGGGGCTCGGGCATCGATGACTACGGCCTGGCCGATGGCGGCGGTGTTCCCCCAATCGATGTCTTCAATCCCATCTACAACAGCGGCTATACGCGGCCGGATCTGGAGCCCACTGCCGCCAACGGGGTCAAGCAGCTAGGCGTCTATATTCAAGACGAAATGCGGTGGCGGCAATGGATCCTGCTGGCGGGTTGGCGGCATGATGAATCCACCAACTGGGAAGACGGAGCCGAAGACCGCAATGATCGAGCCAATACGGTGCGAGTGGGCCTGATGTACGAAATCGTGCCTGGCCTGTTGCCCTATGTCAGTTATGCCGAGTCGTTCCAACCTCAGGCCAATACGGATTACGGCCAACGGCTGCGCCCGCTGCGCGGCAAACAGTGGGAGGCAGGCCTCAAGTATCAACCTCCAGAGCAAGACTGGCGCGCATCGGCGGCCATATTTGAGCTGCGCGAGACCAACCGTACTGTGGAAATTTCCCAGACGGAGGTTGCACAGCGCGGCAAGACCCGGAACACCGGGCTGGAGCTGGAATGGGTGGGCTCGATCACCCCGAAATTGGACATCAACGCCAGTTTTACGTATTTGAATGTCGACCGGGAATTGACAGGGGTGCCGAAGAGGCAGGCCGCATTCTGGGGAACGTATAAGTTCGCGATCGGGAATCTGGACGGTTTTACCGCCGGCGCTGGCGTGCATTACGCCAGCGGCTTTGTCGACGAGCCCAACGACGGCTCCTATGTGCCCAGAACGCCATCTGTCACGCTGTTTGACGCCATGGTGGCCTGGGAAAATCGCCACTGGCGCGTGGCACTGAACGCCAGCAACCTGACCGACAAGGAATATTTCAGCCAGTGCACCGAGTGTGGGTCTTGCTCGTACGGCACGGGACGTCTGGTTACATTGAGTACGACCTATCGCTGGTAGGTCACACATGAGCGAGTATCATCTGGCTGGTAGTCATTTTTTTTAAAGGAGCACTCCATGGCCCAAGCCAGCGCACGCCACATCCTGGTGTCCACCGAAGCCAAATGCAACGAACTGAAGGCCGCTATCGAAGGCGGTGCCGATTTCGCCCAAGTCGCCCGTGAAAACTCCAGCTGCCCGTCCAGCCGCGACGGCGGCAACCTGGGCACGTTCCGCCCGGGTCAAATGGTGCGCGAATTCGACCAAGTCGTCTTCAGCGCCCCGTTGAACGTGGTGCAAGGCCCGGTCAAGACCCAATTCGGGTACCACCTGGTCGAAGTGACTGATCGCCAGGATTAATCACTACAGGGTCGGTGAGCGGAGTTCCCCCACCGACCTGCAGCAATATGCTGACAACCCAGGATTCGCGGCCAGACCAATGTTTTCAGACGGCGCTGAATCCCTGAACATCTCAGAAGACATCACGAGACGGAAGCGATACGGCCCGCGTGTGCGGCCACCGAGTGCTCGTAAATAGCCAGCTTGGTTCTATATGCTGTGCTGAAGATATCGGGCGTCGCATTGCCGCGCCATTCACTCGACAAACCGGCTTGCTTCCATGCTGCCAAGTCCGCCTTGACCTCGGCACGAGAGAGCGTCGATGGTGACACCGGAATATAGGTCTGGTCGCCCGGCTGCACATTGCCCGCAGCCTTCGCAGCTGCCAGATCGGCCGTGACTTCAGCACGCGACAATGTCGAGAAACTCGGCGGCACATAGGTTTCCTCTGCGGCGTGTGCGGCAGTACCAGCCGACAAAGTGGACAAAGCGATGGCAAAGATGGCGAATTGGGTTTTCATAGTAAGCCTCGATAAAAAGTAATTAATGGATGAATGAACGACGCAGCACGCTTTGAATAGTCGGCAAGGCATGTGTTGTGGTTCCTGCCGTGTGCCGTCTGTCCATGAGTGTTATTAAAAGACCGTCGCGTATCCCGGATATGTCGTGTGGACGGGGGTTTTAGTACCCAAGGTATCTGTAGAACGGTTAGATACAGTGGGAGACAAATCTGGATGCCGACCAGCCGATACGTATCGGAAAAAAGCGGTCGCAAGTACGAGCAGCATCAACCCGGCTGGGCCAACAGGCGCTGTATTTCAGCCTCGGTTTCCTGGTATTGCCCTTCGCCAAAGTGGCGATACACGATGTTCCCTTGCTTATCGATCAAATATGCCGCAGGCCAGTATTGATTTCGGTAGGCGTCCCAGGTCGCATAGCCATTGTCTTGCGCAACGGGGTACTTGATGCCGAATCGATCCAGCGCCTTTGTCACATTCGTGGTGGAACGCTCGAATGGAAACTCAGGGGTATGCACGCCAACGACGACCAATCCCTGATCTTTGTATTTCTGATACCAGTCAGTCACATAAGGCAGTGTGCGAATGCAGTTGATGCAGGTATAGGTCCAGAAATCGACGAGCACCACTTTGCCACGCAGGGACTGCATCGTGAGAGGAACGCTGTTGAGCCACTTTTCAATACCCGTAAACTCCGGCGCGGGGACCGGTGCAGGTTGTGGCGCCGCGTGTACGGCTGATACCAACAATACCGACGCTGCAGCGAATGATTTCAACACTTTGAACATGATGAGCTCCTTATTAACAAGCAAAAAAGTGCTGGCGAAGTAAATAGAATCGCGTCAGAGAGAACCAGCACGAACAGAAAAGACGGGATGTGATCAGATCGGGCGAAGGTCAGTGAAACAGCCCTGTCAACCAGGCGTAAAACAAAACGTCGTACTGGAAATGAATGGCCAATGCGGTTAGCACCAACAGCACACCGAACCCTTGCTGCAGACGATGGGTATGCCGAGTCACCCAGCCCACACGCGAGGCGATAGCCTTGCCGCCGTACGCAATGGCGAGCATGGGAATACCCGCGCCGACGGCATAAAAGAGCAACAACGCACTGGATTGCCCCAGGTTCTGGGCCTTGGCAGCCAGCACCAGGATTGACGCCAACACTGGACCTGCACATGGTGTCCATACGGCACCCAGCGAAATCCCCAGCAGGAACCCGCCTGAATTACCGTTGTCAGCCTTTCCCGACAACATTGCGATGCGCTGTATCGGTCCGCCAATACGAGCGATCAGCCAGTCATACGGGCGCGGCCAGATGCGGGCCAGGCCAAACAGCACCAGCAACACGATCGAGATAGAACGCACCGCCTCGTGGACGGTTTCATTCAAGTTGGACAGCAGGCTGAGCGCGATACCCAACCCGGCGAACGCGCACACGAAACCGGCAACAATGAACAAGGGGCGCAGGCGGTTGGAGCGTTCGACAGAACTACCCAGCAAAATGGGTAAAAGAGGCAATACGCAGGGCGAAGCAATCGTCAGAACGCCAGCCAGTAGCGCAATGGGAGCGTTGATAGCATTCATGGTGTGTGTTTCCGTTGTCAGGAAACGCCATTTCGCCCGTGCCAGGTATCTGGTCTGTGCCGCCGGCACCGTCATTTTCTAAGTTCTTGTATCGGGTCCAGCTCTATATACAGTACGACACATGAACGGGTTTCATTGAGCCGTACTTTGACTACACTTCTGATCGGGAGGAAACTGCCTCGCCTCACCCTGCAACTCCGCTTCATACCGATCCCCATCCTGCTATATACGGCATAAGGCATCTAAGAATGGACCAAATCGACCACATCATGATCGTCGACGACGATAGAGAAATTCGCGAGCTCGCAGGCAATTTCTTGCGCAAGAATGGGCTGGAGGTGACCTTGGCCGCGGATGGCAGGCACATGAAGTCGCTGCTGGAAAGCACGAAAGTCGATCTGATCGTGCTGGATATCATGATGCCCGGCGACGATGGCCTGGTGCTATGCCGCGAATTACGCAGCGGCAAGCATCGCAAAATCCCGATATTGCTGTTGACCGCCCGCAGTGACGATATGGACCGCGTGATAGGGCTGGAAATGGGTGCTGATGATTATCTCGTCAAGCCTTTCGTCGCCCGAGAGCTCCTGGCGCGCATCAAGGCCATCTTGCGCCGTACCCGCATGTTGCCCCCGAATTTTCAAGTCACCGAGCCCGGGCGTCAGATCAGATTTGGCGCATGGCGGCTGGACACGACCGCCCGCCACCTGCTGGACGAAGAAGATACGATCGTATCGTTGAGCGGCGCCGAATACCGGCTGCTGCGCGTGTTTCTGGATCATCCACAACGCGTCCTGAATCGCGATCAATTACTGAACCTGACACAGGGACGCGATGCCGACATGTTTGGCAGATCGATCGATCTGCTGGTCAGCCGCGTACGCCAGCGTCTGCGCGAAGACGCTCGCGAACCGATGTACATCAAGACGGTACGCAGCGAGGGGTATGTGTTCTCGGCCGCAGTCGAGGTCCAGGAAGAATAAAAAATGCCGCGCCCTCGATTTCCGTTACGCCTTTGGCCGCGAACGCTGGTCGCGCGCTTATTCCTGATCTTTCTGGTGGGTTTGGTGCTGGCTCACACCTTGTCGTTTGCGTTGCTGTTTTATGAACGCTACGACGCGACCAAATCGATGATGCTGGACGATCTGGAGCGCGATGTCTCGATTGCTGTCGATATCCTCAACCGCCTGCCTGCTGACGAACGTGCCGGCTGGTTGGCGCGCCTGTCCAGCGGACATCGCCAGTATCTATTGGGCCCCGGCGACGCCGACCAGCCGCTGCGCCTGGCGGCAGCGCGCACGGCGGCCCAGTCCATTGAATACACGTTGCGCGGCCGGTATCCCGTCGCCGTGCATGCCATGGCGGGCAACGACCGTCATATTCAGGCTCGCATCACGCTGCAGGACGGCCATCCCGTGGTGCTGGACATCCATTTGACCATGCCACCCTTGGCCGTATGGCTACCCATCGTGCTGTGCGTGCAATTGGTGCTGCTGGTGCTCTGTGCCTGGTTGGCAGTACGCCTGGCCGTTCGCCCGTTGACGCAGCTGGCAAAAGCCGCCGACACGCTGGACCCCAACAACACGAGCCCTCCGCTGGACGAACATGGTCCCGCCGAGGTCGCGCAAGCCTCTGCCGCGTTCAACGCGATGCAGGAACGTATCGCCAGCTATCTAAAAGAGCGCATGCAATTGCTGGGCGCGATTTCGCATGACCTGCAGACACCGATTACCCGGATGAAGCTGCGAGCGGAATTCATGGACGAATCGACGGATAAAACCAAGCTGACACAAGACCTCGGGGAAGTCGAGCGGCTGGTGCGCGAAGGCATCGAGTACGCGCGCAGCGCGCACGGCACTCAGGAAAAACCCGCTCGCATCGATTTGCACGACTTTCTGGACAGCTTGGTATGTGATTACCAGGACACGGGCCGCGAGGTAATGTTGTCGAGCTCGACTGATCTGTCGTTCGGGTTGATACAGACTCGTCCGCACGCATTGCGGCGCATCCTGGGCAATTTGATCGATAATGCGCTGAAATTCGCCGGTGCAGCCGAAGTCGCTGTACAGAACCACGGAACGCAGGGCGTGTCCATTTTCGTACTGGACCATGGCCCAGGTATCCCCCCTGCCGAACTCGGCGCCGTACTGCAGCCGTTTTACCGCGTCGAGGGCTCGCGCAACCGCGACACCGGCGGCACAGGACTGGGGCTGGCGATCGGACAGCAACTGGCCACAGCACTGGGAGGCAAATTGGTGCTGAGCAACCGCGACGGCGGGGGGCTGTCGGCCGAGGTCCGAATACCGCTTTCTGCCGATCAGGCAGTGTAGTATTCATGGACGATAAAGGAGTTTCTATGCATACCCGTGAAGCATGCCTGCAAGCCGATCATCAAGACCCGCTCGCCCCGCTGAAAGCGCAGTTTGACATACCGGCGGGCGTGCTTTACATGGACGGCAATTCGCTAGGTGTGCTGCCCAAAGCCGCGGTGGCACGCAGTGCCGAAGTCATCCGGCAGGAATGGGGCCAAGGGCTGATCCGCAGCTGGAACGATGCGGCCTGGTTCGAGTTGCCCTCGCGGCTGGGCGACAAGCTGGGCCGGTTGATCGGCGCCGGCACAGGCCAGGTTGTGGTCACGGATACCACCTCGTTGAATCTGTTCAAGTCGCTGGCAGCCGCAATCCGCATTCAACGGCACGCCGCACCACAGCGCAAAGTCATCGTGTCGGAACGCGATAATTTTCCGACCGATCTGTACATGATCCAGGGCATGATCGATCTGCTGCAACAAGGCTACGAGATGCGGTTGGTGGATGAGGATCTGTCGTTGGAGCAGGCGCTGGACGATTCCGTCGCCGTATTGCTGCTGTCGCACGTGAATTATCGTACGGGCCATATGTATGACATGACAGAGGTCACGGCGCAGGCGCATGCGCACGGCGCGTTGACCATCTGGGATCTGGCCCATGCAGCGGGCGCCGTGCCGGTGGACCTGACCGGCGCCAATGCCGATTTCGCCGTGGGCTGCACCTATAAGTATTTGAACGGCGGCCCGGGCGCGCCGGCGTTTATTTGGGTGGCGCCGCACCATACCGATCATTTCTGGCAGCCTCTATCAGGATGGTGGGGACACCAGCGGCCGTTTGATATGGCCGTCGATTATGAGCCCGCAGGCGGCATCCGCCGCTACCTGTGCGGTACACAGCCGATAGTGTCGCTGTCGTTGGTCGAATGCGGCCTGGACATTTCTCTGCAGGCAGACATGAACGAGGTACGCAAAAAATCGCTGGCGCTCACCGATCTGTTTATTGCCCTCGTGGAAAGCCGCTGCGCCCGCCACCCGCTGACCCTGGTCACGCCTCGCGAGCATGCCCATCGCGGCAGTCATGTCAGCCTGCGCCATCCGCATGGCTATGCTGTGATGCAGGCGTTGATTGCCCGCGGAGTCATCGGTGATTATCGAGAGCCCGAGGTCCTGCGTTTTGGCTTCACGCCACTCTACTTCGGCTACACCGATGTCTGGGATGCGGTAGAGATCTTGACGGATATACTCGATAGCGAGATCTGGAAAGAGCCCCAGTTTTCGCGGCGCGGCGCGGTGACTTGATGAGTGCGGTGCATCGTTAACCTGAAGTTAATAATGCTTTGAATCGCCCTTGCACCCATACGGTGCGGCGATAGGTACAGTGCCTGACACACGCTGGCGATCGGCGCCGGCAGGAGTCAGGCACGTGAAAACATACCGTATTGCAACCATTCCCGGCGACGGCATCGGCAAAGAAGTCATCCCGGCCGGCCAACAGGTCATGCAGGCATTGGCCGAGTCAGACGGCTCGTTTGCCTTTGCGTTTCAGAATTTCGATTGGGGCGGTGATTACTACCGCAAACATGGCGTCATGATGCCTGCCGATGGGCTTGATGACTTGCGCGGCCAAGACGCTATTTTGTTTGGCTCGGCGGGAGACCCGGACATCCCCGATCACATTACGCTATGGGGTCTGCGCCTAAAGATCTGCCAGGGCCTGGATCAGTATGCCAATGTGCGCCCCACGCGCATTCTGCCCGGGATCGACGGGCCGCTGAAACGCTGCACGCCCGAACAACTCGATTGGGTGATTGTGCGCGAGAACTCGGAGGGCGAGTACTCGGGTGTCGGCGGCCGCGTGCACCAGGGCCAACCCATCGAAGCCGCCACCGACGTGTCCATGATGACGCGCGCCGGTGTCGAACGCATTCTGCGTTTCGCCTTTCGTCTGGCGCAATCTCGTCCGCGTAAACAACTGACGGTGATCACCAAGTCCAACGCGCAACGCCATGCCATGGTGATGTGGGACGAAATTGCCGTTGAAGTCAGCCGCGAGTTTCCCGACGTGCATTGGGATAAAGAGCTGGTCGATGCTGCGACCGCCCGCATGGTGAATCGGCCCGCGACGCTGGACACGATTGTCGCGACCAACCTGCACGCAGATATTCTGAGTGACCTGGCCGCTGCATTGGCCGGCAGCCTCGGGATTGCGCCGACCGGCAACATCGACCCTGAACGCCGTTACCCGTCGATGTTCGAACCAATTCACGGTTCGGCTTTCGACATCATGGGCAAAGGCCTGGCGAACCCGATCGGCACGTTCTGGTCCGTGGTGATGCTGCTGGAACATCTTGGCGAACATCAGGCAGCCCAGCGTGTCATGAAGGCCGTGGAACACGTGACTGCCAATCCCGCACTGCATACGGGTGATCTGGGTGGCAAAGCCACGACGGCACAAGTCACTGAAGCGGTGTGCCACCACCTGAAGCAGGCATCAGCACAAGCCCAAGCTGCGTAATACGAGCGAAATGCCGTGACCGGCTACCGGTCGCGGCACTATGTGCAGTTGCCTGCGCACGAGCAATCGCGACATATGCATAGCAGCACAACTGTGCGCCTAAAAAAATCGATCACCACAGATCGGCAACCACAACGAGGAGACATCATGAAACCTGCAAAGCATGGTCTGCGCTTCGCGCTGACCGGCGTGCTATGCGCAGCCGGCATCACGCTGACAAGCGGTGCGACGGCACAAAGCTATCCCACGCGCCCTGTGAACTTGATCGTGCCCTTCCCGGCTGGCGGCACCACGGATGTGCTGGCGCGTACCCTCGGTCAAGAGTTGGCCAAGAGTCTGGGCCAGCCCGTTATCGTNGAAAACAAGCCCGGCGCCGGCGCCACGCTGGGCGCCGATTACGTGGCCAAAGCCGCCCCCGACGGCTATACCCTATTGATGGGCGCAGTCCACCACACGATTGCGACCAGCGTCTACAACAACCTGCAGTACGATTTTCAGAAAAGCTTTGCACCCGTCACCACGGTAGCGTTGGTGCCGAACATACTGGTCGTCAACCCCAAGGTGCCCGCCCAGAATGTGCAGGAACTGTTGGCCCTGGCCCGCAAGACGCCCGGCAAATTGACCTTTGGTTCGAATGGCGTCGGCACCGGACAGCATCTGATCGGCGCGCAGTTTCAGGAGATCGGCGGCGTCTCGCTGCTACACGTGCCCTACAAGGGCAGCGGTCCGTTGACGACGGATCTGCTGGGCGGCCAGATCGACATGTCGTTCGATACGATTACTCCTGTATTGCCTCACATCAAGTCAGGCAAACTGCGGGCATTGGCTGTCACGACCGATAAACGTTCCGCAGCATTGCCCGATGTCCCGACGATGCAGGAGGCCGGCTTGAAAGGCTTCAATATGGGCACCTGGTTTGGCGTCCTGGCTCCTGCCACCACACCGCCCGACATCGTCGCGCGCCTGAATGCCGACATGGTCAAGATCATCCAGTCGCCGGATTTCGGCAAGAAAATGGCGGAGATCGGCGCCGTGCCGATAGGCGATAGCAGTGTGCAAATGGCCGAACGCATCAAGACCGATACCACCGACTACGCCAAACTCGTCAAGCAAGCAAACGTCGTGGTCAACTGATTACCAAGAGTCGCCCTTGCCGGTTTTACGCCTGTCCCGGAAATATTCCACCAGGAAATCGATAAACACGCGCACCTTGGCCGACAGGTGATGACGTTCGGGAAAAACGGCGTGAATATCGGCGGGCGGCAGGGCGTAATCTTGTAGCAGCAATTCCAGTCTGCCAGCACGCAGATGGCGCGCCAGATCCCATTCGGCGCGCTGCAAAATCCCCAGGCCGGCCAGGCCCCAGGTCAATGTGACCTCTCCATCGTTACTGCTCAGCGCACCGCGGACCTTGATCGTTTCGCCATAGGTACCCCGCGTAAAGCGCCAAAGGCCATAGGTATCATCGTTCTGACGCAGCACGATGCATTGATGGCGCGCCAGATCCTGCGGTACCTGCGGACGACCATGTTTTTCCAGATACTCGGGCGATGCACAGACCAGACGACGGTTCGGCGCAATAGGGCGGGCAATCAGACGCCCATCGGGGATATCGCCAAAGCGTATCGCGACATCAAACGCGTCCTGTACAAAATCGCCCGGCGTGTCAGTGAGTTGCAACTGCACCTCGACCTCGGGATAGCGGCGCGCAAACAGCACGATGGCCGGCGCAATATAGCTGCGTCCGAATCCCAGCGGTGCGTTCACCTTTAATAATCCTCGCGGCTGCGCCTGCCGGCTGGCGATCAATTGATCCAGATGATCGATGTCACGCAGAATGCGTCGCGCGTTTTCCAGATACAGCTCACCCTCGGCCGTCGGGCTGAGACGCCGGGTATTGCGGTTGAGCAGGCGCACGCCGAGGCGGTCTTCGATCTGAGCCAGACGTTTGCTGACAGCGGCGGTGGTCACGCCCAGTTCGCGTGCCGCCGCCGACAGACTGCCCGCACGGACCAGTTCGACCAACAACTGCAGCTCTTGGGACTGCCCCATCGACGTGACACCTCATTGAAAAGTCGGAGTCCATAGTAGCCCAGTGCGAGCGGCGCCTTTCATGTTCGGTCCGCGGCAACCGGTTGCATCTCCAGCCGATTTATTTAAAATGAGATTATTTCTCATTTACATTAACATTCATTAATGCTGCGTTCCCTGCCCGCCTCACAAGACGCCGTTCACGGTCTATACCGCGACCACCATGGGTGGCTCGACGGCTGGTTGCGCCGCAAAGTCGGCAACGCCTGCGATGCAGCAGATCTGGTCCAGGATACGTTCGTCCGCGTGCTGCGGCACCGCGCCGAGTTGACCATGGTGCGCGAGCCGCGCGCCTACCTGACCACTATCGCCAAACGTCTGGTGCTGAATCATTATCGGCGTCAGTCGCTGGAACGGGCCTATCAAGAGGCGCTGGCTGCGATGCCGGCGGCGCTGGCCCCCTCGCCCGAACAGCAATTGCTGATCCTCGAAGCACTGCACGAGATCGATGCGGCGCTAAATACCTTGCCGGCACGCGCTCGCCAGGCATTTTTGCTGGCGCAGTTGGAACACTTGCCCTACGAGGAGATCGCACAGCGTCTGCAGGTATCGGTACGCACGGTACAGCGCTACATCGTGCAAGGATACGAACAATGTCTGCTCGCGAGCTCGTGACTCCTGCCGAGGCTCCGCTGGATCGCGGTGTCGCGCGCGAAGCAGCGCGTTGGCTGATGCGGCTGGGCTCTGGCCACGCCACGGCAGCAGATGTGCGCGCGTGCGACCGATGGCGCGCTGACAACACCGAGCACGAACGCGCCTGGCAACGCGCGCAGGCATTAAGTCGCACATTTGGCTTGATCCCCGCTGAAGTGGGCATGGCAACACTGGATCGGCCGGCAGCGAAATCGCGCCGAGCCGCACTCAAGACGCTCGTGGCCCTGCTGGTGGCCTCGCCTGTGGCTTGGTCAACATGGAATGCGGCGCCCGTCGTGCGCTGGCGGGCCGACCATCGCACGGCAGTGGGCGAACGGCGCGAGATCTTGCTGGCCGATGGATCGCGGGTCTGGCTCAATACCGCGACAGCAATCGACGAAGCATTCACCGACACGGACCATGCACTATGGCTGCGCGATGGAGAAATCTACGTGCAAGCCTCGCCGCAACGCAGCCCTGCGCTGCGCATCGAAACCCGGATGGGCGCCATCCACGCCGATGCCGCGGCGCATTTTGCCGTCCGGCTCGATGCCCAGCGGTGCCTGGTCAACGTCACTACCGGTCAGGTGGAAGTCTCGCCGGCCAGGGCTGCCACACATCGTGTCCGCTTGAACGCAGCACAACAAGCGGCGTTCGACGCCGATACGGTCTACTCGCGGCAAACCTCGGATACGCGCGACCCGGATTGGCTGCGAGGCACCTTGCACGCGGATGCGATGCGATTGGATGTGTTTGCTGCGGAATTGGCTCGCTATCGGTCCGGCATCATACGTTGCGATCCGGCTGTTGCCGCACTGCGGATTTCCGGGACTTTTCAGTTGAGCAACACCGATGCGGTGTTGCAAGCCCTGCCGGCCCTGTTGCCCGTGCAGGTGAACTACCGGACCTCGTACTGGGTCACGCTCGGACCGGCAGCCACACAGGCGTAGTTTTATTTTGTTGCACTTAATGTGGGTGATCGATGTCCGGTTTTGTGTCGTGCAGGGTCATGGAAGGCAAAGGCTGTCATGGCCTGTATCCAAAGACCCTGTCCGAAAGGAACCCCATGGACACACTGCACGCGCCCGCTTTGCCCGATATCCGTTTTTCTTCCCGAGGAACCACGTTGGCGTGCGCCATCAGCCGTGCACTGTTGGGGGTGACTATCGCTGGTGGTCTGGCGCTTTGCCCCCCAGCCTGGGCGCAATCGGCCGGAACGGTAGCGCAGCAACGGGTATATCAAGTCCCCGCGGGCGAGCTGAGCGCGGCGCTATCGCATTTTGCCGAGCAGGCCGGGATCACCGTGCTGTTCCAACCTCAAACGGTCCAGGGCCGCCAAAGTACCGGCCTGCAGGGCGCCTACCCTGTTGACGAAGCCCTGCGTCGCCTCCTGGCGGGTACGGGACTCGCCGCCCGCGAACACGGCAACGGGGCATTCGTATTGCAACCCCAAGACACTGTCTCGCAACTCACGCCCGTGACGGTACAAGCCGATGCCTTGCGATCCGATCCGGCCTGGGTCAGCACCAATACGCGCCAGGACATGGATAACCTGCAAGTACGCAGTTGGGAGGACGTAGGCAAACGCATGGACGCCGGTGTCAATTTCAACCGCCAGAACAACAGCATCAATATTCGCGGCATGGACGGCAATCGCGTCCTGACGCGCATCGATGGCATCCGCCTGCCGTGGCTGGACGACGGCGCGCGCGGGGTGAAGGGCGGCTTGAATGCGGTCGACTTCAATTCGCTATCGAGTCTGGATATCGTGCGCAGTACGGACTCTGCCTCTGTCGGATCGGGTGCGCTAGGAGGCTCGGCGGAGTTACGCACGCTCAATCCCGACGATCTGCTGCAAGACGGGCGCAACTTTGGCGCACTGGTCAAAGGCGACTACGACTCGGCGGACAACAGCCGGGCCGCCAATGCTGCTTTGGCGGCCCGGCTGGCCGAGAACACCACCTGGTTATTGCAAGCAGGTATCCGCAAAGGCCATGAGCTGGATAACCGCGCCGACCACGGCGGCTACGGCGACGGCCGTGACAAAGCTGATCCCGAGGACTACACGCAACGCAGCGTCATGCTGAAACTGCAGCAGCGCATAGAAGGCGGCCACCGCTTCGGTTTGACGGGCGAATACTTTCACTATGACTCGGACACCGACAGCAAATATCTGCAGGGCCCGGGCACCAGCTACCAAATTGGCGAAAACACAGCCAGCGAAACGATCAAACGTGAACGCGTTTCCGTGGACTACGAGTACCAGGCACCAAGCGCAGGCGGTCTGATCGACAGTGCCAAGGCCGTCGTGTATTGGCAGCGCCTGCGGCTCGATCAGGGGCTGGATGGCGAGCGCACCAGGGATACGCGCGCGTCGATTATCCCTGGCGACCCGTTCATGTACGGTTATCCCACCGGAGCTTATGGGCGGGACAACTCGATTCAGGAAACGCTGTTCGGTTTCAGCGGCGAAGCCACACGGCGAATCGAGGGATCGGTATCGCAGACCGTGACCGTGGGCGCCGAATGGATGGGCAATCGCACCGAGCAATATTCGGACGGCTACGACAACTGCCCTGATATTCCGGCGGGACTGCCCGCGCCTTTCGGCCCACGTTCCTGCGACATGCTGCACACCAATCAGGCGGACATGCCACGCGTCAAAGGCAGCCAATGGGCGCTATGGGCAAAGGATGAGTTTGCGTTTGCCCAGGGCCGCTACACGCTGACGCCTTCGATCCGGTACGATCATTACGAGCAAAAACCACAAAACACCGGCAGCTACGACAGCAACCCCAATGCCGGTTCACTGCCGCCTTCGTCGAGCGGCGGCAGGTTTTCGCCAAGCTTGTTGGGAACCTGGAAAGCACAAGAGCAAGTCACGTTTTACGCGCAATATGCGTACGGCTATCGCGCCCCCAGCGCCACCGAGCTATATACGAACTACGGCGCACCAGGCACATATCTGCGTGCGGGCAATCCTGATTTGAAGCCTGAATCCAGCCGGGGCTGGGAATTGGGCGCTCGCCTGGGCAACGAGGATCTCGGCGGGGCTTTGTCGTTCTTTGACACGCGCTATCAAAACTTCATCGATACCCAGATACCGGTGACGGCCGGCGATCCGCAATGGCAAGACAGTTGGAATGGACAGTATCCGCTGGGTGTCACAACAGCTGCCAACCGCGCCCGAGTGCGTATCTATGGTGCCGAGGCCTCGGCACATTGGCGTTTCACCCCGAACTGGCGCACTTGGGGATCATTGGCCTGGACTGTCGGCAAAGACCAAAGCACTGGCCAGTATCTGAATTCGGTACCGCCTTTCAAAGCGATTCTGGGCCTGGGCTACGACCGAAGCGAATGGGGTGCGAGCGCCGTGTGGACGCTATCCGCACAACGCAACAAAGTCGAATATCCCGACGCGACCACCGATGCACCCAATCCTGATTTCCGTGCTCCCGGCTATGGCGTCGTGGACCTGATGGCTTACTGGAAACCAGCCGCCGTCAAGGGGCTGCAAGTCCGTGCAGGGGTATTCAACCTGTTCGACAAAAAATACTGGGAAGCCATCAACGTTCCCACGGCTGGACCATCTGCCTTGCCCCATCCGGTAGACTGGTACACCGAACCTGGGCGCAGTGTGCGCGTGTCATTAACCTATCAATACTGAACCACGGGCCTGCCGAGCGGCGGCCCGGGACTATGGGTCGCCCGCCGTACCCGGACAGAGGAGTCATCCATGAGCAACACTTCTTTCACCCAGTTGGCCGCCGAATTGCGCGCTCGTAACGATGCCCTGGTCGCCGAACAGCCGGGCCAACGCGCGCGCAATCTCGCTCAAGCACTGAACGTATCCGAAGCCCAATGGGTCGCTGCCGAATGCAACGGGCTGCGCGCCACCGCACTGACCGGCGCCACGTCCCCGCAAGCGATATTCCGCGAACTGGGATCGTTGGGCGAAGTCATGGCGTTGACGCGCAACGACTGGTGTGTCCATGAACGCCACGGACGCTACGAGTCCATCCAGGCAGAAGGCCCGGTCGGCCTCGTGCTGGGACCTGACATCGATTTGCGCGTGTTCTTCAGCACCTGGGACTCTGCCTGGGCCGTTGAACAGGACGGCCGGCATAGCCTGCAATTCTTTGACTGTGCAGGCGTTGCCGTGCATAAGGTCTATCGCACAGATACCACGGACGTCGCCGCCTATGACGCGCTTGTCGCACGCTTCGCAGGCGAGCCTGTCTGGCCGCAGACCAAACCTTATGCGGCCAAAGACGAGTCCGACATCGTCAGTGATCCTGACGCGCTGCGCACCGCCTGGCTGGCCATGCAGGACACACATGAGTTCTTTCCTCTGCTGCGTAAATTCAAGGTGTCCCGCCTGGCTGCACTGAAGGCCGCAGGATTCGATCTGGCGCAACAGGTCGAGACCACGACTCCCGAACGCATGTTGGAGGCTGCAGCGCAGTCCAGCCTATCCATCATGTGTTTTGTAGGCAACCCCGGCATGATTCAGATCCACACCGGTCCGGTCGCCAAGCTGTTGCGCACGGGGCCCTGGTTCAACGTGCTCGATCCGCGATTCAACCTGCATCTGAACACCGATGCTATCGACTCGGCCTGGGTCGTCAGCAAACCCACCAGCGATGGCTGGGTCACATCGCTCGAGGTCTACAACGCCAATGGGGATCTCATCGTGCAGTTCTTTGGTGAACGCAAGCCCGGCAAACCGGAGCTTGCCGAATGGCGCAGTCTATTGAGCAGCCTTTGCGCCGAGCCGTTAGCCGCGTAACGCCCTCCATGATCAGGGCGTCGCGTACTCAGTACCGCCAAGAACGGCTAAGCTTAAGTACCAACACGCTCTGATCAGTCGACCCTTTATCCGCCGTACGGAAACACGACGCCTCATCAAGGAAGCACCATGGCCGCCAGTCTAGCCAAGACGATCGCCGCTGCAATCGCTGCAGTCTGGGTCACCAGCGCCGCACAAGCGGCGAATGATCCCCCTTCTGCCGCTCAACGCGTTGTCACATTGGGCGGCACGGTCACCGAAATCGTCTATGCCCTGGATCAAGGAGATCGTCTCGTCGGCGACGATCAATCGAGTTTGTATCCCGAGGCGGCGACCAAGTTACCGCGCGTCGGGTATTACCGTGCCGTGCCCGTCGAAGGCGTACTTGCCTTGAATCCGGACCTGGTGCTGGCGTCTGAACAATCGGGTCCCCCTACGGCGCTCGCGCGTCTGAAGGAAGTCGGCGTTCCCCTTGAAATCATCTCTGACAAACCCAGCGTGCAATCACTCAACGATCGCATTCTGCAGATCGGCAAAGCCCTGGGCGTCCCGGAGCGCGGCAAGCAACTGGCCACATCCGTCGCAACCGCGTTAAGCGACGCGCAAGCCTTGCCCGAGTCGCACGCGCGCGCCGTGCTGCTGATGAACCGCACGGGCACGCCTCTAGGTGCGGGCAGCGACACAGCAGCCGCACTCGTGCTGGAGCTCTCCGGCCTGGTCAATGTACTCGCCGATCAACAAGGCTACAAACCCATCTCAGCCGAAGCACTCGGTGCGCTGGCGCCTCAAGTCATCGTGGTCCCCCGCATGTCGCTGGAGGCAGCGGGCGGCATGGAAAAATTCCGCACAACGCCGGGCATCGCCGCCACGCCTGCAGCAACAAATCACTGCATCGTCGTCATGGATGACTTGCTTGCACTAGGCACAGGGCCGCGGCTGCCGCAAGCCATACGCACACTCAAGGAGACCGCTTGTGTCGCTCGCCAAGGCTGACCGCCTGGCACCGCCGACCAGGCGGGCGCATCCTCCCACCGTTCTGATCGGACTCGGTATTGCCGCGCTCTCAGTGGCCCTGCTCGCCGCCTTGAGCGGCGCTGTCCACATCCCCTTGGCAGACGCGTTGCGCGTACTGACCTCCGACGCCTCGCAGCCTAACGACACGTTATGGCGCAACGTGCTGCTGGACATTCGATTACCACGCGTCTTGTTTGCCGCCGTGGCGGGCGCGGCGCTGGCGATTTCCGGTGCAGCGATGCAGGCCCTGTTTCGCAATCCGCTCGCCGAGCCCGGCTTGGTCGGAATCTCCGCCGGCGGCGCACTGGGCGCTGTGGCCGCCATCGTGCTGACCGCGGGCGGCTTCATGGTCACCGCACCTGCCGCCTTTGCAGGCAGCCTGTTGGCCACGGCAGCGGCCTATGCTGTCGGGCGACGCGTGCCGGGCGTCGCCGGCCTGTTGTTGGCAGGTATCGCCATCAACACCGTCGCCGGCAGTTTGATCGGGCTGCTTACCTACATGGCCTCCGATGCGCAACTGCGTGACCTGACGTTCTGGAACATGGGCAGCCTGGCGGGCGCCAGTTGGTCATTGTTGGCCTTTCTGGCGCCGTGGACACTCGTGTGGTCCTTCTGGCTGATGCGCCAGTGGCGCGCCATGAACGCCCTATTGCTGGGGGAACGCGAAGCCCAGCATCTCGGCTTCGCCCTCGTCACTGTGCGCTACAAACTCGTCATGGCCACTGCACTCATCGTGGGTCCACTCGTGGCCGCCACAGGCGGCATCGGTTTTGTCGGACTCGTCGTGCCTCATCTCGTACGCATGACCTTGGGTGCCGATCATCGTTGGCTGCTGCCTGCCTCGATGCTGACTGGCGCCCTGGCGCTCACGCTGGCCGATTGGCTGGCCCGCATTGTCGTGATTCCGGCTGAACTGCCCATAGGTCTAGTCACCAGCTTGGTCGGCGGACCGTTTTTTCTATGGCTGCTCGCACGAGGACGGCGATTCTAATGAGCCTGCGTACGATAGACCTAGATGTATCGCGTGGTTCGACACGCATTCTGTCCAACGTCTCGCTTAGCATCGAGCCCGGCCAGGTGCTGGGGTTGCTGGGCGCCAATGGCGCCGGCAAATCCACGCTGCTCGCGGCCCTCGCCGGCGAGCTTTCTCCGACCCGTGGCCATATCGAATTAGACGGAACACCGCTGACTCGCATCCCTCCGCGACGCCAGGCCCGGCAACGCGCAGTCCTGCCGCAAAAGCCCTCGCTGACATTTGATCTGGGCGTACAAGAAGTCGTCGCCATGGGCGCTTATCCCTTCCCCGAACTCGACCCCGTCGAAGTCGAGGAACTGACGGCATCCTCGCTCGCGCTGGCCGGCGTCCCCCACCTGGTCCAACGCCGTTATCCCGATCTGTCCGGCGGCGAACAACAACGCGTGCAGTTCGCCCGCGTCCTGGCCCAATGCCAGGCCCAGCATGACCTCAACCTCTCGCGTTATCTCTTGCTGGATGAGCCCATCTCCAGCCTGGATCCCAAACATCAGATCGAACTGCTGCGCACCACCGCCGACCTCGCCCATACCCATGGCCTGGGCGTCCTGGTCATCGTCCACGACATCAACCTGGCTGCCCGCTGGTGCGATCAACTCATCATGCTGGGCAACGGCACCGTCATCGCCAACGGCCCCCCAAAAGACGTACTGACCCGCGACAACCTGCGAACCGTCTACGACATCGAAGCCGACATCCTGCCCCACCCCACCATGCCTGACCGCATCCTGGTATTGCCGCACTAGACAGGCCGCTAGGTCTTATCCCCCCGATACCGCGACACACTCATCAAAATCCCGCAAGCAATCCCCATCGTCAACAACGCCGTCCCCCCATAGCTCATGAACGGCAGCGGCACTCCCACTACAGGCAAAATCCCCGTCACCATCCCCACGTTGACGAACACATAGATAAACACCATCATCGTCAACGCCCCCGCCATCAAACGACCGAACTGCGTCGTGGCCCGCACTGCAATCGTCAATCCTCGAGCGATGAGCAAGGCGTACAACAGCAGCATCGCCACGCCCCCATACAGTCCGAATTCCTCGGCATACACCGCAAAAATAAAGTCCGTCGTACGCTCTGGGATAAAGTCCAGGTGAGTCTGCGTCCCCTGCATATACCCCTTGCCATAGAGTCCCCCGGAGCCCACGGCGATCATCGACTGAATCGTATGAAACCCCTTGCCCAATGGATCAGAACTGGGGTTGAGCAAAGTACACACCCGCTGCTTCTGATAGTCGTGCAAGACCACCCAGTCCACACCGGGTTCACATAGCGTGTCTTCGTAATAGATCAGCGTCCCTATCCCCAAGATACCGACAATCGCAATCGGGGCAAGCAATTTAAAGGACAACCCGGCGAAATAAATGACGAAAAACCCCGCGCCAAACACCAACAACGCCGTTCCCAAATCGGGCTGCAACACAATCAGGCCAAAGGGCGCGGCCAGCATCGCCGCAGCGACAACAAAGTCGCGGATACGCACATCGCCGTCATGCCGTTGGAAATACCATGCCAACATGAGCGGCACAGCGATTTTCATCATTTCAGACGGTTGAATACGGGTAATGCCCAGGTTCAGCCAACGCGTGGCGCCCTTGCTGGTTTCACCAAAAAACTCCACCCCCAGCAACAGTGCAACGCCCACAATGTAAAACGGCAATGCCAGACGCATCAGCATATGCGGCGGCACCAAGGCCACCGCCCACATCGCGCAGAACGCAATGAGAAAATTGCGCGACTGATCGGCAAAACGCCAATCGGTACTGCCCACCGCCGAATGCATCACCGTCAGACCCAACGCGGCAAACAAAGCCAGAATGATCAGCAATGGCCAGTCAAAGGCGAGAAAGACGCGGACCAGGATAGCGCCCAGACGTTTCATGGCTTCACTCCGAATCCAGACGATTCAAACAAGTCGTTCAAATCGGACCGCGCGGGCGCAGTAGAGGGGCGCTGCGTCGCCCTCGGGGCTTGCTGGGCGGGCGCCACTTTGGGTGCAGATCGAGGCCTCATGCTTGGGGGAGGCGTATCCGAACCAGGAATGAGCGGAGGCAACGGCTCGTCCTGTGGCGCGTCATCCAGCACTACCCCGGGCGGCGGCTCCACGAGATCGTCTGGGCTCGTCGCGCCAGGCACTACAGGGGCCGACACCCCCGTAGGAACGGGAGTATCGCTTTGAGCCGGGACAGATAACGGCGGCACATCTGGCGGCAAGGTGATGCGCGAGCCAGCCGTAGGCGTGGCGGGTCGCGATAGCCAATAATCGAACACCGTACGCGCAATAGGAGCCGCCATACTCGCTCCCCAGCCAGCGTTTTCCACCAGCAGCGCCACGGCAATACGCGGTTTATCGGCCGGCGCAAAACCCATGAACAACGCATGATCGCGTAAACGCTCATCCAGCTCATGCGCGCGGTATTGAGCCCCGCGCAGGCTGAACACCTGCGCCGTTCCAGTTTTGCCAGCTGCCTGGTATGCCGCGCCGGCAAAGGCGCGCCGTGCCGTCCCCGACCGCACCACGCCGACCATCGCGCTCTTGATGAGATCGACATTCTCTTGCTTTAGCGGAATGCGATATTCCGGTGTCGACGGCGTTGGCGTCACGACGCCAGTATGCGTGTCGCGCGTAGCATGTACCAAATGCGGTTTCCGATAAGCACCATCGTTGGCCAAGGTCGATGTCCCCTGTGCCAACTGCAACAATGTGAACGAGTTATACCCCTGCCCCACCGCCACCGAAATCGTCTCTCCCGCGTACCATTGCTGTTGCCTCCGGTCCTTATATGCCTGGCGTTTCCACTCGGTCGAGGGCAACACGCCCCTGCGTTCGCCATCCAGGTCAATACCAGTAATCTGTCCGAACCCAAACTGCTTGGCAAAGTCATGCAACCGGTTCACCCCTATTTCCGGGCCCAGCGAATAGAAATACGTGTCTGAGGACACGACGATAGCCCTGTGCATATCGGTCATGCCATACGCCGCACCCCCAGCGTTCCGAAAACGCTGGCCTCCGAATTCGAAGTAGCCTGGATCGGGAATACGCGTCTTGGCGTCGCGCACACCCAGCTCCAGCGCCGCCAACGCCACAAAAGGCTTATAGGTCGAGCCAATCGGATAAGTACCGTACAAGGGCCGATTGATCAGCGGATGATCCGGCGACTCGTTCAACAAGCGCCAGTTTTCTACGTCGATGCCGTCGATGAACAGATTCGGATCGAACGCAGGTTTAGAGACAAACGCCAGGACCTCGCCCGTGTTGGGATCGATGGCAACCAACGCCCCACGGTGATTTCCAAAAGCCTCTTCGGCCACACGCTGCAAGCCCAGATCGATGGACAGCATGACGTCCACGCCGGGCACCGGATCAGTACGCTGCAACGTCCGCACAGGACGCCCGCTGGCATTGACCTCGACCTCTTCGATCCCGGTCTGCCCGTGCAGCGCCTTTTCCCAGCTTTTCTCGATACCCTTTTTACCGATCACATCGGTGCCGCGGTAGTTACCCAGCTCGCCCGCGCTTTCCAACGCCTCGATATCGTTTTCGGCAATGCGGCCGATATAACCCACCACATGTCCCGCCGTGGCGCCCTGGGGATACTCGCGCACCCAACGAGCACGCAACTCGACGCCGGGAAACTCGAAAGCGTGAGCAGCGAACCAGGATGCCTCGGTATCGTTCAAGTTGTTGCGCAGTATCAGACTGGCGTACCGCCCCGACTCCTGCACCCGGCGTTTGAATCGACGCTGATCGCCTGGGCTGACGTACACCACAGGCGTCAAGCGTGCCAGCATGGCATCCATATCGCCGACCTGGGCCGGCACGACCTCTAGCGTGTAGGTTCGGTAATTGCGCGCCATCACGACGCCATTGCGATCCAGGATCTCTCCCCGGCGTGGAGCAATGGGAACCACGGCAATACGATTACGATCGGCTCGTTCGGACAGGCCCTCGTAGCGGTCTACTTGCAAAAACCAGAAACGCCCAGCCAGCACGCAAAAGCACGCCAGCGCAAACAAACCGCCCACCCAGGCGCGCAGCCCAAAGCGCTGCTTTTGCTGTTGGCCGATTTTTTTGAATTCAAACATGGCGCGCCGCTATCCAACCCGGCGCTAGACCGACGAGGACTCAACGTCGTCAGTGCCTCGCTGCGGCAAATGCAGCACGAAACCTATCAACGGCCACAGCGCCGCCGTCAACAAGACACTCAGTCCCCAATCCCAGCCGGACCATCGACCGGCCAACCACGCCAACACCAGTTGTTGCACCAAGCGCGCGACAAAGAACACGGGCAACATGTGTATGCCCTGGCTCCACAAGTCAAAATGCCGCAGCCGGCGATGCAGCGCCACCGCCCCATACGCCACCATGGTATATGACAACGCATGCGCGCCCAGCACACTGACATCGTGCACATCCATCAGCAATCCAAAGCAGAATGCCGCGACCAGCCCGACCCGGCGCGGCTCGTTCACGCACCAAAAGGCCAGGACCAGCACCAGAATATCGGGGGCTCCCTCCCAGACACGCCAGGGCAACAATGACAGCAACCACGCCGCCACGATCGAGCCCCAGACAAAAATCACATTGGCCGGACGCGACAAATGCTCGGGAGGGACGTTGCGAGGCGTACCCAGACGGCGCGGGGGCTGCTGGGCCGACGAGTTATTGCGATCCACCGGATTCAGCCTCTTGAAGATCAGACTCTGCGCGAGCGACATCGACTTGCAGCACCAGGAAATGGCGATGGCGCTCAGGATGCGCCAAAGGCTCGCATACGGCTCGCGCAAACCCGGACGCCGTATCCCGTTCGACTGTCAACACCTTGGCCAACGGCAGACCTGCGGGAAACAAGCCACCCACGCCACTCGTGACGATCGTATCGCCTTCCTGGATATCGGCATTAGCCGCCAGAAAGCGCACCTCGATGCGGCCTGGCGAGTTCGAACCAAAGGCAATCAAACGCAGGCCGTTGCGCAACACCTGAACGGGTACCGACACTCGTTCGTCCGTGACCAGCGCGGCTTCGGAAGCCTGCGGTGTCACGCGCACGATCTGCCCCACCACGCCGCCTTCATCGATCACTGGCATGCCGGGCGCCAACCCCGCCTGACTGCCTTTATTAAAGACCAGGCGCTGCTGAAAACTATCGGCCGGCTCATACAGCACTTCAACCACCACTGCAGTCTGATCGACGGTGTCGGTCACGCCCAACAACCGGCGCAACTGCGCATTCTCGGCCGCCAATTGGGCCGCATGGGTCGTAACTTGGGATAACTCGATACGCTGGCGCTGCAAGGCCTCGTTTTCGGTGCGGTTACGGTTGGCCGCATCCACCCACTCGTTGAACTGCCGCACAAAATCGCGCGGCGCCATGACAGTGCGCTGAAACGGATACAACCCAATGGAAACCGCGCGTCGCAACGGCTCCAGCAGATGAAACTGAGAGTCTAGGACCAGCAAGGCGAGCGACAAGGCGACCATGACGGCCAACCGGATTTCTACCGGCGGGCCGCGCCTGAACAGCGGTGGAGACCCTTGTCGTTGCATGAATACCCAGCTTTGGCGTCAGCCCGCAGCCACTGCGCCGGGCATCGCCGGCACGGCGACGCCCGCTGGCGGGACAGACTTACTCGTTAATGAAAATCGCGCCCAGTTTTTCCAGATGCTCGAGCGCTTCGCCGCAACCACGGACCACGCAGGTCAGCGGATCCTCGGCAACGACGACGGGCAACCCCGTTTCCTCTTGGAGCAAACGATCGAGATCACGCAGCAGTGCCCCACCACCAGTCAGAGCGATGCCCTTGTCAGTGATGTCGGCGCCCAACTCGGGCGGGGTTTGTTCCAAGGCGATCTTGACGGCGGACACGATCTGGTTCAGCGGATCGGTCAGCGACTCCAGAATTTCGTTGGACGACACCGTAAAACTGCGCGGCACGCCTTCGGCCAGGTTACGGCCCTTGACCTCGATCTCGCGGACTTCGGAACCCGGGAAGGCAGAGCCGATTTCTTTCTTGATGAATTCGGCGGTGGGCTCGCCAATCAGCATGCCGTAGTTGCGGCGGATGTAGTTGACGATGGCTTCGTCGAACTTGTCGCCGCCGACGCGCACGGAGCCCTTGTAGACCATCCCGCCCAGCGAGATCACGGCGACCTCGGTCGTGCCGCCACCGATATCCACCACCATCGAACCGCTAGCGTCCGAGACAGCCAGGCCGGCACCGATGGCAGCAGCCATGGGTTCTTCGATGAGGTAGACATGGGAGGCGCCGGCGCCGAGGGCAGATTCGCGAATGGCGCGACGCTCGACCTGGGTCGACCCGCAGGGGACGCAGACAATGATGCGCGGGCTGGGGGCCAGCATGTTACGCGGGTGAACCATGCGGATGAACTGCTTGAGCATCTGCTCGGTCACCGTGAAATCGGCAATTACGCCGTCTTTCATGGGGCGGATGGCTTCGATGTTGCCAGGGACTCGTCCCAGCATCTGCTTGGCCTCCTGGCCAACCGCCTGGATGATTTTTTTGCCATTGGGGCCGCCTTCGTGGCGGATGGCGACGACCGAAGGCTCGTCGAGCACAATGCCCTTGCCCCGGACGTAGATCAGCGTGTTGGCGGTACCGAGGTCGATCGCCATATCGCTGGAGAAGTAACTGCGCAGGAATCCGAACATGAGGGCTCAGCGAGATTCAAAAATAATGCCGGGCTGCAGGTGACGGACTGGTAAACACGAGCCCGCCGCATTGCTGCAGCGATTAAACCGTGAATGATAACTTATAATTTCCCGGAAAATAGCGCAAAAATGCTGGTAATTCATGCTTTGTCACAGGGACGGACACCCGTACAAACCCGCACCTGAGTCCAGCAGCCTGCCCCTTCGATTTCTCATAGTCTCCCTACATGGCGCTCAACGAACAAGACGTGGCCCGGATTGCCCGGCTGGCCAGAATTGAATTGACCCCCGATCAGCTCAAGCTCGCCGAGGGCGAGCTCAACGGCATTCTCCACCTGATCGAGCGGCTGCAAGCCGCCGATACCCAGGGTGTAGAGCCGCTGGCGCACCCGCTGTCGGCCCATCAGGACATCGCCCTGCGTCTACGACCGGACGCCGTGACCGAAACCTCCTCCGAGGCAAACCGCGCCGAACTGATGGCCAATGCGCCGGACGCCCGCGACGGCTTGTTCCTGGTTCCCAAGGTCATCGAATAAATCATGACGACTTCTGCCCTCCACACCCAATTCGGCGGGATCGCCGAACTGCGCGCCGCGCTCGCGCAACGACAGGTCAGCGCCCGTGAGCTGGCGCAAAGCGCCCTCGCCGCCGCCCAGGCCGCCAGCGACCTGAATACCTTTCTGCACATCGACGAGGCCCTGACCCTGGCCCAGGCCGACGCCGCCGACGCGGCCTTGGCGGCCGGCACGGCGGGCCCGCTGGCCGGCGTGCCCATCGCCCACAAAGACGCGTTTGTCACCCGCGGCTGGCGCACCACGGCCGGCAGCAAGATGCTCAATGGCTATGCGAGCCCCTTCGACGCCACGGTCGTGCAGCGGCTGCAGGCCGCCGGCGCCGTCTCGATCGGCAAACTCAATTGCGATGAGTTTGCCATGGGCTCGGCCAATGAAAACTCCGCCTACGGCGCCGTTCGCAACCCGTGGGACACCAACGCCGTGCCCGGCGGCTCGTCGGGCGGTTCGGCTGCCGCGGTAGCTGCCCGTCTGGTGGCCGCCACGACCGGCACCGACACCGGCGGCTCGGTACGCCAACCCGCCGCACTGTGCGGCGTCAGCGGCATCAAGCCTACCTACGGCACCGTTTCCCGCTTTGGCATCGTGGCGTTCGGCTCCAGCCTGGACCAGGCAGGCCCGCTGGCCCCCAGCAGCCGCGACCTGCTCGAGCTGCTCGATCCCATGAGCGGCTTTGATCCCAGCGACGCCACCAGCCTCGAAAGCTGCGACGGCACGCCCAACGCTCCCGGCCGCATCCGGGCCGCCTACGACACGGCGCAAGCAGGTTACGACGCTGCCGGTAGCCAGCCCCTGAAAGGCCTGCGCATCGGCGTCCCCCAGGAATACTTCGGGGCCGGCCTGGCCCCGGATGTCGCCGCCGCCGTCGAAGCCGCCCTGGCGCAATTCGAGGGGCTGGGCGCCCAACGCGTATCGATCTCGCTGCCGCGCACGGAGTTAGCCATTCCGGCCTATTACGTCATCGCCCCTGCCGAGGCCTCCAGCAACCTGGCCCGCTATGACGGCGTACGCTACGGCCACCGCGCCCAGGAATACACCGATCTGAATCAAATGATCGCCCGCTCTCGCGCCGAGGGTTTTGGCGACGAGGTCAAGCGCCGTATCCTGATCGGCACCTATGTGCTGTCTCACGGTTACTACGACGCCTACTACCTGCAGGCCCAGCGCGTGCGCCGTCTGATTGCGCAGGACTTCCAGCGCGCCTACGCCGACCAGTGCGACGTCATCATGGGGCCGGTTTCGCCCACGGTGGCCAAGAACCTCGGCGACAACCGCGATGATCCCACCGCCGACTGGCTGGCCGATATCTACACGCTGGGCGTGAGCCTGGCAGGATTGCCCGCCATGTCCGTGCCCTGCGGTTTCGGCGGCGACGGCCAACGCCGCCCCGTCGGCCTGCAGATCATCGGCAACTATTTCGACGAGGGCCGCCTGCTGGCCATCGCCGACCGTTATCAACAAGTCACCGACTGGCACCGGCGCGTGCCCGGCCAGCGAGGCACCGAGCAATGAACTGGGAAATCGTCATCGGCCTGGAAACGCACACCCAGCTTTCCACCGACGCCAAGATATTTTCGGGCAGCAGCACGCGCTTTGGCGCGGCTCCCAACACACAAGCCAACGTCGTCGACCTGGCGCTGCCGGGCAGCCTGCCCGTCATGAACCTCGGCGCAGCCGAACGCGCCATCCGATTCGGGCTCGCCGTCGGCGGCACTGTCGCGCCACGCTCGGTCTTTGCCCGTAAAAACTATTTTTACCCCGATCTGCCCAAGGGCTATCAGATCAGCCAGTACGAACTGCCCGTCGTGCTGGGGGGATCGCTCTCGTTTTTCGTCGGCGAGGAAGAAAAAACCGTCAACCTGACGCGAGCCCACCTCGAAGAAGACGCCGGCAAATCGCAGCATGACGATTTCACGCTGTCCAACGGCAATCCGGCCAGCGGCATCGACCTGAACCGCGCCGGCACCCCGCTGCTGGAAATCGTGACCGAGCCCGAAATGCGCTCGGCCGCCGAGGCCGTCGCCTACGCCCGCGCGTTGCACAGCCTGGTCGTCTGGCTGGGCATCTGCGATGGCAACATGCAAGAAGGCTCCTTCCGCTGCGACGCCAACGTTTCGGTCCGTCCCGTTGGCCAGAAAGAATTCGGCACCCGTACGGAAATCAAAAACGTCAACTCCTTCCGCTTTCTGGAGCGCGCGATTTTGTTCGAGGCTCGCCGCCAGATCGAGCTCATCGAGGACGGCGGCACCGTGGTTCAGGAAACCCGCCTGTACGATGCCGATCGCGACGAAACGCGCAGCATGCGCAGCAAAGAAGACGCGCACGATTACCGCTACTTCCCGGACCCGGATCTGCCGCCGCTCGTGATTTCCCCCGAATGGATCGAGCAGGTACGCACCGACATGCCCGAGTTGCCCGCCGCACTGCGCGAGCGTTTTGTGCGCGAATACGGCCTATCGGCCTATGACGCTGCCCAGTTGTCTGCCAGCCGCGGCATGGCCTCTTATTTCGAGGCTGTCGCCCAGGGCTTACCCGCCGGCCAGGCCAAACAGGCCGCCAACTGGATCATGGGCGAGGTCACAGCCACCTTGAACCGCGAAGAAAAAGACATCGCGGACGCACCGGTCCAGGCTCCGGCGCTCGCGGCGCTCATCGGCCGCATCATCGACGGCACGATTTCCAACAAGATCGCACGCGACGTGTTCTCTGCCATGTGGGCAGGCGAACAAGGCGGCCAGCCCGACGCCATCATTGAGGCGCGCGGCCTGAAGCAAATCAGCGACACGGGCGCCATCGGCGCCATGATCGACGACGTGCTCAGCGCCAACCCGGCCATCGTGGCGGAATACCATGCAGGCAAACAAAAGGCCTTTAACTCGCTGGTCGGCCAAATCATGAAAGCCGCCAAGGGCAAGGCCAACCCGCAACAGGTCAACGAGCTGCTCAAGCAAAAGCTGGATAGCTAAGGCACCACGAAAAAAGCCCCCACGCCGCGCCTTCGGCTCGCTGCCCCCCCAAGGGGGCGCTTTTTTGCCTTGGGGCGGCCCGGCGACAAAAAAATGGGCCAGTTCTGCACTGGCCCATTTTCTTTCCGATGACGGGCGACAAGCCCGCCACTGATCACAAAATCCCGTATTTCGCCCGATACGCCAACACCGCGTCACGATGGCTGGCAAATTGGTCATCGTCCTGCAGCAACGTCAGAATATCAGCCAGCGATGCAATGCTGACGACCGGGATACCGTAGGTTTTCGCAACCTCTTGCACGGCGGAATGCGGCGACAGCGCATCGTCCGCGCCCGCACGTTCCTGACGATCCAGCGCGATCAATACCGCCGCCGGCTCCGCCCCCGCGGCACGGATGATCTCTACCGATTCACGCACCGAGGTACCTGCAGTGATGACGTCATCAATAATGACGACCTTGCCTTGCAGCGGGGCGCCCACCAGCGTGCCGCCCTCGCCGTGATCCTTGGCTTCTTTCCGGTTAAAGGCGAAGGGTACATCGCGCCCCTGCATGCCGGCATGCCCGGCCAGGGCTACCGCCGTCGCCGTCGCCAGCGGAATACCTTTGTAAGCCGGCCCGAACAGCATGTCGAATGCCACACCGGAATCCAGCAATGCCTGAGCATAAAACTGCGCCAGCTTACCCACCGATGCGCCGCTGTTGAACAAGCCAGCGTTAAAGAAATAGGGGCTGATACGGCCGGACTTGACCTTGAAACTGCCAAAACGCAACACGCCCTCATCGAGAGCAAAACGGACAAAGTCGGTAGAAATAGCGGCCATGATTAGAGATTTCCAATAGGGGAATGAGCGCCTCCGAGCTCAGCGTCGCCTGGTCCACCTGCGGCGTATATCGAGACACCCCAGGCGGCTCGGTTTCTTTAGCGCAGACCAAAGCCCTTGCCGACTCCGGCACCTGCCGAGAATGATTGATTTCTCAGAAGATCGGACGCATTTTAACGTGTCCACTGCACCGGCACCGGCGCCATTCGCCCATGGCAAGTCGGCCTCAGTCGGTTAAAGTCCGTCTTTGGGCCGGGTGGCCAACCGCTATACAGGAGTCTTCGTCGTGCTGCGTATCACCTCACTCAATCTCAACGGCATCCGATCCGCCTTTCGCAAAGGCCTGCAACCCTGGATGCAAACCCACAGTGCCGATATCCTCTGCCTGCAGGAAATCAAGATCGCCGATGCCGACCTGACCGAAGACCTGCGGCATCCTCCTGGTTACACCGGGCACTTTTCCCACGCCATCAAAAAAGGCTACAGCGGCGTCGGCATTTACCTGCGTAATGCGGCAGAACGCGTGCAGATCGGCCTGAACTGCGAGGAATTCGACGCTGAGGGCCGTATCATCCGCGCCGACTGGAAAGATCTATCCGTCATCAGTGCCTACCTCCCTTCCGGCTCCAGCGGAGACGTACGCCAACAAGCCAAATACCGGTTCCTGGACGTGTTCGGCCCCTGGATCGACGAGCTGATGAACGAGCATAAAAAGACCGGCCGCGAGTTCGTCATCTGCGGCGACTGGAACATCGCGCACAAAGAGATCGACCTGAAAAACTGGAAAGGCAATCTGAAAAACTCGGGTTTCCTGCCAGAGGAGCGCGCATGGCTGACCGAGGTCTTTGATCGGCGCGGGTTTGTCGACGTCTTTCGCACACTGGACGAGCGCCCCGATCAATACACCTGGTGGAGCAACCGCGGCCAAGCCTGGGCCAAGAACGTAGGCTGGCGCATCGATTACCAGATTGCGACGCCAGGCATCGCCGCACGTGCACGCAACACCGCCATCTATAAAGATGAACGCTTCAGCGATCATGCGCCGCTGACTATCGATTACGACATAACGTTGTAAACCGCGCAGAAAACTGATCGCGAGGGCCTGAAAATAAATAGGGACATATAAATAATAAAAATTGCCTGCTCCTCTATTTATCAGGCCCTAATTTGTCCCCAAGTCCATGTATTGACGCAAAAATCTTGGACGCCATTTCGATCGCATTAAATGGTGACGCATCAATTTACCTAGGTGGGAATATCCTTACCGACGTAGAAGGGGTAACTCACAATATCTGGAACGGGCCCTTTAATATGTTGCGTCCCCAATTTTTGGAGGCATCGATCCCTAATATTGGCGCGGGTTTCCGGTGAATGATTCTTTTGCACGCCCCCGCCGATACCCCTACAATTGCGCACCGAGCCAGTGCCATTGCGCACTATTTTGGACCGAATCGCACCATATCCGGGCATTTATGCACCGGTCTGCGGCACCCCAGGAGACCCCCTTGAAACTGCAAAGTCTTGACGACTTTTTGCGTCAGGTCGCTGTGCGCGACCCGCATCAGCCCGAATTCATGCAAGCCGTGCACGAAGTCATGTCCAGCTTGTGGCCCTTTATCGAGCAACATCCGCATTACGCCGACCATGCCTTGCTCGAGCGCCTGGTCGAGCCCGAGCGCGTGATCCAGTTCCGCATTTGCTGGACGGACGACCAAGGCCAGCCGCGCGTCAACCGAGGTTTCCGCGTACAACACAGCTCGGCGATCGGTCCTTACAAGGGCGGCATGCGCTTTCACCCCTCGGTGAATCTGTCGGTCCTGAAATTCCTGGGTTTCGAACAGACCCTGAAAAACGCACTGACCACCCTGCCCATGGGCGGCGGTAAAGGCGGCTCAGACTTCGACCCCAAAGGCAAATCCGACGCCGAAGTCATGCGTTTCTGCCAGGCACTGATCCTCGAATTGCATCGCCATTTGGGCCCGGACACTGACGTGCCCGCCGGCGACATGGGCGTGGGCGCACGCGAAGTCGGCTTCATGGCCGGCATGATGAAAAAAATCTCCAATTCGGCCGCCAGCGTCTTTACCGGCAAGGGCCTGACCTTCGGCGGCAGCCTGATCCGTCCGGAAGCCACCGGCTACGGCACGGTGTACTTCGCCGAAGAAATGCTCAAGCGCACCGGCCTGTCGTTTGACGGCCTGCGCGTTGCCGTCTCGGGATCGGGCAACGTGGCTCAGTACGCCATCGAAAAAGCGATGAGCCTGGGCGCACGCGTGGTCACCGTCTCGGACTCGGACGGCACCGTCATCGACGAAGCCGGCTTCACGCACGAAAAACTGGCCGCGCTGATGCATCTCAAAAATGACCTGCGCGGCCGTCTGGCCGAATATGCAGGCCAATTCAAATTGACCTACGTCGCGGGCAAGCGCCCGTGGCACGTGCCGGTCGACGTCGCCCTGCCCTGCGCGACCCAGAACGAACTCGAGATCGACGACGCGCGCACGCTGATCGCCAATGGCGTCAAATGCGTCGCCGAAGGCGCCAACATGCCGTCCACCCTGGAAGCCGCCAAGGCCTTCATCGAAGCCGGCGTCCTGTATGCCCCGGGCAAAGCCAGCAACGCGGGCGGCGTAGCCGTGTCGGGCCTGGAAATGAGCCAAAACGCCATCCGCCTGTCCTGGACCCGCGACGAAGTCGATCAGCGCTTGCACTCCATCATGCGCGACATCCACGAAAACTGCGTGCGCCACGGCCAAGGCCGCGGCACCGCCGTCAACTATCTGGATGGCGCCAACATCGCCGGTTTCGTCAAAGTCGCCGACGCCATGATCCAGCAAGGCCTGTACTAAGATTCAGTTCTCGTACGCAGCCCGCTAACTGTGAACTGCCTCCCAAAGGTCGGACTGGTGTCCAACTGTTGGGGGTGCAGTTTAGGCTGCGGGCTTTTTTTTCGTCGGTCACATCAGGGGCGACACGCCTCTATGAAATGGTACAGCGTGCCCCCCACGACGCCGGCGATTTCATAAAACACTCGCGTATTGGGTTGCCCTTGGGCAAGGCAAAAATGAGGTCTGCGGCGTTGCATCCTTCGCGATTTCTGATATCAGCCCGGCCACCCAAGTCTAATAGCGCGCGAAAGCTCTCCAATCTGTCTTTCTTGACCGCAAGCAGCAACGGGGTGTCTCCCAGGTCATCTTGAGCGTTGATGATCTGCAACCATATAGCTGCAAAACTCACCACGCCAAACGGACATGTGAATTCCGTCTTCAGCGCATCTAGCTCCTCAAGCGCCGCCTGGCCTGACGCACCGTACCTGCCCACCCTCTCACGATCCCATATATAGCACTCCACAGCGTCGCGAAGCGCAACAATAATCTCGCAGTCATTACTCTCTGCCGCAAACATGATCGGCGTACGCCCTCCCACGATGGGCGGAGTGTGCTCAAGATCCTCTTTAGTACGAAAGTTCCACACCTCAAGAGGCAGTTTCTGCATCATCACCCTCAATGCTGCATCTTTTCGTAGCGCCGCGGCGTGATGCAGCAACGAGTATGGCGATTGTTTGAGCCCTTTTACGATCCACTCGACACTTTCCCTATCCTCGAGCAAGCTATTGATTCCTGCTTCGTCATTCTGCTTCACATACCTTTCCAAACTATCCATCAGGCTCTGCTGAGACAGGCGATCGCAGCCGGAAATAATGGGCTTTAGATAGGAGGCGAGAGCTCCGGAAATTCTGTACATTTCTTTGAAACCTCACTGTTGAGAGATCAGTCCGTGCAGGTCGAATCCTCGACACCGGGCGTGACACGCCTCTATAAAATGGTGCAGCCCATCCTGGAAAAGACGGAAAGTGACGGCGGTGACGGCGGCGGTGGCGCCGATTCCAAAAAAAACTCGCGTATTGGCCCATCCGGCGAGTCAAGAATGACGCTTCGGGCGGTGTGTCCCTCGCGGTTGGCAATATCAGGGTCGGCGCGCGCTGTTAATAGCTGGTAGAAGCTTTCATATCTGGCTTTGTTGACAGCGAGCAGCAATGGGGTGTTTCCCTCGTCATCCTTGGCATTGACGATCAGCCACCATATGTCGGCAGCCCATACCCTTCCAGGCGGGCATTTGAACTCCGCCCTCAGTACATCTAGCTCCTCAGCCGATACCTGGCTTAAAGCCTGCCCGGACGCACTCTGGCGATCACATACATAACAACTTACACCGTAGCGAAGCTCAAAGATAATCTCGCCGTTATTGCTCTCTGCCGCAAACATGATCGGCGTACGCCCCCCCATGATGGGCGGCGTGTGCTCCAGGTTCTCTTGAGTGCGAAAGTTCCACACCTCAATAGGCAGTTTCTTCATCATCGCCATCAATGCTTTATCTTTTCGTTGTGCGGCGGCTTGATGCAACAACGAGTATGGCGACTGTTTGAGCCCTTTTACGATCCACTCGATCCTTTTCTTATCATCGAGCAAGCTATTGATCGCGGCTTCGTCATCCTGCTCCACGTACTTTTTCAAACTATCCATCAAGCTCTGCTGACGCAGGCTATCACCCTCAGACTTGCTCCCAGAAATATAGGGTTTCAGACAGGAGACGACAGGATCGCAAATTTTGGTCATTTCTTTGAAACCTCACTGTTGGAAAAACAGCCGTGCGGGTCGAATCCATCAGCCAAGAGACGGCTACGCACTAATTCAAAACCAATATGCTAGTCAGCGCCTCATTTCCCGGCCGTAGCAACCAAAACCCACGCAAAATCGGACTGAGCTGACGAATGCCCGTCACAAGGGCACGCGCCAGCGCGTGCTGACTATCGTCGATGTGTTCACCCGAGCGGAGCTCGCCACGGAGCCGGCACAACGGTTACCCGCCGCAGACGTCGTGGATATACTGAGCCGCCTTCTCGCTCCGCGGTACGCGCTAGCATTTCTTTAGCCAAAGAAGGCAGCGGCGCCAGGGAAATTGGTCCGGAAATACAGTCTCCGGCAGAAAAGCGGCGGTTATTGACAGCCAATCACTAATATCAACAGTGCTCAAAAATTCCGAGCCCTTAACCATCTGTCGCCCTAACTCTGGGACCCATATTATGACTGTCGTTACTGCTTTAAAGCCCTTTAGGATCTTCGATAACTACGTGCCACTCAAGGCATCAGAAAAGGACCAAAACTCTGCCAATACGTTGCGTCCAAAACCTGATAGTCTTGATATCCAGGAGGACGATTCACCCGTCAAAATGTGCGCAACCGCGGTGGCCGACAATGCAGAACAGTCGCTATTGGATAGCTGGGTAGAGATTAAAGAGAAGTCCCTATTAAATAGCTGGGTAGAGACTGATATCGACTCCTACGGCACGTTAGAGATGTTCGGTGCCGAGAGCCAAACCGAGCCGACTCAAATCACTGCAGAGTCGTCCCGCTCCTGGCAGTCCGCATTCACTGCGCCCGCGGCTGGACTGTATAACGCAGCGACTGGTACGATCCAAGGGTGGATGGGAAATAGTGCGCCAGTCAGAGAACTCACCCCGGCTCAGCGTATAGAACGCGCCGCAGAGTTGGCTTGCCAAATCGAGGAAAAGCTGCGACGTACGGATGAGAGTATTTGCAGAGAAAGCGGCTTCAAGCTATCGACTCTCGACGCAGGCCGCATTGATCCGGTCCAGCTCTCTACGTGGGACTCTCTCCAAAACTTCTCGGCGCGTGCGCGAGGAGCCGTCACCGCAATTCTCGATACGACGGTAGGCGTCGCATCCGGCGTGGCCATCGGAGGCGTAGGTGCGACTGGCATATTGGGAGTAGGTTTCGGTGCCGCTGCATTGAGCGGTGGAGCCATCCTCGCTCTGACAGAGATGCGCCAGTTTCCAGAGCGCGCTGAGAGCCGTGGCGTACAAAACGTGATCAACGCCCGAATACCCGGGATCCAAGATGACCTCAATGAGTTGGACGCCATCATCGGCCAAGAGAAACATCGCTGGGCAATGCAACAACGTATTATGGCGACTATTTCGCAGCGCTATGACCACTGCGGCGCGCTGGAACGGCAGATAATAGGGGCCGTAAAAGCACGAGCACGTATCGTAATGGCCTGCGAACTAGAAAATGGTATGCCCGTATCAGTAGCTCACCGCGACGACCCGACGCGTAGCGCCGCTCTCACACAGCTCGCACAAACGCGTGATGCGCTCTATAACTTTATTGCCTCGCTCATCCAAGGGTTCAATGCCCTGAGCGAACGAATGTTGTTCACGCTTCATGCAAGCGAAGCGGCTGCTCATGCCAAAGCAGAACAAAATGCCGAAGAGGCGTTTAAAATTTCGTACGGAACCAAGCTCCGGGACTTATCCACCATCAAGAACAGCACTCTCATTGCTGACGCTGACGTGACCGCGCTCCAGAACCTGGAAAAGAGCGGCACCCCGACAAAAGTGACGGACACTGCTTTGCGGGCCGATCTCGCACTCGGCGAACATCTCACTCGTGCGATTCTCTCATCGGGCCCGAATTTTGGCGCTGTCAACTGCACGGCAAGATTCGGCGCATATGAAACCAAGCATGCCCTGCCTAGCAATTTGACGACGGTGAGGTCGATCGCCCGATATATCGATGCGCAGGTCATTTCAAATGCTCGAAATCCATCTGCTGCAGCCACGGCCCCCGCTTTATCGAAAGGCCAGGACGGCACTTACACCATTGCGGACCCGGAGCGTAAACTCTACAGCTTCTTGGCAAGCGCCCCCACGGCCCGCGCCAATTTCTCTGATACTACCGACATAGGCCTCTCGGCGAAACTGATCGATGCCGGTATTGGACGCATGACCATTGCCGACTATAGCCGCACCTTCCCTGGAGGCGCGAACCAAATAGAGTTCGAGGCCAAGATCGACAAAAGCGGCACCAACGTCTTGACGGTACGCTTTTTGAACCAATCTGACGAATCCCTGTTCAAGCCCGATCAAACTACGGCATTGGACATTGTCAGGAATCAGCGAAAAAAACTGGCGACGGAACAAGAACAAACGCCCGCGGAAACATCGGATTTCACTGGTATGTCTCTTGCAGAGGTAGAGGCATATCTGGACGACATGACGATTGTTTGCGAAGAGCAAGTGCAGCTGCTTCACGACGACTATCGTCAGTTGGCCGCATTGAACAAATGGGAAAATCCGACATTCACGCGACACGCGTAAACCGTATAAAGTAGTGCGCAACGCTGCGCATCCCCATTGGCAAAACATCGCCAATGGGGATCGATCCACCTAGCAGGATTTGCCCCGTTGATGCCCCGCGTCAATGCCAATCATCACGATACACAAAACGCGGCATTTGCCAGTTGAACCTCAACGCCAACAACCGGAACGTCAACCCCGCCAGCAACGCCACCGGCACCGCCGCACCGAGCGCCCAGTCCAGTTTCAGCAAACCCACATAAAGCGCCCCAGTCACAATCGACACGCTGGCATACAGCTCTTTACGGAACAACAGCGGCACATCGTTGCACAGCACATCGCGCAACACCCCACCCGCGCAGCCCGTGATCATGCCGCTGATCAACACCACGCTGGTCGACATTTCCATCTGCTGCGCGACCTGGCAGCCAATGACCGTAAACGCCACGAGCCCCACAGCATCCAGCCACAGAAATAATCGACGCAGCCGCCGCATCAGCGGCGCAATGAACGCCGTCACCAATGCCGCACCGGCTGTCATCGCCAAATACTCGGGATGCGCGACCCACGTCAGCGGATAGTGTCCCAACAGCACATCGCGCAACGACCCACCACCCAGTGCCGTCACGCACGCGATGATGCACACACCCATCCAATCCATATCGCGACGTCCGGCTGCCAGCGCCGCCGTCATGGCCTCGGCCACGATCGCGACCAGATACAAGGTATGCAACAACACGGTAGACGTCTCAACAGGCATGGTTACCTCACGCACCCCACGAATAAAGCCCCGCGCATCCGCGCGATGATTGCGCAGCCAGCCGGGCCACACCCAGCAATCAGCCCGTCAGGCGGGTGACTCCAACGCGTCGATCACCCGGCGTTGGCGCCACAGCAACACTAACCCTGGCAATGCAATCGCCACCGTCAACAAGAAAAATCCGGGCCAACCCAGCCAGTGCACCAACGGCGGCGTCAACGGACCCGCTAGATAAATCCGTCCTACCGCCGACAACGCCGACAACAACGCAAACTGCGTCGCGGAAAACCGTTGCTGGCACAACGCCATCAACAATGCGACGAAAGATGCCGTTCCCAGGCCGCCGCACAAGTTCTCCACCCCGATGGCCGTGGCCATCAGCCAGAGACTCTTTGGACTGACCGCAATCACCCAATAACCCAGATTGGAGATCGCCTGCAAAATGCCAAACGCCATCAGCGAGCGATACAAGCCCCACCGCGCCATCAACGAACCGCCGGCCAACGCCCCCACGATCGTCGCGAGCAGCCCCAGCACTTTGTTCACCGTCCCCACCTCGGTGGGATCAAACCCGGCGCCGCGTATCAAAAACGTCGTAGACAGCGCTCCAGCAAAAGCATCGCCCAGCTTGTACAGCACAATCAGCGTCAAGACCGTATAAGCCCCGCGCCGCGAAAAAAACTCGCGAAAAGGCTCGACCACCGCCACACCCAACGAGCGCGGTGCGCTGGCAGGCTGCTCAGGCTCGGGCGCCCAGAGGGTAGCCGCAGAACACAGCAGCATCAACACCCCCATCAGGACGTACATCGGTCCCCAACCCAGCCATTGGTCCGCCAGGATCAAAGCCAGCCCGCCTGACACGACCATCGCCAGCCGATACCCCAGCACCTTGATCGCAACCCCAGCCCCCCGCTCGTCTCGACGCAGCACGTCGGTGCTATAGGCGTCAAAAACAATATCCTGCGTGGCCGACAGAAACGCCACCATCACAGCCAGCAACGCCAACGGCAACAACGCCGACTTGGGCGACAACATCCCCATGGCCATGATGGTGATCGCCAGCAGCAACTGCGTAACCAGCATCCACCCGCGCCGGCGCCCCAAAATCGGTGGCACATAGCGATCCATCAGCGGCGCCCACAGAAACTTGAGCGTGTAGGCCGACCCCACCAGGGTCAAAAAACCGATTTGCTCGAGCGAGACCTGCTCCACTGTGGCCCACGCCTGCAAGGTGCCGCCAGTCAGCGCGATCGGCAAACCGCTGGCAAACCCCAACACCAGTAACGGCGCGACCCGCCGGCTGAAATAAACATGGGATGCGACAGTAATAGAGGCTCTCCTGACAACAATGGCGCTGAAAACGCCGGATACCCGGCATATTAACCAATGGCAGTAACGTCGCGGCCAGCCCAGCGTCCGCGCCGCGCTTCCCGGCGCCAGCCGCCTCGCGCACGCGGCGCGTCAGTCCGCCGCGTACCGATAAACCGCCAACGTACTGCGCCAACCCGGCAACACGTTGATTTCGCGCCCCTCGTGAAACGTCGCGCGCTCCAGAATCCGCAAATTCAAATCCGTGGCCAGCCGCTCAAAGTCGCGCAAGGTACACAAATGGATATTCGGCGTGTTGTACCACTGATAAGGCATCTGCCCCGTCACCGGCATACGCCCCCGCAAAATCGACCACCCATGCGGCCAGTAGCCAAAATTCGGAAACGACACGATGCCATAGCGCGCCACGCGCGCCATCTCGCGCAGAATATGTTCGGTGCGATGCATGGATTGCAGCGTCTGCGACAGCACCACCGTATCGAACTGCTTATCGTCGAACAGCGCCAGGCCATCTTCGAGGTTCTGCTGAATGACCTCGACGCCTCGTTGCACGCAGGCGATCACATGCTGATCGTCAATTTCGACGCCTGCTCCTCGCACCCTACGCTCGTCACGCAGATACG
Organism: Bordetella muralis; assembly: GCF_965139205.1. GTDB lineage: Bacteria > Pseudomonadota > Gammaproteobacteria > Burkholderiales > Burkholderiaceae_B > Bordetella_A > Bordetella_A muralis. The sequence continues at coordinate 579,825 of NZ_CBCSIU010000001.1, forward strand.
CGAGCAACGCCCCATCGCCACACCCCAGATCCAGGACCCGGCTGCCCGGCTCGATCCAACTGGCGATCCGGACCAGATCAGGGCGCATGCCCTGTATACGGCCAGGTTTTACCGACACGGGACTCATGCTGGCTCCTCTGTAGTCCTTCGGGACTGGGATGCACCCTCTGTGGAAGACGACGCGTGTAGCGGCAGCGCAGCATTGTCGTCCGGCGTAGTCACCCCTAATCCCAACTCACGCGCAATACGCTCGTAATACCCTCGCACGACTGCGTGGTAGCGCGAATCGTCCAGCAAAAACGCATCGTGTCCATGCGGCGCGTCGATCTCGGCATACGTAACGGGGCTGCCATTTTTGAGCAACGCGCGCACAATTTCGCGCGAACGCTCTGGCGGAAAACGCCAATCCGTAGAAAACGACACCAACAAAAAATCCGCCGTCGCCGGCGCCAAGGCACGCGCCAAATCACCGCCCGTATTACGGGCCGGATCAAAATAATCCAACGCACGCGTAATCAGCAAATAGGTATTCGCGTCGAAATAGCGAGAGAACTTTTCGCCCTGATACCGCAAATACGACTCGACCTCGAACTCAACGTCATAGCCATAGCGATACGCACCGCCCTCGGCCGGCTCACGCTGGGTCCGGCCGAATTTCTCGGCCATGTCGTCATCCGACAAATAGGTAATATGCCCTATCATCCGCGCAACAGACAGCCCGCGCCGCGGTACCGTATGCTGGGCGTAATAATCGCCACCATGGAAATCCGGGTCCGTGATAATGGCGCGCCGCGCCACCTCGTTAAAGCCGATATTCTGGGCGGACAAGCGCGGCGTACTGGCCACCACGATGCAATGCGCGACGCGTTCGGGGCAAGTAATCGCCCAACTGAGCGCCTGCATTCCCCCTAGAGACCCACCCATCACCGCAGCAAAACGCTCGATCCCGAAATAATCTGCCAAACGGGCTTGGGCATGGACCCAATCCTCGACCGTCAGCACGGGAAATGCCGCCCCCCAGGGCTGCCCTGTCTCGGGATTGATACTGGCGGGCCCAGTGGACCCGAAACACGAGCCGAGATTATTCACCCCGATCACAAAATACACGTTCGTATCCAGCGGCTTGCCGGGCCCGACCATGTTGTCCCACCAGCCGACATCCTTGGGATTGTCGTGAGCGACGCCCGCCACGTGATGCGAAGCGTTCAAGGCGTGGCACACCAACACTGCATTGGTGCGTTGCGCATTTAACGTGCCATAGGTCTCAACCGCCAGTTCATAGGACGGCAGCGATTGACCGCTGGCTAATGGCAGCGGCTCGTCAAAACGGATGAATTGCGGAGTCACCATGCCCACCGAACCAGGCGCGGGCTCAGCGGAAGACTGAATAGAACCGGGGGCAATCCCCTCGGCGGAATGCAAGGCAGGAGCGGTCATACGGACCTCTTTAGCTGGATTTATAGAGGCGCCCGCAAGCGGATCAGGCAAATCGGCGCCGGTTTGAAGCAGAGATTCTAGCACTCTCAGGCCGGGTCACCGCTGGTCGCACGGCAACAGCCCAGCCGCTGGCACACCCCGGACATTCCCGGCCGCCCTCGCAAGAATGATCCGATACTCAGTCGGATAAGTCCGATAACTCACTGCAGATCCCGTCTTGTCCATAAATCGCACGCATCACATGGAAAATCGCGCGACCTCTTCCGCAATTCACCATTTCGGCTGCTCTGCGCCACCGCACATGTTATGCAAGGACGTCATCTTTCCGACCGCGAAGTCGCGTGCCTGCACTGGTCATCGCTGGGCAAAACCAGTTGGGAAACCGGTCTCATCCTGGGGGTCACCGAGCGCACCGTGAACTTCCACATCGGCAATGCCTGCCATAAGCTCGGCGTCAACAACCGGGGCGCCGCGATCGCCATCGCCGTCAGACAACGCCTGCTGCCTGTACTGGTAACCGAGCCTCAGCCCATGCGCCCAGACAGACCCGTCCCAATCACGCGGGCTGCATCCTCCTTGCGCCGAATGCCTGACCCTCCGCGTACAGACGCGCCTACTTCAGCTTCACCGCCCGAACAAACTCCTGGGCCGGACCCACAGGCAAACTCTGCTCTGTCCCTGCAGCCACTGCATCAATCAACATCGTGTCGGTCACCCATACCCGGCCCATCAACCACGCCGGCTGCTGGCCCGCACGGCCCTTTGCCACAATCTCGTCCCCAAAATTCGGCAGCGGCGACGGCACAGGAGCCCCCATGTTCACATACAGCGACCGCATCAACGCCTGTCCCAATGCCTCCCGCGCAGCCCGATCCTTTGCAATCGACTCGGGCAACGGCGCAGACCCCACCGCAAACATCGCCTGATCGACCTGCGCCGTAGTCAGCGTAAACGCCAAGGCCTGCCCCCCGAGAGAAATCGTCCGCGTCTCCGTCTCGACCTTGGCCGGAAAAGCCGCCTGCACATGGCCGTCGGCCACCACCATTTCACGCCAGTTGTAACTCGGGGTGCACCCGCCCGCCAGCAACAGCACCGCACAACACAGCCGCAACGCTGTGGCACGCCGCTCCCGCCGATAAAACAATCGAAAAATCATGATGTTATGCCCTCCATCACGCATAATGACATGGATGAATTGTCACCGATCCCTGGCTCTCAGAGAGGTTACCTCGGCATGAATCGCCCACACCTCGTAAAATCCGGCCTCAATATCCGAATATTCATATGACTGTGACCGATACCACTGCCAGCCGCTTGGCCCGCCTACAGGCCCATACCGCCCTGCTTGCCCAGACTCTGCGCGGCATCGAAAAAGAAGGGTTACGCGTCGACACCCAGGGCCGCCTGTCCCACACCGCTCATCCGGCCGGGCTGGGCGCCGCGCTGACCAACGAACACGTCACGACCGATTATTCCGAGGCCCTGCTCGAACTCATCACCGGCACGCACGATCGTGTCGACACTCTGCTGACCGAGCTGGAAAACACCCATCGATTTGTCTATAGCGTGCTGGATGGCGAGCTCATCTGGAATCAGTCCATGCCAGCGGCGCTGCCCGCCGAGGCCGACATTCCCATCGCCTGGTATGGCCAGTCCAACACCGGTATGCTCAAGCACGTCTATCGCCGCGGCCTTGCCGAACGCTACGGCAAGGCCATGCAGTGCATCGCCGGCGTGCATTACAACTTTTCCTTGCCCGATGCACTATGGGGCATTCTGGATCCCGGCACGCCTGACCCGCAAGAGCAACGCTCGCGCGGCTACATCGGCCTGATCCGCAACTTCACGCGCTACTCGTGGCTGCTGATGTACCTGTTTGGCGCCGCCCCCGCCCTGTCGCGCCAATTCATGGGCGACGATGTCCAGCAGTTGCAGTCGCTGGGCAACGACACGCTATATCTGCCCTACGCTACCAGCCTGCGAATGAGCGATCTGGGCTATCAGAACAAAGCTCAATCGCAGCTCAAGCTCTGCTACAACGATCTCGATACCTTTCTGGGCCGCCTGTACGAGGCCGTGTCCCAACCTTGGCCCGAGTACCAAGCCATCGGAACGCATCGCAACGGCGAATGGATCCAGCTCAACACCAATGTGCTGCAGATCGAAAACGAGTACTACTCCAGCATTCGACCCAAGCGCGCCACCGGCCGCTGCGAACGGCCTATCACCGCGCTGGCCGAACGCGGCGTGCAATACGTAGAAGTGCGCTGCCTCGATATCGATCCCGCCCAGCCTGTGGGCATCGCCGCGGACACGGCGCGCTTCATGGACGCATTCTTGTTGTTCTGTGCCGCATCGGACAGCCCTTATTTCCCGCAAAACGGCTACTGCCAACGCAGCGCAGACAATTTTTCCACCGTAGTCAAAGAGGGCCGCAAGCCCGGCTTGCGACTAGATCGTGACGGCGTCGCCATCGAGCTGCCCGTCTGGGGCCATGAATTGCTGGACCAGATCGCACCCTACGCGGCGCTCTACGACCAGGCCTTGGGTGGGGACGCCTATGCACGCGCGCTGCAGGCTCAACGAGACAAGCTCGACCATGCCGACGAGACGCCCTCCGCACGCCTGCTCAGCGACCTACGCGACAGTGGCTTGTCATTCCACGATTATTCGCTGCGACTCAGCCGCCAACACGCAGACACGCTGCGTGCGCAGCCGTTGCCCGCCGACGTCGCCGCGACGTATGCCGAGGCGGCACGGCAATCACATGCTGAACAAGCACATCTCGAACAAAGCGACACCGTCGATTTCGATACCTACGTGGCGTACTACCACGCGGCATTGAAGGCGCCTAAATCGGCTTGAGTAACGTAACACCAAAGGTCAACTCATATTCGTATGAGTTGACCTGACCTCGTATAGCGAACGACTGCCGAACCGCCTTCCTCTTCTTGGTTGGCCTATCCGACCAGCGTAGCGATATCGCTGACGTCATTGCCGGCGCCGTTGTCCAGCAGGAGCTTCACCATGCGCCTATCCCCGCGGCGCTGTGCCAGCGTCAGCACTGTGCCGTCGATGACGGTGTAGGACAAGCGGCTATCTGCGCCATGCAGGATCAACTCGTTGACCATGTCGTAGTTTTCAGCCTCGACAGCATGGAACAAGGGCGTGCGTCCGCTGTGGTCTCGCATATCGATCCGCACACCGCGTTGCTTGAGCAGGAATCTCAACCCATACAGATTATTGTGCTTCGCAGCGAGCGCCACAGCAGTGCATCCTTTTGAATCCGTCGCATGGATATCTGCTCCGCCTGCAATCAGATGTTCGATGGCAATATCCGACTGCCCCTTTGCCGCCCGCAGCAGCACGCAACATCCGTCGCGATCTTTCAAATCGGTCCTCGCGTTCTGTCCGATCAAGAGATTCAAAATCGACGAGTCGTACGTCCGGTCCGCATAATCCGCAGCCCGCATCATGACCGTCAGGCCCATGCGGTCTACGGCATTGAGATCGATGTCCCTTTGTTCACACAAGAGCCTGATCGCGCGCCGCCGCCCTAGTGATACGGCCACGCTCAGCGCTCGCTCTCCGTCAGCATTGGCAATGTTGATGGTTGCCCCGCGAGCGACCAGCGCCTCTACGACGTCGTAGTGCCCCGCACGAATCGCCAGCATGAGCGCGGTATCGCCGATATTGTCCTGTCTATCGATGCCCAGGGGCTGGGCGCCGTCATCTGCGTACACCTCGTACCCCAGCAAAACCTTAACCGCATCGACATATCCGGACATGGCTGCCCACATCAGTGCGCTGTAGCCCGATGGATCCGTCGCGTCCACGGACGCTTTTCCTGCCAATAGCGTATGGATAGCCGCGACATGGCCGTGCCGTGCGGCGCACATCAATGGCGTCAGTCCATTTTCGTCCCGGACGTCCAAGCCCTCTGTGGGGAGAACATCGACGAAAGCGCTCAATACCGCGTCACTGTCAGAGACCGCAGCCGCATGTACCGGGAAATATCTCGGTGCTCTCAGGCTGCTGATCACTTTATTGATATCATTCCTCGCAAATATGGCTCTGACGCCGGGCGCATCCTTGGCGTAGACGCACACCATGAGATGCGCCTGGACGCGCTCCATCTCGGCATTGTCATCAGGGATCATCCCGGCGCCCGCTCGAGCAAGCAGATCAGAGACGGAATCGGTGGCAGCGACAAAAGAATTAGCAATCATCATGAATACCGGCCGTAAAAGTGTGTCACACGAGCCGAATCGCGCAACATCTCGTTGAAATCATTGCAAATACCCGCATGAGTAACGATTCGACACGGCGAGTTCCGTCCTCGACTCGCGAATGTCGCACGGCCTGGAAATAACGGTCGCCAATGGCTACAGGATGTCCGCCATCTCTACGCGCTGGATGCCCATGAGCCCCCCCTCCGAGACAATCCTCCTTGGTGTACAGTTTTTACTCTGTACCTTGCTTATTGAATTCGCTTGAACCGCCCACCATGAAAACGGTTGCTGAGACAGGCGCGATCGTCTCGCCCTCGGATTTCCCCACCTTCGAATCCACGGATTTCGCAGGCGAGGGATCGTTTTATTTCGATTTGGCGCGGCTACAGGATCAGCCAGGCATTCCGCGGGGGTTTCCGCATCGCCACGCCTACTACCATATCCTCTGGATGTCCCGGGCGCAGGGCACGCACATGCTGGACTTTCAACACCTGGAGGTGCGCGACGGCGCCGTGTTCTTCTTGAGCCCGGGGCAGCTACACGCCTGGACATCATCGGTTGCACCGCAAGGCTATGTGATGAATATCAGCACAGCCTTCTTCACACACATGTTTCCGCGAGCGGACGATATCGCCAAGTTCCCGTTTTTCCACCCCACCAACGGCAACCCGGTACTCTATCTCACACGCGATCAACACGACGACATGCTGCCCCTGTTGCAGGCGATGGCACAGGAACAACAAGGCCGGCAGCTCGGCCGCTACGACGTCATACGGTCCTACCTGTTGATCCTGTTGACCCAACTGCGCCGCGTGTATCCGATCGATGAACGTACACGTACTGCCGGCCCTAGCTACCCGCTGGTAAAGCGCTTCGCCTTATTGATCGAAACGCAATATCTGGCGTACAGCAGCATTCAGCAATATGCCAGCGCGCTCTGCGTCAGCGCCCGGCAGCTCAACGAAGCCACTAAACGCGCTACAGGGCGCACGGCCAGCCAGCTGATTCAGGACCGTGTGCTGCTGGAAGCCAAGCGGCTGCTCAGCAATACCGAATCAGGCATTGCCGATATTGCGTTTCAGCTCAATTTCGAAGACCCCGCCTATTTCACGCGATTTTTCAAGAAGCACACAGCCATGACGCCCGGCGAATTCCGCAAAGTCGATCTCAGCCTGCGCACCTGAACGCTGCTCAGCGCCACTCCCGCACAGCACGTCGGTAACGAAGTGGCCAAATACCTTCATTGCGCCAAAAAGTACAACTCAAGCGCGTATATGTCCTGACGGTTGTGCCCAGTCTCTGCGTACAGTTTCAGCAAACCGATAACTCAGGAGACATTCCATGTCCAAGCTCCGTACACGCCTATGGCGATCTCTGCTGTGCGCCCCCCTCGCTTTGGCGTGCGGCTTCGCCACTGCGGCCTTTCCCGAACGCCCTGTCACGATCATCGTGCCCTTTGCAGCAGGCGGCGCCACCGACGTCATCGCCCGCACGGTCGCCCAAGCCATGGCCGGTAAATTAGGCCAGCCCGTTATCGTAGAAAACCGGGCAGGAGCAAACGGCAATATTGGCGCCGCAACCGCCGCACGTGCCGACGCCGATGGCTACACCCTGCTCATGGCGACATCCAGCCACGCCATCAACGCCACGCTGTACCGCAAACTCGACTACAGCCTGACCAAGGATTTCACCGGCCTGTCCAACCTCGCATCGGTGCCCTTGCTCCTCGTCGTCAATCCCCAAGTCCCCGCCCGTACGGCGGCAGAGCTATCCGCCTATATTCGAGACAACGGGAATCATATGGCGTACGCATCAGGGGGGACTGGCACAGCGGCCCATTTAGCCGGCGCGCAATTCAACTCGCTTTCGCACGGGCAGACCACCCACGTACCGTACAAAGGCGGTGCGCCGGCACTGAATGACCTCATCGGAGGCCAGGTGCAATTCATGTTCGCCAACCTGCCGGAGGTCCTCTCCCAAGTCCAGGGAGGCCGTCTTATCCCCATCGCTGTCACCGGCCAGGATCGGCATGCGGCCCTGCCGAACGTGCCTGCTTTTGCCGAAACGCAGTTCGCCGACATGCAGGCACGGTCCTGGTTCGGGCTATTCGTCCGTGCAAATACACCACCCGAAACGGTAGAACGTTTGTCCAAGGCCATTGCCGAAAGCGTCGCCACGCCCGCTGTGCAAACCAAATTGAAAGGGATGGGCGCCGACCCGATTGGCAACGAACATGCCGAGTTTCAACAATACGTCGAGCAAGACGTAGGACGCTGGAAAACGCTCGTAGAGGCTTCAGGCGCATCAGTCGAGTAACGCAACACTTTCATGGGGCGGGCCACATTCCCGCCCTAGAAGCACTCAAGACGAGACCAAGACAGGCAAGGCTTCGTCATTCAACAAAGCATCCCACAATATCTGAGCCTGCGACATCGGCATAGCCGACCCCGCATTATTCAAGAACTTTGCTTGCACCTGTTCAACCGATGCAGGCCGTTCTGCACTGCCGATCACCTGAGGAACATTCGCGCGCAAGATCGCACCGTTCTCCAAGGTGACGGACAAATCCGCACCGAAACGCTCGGGAAAGCCGCTCTCGTCCCAAGGTTCAGCACTGATGTGTGCAGCCAATTTCAGCGCTTGCTCATTCAACGGTCCCGTCGTCATGGCTTTAACATTGACGGGCAGATTCAATAACACCAACGCCACACAATAAGGCAGGCTGTATTTCGCATCATTGGTATCGCGTGGCGCTTGTTTCCTTTCCCAGGGCTGCGCGATCACCAGTCCTGCACCGGCAGCCACCAGGCAATGCGCACCGACGATGCGCTGCCCCGTCCCTGCAGCCTGCTCACGCAACTGACCTGCAGCCTCGAGATAAGGATGGATGTAGTGGCAGCAGGGATAGAATTTGAATGCCGCCTCACGCAACACCCAAACTTTCTCCAGGCTATCCAGCTCATTCGACAAACGGTCACCGGCAGAGCGATCGTCTGCATAGGCTGCATATATCCCGTGTTTTCCCTCCAACACAGATGCCGGCCCTGTCATCCCCGACATAGCCAGATTGGCTGCCCACACTCCAGCATGAGCGGCCCACCCCGGATGCAAAGCCTTGACGTTCGACCCGTCGCTCAAGAACTCAAAGATACCGCTGGCTTGGCTGCCTGCTATGCCTGCCGCACGCGCAATGGTCTGTACGTCGGCTCCGCGAGCGGCTGCCGCCAATGTCGCGGCGACGACAGCGCCGCCTACCGACGTGACCTGGAACCCTCTGCGCTGAAATGCGCCTGCCGCCGCTTGTCCGACGCGGACAAGCAATTCCCATCCGACGACAGTCAAACGCAACACCTCGGACAGCGGCAGCCCTTGCTCCTGCGCCACAGCCAGAATGGGCGGCACAATCACTGCACTGCCATGCACGATGGAACGCATGTGCGTATCGTCATATTCGAGCGAATGAATGGACGTACCGTTGACCAACGCCGCCGTATCGGGAAATACAGTGTCCGTGGCTCCGAGTACTGTTGACTTTCCGCCCTGCGGGCACTGTGTCAACAGCTTTGTCATGAACGCGCGGTGCGAGGGCACATGCGATGCCGCCAACCCCACACCGATTGCATCTGCTATATGCAAGCGCCCCAGCATCTGCACATCAAGGGGAATAGCCTCCAAGGTCAGCTGACGCGCAAATTGCGCCATACGCCAAGCGGCCGTATTCGTTGCGATACTCATGCAGAGACCCCTGCCGCGCTACGCCCAGCCAGATAACCCAGGCCGATCGCGGTCAACAAGCCATTTCCCGAACAATAGCCCTCGGCGCCTACGCTGCCGCTGATCCCGGCAGCGGCACCGCCGCCGGCATACAACCCTGGGATAATCGAACCGTCTGCGCGCAGTACGCGGCCCATGTCGTCTACAGCCAAGCCGCCTTGCGTATGAAACAAACCGGGTGTCACTCGGCAAATCCAGAGCTTTCCTGTCAGCGGCGCCATACCGAAATGACAGCGTCCCTGTGGGTCTTTAGCACGACTCTCCTGCTGATTTTCTGCAGCCCGGTTGTAGTCGTTCAGAGTGCGAGTCAGCGCGGCCTCAGGCAGGTTGAAAACCGCAGCCAGACCTCGCACAGTGTCGCTGCCTTTGACCCCATGATGGTCCACCAGCTCTTGAAATTCTTCTTCTTTGCTGGCCAACGCTTTGATGCGGTCGTCAAAGATCGCGTAGACGGGCCCCGCTTGCGCGAGTACGCGTTTTGCATAGCCTGAGTACCCTAAATCCTCATTGCCGAAACGCTCACCCGCCGCATTCACAAGAATGCCGCCCTTTTCAATCGTCGTCCACGACAATAGCGACCCATGCGGATACGCGACCGCCGCATACCCTTGGTAGGCCCGCATGTTCGCCAACTTGGCGTTCAACTGTTCCCCCCAGATCATGGCCTCGCCTTCGCTGCCCAATGCACCGAAATACTCGGCGCCCGCAATCTCAGTGCAGTATTTCTTGACCAGATCACGATTGGCGGCAAAGCCGTTCGTCGCCAGGATCACATTGCGTGCAGCGATTTTCGATGCTTCGATGCCTGGTCCCGTCACCGCGGCGCCCACCACGGCGCCGGACTCGTCTACATACAACGTGGACACCGCATTATTCACCGCCAGCGGAATATCGCGCTTTGACACCGCGGCCAACAGATCGTCCACCAGATCTTGCCCTCGACGCGACACCGGCGCATGCAAACGCGGAACAGAATGACCGACATGGCAATAATCCGTGATCAACGCCATACGCGCGCCGACCACATCCACCAGCCATTCGCACAGGCCGGCGGAAATACCGGCCATGCGGCGCGTCAACGCGGGCAACTCGCTATGGCCAGCGGTGCGTTCCAGATCGGCCACCATGCGTTCGGCTGAATCCTCGATTCCCGCGTCTCGCTGAAAACGGCTTCCAGCTCCTGGCACCGAGCCCGTACTCAACGACGAATTGCCACCCGGCCTTTCACGTTTTTCCAGAATGGCCACGCTCGCGCCTGCGTCATGCGCGGCGATGGCCGCCGCCAAGCCGCATCCACCGGCACCGACCACCAATACATCGACTTCCATATCCCATTCCAGACCGGGATGAGATTTTTCAATGACAGCGTGAATCACCTGGTTCTTCCTCTAAATTTTCGGTCATCACCGGTACGGCTTATCGATACGCGCCCGCCTGTGTGCGCCGCGTGTGCAACGCGAATCAGAGGGCCGCAGCTACGCTGCCGTCAAAGCCCGCATCCAATCGTTCCATGAACACTGCAAATCCAGCATGCCTGCGGACGCGCTAGCAGCCCCACCGGCCTGACTCACCAACGCTTGCAGCGTCGACATCGCCTGGGGCGTGTGGCGATCACATAGCGAGCGGATTTTTTCCCAGACATCCTGTTGTGCCAACGGACGGTCTGGACCTCCGCGCGCGCTCCAGCATGTTTCCGTCACTTGCCCATCAGGCGTCGTCAGGGTCACGGTCGCTGGGCGATCCAGTGGCCAGGGCCGTACATCCGCAAACGGCTCCAGGACCACCTTGCTACGCAACCGCGCAACGCGAGGATCAGACAACGATGCATTGTCAAAGGCCTGTGCCCCGCCATGTCCATGCACCAACGCCGCAGCCACGGCATGCGGCACAGAAAATTTGGCCCCCAATGTCGTGCTGGGCGAACGGTTATCCAGCGGATAAGCCAAGGGATGTGCATGCACCCGAATCTCGCTGATCTGCTCCCCGCCCAACAACGAGACATCACGCTCCAGCAGCGCTTGCACTGCCTCGACCGCCGAGTGCGCATACTGACAGCAGGCGTTGATCTTTTGGTAGCCGGACGCTACCGCCCATTCATCCTCATCCGTCAGAGCCGGCACATTTGTGCTGCCGCCCAACGCGGTAACGTAGACGTCATATGGCGTCGACGCCCATCCGCCAATGCCGGCCTGGGCCTGCTCCACCGCCAGGACACCCATGGCAGCCCCGTGTGCCGCCCAAGTATTTCTCACCAACACACCCTGTAGCGCCTGATTGAAAGGCCCGACCATTCCCATAGTGCAGGCGCCTGCTACCGCGCTGAGCACGTCGTCGGCAGGCAAGCGCCGCAGTATGGCAATACCCGCTGCAGCCCCGACCGGCGCCAGCAACGCGTGCGGGTGAATGCGCATCGGCACAAAGCTCCATGCTCGCGCGACGCGCGTCACCAGCTCATACCCCAGTATCAACGCCCGCAACACATCCTGCGCGGGCGCTCGCTCTTGTTCGGCAACGGCCATCAACGCGGGCAGCACGTACAAGCCGCCATGGCACACCGCCTTGCGATAGCCCTCGTCCAATTCGTTCCAACCCATCGCCAACGCATTCTGCGTGGCGGCCGCATGGACACTGATGCGCGTGCCCTGCGGCGCGAGGAGGGACGCAGGGCCGCCTTGCTCCCGCGCCAGAACAGCATTGCGAGACTTTTCGACCTGCGGCTCATCTAGCGCGCTGAATGCTGCCGCGACGTTATCCGCAACGATCATGGCTGCGCGTTGGCGCACCGTGTCGGATAAATCTCGCCACTCGGTCGCGACGATACGTCTCACACATCCGTCAAACGCGTCTGCCGCCTGTTGCCGTGCATCGGTGACTGTTGGATTCAGAACAGATCCCACAAGCTCTCCTGACTCAATAAATCAGCGCTTTTTCCATCGTAAATAATCCGGCCGGACTTGATCACGATGGCTCGATCAACGTTCTGCAAGGTCGCTTGAACATTCTGCTCGACAATGACGATGGTTGTCTTGCGGCTGCGGTTGATTTCGCTGACGCTGGCCAACACATCCCGCACAATCACTGGTGCCAGGCCAATCGTGGGTTCATCCAGCAACAAGATCGACGGTTGCGTCATCAGCGCCATACCGAGCGCCAGCATTTGCTGCTGTCCGCCGCTCAACGAACCTGCGACCTGCTCGCTACGCTCCGCCAGCAATGGAAACAGTGCATACACTTCATCAAATGCCTGTTTGCGCGCGGCCGGCTCATGTCGCATCCCTGCGATCTTCAGATTCTGCTGCACCTGCAGATCGCGGAATACATTGTGCCCCTGCGGAACGAAGGCCATGCCATAGTTGACATTCACATGCACTTCATTGGCGCGGATCGCGTTGCCACGGTATTGCACATTTCCCTGCATATATTCCAGGTCGCCCATGCAGGCACGCAACAACGTCGTCTTGCCTGCGCCGTTGTGCCCAAAAATGCCGACGCGCTGACCTTCCGGCACCTGAATACTCAGGTCGTGCAGCACATGCAGTTTGCCGTAGTGCACGTTCAGATCTTTCAATTCCAGCATTCGATATCCCCAAGCGCGGCCCTCATTGGCCGAAGTACAGTTCGGCCAATGTCTTGCTCTCAAGCAAGGACGCCACATCACCACGCTCCAGGATCTTGCCCTGTGCCATGAATACGGCGCTATTGCAGAGATCCTTGATGAACGAGACGTTGTGTTCCACCACACACACCGCCCGTCCCGAGGCGGCTTCCTCACGCACAATCTCGCGCATCGTCTCGTAGGCGGCGCCTTCCACACCAGCCATCGGCTCATCGAGCAGCAACAAAGGTCCCTGGCTCATCAATGCGCGCGCCAATCCCACGAGCTTTTGCTGACCGAACGTGATGTCATTGACGTTCGTGTCGGCCATGGCTGATAGCTTCATCCGCTGCAGGATGTGCATGGCACGCTCTTTCGCCTGCTGCTCGGCACGCCGTACCGAAGGCCCTGCCGTGAGCAAACGCCACAACGACTCTCCTGGATAATCCGTGGGCGCAACCAACAGGTTCTCCAGAACGCTCAACGAACCAAACAAGCGCATGTGCTGCCATGTTCTGGCCACGCCGGCCCGCGCCCGCGCATACAAAGGCAACCCTGACAAAGATTTTCCTGCCAGCATCATCGAGCCGCTGTCGGCCGGAAACACTCCGGAAATCAGATTAAAGAGTGAGGTCTTTCCTGCTCCGTTCGGCCCGATCAAACCCAGGATCTCGCCCGCTTTCAGTTCCAGCGTGATGTGGTCCGCCACCACCACGCCACCGAAGCGCTTGCATACTCCATTCAAATTGAGCACATTACTCATGGCTGCCCTCGGCTGAAAGACGTTTGCTCGCAGGCACCAACCCCTGTGGCCGCAGGAACAGGAACAGAATCACCAACGAAGTAAAGATCACCCCTTGCAACGGCCCCATGATGGCGGATGGCAAATTCAGGAACGTGATCGCCTCGGGCAGCAAGAGCAGCAGCACAGCCCCAACCACCGGCCCATACACCGAGCCCATACCGCCCACCACCACCATCGTCAGAATCATGGCCGATTGCAGAATCTGAAACTGATCCGGCGTCAGGTATTGGTAGTAGTAGGCGTAGAGCCCACCTGCGACTCCCGCGATTCCGGAACCCACCGCGAAAATGGCGATCTTGATATTCATGGCATTGCGGCCCAACGCCAGGAATGCCAACTCATCATCGCGCATCGCTTGAATCGCTCTGCCATATGGGCCGCGCACCAACGCTCGCAAGGCCAATACCACTACCACCGAAATCCCCAACGCAATGGCCGCAAACACCAGGCTGCGATTCTCCTGCACGATATTGGGAATCCCTCCAAGCCCGCTGGCACCCCCGACAAAATCCAGGTTCTTGATAATTTCCAACAACCCCAGCTGAAATCCGATGCTGGTAATCAGTAAATAGTCTCCTGATATGCGCAACGAAGGCAACGACAACATGAACGAGGCCAACATCGCCACAACGAATCCCGCGGCAATGCTCAATACGGGGTGCAAACCGAACTGCGTGCTCAGCACCCCGACTGTGTAGGCACCCAACGCAAAAAAAATCGGATGCGCAATGCTGATCAACCCGCCGAAACCGATGATCAGATTAAAGCTGGATGCCAGAACGATATACAGCCCGATCAGAACCAAAAGCGACGCAACGTATTCCATGTATGACTCCGATCCGTGTCTCAGGCGCCAGACGCTGTGGACTTGGCCACCGGCCTTTTGCGCATCAAGCCTGCCAACTGCACTCCCTTCGGGAAAAACAGAATGGTGATGAAAAGCAGCGCGTACAAGATCAAGCTCTGCCACGCCGACGGAATGACCAGAATGCTGAACGCACGCAGCAGGCCTAGAAATACCGCGGCAATCGCAGCACCGAATACATTTCCCATGCCGCCCAACAATGCAGCGATCACCGCGAACAACATCATCTCCAGAGGCGTATTGGGCACCATAGAGGCTCGCGTACCAAACAAGTACATCCCGGCGGCGATCAAGATAGCGGCTATCACAAAGGTCAACGCATAGACCTTACGCACATTGACCCCATAGAGACGGCTCAGATGCGGATTGTCTGCCGCTGCGATCATGTACTGACCGTGGCGAGTCCGTCTCATGATGAAGAACAGCATCGACATCAAAACCACTGTCGCCGCAATGGCCTTCAAATCCCATTCGCTGACGACCACACCTCCTACAATATAAGACGTCGACATGATGCTCGCGGCGAGCGACACCGGCTCCGTACCGGCGATCATCGCCAACACATACTGCACCAGTTCCGAGATCACCAAAGTAAAAATAAAGAACGTCAATGGCGGCGAATGACGACGTCGAAAAGTCTGCAGCCCGAATATCTCCATTGCCAGGGCGGCGACAATCGCCGCGCCGGCGCCTAGCGCCAGCGCGGCATAGGCTGGCCATCCCAGTTTCTGAATGGCCCAATACATCGTGTAGTACGCGATCCCCATCATGCCGGCTTGGGCGAAGTTCCATACCTTCACCACTTTCAACACCAATGCAAAAGCCGCCGCCAGCAGCACCGCATAGGTCGAATTGGCCAGGCCGGTCCAGAAAATCTGCAATAAGGTCTGGAAGTCCAGCATTCCTGCTCCTAGCAAGGCGGCCCGCGCCGCCTTTTTTTATCCACGCAGTTGCTATCCGCTTACTCGACAGTCGCCAATGGCGTGAACGCACCGTTCTTGACTTCGAATAGATAAACGGGCTTCTTCACTCTATGATCGGCGCTGACCTGCAGCTTTCCGGTCATGGGCAAGTCAAAATTCGCGACCTCCACCAACGCTTGCCGCATATTGGCGCCCGTCAACGGCTTGCCGCTTTTGAGCAGATGCCCGTACAGATCGGCGATCAAGTACGGCATGTCATACAGATATTGGGTATAAGGCAGGCCATTGGGAATGCGCCCCTCTGTTTTCTGCCAACGCTCGACAAACTCGGCAATGCGCGGATTCTGTTCCGCAGACGGCGCAAGAGCAGATACCATCAACCCCTCCGCAGCGGCACCCAACTGCTGGATGACTTTGGGGTTATAGCCAGCCGAGTACGTCGAGATGGGCTGTTTGATCCCCAACTGGCGAATTTGCGCAATCACCTGCGGCAGATCCGAGACCAGGCCCTGGATATGGATGATGTCCGGATTAGAGGTCCTGACCTTCAGCAAGGCACCGGTATAGTCTGTCGATTGCGCGTCATAGGCCTCGTATGCAACAACTTTTCCACCGAGCGATTCAAAGGCATCGCGATAGATTTTCGCGCCCTCGACCCCGCTATCGTTGTGAATGTACAGCACCGCGGCGCGTTCTTTTTTAAGCGTTTCGCGTGCATAGCGAGCCTGCGCGACCACATCCACATCAGCCAGCGGATAGGTCGTATAAAGATAGTCGCCCAGCTTGGCGATCTCCGGCGAATTCGCCCCGACGCTCAACGCCAGCACCTCGCTGCGATTGGCAATCGGCGCGACGGCTTTGACAACGGCGCTCCATGCCGTGCCAAACACAGGCACCTTGTCTACATTCACCAGACGGTTCACCGCGTTGATGCCCAATCTGGGATCAGCCTGAGTATCCAGCAAGATCATCTCGAGGGGATGACCGTCCACGCCGCCCTTGGCATTGATGTCCTGCACAGCCCATTGCGCAGCCTTGGCTTGATCCGCACCAAACAGGGCTTGCGAGCCAGTCAACGGCATCGCCAAGCCGAATTTCAATGGTTCTTTACTTGCCGCTTGCGCCCAACCCATACCGACCCAACCCAAACATGTCGCGGTCAAGGCAAGTCCTGCAACGATCTTCCTGCGTGCGTATCTCATGTCATTCCCCTTGGGAGAGTGCAGGCGGTTCAACCGCCGATTGTGTTCAGCTTTTCCATGACCGCTGCGGTCGTACCGACATCGGCGTACTTTTCAGACATATCAAACAGATTCACGGCATGTGACACCTGACTGCGGTCATACACCGCATCCTCAGGAACGATCACTTTGAAATTCAACGAAAACGCATCCACCACACTGCCTCGCACGCAGCCGCTGGTCGTGCAACCCGTCACGATCAAGGTATCGGCCTGCAGATCGATCAGATGACTGGCCAATGCCGTACCAAAGAAAGCGCTAGGATGTTTTTTGGGCAACAACACATCGCCCTCGCGCGGCGCCACCTCTTTCACGAACTCATATCCATGCGCCGGAATATTCATGATCGCGGGGACTTTCTCGGCCAGGCGTCCACCATCCGTAGCCTTCTTCGGCGCGACGTGTGGATACAGAACGGGCCATTTTTTTTCCCGGAATACCGCCAGCAGCTTTTGAATATTCGCGACCGCTTTCCACCCCACATCGCCACAGCTCGTAGGGAATTCCTTGATCGCTTCCCAGAAAGGCTGCGGCGTTGTCCCCACAGTGCGGTACTGCACGTCGATAATCAACAACGCGGGGCGCACGCCGATGCCAGACGGCCGCCCGAAACCCGCGGCGCGATAGGCACGCTGCTCTTCGTCACTGATAATGTTGTCCCACGGCTTCATTGCGAATTCCCTTGCGTCGATGTCAGTTTGCGCTTCAGATACTGGCCGTAGCCCGGTTTTCCGAGAATTTTCCCGTCTTGCATCACCGTCTCGCCACGTACGATCGTGCGCACGGGCCATCCCTTCAGTTCCCAGCCGTCATACAGGCTGTAATCCGAGTAGGATCCCAGCTCTTGCGCCCTGACCGTACGAACCTTGTTCAGATCGACCAAGGTCAGATCCGCATGCGCGCCAATCTGCAGCGATCCTTTGTCCGGATCCAGGTTGAAAATCTCGGCGGGACGCTGTGTCAGCACCGCTGCAATACGCGCCAGGCTGAGCCGACCCTTGTGGTAACCCTCAGATAACAGCACTGGCAGAATCGTGGCCGTTCCGGGGAATCCCTGCGATGCCAACCAGAGCGGCCGCTCCTTGGTCGATTTCTTACGCGGCACATGATCGGACGCCACCACATCAATGCTGCCGTCATTCAGCCCTTCCCACATCGCCTGCACATCATCACTCGAGCGAAACGGTGGATTCGCCTTGCCCACCGGCCCGATATCGGCATTTTCATCATGTGTCAGATAGTGTGGGCACGTCTCGACATAAACGTGCTCATAGCGCTGCCGCCACTTGCGCACCTCGTCCAACGCCATACGCGTACTCAAATGGGGAATGTAGATACGAGCGTTCAGATGCTCGGCAAACATCATCGCCCGCACGCAGTTTTCCGCCTCGGTAAACGCGGGCTTCGAGGCTGACCAATCCTTCAACGTGTCGCGCCCTTCGGCCTGAAACCGTTTACGCAGGCGATTCACAATCTCGATGTTCTCGGTATGACACACGACCTTGACATCACCCAATCGCGCGGCCTGCGCCAACAGATCATAGAAATAGCCGTCATCCGTGCCATCCAAGCCGAGGTAACGTCCCTCCTCGCCCTTGAAATTCATGAAGTACTTGAACGACGTCACACCATACTTGCCTACATACTCCGCCAGCTCCCGCACATGCATTTCGTTGGCGACACTGAAATGAAATCCATAATCAACGTGAGCACGGGTACGGGCGTATTCCTGTTCGCGCCGAAAAACGTCCGTGTAATCCTCGTTGTTCAGAAAATATCCCAAGACAGTCGTAAACCCGCCCTGCGCGGCATAAATCGTCTCGGTCTCGTACTCGGTGATTTTTTCGCCAAAGCCGAAATGGATATGTGCATCGATCAATCCAGGGAAAACATGCAGGCCCTGTGCGGAAACTTTTGGCACGCCCGATCCGACCGGAGTGCCCGGTACCAGATGTGCAGCAATACGGCCGCCTTGAATCAACAGGTCCAAGGGACGCTCGCCATGCTGCGCATCGACGACGATGCCACCCCGCAAGACGAAATCATGGGACATCAGTTACTCCGAATGAGAGGGAACAAAGTGAGAAAGTTCAGCCAGCGAGCTGGGCAAAAGCCCAGGCTCATCGATCAGCAGCGCGGAAAGACTTTGCGCCAGCCAGGCACGCTCCAGATCGACACCGATGCACACCACGCGCGAACGCTGATCCGCATCGGGCCATGCCTGCAAAACGTCCGGCGTATGAAAAACCTTGCCAACGGTCTGCATGAATACAAAGGGTCTGGCCGTATCCTGCATGCGCAGCAAGCCTTTGCTGCGCAATAGCTGATCGCCATAGTGACTCGAAACCAAATGCCACCAGGCCGCCAGTCCCGGCCATGCGATCGGATGATCGATATGAAATCCGAGCGTGGAAACGCGAGAATGAAACAGCGGTGCCGCTGCATCATCAATATGGTGCGTAGCCTCGTCCTGACAGCGACTGTGCTCGTGATCGTCGCCATGATGATGCGCACCGTCGTGCTCCGAGCCATGCCGATGTTCACCGTGATGATCGCAGTGCTGCGACGGATGTTCCGTTCGCTCTCCGGCGATGGCGGTCAGCACAGCTTCACGCTGGAGGCTACCCGCCGATGCGGTAAAGATCTCTTCCGCCAGGCTGCCCCCCGCCGCGTCTCGTACCACTGCAGTCGTATTCAACTGATGGATCAGCGCACGCAGCTCACGAATGTCCTGCTCAGGCGCCAAATCGCCTTTGGTGATCACCACGCACTCGGCAGCAGCGAGCTGCCGTACTGACTCCGGCTGAGTCGCCAACTGCCGCAACCCTTGCTGCCCATCCACCGTCACTACCACCTGATTCAGACGAATGATTTCAGTCAGAATCTTGTCGCCCAGCAGTGAATGCAAAATCGGCAGCGGCTCCGCCAACCCGGTGGTCTCCACCACGATACGGCGCAACGGCGCGCCGTGTGCGCGTGCAGTAGCGCACACATCCAGCAAGGTCTCTCTCAATGAGCCGCTCAGGGTGCAGCACAGGCATCCCGACTCCAGCAACATGACGTTATCGGTCACTTGCGCCAGCACCAGTTGGTCAATCCCGATCTCGCCGACCTCATTGACCACCACCGCCGTGCCAGCCGATAGCGGAGAGCGCAACCATGCATTGAGCAAAGTGGTTTTGCCGCTGCCCAAGTATCCCGTCAGCAGATCGCAATCAATACGCATAGACACGCGCTGCGCCCCCTTGAAACGCTTCTCGCCCGTCCTGGCCCATCTCACCCAGCTATAACGACAAGCGAAATTTAATTTCAACAAGCATAACAAAGCGATTACGGTTACGCTAGAAGAAATTAAATATCGCTGTTCATAACAAAACGGTGCCTTGCAGCCTGATCCCCCTTCCGGAGCGCAAATGCGTCAAAATTCTCGCTATCCTCTGCTAAGTCCCGGCTCAGACCGCCACATGATCGAAAAAAACCCAAATTCCGTCGAAGCCGTAAAAGTCGCCGTACGTATCCTGGATGAGCTCGCTGCTCAACAGCGGCCCATGGGCGTCACAGAACTCGCAGACGCCCTTAGCGAAACAAAGCCCCGTATTCACCGCCATCTATCAACCCTGAAAGAAATGGGATTGATCGAACAGGAGCGCGCCACAGATCGCTATCATTTGGGTTGGCGCGTATTCCAGCTGGGCGAAGCCGCCGGCAACCAGTTCGACCTGAGAGCGCGGGCCGAGCCCTATATGGTGCGTATACGAGATGAATTAAAAGAAACCGCCGTGCTGGCCGTGCCTATCAATGGCACCCCCATGGTGATCGCCACCGTCGAAAACATCTATGGCCGGATTTTGATCAGCGTCAAGCCGGGCAACCGGCCACTGCCTCACTGCTCGGCCCTGGGGCGGCTCACCCTGGCCTTTCAGGCCCCCGCGCTCATAGAAGCCCGCCTTGCTGAATCGCTCCCCCCGGAAACGGACCGGTCGCTCACGGATCCAGCGCAGATCCGCCAGCGCCTGGAATTGATCCGACGCCAGTACTACGAGGTCTGCGACGGAGAAATGATGATCGGCGTCAACACCATCGCCGTGCCAATATTTCGTAATGGCGATCAGCTGGCAGGAGCGCTGTCCATCGTAGGCTCGATCCAAAATATTCCGAATCCGCCTCGCAGACATCAGGTAGAAGTCCTGCAACATTGCGCCGCAGAACTCTCCAGCCAACTG
Organism: Bordetella muralis; assembly: GCF_965139205.1. Taxonomy (GTDB): domain Bacteria; phylum Pseudomonadota; class Gammaproteobacteria; order Burkholderiales; family Burkholderiaceae_B; genus Bordetella_A; species Bordetella_A muralis. Next base: position 600,920 of record NZ_CBCSIU010000001.1, read on the forward strand.
AGCAGCGAAGCCTATGCGGATTGGCATTTGCGCGAAAGTGCCTCAGAAATATTGAGCGCGTTGTCTTAGCCGGCTAGCGGCTGGAACCAAACGCTCGCTGACAGTTACCAAGGATTGCATTCTTCACCGGCTCGGGCCGAGCTCCTCGATATCCCGATCACGGATTCTCTCTGTCACGAGCGAGGCATACATGTCCTTCCCCATTCAAAGCTGGCTCCCGGATTTCAATCTGGGGGAAAACGTATTCGATCTGAACGGCCACGATCCTTTTGATCAGCCCTCAACCCCAGCCGCCGCCAAAAATCATCCACCCGCGCAGGCGGTGGGTTCGAGCATGATCGCCGGCACGACCACGGTCTCCGTGCCAGAGGCGTCCAAAGCATCAAATGGGATTTCCGCTCTATTTAGCGGTCTCGCCGCACTTCCGTTGCAGGTCGTTCATGGGGCTCAATGGTTATTCTCAACCGGCCCGGACGCCATCCAGGAAGGCGCAACGCTATCCACTGTGTCAGCCGTCCCCGCGCCGCGCCCGTCGCTCTATGAACGCAACTGTGCCGAAATCCAAACGCTGCTCAACGAAATCGATCGCGTGCTGCGCGAGCTCGACGGGGAACTGCGAAGCCAAGATCCTCGCCATCAGCCCGTCATGCCTTCCTCTTTGCAGCCGGCACGCGAGCAAACCAATAGCGAGTATGCTCGGTCTTGGGGCTATTCGTTGAGAGGCGCCGCCGCCGCTGCGACCTCCGCCATGGGCCGGGGCGCCGTCGCGGCGGGCCTGCCCTATGTTGCCGGTCTGACGGGGAATTTGTTTGCACAGGCGGCTGCCCTGCTCGGCGGCGGCTACCTAGGCCTGACTACCGTGCGCGACCTTCCCGACCAGGCACGCCAAAATGCCGTCAACCTGGCCATTCGCGACGCCATGCAGGCAGTCGAAGAGCGCCAACGCAAACTCCAACCGCTTGTCCAACACGAAGCCATGCGCAAGAATGCGATGGACCGTATTGTCACCGTAGCAGCGGAACGCCGACAACGCGTTCAAGCGCTTGAAACCAGACTCGAGACGCTCACCGCGGCCATGCATCGGGCTTCGGCTGTACCGGTAACCACCCCATACGCCAATGCCGCCGGCCGCTGCATGGACTCCGTGAACATGGGCGATGGCGCACAACGCCAGCAATCTCTGTCCACGCTCGCCAGCGCACAACAGGCATTTCAAGAGCTCTTTACCACCGTCAACGCCAGCCTTTCCAACGCCATCGGATACGGCCTGTCCAGTGCGAGTCAAACGATCCATCGCGTCATCGCAATCCCCGGCGCTCTATTAGACCGCTATACCGCGTACCGGGCAGAGATCGCCTATCAAAATGGAGAAGGGAGATCCCTGATCCAGACTCTCTCCGTGCCCAGCGAGGGTGCCAGTATCGTCAATGTCAGCTATCGCAACTCGCAGAATCAATACCGCGAAGCTTGCGGTTTTGCGCCACCGCAGGCTGAGGTTCGTAACCAGCTTCATATAGGCCAGAACATCGCTCGTGCGCTGGTCATCAGCGACGATCCCACGCCTGGGTCTGTCGTATTCTCAGGCGCCAGCGGTCCGAAGACAGTCACCTCGAATCTAACGACCACGCGTGCCTTGGCATGGTATCTCGATGCCGCAGCAGACCATCCTAAAGACATCGCTCGCGACGCAGCTGCTCCAACCGTGCGCCGGTTGCCAGACAATAGCTTATCGATCGACGATCCTCAGGGTCATTTTTATCAATTCCTGATGCAGGCGCCGACGGCTTATACCGTCAGTATGGTCGATGCCACAGAACAGCACGGCACCCTGGAACCAGGCCTCTTTCAGTTGCATGATTATTATGCGGGCTTTCCACGCGGCAGCCGTGGCGTACAGTTCGAGCGCACCGTAGACGAAAAAACAGGGGGCTTCGTGCTACGCATGCGCTTGGTGAACGCCCCGGCCACGTTCGGCATTCAGCCTGCAATCATCCCCTTGCGAGACGACGACCATATCGCCAATCGCATGCAGACCCCGCGCCGAGTACACCACGCGGATCACTCAATACTCGCGGCCAGTGACTATCAGAACATGTCAAAAGAGGAGTTGGCCACCGCGCATGCGTCTGTCATCGCTGAACTCACGCGTCACGCCAGACTCGCTCAAAACGAACAGCAACAACTGGAGCGGCTGGAAAATTGGGAACACCCGGACTTCAGGCAGCGTGTGGTGTGAGCGGGATGTTGCTGACCAATGTTGTAGAACTCCCGTAAACACCGTATCACTTCACGCTGAACGGCCCTGAAACCAGGGGTCGTTCAGCGTATTTTTTTCTACGCCTCTAGTATCGATGTGTCAGCGCCGGATTTTCGCCCATCTCTTGATACCCCCGAGAGCGAACTCCTCTTTTCTTGCCTGCACGAGCACGTCATAATCACCATAACCACACATCTCGAAACGCGAGCAGGCCGCGACGGCAACACAACCATCATGACTATCTCTTCCTCTGCCAGAGACTTCGAACATGCCTAGCGCCAGCGATCTGGTCTATGCAGAGCTTCGCCGCCGATTGATGTCCGGCGCATTTTTGCCGGGCGAGCGTTTGCGCGAGGAACATATCGCCAGCGAACTCGACGTTAGTCGCACGCCAGTGCGCAACGCGATCGAACGATTGGTCAATGACGGCTTGGTCACTCGCGAGGAACGCCGTGGCGCCGTCGTCCTGGGCTGGCTCGATCGCGACATCACTGAGGCTTTCGAATTGCGCCTGCTGCTAGAGCCCTATGCCGCACGCTCGGCGGCCATACGCGCCAGTGCCGAGCAGATCGACGAACTGACGAGCATCAACGCCAGCATGCTGCACGCAGTGCAGTCCCAGGACGAAGATCACGTCGCGCAAGTACAGCACTACAACAACCGCTTTCATCACGCCTTGCTGGCCGCTGCGCAATCCGCTCGCGTGCGTACTTTGGTCGAAAACCTGCTGGACATGCCCATCATCATCGGATCGTTCTATTTCTACAGCCGAGACGATATGTTGAGCAGCGTGGAACAGCACAACCAGATCATCGCCGCCATACGCGCGCGCGACGCGGACTATGCGGAAAGCGCCATGCGGCTGCACTTGGCAGCCACGCATCGTCTGTTCCGTAATCAACGCAAAACGGCCCCAAAGCCCGGCTAGCAGACCTTGGGACCGTCGGACGGACGTGGTGCCTGTCTGCTTATTTCTGAGCAGGCAGCGCGCAGCCCAATTCCTGCAAGCGTGCATCGACCCAGGACGTATCCAGCTTACCCGCAGAGATCTCCGCCAATGTGACTTCTTCTGCTGCGTGCTTGGCAGAGGCCTTTTGGTAGATTTCCTCGGCTTGATCGAACGGAATGCACAGCAGACCATCCTCGTCACCCAGAATCAGATCGCCCGGCTCGATCGTCATTCCATCGAGCGCGACCGTGCCGTTGAGCACGCCCGGTCCATCCTTGTACGGGCCGCGATGCGTCACGCCCGCGGCATATACCGGAAAGGCACTGCGACGGATCGCACCGGAGTCACGAATGGCACCGTTGATGATGATGCCTGCGATACCACGCGACTCGGCATACGACGTCATGATTTCACCGATAATGGCGTTGGTCAGATCGCCGCCGGCATCGACCACAATCACATCGCCAGGCTGAGCCAGACCCAACGCCTTGTGCACCATCAGATTGTCACCCGGGCGCGTGCGCACCGTCAGGGCGGGGCCGGCCAGCAACGTACCATCATGCATGGGTCGCAGGCGTGCGCCACCCGCAGCCATGCGCGACATGCAGTCGCTGATGTTTGCCACCGGCAACTTGCGAAATTTCTCGACGAGTTCGGCGCTGACGGCGCGCTTGCGGGAAAGAATTTCAAAACCGATCATGAAAGCGCTCCAAAAAAAGGACGAATATCTTTATTGCTGCGGGATACCGGCTTGCTGCACCACTTTGCCAAAGACATCGTGATCGATACGATGGCGTTTCGCCAGGTCCTCGGGCGTGCCTTTCATGACACTATAACCAGCCTGCTCCAGTTTCTTGACCAGCTCGGGTTTGCCCAACGCCTGATTGACCGCACCGTTCAGGGTAGCAATGACGTCGTCGGGCGTTTGACCCGGCGCCATCAAACCCCACCAAATCGTCTGGTTAATGGTCTTGAACCCGCTTTCCACGAAGGTCGGCACGTCGGGCAGTGCCGGCGAACGCTCATCGGCGACCACAGCCAGCGCACGGACCTTACCGCTGCTGATCTGCGGCAACAGCGACGCGACGGATCCGGTGTACAGCACGATACGGCCGCTCATCAAATCGGGAAAGGCCTGCGACCAGCCACGATATGGCACATGCATGAGCTCCATACCGGCGGCGCTGCGCCATAGATAACCAATCAAATCTCCGCTGCCGCCGATGCCGGGGATGCCCAGAGACACCTCGCCCGGCTTGGCCTTGGCAGCTTTCACCACATCATCCAGGGTTTTATAGGGAGAGTCGGGCAGCACCACAAACACGCTGGGAGACGAGGCGACCAATCCGACCGGCTTGAAATCCTTGAAGGTGTCGTAGCTCAGCTTTTTATATAGCCACGGATTGAGCACGATGTTGTCGGTCTGCGCCATGACCAGCGTGTGGCCGTCTGGCTTTGCACGTGCTGTGGCGTCCAACGCCAGATTACCACCCGCCCCCGGCTTGTTCTCGACGACGATGTTCCAACCCTGATCCTGGCCGATAGCCGTTGCCATCATACGGGTCAGCGTGTCGGTACCACCGCCCGGTGGAAACGGTGAAATAAACGTAATAGGCGAACCCGCCATATCGGCTGCCAGAGCGGCGGCCGAGCACGATACCAGCACGGCGGCTGCCATCATTTTTTTCACGACTTTCATTGTCTTCCTCTTTCTATCGTAAGCATAGCCACGTCAACACGGCGTTTGCCTGGCGCATCATTTTCTTTGCACAGTCGTAGCGTTGCGTTGCTCGGTATCTGTTTTACTTGGCGCGGCGTTGACGTGAACATCCAATGCGCCGCGCATGCTACACCAAGGCGCGGCGGTAAAAATCACTTTTTCTGGGCCAATGGCGTCAACCATTCCAGGCGGGCCTGCACAGTATCGGGTAATTCCAACGGCGCGCCACCTCGCGCTGCGCGGGCGTCGTTGATCCCTTGCGTCGTACGCGCGAATAAGCGCTCAACGCCATCGAGCACCAAAGGCTGCAAGCCCGCTTCGACCAATTGCTCGCGCGCCTCTCGCACCTCTGCCAAGCGGCGCGGCGCGTGCAGCACGTGAGAGCGCACAAAAGAATCGACGAATGTTGTCAGTGGCGTACGGTCAATATCGCCCAGCACGTCATACAAGGCATTGCGCAAACCAAGTTTCTCCGCAGCGACCAGACACTCGACCGCCAGGCTTTCCATGCCCTTGGTCATGATGCTGCGCAAAAGCTTCAACTGCACCGCATCACCGGCCTGTCCATCGATCGCTTGCGCGGGAATATCGCAGGCCTGGGCGAACTCGACCACCGCAGCGGCCCCCGTTCCGGCAGTCAGCAGCGGAGTGCGCGCCCCGAGCAGGGCAATCGCCCCCATGATCGCCACGTCTGCAAACGGCACGCCATGTGTGGCGGCGACCGCCGCAGCCGCGCGCATGTCGGCAGCGCTCGCCGTCGTGAAATCGGCAAACAATGCGTCACTGCGCAAGTACGGCAACGCCTGAGCGGCCACTGCTTGGGCAGCGTAGCCAAACACGGCCGACACCACGAGATCCGCGTCGGCCAACCAGGCCCCCGGCGTCGCGTGCAGCGTCGCTCCGTAGCTTTGCACCCTGGCCTGCATGTCGGCATCGTGCCGCAATTCGCACACGGCGGCGATCTGGTGCCCCGCAGCTAACCAAGCCTGGGCATAGCAGTGCCCCACCTCACCACAACCAATTAACGCGATCTTCATTTTGCTCCAGGCTGGCTCAACCAAAAAATACATAAAAAAAACAATTCTATATATAACCCTGTTTAATACCCCTTGTTTATAAGGGTAAACCCTTTAATAAATGAACACTGACAGTACAACCAGCGGCCAAGCCAATCACTACTGTCCCGTACACGCTGAGGACCGGCAGACAGCCTTCCATTAACAAGCCAGCCATTCCGGTCAATAGCGCAGCATTGGAACCAGGAACCCGCTGGGCGTTACCTACGTTTGCCGTCATTACCGAACGACCGAGCTTCTCTCACTCTTCCCCCTCATCCGAGATCGCCCATGTCACGCTACGAACATCTACTCAGCAACTACGCCGCCATCCTGGGCCTGGAGCCGGTGCAGTTACTGCTGGCAGCACAAGAAATCGTAGTCAATGGCATCACTGTCAGCCTGATGCCAGAGGGTGATGAGGATATCGGTGATATCGTGTTCTGCACGAATCTCGGCGTCCCGGCCTGCAGTGAATCGCTTCATGTCCTCATGCTGCAAGCCAATGCACTATGGGCAGGGACGGGCGGTTGCACCTTGGGCTTACAGCATGGGACAGGATCAGTCTTGCTCGCGGGCCGGACGCCATTACCCTTGTGCCACGCCAAAGGCTTTGCCGACATGATCGGCGCCTTTGTAGATATCGCGCTGCGCTGGAAATCCCTGATCGAGGGAACAACAGCCATTGAATTATCAGCACCATCTTCGCCTGGCGCCGCTGCCGAGCCTGCTTTTGCATGACTCCCTATACAGAGACAAGTCCAAGCCTCGGCACCTGGCCAGCCTGTTCATCAATCGAGTGATGGGGCTACCGGACAAACTCAATCTGCGGTGGTGGCGGTCCGTATTGCTTGTTCACGTGTGTCCACCACCGTCAGGATGGCCAGAAACCCGCTGATATCAAACACCTCACGCACCCGCGATTGCAGTGCACACAAGACCAACTTTCCGTTGACCTGCTTGAGCCGCTTGGCTAACAACAACACCACGCGTAGTCCCGCGCTGGAAATGTAGCTGAGCATAGCCAGGTCCAATACGATCCGATGTTCGCCTTTATCTACCTGTGATAACAACTCTGCCTCGATGGCCGACGCATTGCCGCTATTGATCTGCCCCTCGGCAGATATCACTACGGTGTCTTCGATTCTGTCGATTGCAAGCGCCATTTCATTGCCTCGTAGATGCGCATTAAATGCAAGCCCACCAATCATTCATGGGACGGAAGATACGTCAACATGCCTCCGCAGACCGATACGCTGGACCTCGTTCCTGATCGAAACACCGTGAAGTCAGCCACGCAGTGGCTGGAGACCATCTGCCGTCGTGAACATTGGCCGTCAGCAGTTGCATTTGCCTTGACACTCAGTCTCGACGAAGCATTAACAAACATAGTTTCCTATGCGTTTCAGTCCGCTGATCATATCAATGACAATCATCGCACGGATGGCGATTCAACACCACGCACCATTTGCTTGCGATGCACGTCGACGTGCACGCAGGTCCGCCTTGAAATCATCGACAACGGTCGCCCCTACGATCCCACTCAATCCATCACGCCATCGTTGGCCGCATCGCTGGACGAAGCCCATTTAGGCGGACATGGTTTGCGTCTCATGCGCCATTATTTATCAGGCATGTCTTATGTGCGCCGCCGTCAACGAAACTGCCTGACACTGCTGGCAGATCTGACGAACAGTCCCAAGGGGTAAACAATGAGCCATCATTTTTGATGTCTCTTCGCATGGAACTAATCGTTCGCTGATGTTACTCAGCGTCATTGCGCAACCGAAATCTCGTATTGCCGCTGACCGCCCGTTCCCGTCGCATGAGCTCTCCCCCTGTTCACCCGCTTGACCCCTAACGTACCGATTCATGTCATTCCAATCGCTACATAGCAAAATCTTCGCGCTGGTGACGACGATGCTGGTCGCGGTCGCCATTGTGGTGATGCTGACATCGCAGCGCAACGTGACCGATACGGTCATGGCGAGCGAGCAGCACGCCATCAACAACGTGCTGGACCTGATCCGTCATGACGCAGCGGCGCGTTGGGGCGCCATGCTCAATAACAAAGTGTCGATCGTGCGCAATGGCAGACGCCAGCTCATGCAAACCGGAAAACTCATCGAGGCTACGCTGGAATCCTATGCCGATCTAGCCGACGACGGCGTGGTCACAGAAGCGATGGCCCAGGACCTGGCACGTGAATGGATCAACCAATTGCACTTCGACGGCGATCGCTATGCCTTTGTCTTTGATACTCGATACATCGTGCTGGCCAGCGGCTACCCTCCGATGAGGGGCCGTGACCTCTCGTCGATCAATGACTACAAAAATCGGCCGCTGGCACAGTTCGCGCTCGAAGAAAGCTACGATTCCGGTTATAGCTTCGGGATCTATCGCAGGCCGACCTCCACTCAGCCTGCTGGCCATGTTCAACCAGATCTTGACGGACTGATGATTGGCGACGACGACAACTCGCGCTACGCCTACTTCGATTACTTTGGTCCGTGGAACTGGGTTTTGGCCGTCAGTGACAGTGCGGCAGATGTCATCAATCAGATCGAGGAATACCGCACGCAAATGGAGAACGCCGTGCGGACAACGTTATTGTCGTTGAAACTGGCGCGTTCCGGCTTTGTGTTCATTGTTGCCGACGATGGACGCTTCGTAGTCGCCCCACCAGATGCGCATAGCGGCTTTCTCGATAGCCGCTTCGACGATGACCAGACATTGCGCCAACGTCTGGACGGTCCCGCTCGCGCAAATCTCCACGGCCTGCAGGTGGAAGGTTCTCGGGATCTTTGGACCATTGACAGTGCACACTACGCGCCACTGCGTTGGACGATTGTGGCGGCGGTTCCGGAAAAAGACTTGACCGCGCCAGCCCGAAAACTGCTACGCAGCCAGGCCCTGATCTTTGGCGCCATGTTGTTGGTTGCATTAATGAGCGCATGGTTCTTCGCCGCGCGCATCGTACAGCCCCTAAAGAGGCTGACATCATATGCGCGGCAGCTCCCCGATCAAGCAGTGCAGGCAGAGAGCAGCGTACCTCGTCACATCGCAACCCTTCCAGATCTGCACAGAGACGAAGTGGGCCGGCTCGCCACGGCCTTTATGGATATGGACAGCAAGTTGCGGGAGAACATCCATCACGACAAGAGTAAGGGCATCACGCACGCCTATTGCATGCTCAGCAACGCACCCGCGACACATCGGGATGCGTTCTTCGCCATGCTGTTGCAAGCTCATATGTTCGGTGCGGCAACAGACGGCTGCATGTTTGGCTTTGAGCCGCAGCAGGATCAGGTGATTCTGTTCAAGACCATTTCGCTATCCGATCTCGATAGCCCCGCGGCGATCGCACAACTGGAAGCCCTCGTCAATCAGGCCGGCCGCTGGAGCGCCTATTTGCCCCATCTGATCGAAGACTGGGAGCAAAAAGTCGTACAGGCCGCGGTCAACGTCGCCCAGTCCCTGCCCGTCCATGCATAAGCTCTTCTCGCTCGCGCGCCTTGATTGCACATACGTTTAATCGCGGTCGCCGATGACTGTTCAGCCTATCGTGACGCTGCCGGGGTTCTAACTACTTTTTTCGGCTAATTATTATGCACATCCCTGTCTACCAATCCATCTCGCTGGCGGTGCACACCGCTGCGTTCGGTGCTCTGAACTATTCAGACAACCTGAATGACCTGACCTCGCGCCTCACCGGCGGCCGAGTCACTCGCAACACGCTTGCCGAAGCCGTTCTGCACCAGGCGATCGGACTGGGGTTAGGTATCGCCAGCGCCCATAAAGCCGTCGACAAGTATGCGGAGTCCATTGCGGGCATCACCGGCGCCGAGCTGATCGAATATGCCGATCAGATTTTGCGCGGCGCCGATGACGAGCAGTTTTCTGCCAGCGTCAAAGAGTTGCTGACGCACACCTTGAAGAAGCAAACTGCTGCCGGCAATATTCCTGATAGCGCCAAAGAACCCGCTATTAATCTTGCGCAGACGCTGCTTAACGACTACATCGGCAAACAAGCTATTCACCAGTTCCTGGGCGTCTATGCACAAAATCACGGCTGGGATTCGCTCAGCGAAAAAATCAAGAATGCCGTCGTCCCAGAGGAATCGGACACTTACCGTAGCCAATTGATCCTCGCGGGCGTTGGTGCGGGAACTGGTTTCATACGGGCCCTGGTCGATCGGGCAATTTTGCAGAATCCGGCATTTCACCAAGACGAGAAGTTCCACGCGAAACCCGAATTGACGCTTGCAGCTGGATGCCTACACGCGTATCTGGTTAACCCTGAGAACTGCATAGAAGCGTTGAACAACTACACGCCGACCAAGCCACTGATCAACGAGCCGTTCCTGCGTAACGTCGCCGATTTGACCACGGCATTTGCTGCGAAAGCTCACAGCGACGCGAAAAACGTACTGGAGGAGGCTCAAAAAGCACTTGAGAAAGAGAACGCCACATTTCCCGTACAGGCGCAATCGCCCGTGCCCGCCCTGCAGATGCAAGAGCCCGAGTCCGCCGCGCAAAGCGACGTGGACAAAGAGATAGCTGATTTTTTGTTGGTCGACGCATCGGATGATGGTATCGACGAGAACAAAGGTGCACTGAGCAGCGCACCAATATCGCATGTCGCTCAGAGCAAAGTTCGGCCGACTGAATCATCGGAAGAGGCAGCCGGTATCAGCGATTTTGTAGAGCTCGAGACGAGCGCGCAAATGGCGGTGAAGGACGCGAAAAAGGCCTATGAGCAAGCTACAAAATTCAAAGCAATGAACCAGGCAATCGGGGTCTTGCTCGTGACAGACATGGACAAGAGAAACGCTGCGCGTATCAGGGAGGCCGTGGATGTCTTGTTGCAGGCCCTGCCGGCGGCAGATTTTGGGATCAGGAAGTCCTTGGCCAGCATCCTGTCCGAAACGACTCAGCTGCCCGCGCAGAACACCATCGGCACCTATGTAGCTTTAAATGATTGGGATCGCCTGGCGGCGTTGCTGGAGAACGTGGTTGAAAGAAACCTGGAGCACATGGAGAAAAAGGCTGTGGAGCGGGCGGCAAAAAAAGCCGAACGCGACGCAGTAGCATTGAGAGCGCAGCAGGCGGCAAACGAGTATGCAGCGCAATGGGCCAATGAGAATCCAAACAATCAAAATGCGGCGCTAAGAATCCCGGAAGCAAAACCGGAACAGGTCACGCAAAGAACAGAGACAGCGACGGCAAATGATCTGAAGAAACCGCCAGTGCAGGGCGAGCAGCAAACCGAAAAGAAGGAGGCATCCTGGGTTCGACGGGCTATCCCAAAATTGGCGGTTAAGATTGCGCTCCAGCATCTGCGTCCCTATATCGATGGGGGCGATTTCAAGCATCCCCAAAACCCGGAATATAAGGCCTTAGCCAATCTGCTTGATGTCAATCAGAATGAGCTCCACGGCGGATTCTCAGCTCATCGAATCGCGCTCAATAGCGTGCCGGTCACGGCTCAGTACGCGGCCGAGCGCACCGTAAGCGGCGTGCAATATGTGGGCAATACTGCCCTGGATTACGCGACCAGCGCGGCACAAACAGGCGCCGCGGTTGTAGGGGCGCGGGTTCAAACGATTGGCGAGCAGATCATGGCAGCAGGCAGTTTCGCAACTGCGTTGATGAGCCCTGCAGTCAAGGTGGCTGCGACCGATGGCGGTTTTGTGGCAGGACTGTGGAACAGAATCAATCCGTTCGCTGCGGCGCCTGATAAACCGGTCGCGGTCATACCTACTGGCATTCAGAACGACACACTCTCGACCTCGGTATTCCCTGCCGGAATCTAAGACGTCAGCCTTGCTTCACGTAGAAAGGACTGTGCCATGGCTTCCCGTTACGTAGCGTTGTTGACCGCATTCGCTGACGAAATTGGATTGCCATCGACAGAGCAATTTCTCAAAACGAAAGAACTCATTGTCGATGGCATCACCATCAGCCTGTTTTATGAGGGAGACGATCGAACGGGAGACGTCGTTCTGTTTTCTGCGTTGGTCGAAATCTCGGCCGAGCGTAGGGCCGAGATCCTGCAAGTCGCTATGGAGGCCAACTATCTGTGGGCAGCTACCGGCGGCGCCACGTTGGGAATGAGCGGCGAGACCTTGGCCATGTCGCTACGCGTTCCATTGGTTCTACTGGATGCGCATTCACTAGCCAACGTAGTCGGTGCCTTTACTCAAACGGCCACATTCTGGCGGCGGTATGCCAACGGCGAACTGGATCGGGTCGGGCCTCCGACCGGACTGGAACAACGCTTGGCGTTTTCCCATAGGCCTTAACAAGGAATAGCCTTCATGACGACGAGAATGAACACCGATCCTGGGCAAAGCACTATGCGCTCTCTCGTTCGAGAGGCACCCGTTGACATGGCACAAGCGTCATCGGACAGCGCTACGATCCACAGCGATAGCACCATGAACGACCTGGTAGGCGCAATGGGTCCATTATCCGGACACTCCATCAGTAACGGGGATAGTAAGCAAGCCTGTGACGCTCAAGACAATTTGTCAAATCACAAAGCGGGCTTCGCTTCGCGCTTAAGCTCGTTTGGTTGGTCTGTCATCATGCTGCCGGCCTCGTTGTTCAACACTGTGACGTCGAATCTGATCGCTGTCGGGAACGCCGCTGTCAGCACGCTGCTGAGCGTACTGCCTGAGAAGCGCACCGAGAATCCCGATGAGATCAGGGCAAATGCGGCGCACCTAGCAAAACCACGCGGAACCCCCAAGGTGACAGCTGGCCTGCCTCCGCAGGTCCGCGATAGGTACAACGAACTGATCTGGGGTGCCAAAAGCTCAGGACTAGGGCTATCCGAAACTTTCGTTAAAGCTGAAGGCCGTTCGGGGAGCAAGCACGTCTCTGATCTCGTCAACGTGGCCAAAAAAATTCACGCAGAGGCGGAAAAAAAAGAGATGGAGTGGCGAGCCTCACCGGCCAAGCCCCAGTTAAGTGAGTACGGCTTGCTGCGGAATAAAGCCGCCGAGTTCATCAAAGAATTTGAAAAATAGCTCAATTACATGAGCGGCATGAATGTCAGGCGCGAGCCGTGACAGTGAGGATTTTCCATGAAGATCTCATCTATCGATGACTTTCGCTTCTCTAGTGAGCCTGAACAACGTCATGAAAAGCCGAGCAGCATTGACATAGACAGCGTCCCCACGATCAAGCCACGCAACGCGTCGATAAAGAAATACGCGGTGCCACAGCACATACAGGAAGAGTTCCGTGAACTCATTGTGCGCGCGCAGCGCAACGGCATTGATCTGCCCAGAGGAGCTCTAGAAGCCCAGCAACGCCCAGGGACCAAATCCCTATCGGCACTGGCTGGTTTCGCGAAAAGTATCGAAAAAGAAGCGGACAAAATTAGGAATTTATCTGCTTTGCCATGGCCTGCAGAGGCAGAACTCACTGCGCTGGCCATACACGCTGGCATCTTTGCCAGGAGTACATATATGTAGATTCGCGCCTCTGCGAGAGCCCGACGTACGCCCGAGAGCTTGGGCCAGTACGGTTGAGTGATCGCGCTGTGAGCGCTGGCCGTTGCGAGGAAGAGGACTGAAATCGTCCAGACAAGATGCGAAGGGCTCGTCGAGCGTTACGCGCAAACAACACGGCGCTTTGGGCACGACGCGGACACAAATGCAATCCAAGCCATTGATTCTATGGCGCGCCCGACAGGAATCGAACCTGTATCAAGAGCTTCGGAAACTCTCATTCTATCCATTGAACTACGGGCGCAAAGAGGCGGTATTGTACCTAAGTTTTTGCTTCTTGCGGCGATGCGGCATGAGGAATGTCCTGCCGTCCCTGTTTTTGCCTCACATGCGTTATATAATCGGATGTTTGCATGCGGGGTGGGTCTTGCTTTGCGACCACTCCTTGCGTAGTAGTTGATTCGTCGTCTGTTGCCGCCATTAGGCGCCCCGGTACCCGATTTGCAGGATATAGGTTATGAGCAACGAGCAGGAACACAACGAAGAACACGCCTCGCCCATCAAGACCCCCAAACAGCTGATCGTCACGGTCGTGCTGGCTTTTGTCCTCCCCATCCTCATCATTATTTTGCTCGTGAATATGGTCACATCGGGCACTAAGGTGGGTGCGGGCTCTGACACATTAACTACAGAGTCCATTAATAAGCGCATTGCCCCGGTATCAGGTTTCGAGCTGGTCGACGCCAATGCGCCCAAGGTTTTCAAAACCGGAGAGCAGGTCTTTCAAGCTGTCTGTACGGCCTGTCACACCGCGGGTGTAGCTGGCGCGCCAAAACTCGGGGATAAAGCGGCCTGGGCGCCTTTTATCCAGAGCGGCTACGACAGCATGCTGAACGTCGCGCTGCATGGCAAAGGCGCCATGCCCGCAAAAGGCGGCAACCCTGCGTTAAGCGATTACGAAGTGGCTCGCGCCGTGGTGTACATGGCAAACCAATCCGGCGCCTCGCTTGACGAGCCGGCGGCGCCTGAGCAAGCGGGTACATCGGCAGCAGGCTCGCAGCCTGCTGCGCCCGCAGCTGCAGCTCCGGCTGCTCCTGCCGCAGCTGCACCGAGCCCGGCCCCTGCGGCCAGTAATACCTCTGCCCCGCCCCCGGCGCCCGCCGCTGCTGCCGCGCCTGCCCCTCAGCAGGCACAAGCCGCCGTCAATCCGGCAGGGGAAAAGCTCTATAAAAGCACCTGTTTCGCCTGTCATAGCGCTGGGATCGCTGGTGCACCCAAGTTCGGCGACAAAGCGGCCTGGGAGCCTTATATCAAGACAGGCGTCGACGCGATGGTAAAGGTCGCCATGCAGGGCAAGGGCGCCATGCCTCCAAAGGGCGGAGCGGCAAATGCCTCTGAAGACGATATCCGCGCCGCGGTCGAATACATGGTGAATGCTGCTAAATAGAAGCAAATAAGCAGCATCGAAGGCTGGCACGCTCGCTCTCATGCCATCGAGAGTCAGCCGGTTCGGGACGAGACAGCGAGGCGCCTCGTAGAGATGCCTCGCTTCGCAGTGACACAGTGAGTTAGGCGGTTGCTTCGGCGAGCAACGGCAACCCTAATTGCACGCGGCGCTGCAGCCACAGGCTGGGACGGTACCGCATGTCGCCCGTGACGCGCTGCAGGCTACGCAGGATTTCCAGAATGCGCTCGCCGCCCAAGGCATCGCCCATGGCAAGCGGGCCGGCCGGATAACCCAGACCCAACGTCACGGCACGATCGATATCGGCCGGTGTCGCAATGCCTTGTTGGGCAATCTCGGCAGCCACGTTCACAATAGCGGCCACGATGCGTTGCGCGACGAATCCCGGGGAGTCTTGAATGACGCTGACGGGCGCCCCATCGCCGGCCAGCAAGGCATGCGCAGCATCACGCCAATTCGCCTGGGTGGCTGGCGAAAGCATCAGCGTACGGCGTTTGCCGCTTTCCAAGGGATGCAGCGTGTCCAGGCCTACGGTACGGGTCGAGTCCAATTGCTGTTGGTAAACGCTGGTGGAGACGTCTTCGCCGAACGGCGTCACGATGATCAGAGCCTGAGCGGGTGGCTCGGCGGATTCGACGATATTGGCGTTCAGGCTTTGCAACAAGGCACGGGCGCGTGCGTACCCCTCGGAATGCTCGGGGCTGATCCAGACTTGCAGACCCGCCTGGGCCGCCGGCACGGGTGGCTCGGCAGGAACTTGCTTTTGACCGTCTGGATAGGCGTAAAAGCCTTCGCCGGCTTTGCGGCCGATAAGGCCGCCTGCCAATCGCACGGTGGTAATGGGCGACGGCCGGAAGCGCGGCTCATCAAAGAACTGGCGATAGATGGATTCCATCACCGGATGCGAGACGTCCAGGGCAGTGAGATCCATCAGCTCAAAGGGCCCCATCCGGAAGCCCGCCTGTTCGCGCATGATGGCGTCGATCTGCGCAAAGGACGCGACGTTTTCCTGTGCGACGCGCAAACCCTCGATGTTCATCCCGCGGCCTGCATGGTTGACGATAAAGCCGGGCATGTCTTTGGCACGCACAGGCGTATGGCCCATGCGGCGCGCCAAGGCGGCCAGGGCATCGCCCGCAGCCGGATCGCTGCGCAGGCCGTCGATGACTTCGACGACCTTCATCAATGCGACGGGGTTGAAGAAATGAAAGCCTGCTACGCGTTCGGGATGCTTGCACGCCGCGGCAATCGCAGTGATCGACAACGACGAAGTATTGGAGGCCAGGATGCAGTCTGCGCTGACGATGGCTTCGAGTTGAGAGAACAGATCACGCTTGATATCCAAGCGCTCGACGATGGCCTCGATGACGAGTTGCGTGTCTGCCAGATCTTGCAAGCTGGCGGCGGCCACGACGCGCGCCAATGCCGCTTCGGCCTGCTCGGGACTGAGCTTGCCCTTTTGCACGAGCTTGTCCCACAACTGACGCAGGGACTCACGCGCGGCGGCCACGGCATCTGCGCTCGTGTCGTACAGACGAACTAGCACGCCTGCCTGCGCAGCGATTTGCGCAATACCTCGGCCCATGGCGCCCGCGCCAACCACGGCGATGGTTTGAATATCAGTTGTCATCGTGTCTACTCCTATGTTTTCAGTGCCTGGATTTCTGCTTCGGACAGGCCCAGCCGCTCTGACAGCACTTGCTCAGTGTGCTCACCCAGCAAGGGGGCGGGGCGACGGTATTGCACCGGGCTATCCGAAAATTTCAACGGGCTGGCGGCAATAGGGGCCACGCCAGCCGTGGGATGGGGCAACTCGCGCCGCATTTGGCGGGCTTGCACATGAGGATCCTCGTACACCTGATCCAGGGTGTTGATCGGACCTGCAGGAACGCCGGCGGACTCCAGCTCGGCCAGCCAATGGTCGCGTTTGCCTGTTGCCATACGCTCGCTGAGCAACGGCACCAGAGCTTCGCGATTTTTCACGCGCTGCGGATTGGTGGCAAAGCGCGGATCCTCGGCCAACTCGGGGGTGCCAATGACGCGGCAATAGTTGCGGAACTGGCTATCGTTGCCCACCGCCACAATCAAATGGCCATCGGCCGCGGCGAAGACCTGATAAGGCACCAGGTTCTGATGCGCGTTGCCGGCACGTTGCGGGGCCTTGCCCGAGGTCATGAAGTTCAGGTTTTGATTAGCCATCATGGCGACTTGGCAATCCAGCAGTGCCATGTCGATGTGCTGGCCCAAGCCACTGCGGCTACGCTCATGCAAAGCAGCCAGAATGCCGACGGTGGAATACATGCCGGTCATTAAATCGGCAACGGCGACACCGGCTTTCTGCGGACCGCCGCCGGGCAGATCATCGCGCTCACCGGTGATGCTCATCAAGCCGCCCATGCCCTGAATCATGAAGTCATAGCCCGGGCGGCTGGCGTAGGGGCCGGTCTGGCCAAAGCCGGTAATCGAGCAGTAGATCAACGCGGGATTCTCAGCTTTCAGGGTCTCGTAGTCCAGACCATACTTACGCAGGCCGCCGACCTTGAAGTTTTCGACCAGGATGTCGCTCTGGCGAGCCAGTTGGCGCACGAGTTCGGCGCCGCGCGGCGAGGCGATATCCAGCGCCACCGAATACTTGTTGCGATTGGCGCTCAGGTAGTAGGCGGCC
This sequence comes from Bordetella muralis, assembly GCF_965139205.1. Lineage (GTDB taxonomy): Bacteria > Pseudomonadota > Gammaproteobacteria > Burkholderiales > Burkholderiaceae_B > Bordetella_A > Bordetella_A muralis. The sequence continues at coordinate 618,491 of NZ_CBCSIU010000001.1, forward strand.
TCGGTGGTGTCCGCACCGTCTGCGTCTTTCAGATAAGGAGGGCCCCAGGCACGGGTATCGTCACCCGAGCCCGGACGTTCGATTTTGATGACTTCGGCGCCCAGATCGGCGAGATTCTGAGTGCACCAGGGGCCGGCCAGAACGCGGGTCAGATCCAGAACGCGAATGCCGGTCAGGGGAGCGGGTCGTTGTGACATGTGAGCGATAGGTAAATGCAGTAGCTGCGTGATCAAGCGGTCGGAGGGTAAAGCCTTTGGATATTAGCCCCTGCCGCGGTCCAGGCGTATTCTGTTTTGCGAACGTTCTTGTGCGTATTTCGCACATGAAGCGCAGTCCAGTACGGATGCATGGGGCACGCTTAGCTGCTGTCAGATGCGCAGCGTGTCTGATGCTGCATATAGACACACAGCGCGCTAGCGCATGCATCGCGCCATCGCATTACGAGTATGCCTTGATCGTTTCGCGCGCAATGACCAACTGCTGGATTTGCGATGTGCCTTCAAAAATACGGAACAGACGCACGTCACGATAGAAACGTTCGACGGCGTATTCGGAGATATAACCCGCGCCGCCGTGGATCTGTACCGCGCGGTCAGCCACGCGGCCGACCATTTCGGTGACGTAGAGCTTGCAGCATGCGGCCTCCAGCGTGGTGTTCTCGCCGCGGTCGCGCTTGCGTGCGGCGTCCAAGACCATGCAGCGTGCGGCGTACAGCTCGGCCTGACTGTCGGCAATCATGGCCTGGATGAGTTGGAACTCGGAAATGGGCTGGCCGAACTGCTTGCGCTGCGTCGCATATTGGACGGCATCGCGGATCAAACGTTCGGCGATACCGACGCACAGCGCTGATATATGCAGGCGGCCTTTATCGAGCACACGCATCGCGGTGCGGAAACCATTGCCCTCCTCGCCTCCCAACAAGGTCGAGGCAGGAACACGGCAATTATCGAAGATCACATCGCAGGTCAACGCGCCGGCCTGGCCCATTTTTTTGTCGGGCTTGCCCAAGGTCACGCCCGGGGTGCCGGCATCCACCAGAAAGCAAGAGATAGATGAGGCCTTGCGCTCGGGCGCAGTGCGGGCCATCACGGAAAACAGACCGGCGATGGGGGCATTGGTAATGAAGCGCTTGGTGCCATTCAAGATGTAGTAATCGCCATCGCGCACGGCAGTCGTGCGCAACGATATCGCGTCAGAGCCTGCATCGGGTTCGGTCAGCGCAAAAGAGCCGATCAATTCGCCGCTGGCCAGCTTGGGCAAGTAATGGCTGCGCTGCTCGTCGGTACCGGCCAGGACGATAGATTGTGAGCCGATACCGATATTGGTGCCGGCCAGTGAGCGAAAAGCGGGCGACGTCTGGCCGAGCTCGAATACGACGCGGACTTCTTCTTCCATGGTCAGACCCAGGCCGCCATATTCGGGAGCGATGGACAAGCCAAACAAACCCAGATCGCGCATCTCCGCGACGATATCGTCGGGTATCTCGCCACTATGCGCCAACGCGTCTTCGGCGGGGACGAGCCGATCGGTCACAAAGCGGCGGACCGCGTCCAGCAACAAGTTCAGGGTTTCAGTATCAAGAGCCATGATGAGGTCTGTTAATGCAAAAGGAATAAGGAAGAAAAAGTCGTCTGCTGGGCACGAGGGCGGCGTTCGTTACGCATTCAGCCCCCCACTCAACAAATCGAAATAGCCGGCGACGATCGCCTCGGCAGTCTGCGCACCGCCGGGCTGATACCAGCGCGCCATCCAATTCAGCATGGAGAGCACGGCACGGCCGGTCGCAGCGACGTCTAAAGAACGGAATTCGCCACGGGCTATGCCATCGGAGATGATCTGGCGCAGCAGCCGTTCGTACCCATCGCGCAGGCGCGCAGCATCCTCGCGCTCAGTGATGGCCATACCGGAATAGCCAATCAGCATGGTGACAAACTGGGCGTGATGGTTTTCAAAATAACGGGCGTGAGCCACCATGAACTGGCGCAGACGCTCCGGCGCTGCCGTGGCCTGGGAAACTGCCTGCGACACGGTGGCAGTCAGGCCGGCCAGTACATCCAGAATGATGGCGTCGTAGATGTCTTGCTTGGTGGTGTAGTAGTGATAAATGGCCGCCTTGGACACGCCGATAGCGGCGGCCAGATCGGCAATCGAGCTGCTTTCGTAGCCGCAACGGGCGAATAGCCGAGCGGCCTCTTCCAGAATGCGTTCCCGAGGAGCGGCTATCGTGGGCGGCCGGCCCGCACGGGGGCGTTTTGCGGCAAGCGGGCTAGTGGACATGACGACCTGAATTTGACACGGCCGGCTACACCGATAAACCTGCATTGACAGGCCTGCGGCGCATGCCGTTAAATGAAAGACAATTAATTACCGGACAGCCGGTAGGTAATTATAGGCAGGTGTTCTACCCTCTTTCAACTACTACGTTTCATCCTCATGAACGCACGCGACGAAGCCCAGCCCAATTCTCTGGTCAATCAGCTCTATGCGCAGATGACGTTGCCGGTCATCTGCTCGCCCATGTTTATTGTGTCGAATCCCAAATTGGTGGTGGCGCAGTGCACGAGCGGCGTGATGGGATCCTTTCCCGCACTGAACGCCCGCCCCCAGACCCTGTTGGATGACTGGCTGTCCGAAGTGCAGGCCGGGCTGGCCGATCATCGCCAGGCCAATCCATCGGCGGTGGTTGCGCCGTTTGCGGTGAATCAGATCATTCATCAGTCCAACGACAGGTTGGAACACGATCTGCAGAGCTGCGGCAAACATCGCGTGCCCTTTATCATCACCAGCCTGCGTGCGCCCGGAGATCTGGTCGCGGGGATTCATGCATGGGGAGGAAAGGTTTTCCATGATGTGACGACGCTGCGCCATGCCGAGAAAGCGCTGGAGGCCGGGGTCGACGGCCTGATTCTGGTGTGCGCGGGAGCAGGCGGCCATGCAGGCACGCTCAGCCCGTTTGCCCTGTTGTCCGAGGTGCGGCGTATTTATGACGGCCCGGTTATTTTGTCAGGCGCGATCACCTCGGGTGCAGGAATATTGGGCGCGCTGGCAATGGGGGCTGATTTTGCCTATATGGGGACGCGATTTATCGCGAGCGCGGAGGCCAACGCCTCGGAGGCGTATAAACAGGCCATTGTGGATGCCAGTGCTTCGGATATTTTGTATACGCCGTTCTTTACCGGCATACCCGGCAACTATCTGAAGGCCAGTATTGCGGCAGCAGGATTGGATCCTGCCAACCTGCCCACCCCCGATGCCGGCGCGTCCAATTTTGGAACGACGCGGGTCAAGCCTTGGAAAGATATTTGGGGCGCGGGGCAAGGAGTGGGCGGCATCGAGAGCGTGCGTCCAGCGGCCGAGATCGTAGCCACGCTGCGACAGGAATACCAGCAAAGTCAGCGCCGTTTGGCGGGCAAGACCTTGGCTGGTTGAGTAACGGAGGACGGACACCATGCCAGAAAGTCTGATTGTCCAACGCGACGGCGCTGTGCTGCAACTGACGATCAACCGGCCGGAGCGCCGGAATGCGCTGGATATCGCGACTTACCACGCGTTGGCGGCGCAATTGCGTCAAGCCTCCGAGGATCCGAGTCTGTCCGCCGTCATCCTGTCGGGGACGGGCGAACATTTCACCGCCGGCAATGATTTGCATGATTTTCAGGCAGACCGCCCCGAAGGCGATAGTGCCGGGATGACTTTTCTGCGAGCCCTGATCGCCACGGATGTGCCGGTCATCGCGGCGGTGGAGGGTTATGCCATCGGGATCGGCGTGACGCTGCTGCAACATTGCGATTTTGTCTATGTGGCCCGCAATGCCACCCTGCGGATTCCTTTTGTCGCGCTCGGCCTGTGCCCAGAGGGCGCTTCCAGTCTGTTGCTGCCGCGCCTGGCTGGCGCGCGCAAGGCCGCGCAATGGCTGCTGCAGGGCAAAGCATTCAGCGCCGACGAGGCGCAGGATGCCGGGTTGGCCACCGCGGTCACCGAGCCGGGCGAGGCATTGGCCGCGGCAAAACAAGTCGCGGCGGCGCTGGCTGAGCAACCGCGCGAAGCGCTGCGCCTGACCAAGAGCATGCTCAAGCGCGCCGATCGCGCGGCCATTCTGGAAGCGCTGGAATTTGAAGCGACGCAGTTTCGGGCACGCCTGAAGACCCAAGAGGCGCAAGATGCTTTCGCGCGCTTTTTGAATAAACGCTGATCGGCGCGCCTTGGTTGCGTCCCTGCCTGCGCCGCTCAGAACGGCGCGTCCGGGCTGAAATTCGGCGGGCGGCGCTCGCGCAAGGACTGTATTCCCTCACGAACGTCTGGCCCGGCAAAGCCCATGAATTCCAATGCCAGCGAGGCGTCGAAACTGGGCCCCGCCATGCGCAGCCAGTTGTTCAGCGCATATTTGGTCCAGCGGATGGCGGTTTGGGAGCCATTGGCCAATTTGCCTGCGACCTCGAAAGCCTTGGCGATAAGCTCTGCCTCGTCCACACAGAGCGAGACAAGACCGATGCGTTCGGCCTCCTCGCCGCTGACGGTTTCGCACAATAATAAATAGTATTTGGACTTGGCCATGCCGCATAGCAGCGGCCAGACGATGGCGGCATGATCGCCGGCGGCCACCCCGAGCCGGGTGTGTCCGTCAATGATGCGGGCGTCACGAGCGGCGATGGAAATATCGGCCAGCAGCCCTGCGACCAAGCCCGCGCCCACGGCCGCGCCGTGCATGGCAGATACGATGGGCTTGTTGCAGTTGATCACGTTGTAGACCAGATCGCGCGCCTCGCGCCAGACGCGGGACCGCACCTGAAAATCGTCGGCCATCTGCTCGACCAATTCCAGATCCCCGCCGCCAGAAAAGCCCTTTCCTTCGCCGCGTAGCACCACGACCCGGGTGTCCGGATCCGTATCCACGTCGCGCCAGATATCGGCCAACTCTCGATGCAGGTGCTCATCGGCCGTCGACAGCTTCCCCGGCACGCCGCCTCGGGCGCCCATGATGATTTCCAGGACACCCTGCGGATGGCGGCGCAGTTTCAGGGATTGGTAACGCGCGTAATGCGCAAGCGATGTATCGGACATGGTCTCCTCCGTGCGATGTGAATGCTTTCCGGGCACTATAGTGGATAGTCGCCTGCCGCTGCTTTCGGGCAGCAAGCGGGAGTTCAACCTAGCGGATGCCGCCTGACCATGCCCGACCACCAGACCAATATCTCTCCGCTTGCGTCCCCTCTGCCTGCGGCCGAGGGGGAGCCTACGCCGATCCGCCCCGAGGATTTGCCCTCCTTGTTTGCGGCGCGCCCTACCGACGCTCACAAAGGCACATTTGGCACGGTGGCGATCATCGGGGGCGGCCCGGGTATGGTGGGGGCGGCGTTACTGGCCGGACGCTCGGCACTGAAAACCGGAGCTGGCAAGGTATTGATCGGATTTGCTCAAGCAGATTGCCCGATCCCGTGCGATTTGCTGCAGCCGGAGTTGATGCTGCGCGATGCAGCCTCGCTCTTCCAGGCCGGTCTTCCGGTGGACGCCTGGGTAGCCGGCTGCGGCCTCGGAACAGGTACCCAGGCGTTGAACACCCTCAACAGGTTGTTCGCGCTGCGCAGCAATACTCCCCTGGTGTTGGACGCCGACGGGCTCAATCTCCTGGCAGGAGGGTTATTACCTCCGTGGGGCCCCGGCACGGTGATCTTGACTCCCCACCCCGCCGAGGCCGCCCGGCTGCTGAATTGCACCAGCCGGGAAATTCAAGCAAATCGTCAGCATGCGGCTCGGGCCTTGGCGCAACGGCATCAAGCGTGGGTCGTCCTCAAAGGGGCCGGCACGCTTGTTTGCCGGCCGGACGGCCGGTGCTGGATCAATCGCAGCGGTAATCCAGGCTTGGCAACGGCAGGGACGGGAGACGTCCTGGCGGGCATGATGGGCAGCCTGATTGCGCAGGGCATCATGTTGGATCAGGCAATCCCGGGCGCGGTCTGGCTGCATGGGGCCGCGGCCGACGCACTGGTCTCCGGCGGGCTCGGCCCCATAGGACTGACAGCGGGAGAACTGGCAGACGCAGCCCGGCAGTTGCGAAACCACCACGGTTAGAGGGAGTTACAACTTATCCACAGGTTTATGTTGCATTGCACTTAGGGTTATCCCTATAATGGTTTACCCCATGACGAAACGGACTGGAGAAATACCATGACTGAACTGACCCTGAACCAAAATGCCCGCCTGACCGATGCCCTCGAGCGCGACCTGCTCCGTGGCGCAATGGAAAGCCAACAGAACATCCAACCGCAAGCCCTGCTCAAGCAAGCTGGTGCTGCGATCGCCCGCGCTGCCGGCGCCTTTGCCGACTACGTCGCTGAAGTCCACGACGCCATGAACCGCGCCCGTGCCGCCAGCGCCCACTACACCGGCTCGCAGTGGTAATCCGCGGGCAACTTGCCGCCCACCTCTGAAAGGAGGCCGGCGGCAAGGTTTTGCTCGTTTGCCGTGATATCCGCTGGCTTTGCCCGTTGCCTCGCAAAGACTTTCGCACGCGTGCCATGATGATGTGGCGATGCAGTCCGCTGAACACTGTTCTTTGCACTGAGGCAGCCCGGTAGCAGCCCGGCAATCTCCGCGGTATCACACGATGCGCTCCAAGGCGCCGCACCCCGAAGCGGGGCGCGGCGCCTTTATATTTTGTTGCCGGGGCGCCCAAAACAAGACTCCCCTCGGCGGACAGCACCAAAGGCGCAGCACGGGGCTTTTGGGTCGCGAGCGCGGAAATCCGGTCCGGCAATAGCGGACTGTGCGCATTGACAACGCACGAAATCGCTTCCGATAATCGCCCCCTTGCAATGATTGATTACGACTTTCGGCCCCCTGCTGATCGTGGCGCAGTCATTTGCCGATTCGGAGCCCCAATGAAATTGCGTACTTCCCTGGCCTTGCTGGCCGCGAGCGCCAGCCTTGCTGTCGCGCCGACTGTCCTGGCCCAGTCCCTGACGATCGCCTTGTCGTCCGAGCCCACCTCTGCCGATCCTCACTATCATAAGCAGACCCAGAACGATGCGTTCGCCGCGCACGTCTATGACTCGCTGATCAATCGCAATGCCGACATGGAGCTCATCCCTGGCCTGGCGACGTCGTGGAAGAACCTGGACGACCTGACCTGGGAACTGAAGCTGCGCGAAGGCGTGAAGTTCTCGAATGGCCAGCCGTTTACATCGCAAGACGTGCTTTTCTCAGTCTGCCGCACGCTCAATAACGAGACCAACATCTCGCAGTCGTACATGACGGTCACCAAGCTGCTGACGGACGTACAGACGCCCGACGAGCACACCGTCATTCTGAAGACGGCGGAGCCCTTTCCCCTGATGCCGGCCGAATTGGCCCGGCAACTGCCGATCATCTGGAACGGCATCGTAGAACACGGCCCGCTGAAATTCGCGCCGAAGGAAGGCTGCGGCGTGACCGGTCCGTGGCCGACGGTGGCAGATTTCAATAATGGCAAAGACGCCATTGGCACCGGGCCGTACACCTTGAAGTCGTACGTCAAAGGCACCGGGATCGAGCTGGAACGCAACGAAAACTATTGGGGCACGAAGCCCGAATGGAAGACGGTGAAGTTCGTGCCCGTGCCGAACGCCGGTCCACGCCTGACCGGTTTGCTCTCGGGTGATTTCGATGTCATCGAAAACCCGGCGGCACGAGATCTGCCCCGTTTGAAAGACAACAGCAATTTTGGCTTTATCGCTACCCCATCGACGCGCCTGGTGTTTTTCCAACCGGATGTCGGCCGCAACCCGAGCCCCTTCGTCAAGAGCGCCGATGGCAAGAACCCGCTGCAAGATCTGCGCGTGCGCCAGGCGATCAATATGGCGATCGACCGCAAGACCATCAATCAGCGCATCATGGACGGGCTGGCCACCCCGGCGTACCAATTCATGCCTGATGGCATGTTTGGCGCCCTGCCCAAAGCCCCCGAAATCAAGTACGACCCGGAAGGCGCCAAGAAGCTCCTGGCGGAAGCCGGCTACCCGAATGGTTTTGAACTGACACTGTCATCCACGAACAACCGTTATGTGAATGATGCTCAGGTCACGCAAGCCGTGGCCCAGTACCTGTCGCGCATCGGAATCAAGGTCCATGTCGATGCAATGACGGCTTCGATTTATTTCCCCAAACGCGCCAAGCGTGAGTTCAGTTTTGCGATGGGCGGCTGGCCGGCGGAAACGGGCGAGGCCTCGGCGCTGTTCCAATTGTGGGTTGCGTCGCTGGACTCGAACCGCAGCCTGGGCACCAGCAACTACGGTGGCTATTCGAATCCCGATTTCGACAAGGTCTATGAGCAGGCTATCGTCACCATCGACCCGGAAAAGCGCAAGCAACTGCTGCAGCAATCCACGCAAATCGCACTGGACACGCTGCCGCTGATCCCGCTGCACTTTGAAAGCAGCATCTGGGCATTCCGCAAAGGCCTGAGCTATGAAGGCCGCCGCGATCAGTACACGCTGGCCATGTCGGTGCATTCGGCAAAGGGCAAGTAAGCCTGAGTTGGTTGCATGACGCGACCGAGTGCGCGAGCAATCGTGCATCCACCCCTCAAAATGGGATTCAGATCCAGTTTTGAGGGGTTTTTTGTCGCTGGGCCGTCCCCAAGATACAACGCCCCCTCGGGAGGGAACAAGCCGCAAGCGCAGCGTGGGGCATTTTTCGCCGGGAGTCCCCGAGACGAAATGCCCTGGGGGCAGCACCGCCGCGTCAGCGTCCCGATGCCCCCTCCAGCGTCGACTCCAGAGCATCGATACGCGCCTTCAGGTGCTCAATGAAACGCGTCACCCCGATCGGCAGCAAACGGCCCTCCATGGTCTGGATCTGCAAATTACGCGATTGCAGCTCGGCACTGACGACCGGGAGTGCAACCAGGCCGTCCTGAACCAATCGCCACGCCACAGAGATATATCCAGCAAACATCACGGCGTTGGAATGCCGCACGAAACCATGCAGTGCCGGTGAGTAGTTCGATACCAGGGCTGCGTGCAATGGCACGGCCTCTAGAGCACATGTCCGGTTCAATAGGCGCCGGGCGGTGCTTTTGTCGTCAGTCAACGCCAAGGGATAGGCCAACACCTCCTCCAGATCCAACTGGCTGCGGCCCGCCAATGGATGGCTCGCAGCCATGACGGCGTAAACGGGCGCACGCCACGAATGCAGCACTTTCACCCCCTGGGCAGGCTCGACGTTGAAAGACACCGAAACGTCGATATCACCGTTGCCAATGGCGCGCATCGCCTCAGGCGGGGTCAAAACATGCAACGCGAAGCGCGTGCGCGGATATTGCTTTCGAAAATCGACCATTGCGACAGGTAGAAACCCTTGCGCAGGCCCCTCTGATGCCCCGACCCGAATTTCGTCATGCGGCGCGCTTTGCAGCCCAGCGATCTGCCGCAGCACTTCGTCCGCCTCGAGTTGCGTGCGGCGTGCATGGGCCAGCAACAGCCGGCCGGCCTCGCTCAAGACCATGCCACGAGGCGCCCGGTCGAATAACGGCGAACCAACCTCTTCCTCCAAGCTGGCGATTTGGCGGCTGATGGCCGATACCGCCACGTGCAATTGCTTGGAGGCGCCACTCAGACTGCCGGCCTGGGCGACTTCCACAAAGTACTTCAATGCGATGCCATGCATGACTGCTTAACCTCTGTTCAAGGGTCGGGATCACAGGGTCACTAACGACTGCATTCTCCCGAGAGCTTTGCTAAAAAAGCAAATGCCATGGCAAATATTCTAATTGTCGAGAAAGCTGACAGGCTCCTAGAATCAGCCCCACGATAAGAATCAGCGCCGCAAGAGCCTCAGGCCAGCGGCCTTTCCCAGGGGGAAATTGGTGATCCTGGCACGAAACCGGCCATTGTGTCCGGCACAAGCGCATGGCTTTTACACGAGCGACTCGATACATGAGCCTGCGAATTGTGCTCGCCCTGGTATTCCCCCGTTTATATCTCCGGTTCCTGGGTAGCCGCCGTGCCTAAGCCTGACCCCTGTATCGCCCGCTTCGCATTCGCCCAAGAACCCCGCCTCAGAGAACACACTATGACCGTCTCTCTTCTTCGCTTGGCTACTCTGACTGCGCTGCTCGGCATGGCTGCCGGCGCTCACGCCCAAACACTGACCATCGCGTTGGCCTCGGAGCCGACCGCCGTGGATCCGCACTATCACCAAGCCACGCCGAACAATGCCATGGCGTCGCAGATTTTCGAGACCTTGGTGGCTCAGGATGCCAAGATGAGCTTGATCCCGGGTTTGGCTGCATCCTGGAAAACGCTGGACGACACGACCTGGGAATTCAAGCTGCAGAAAGGCGTCAAGTTTTCGAACGGTCAGCCGCTGACGCCGCAGGATGTGATTTTCACGTTCTGCCGCGCCATGAATAACGAAGAGTCCATCGCAGGCTCGTATGAAGCCGTGGTGCAGAAATTCGCCGATGTTCAGGCGCCGGATGCTCATACGCTGATCGTCAAAACGCGAAAACCGTACCCTCTGTTGCCCAACGATCTCACGCGGATGGGCATCATTTGGAATGGCATCGCCGAACACGGCCCCATCACGTTCGATCTGGAAAAAAAATGCGGTGTCAACGGTGGCTGGCCCAGAGTCGCAGATTTCAATAATGGCAAACATGCCATTGGCACAGGCCCGTACAAGCTCAAATCGTACGTGAAAGGCAGCGGGATCGAACTCGAACGCAACGAGGATTATTGGGGCCAAAAACCCGAGTGGCGCGACGTGAAGTTCGTGCCCGTACCGAATGCCGGCCCTCGCTTGACGGGCTTGTTGGCCGGCGATTTCGATGTCGTCGAAAGCCCTGCTGCCCGTGACGTACAACGCATCAAGAATACGCCGGGCTTTGGCTATGTCGTCACACCCTCGGTGCGCGTGGTGTATTTCCAGGCGGATGTCGGCCGCGAAAACAGCCCTCTCGTGAAAGCCGATAACGGCAAAAATCCCCTGCAAGACGTCCGCGTGCGACGGGCTATCAGCATGGCGATCGACCGCAAGACCATTGTCGACCGGATCATGGATGGAATGGCCATGCCCGCCAATCAGTTCTTGCCTGACGGGATGTTTGGAACGCTGCCCAACCCTCCACAGTTGACTTACGATCCCGAGGGGGCGAAAAAACTGCTGGCCGAAGCAGGATATCCCAACGGTTTCGAACTGACGTTGTCATCGACCAATGATCGCTACATCAACGACGGCCAGATCACCCAAGCCGTGGCGCAATATCTGTCACGCATTGGTATCAAGACACATGTCGACGCCATGACCCGTTCGGTATATTTCCCGAAACGCGCCAAGCGGGAATTCAGTTTTTCGATGGGGGGCTGGTCATCGGAAACCGGTGAAGCCTCGTCCTTTCTGCAGTACTGGGTGACCTCGTTCGCGCCCGAGTTGGGCATGGGTACCAGCAACTACGGCCGCTACTCGAATCCGGAGTTGGATCAAATATTCCGCCAGGCAGTCACCACGGTAGATGACGCGCAACGTGCCAAACTGTTGCAGCAGGCCTTGACGATGACACTCGCCGATTTACCCAGTATTCCCCTGCATTTCGAGAGCAGCATCTGGGCATTTCGCAAGGGGTTGACCTACGAAGGACGCGCAGACCAGTACACTCTCGCTTCGTCAGTGAAATCCGTCCCATAAGGTCGCTTGTAACAACGCCCCTCTGGCGCGGTGAGCCCACGGCGCAGCGAGAGACATTTCTCTCGTCGCGCCGTACCTCATGAAGCAAGCCAATCGATGGCTCGGCATGAGGACTTTTTTTGCAAGTCGTAAGGAACGCCTAACGTGGTTCTGTTTACCCTACGCAGGTTGATTCAAAGCCTGTTTGTCCTGCTGGCCGTCTCGGTCGTGGTGTTTTTCGCGGTGTATGCCGTGGGGGATCCGATCGAGTTGCTGGTCAGCCCCGAAGCCACGGTGGAGGCACGCGCCGCCACCATCGCCCGCCTGGGGCTCGATCAGCCCATCTGGCAGCAATACTTCACCTTTCTGGAACGTGCGCTGCACGGTGACCTGGGCACATCTTTCGTGCACGGAATCCCCGCGATCGAGCTGATCGTGCAGCGCATGCCGGCCACATTCGAATTGGTGGTGGTCGCCATTACCCTGACCTGTATCATCGGCATCCCGCTGGGCCTGGTCGCCGGGCTGTACCGCGATCGGCCGTTGGGACGCGGCATCATGGCCACGTCGGTGCTGGGCTTTTCACTGCCCAACTTCTGGCAGGGGATGATGCTGATCCTGCTGTTTGCCGTCTGGCTAGGCTGGCTGCCGGCGTCCGGACGCGGCGACACGGTCAGCGTGCTGGGCGTCCCGCTGTCGATATTGACCGCCGATGGCTGGTCGCATGTGATCATGCCCGCCATCAACCTGGCGCTGGCCAATATCGCCTTGGTATTACGCCTGACGGCCACAGGGGTCGCCGAGGCGCAAACCCAGGAATACGTAAAATTCGCGCGCGCCAAAGGCGTGAAGCCTGGGCGCATCGTGCGCCGGCACATTCTGCGCAATATCCTGATCCCTGTGGTGACCGTGGTCGGGATGGAGTTTGGCAGTCTGATCGCCTACTCCACGATTACCGAAACCGTGTTCGCCTGGCCCGGCATGGGCAAGCTCCTGATCGATAGCGTCTACCAATTGGATCGCCCTGTTGTCGTGGCCTATGTGATGCTGGTCACGCTGATCTTTGTGATCGTCAATTTTGTTGTCGATATCTTGTACGCCGCGCTCGATCCGCGTGTGCAACTCGTTGCTCCTTCGCATTAACGCTATGGCTCATCCTACTCAAAACGCCCGCATGCGCACTATCCAGCCACTGGAAGACACGCCGCGCCGCGCCGCCATTCTGAAAAAACTGCGTGACCGCCCCACCGTCACAGGCTCAGTCATTGCGCTGGCCATCCTGATGGTCGTGGTGCTGGCGGCACCCTATTTTGCGCCGCAAAACCCCTACGATCTGGCCAATCTGAATCTGCTGGACGGCCGACTCGCACCGCGCTCGACCTCGATGGACGGCATGGTTTATTTGCTGGGCACTGACGATCAGGGGCGCGATATGTTGAGCGCCATCCTGTATGGTCTACGCATCAGCCTGATGGTGGGCTTGTCGGCCGTCGCGCTGTCCACGGCCATCGGCAGCATGGCCGGATTGATCGCTGCCTACGTTGGCGGTTTTGTCGACACATTGATCATGCGGATCGTCGACTTTATCCTGGGGTTTCCCACGATTCTGGTCGCCCTGGTATTGCTGGCGATGATGGGCCGCGGCGTCGACAAGGTCATCCTGGCTTTGGTCGTCGTGCAGTGGGCGCACTACGCCCGCATCATGCGCGGCCGCGCATTGCAGGAACGGCGCAAGGAATACGTCGAGGCAGCCGCGAACCTGGGCTTTCCTGCATGGCGCATCATGGTTTTCCATCTGCTGCCGAACTGTATCGGGCCGGTGATGGTGTTCGCCACCATTCAAATCGCCACCGCGATCGCGCTGGAGGCCACCTTGTCGTTCCTGGGTGTCGGGGTGCCGATCACCGAACCTTCGCTGGGCCTGCTGATCGCCAACGGCTTTCAATATCTGCTGTCGGGCGACTACTGGATCAGCATGTTCCCGGGGGTCGCGCTATTGCTGCTGATCCTGACCATCAACATCGTGGGCGACCGCCTGCGCGAAGCCCTGGACCCGCGCCGATAATGAACGACATCATCTTACAGGTGCGCGGCCTGCGCACTGCATTTCATACCGAAGCTGGCGCGTGGCCGGCCGTCGATGGTGTAGACCTGACCGTGCGCCGCGGCGAGATTCTGGGCCTGGTCGGCGAATCCGGCTCTGGTAAATCCGTCACGGGATTTTCCTTGCTGGGTCTGATTGATCCCCCAGGGGAAGTCGTCTCGGGCGAGATTCTGTTCCAAGGCCAAGACCTGCGCACACTCGACGAAGAAAGCATGCGACGCCTGCGCGGCAACCGCATCGCGATGATCTTTCAAGATCCGTTGATGACGCTGAACCCGGTCTTGCGCGTTGGCGAACAAATGATGGAAGCCATCCTGACGCACGAAAACGTGCCCATGGCCCAGGCGCGCGAACGCTGCCGCGAAGCCCTGGAAATGGTGGGTATTCCTTCGCCTGAAAAACGTCTGGACAGCTATCCGCACGAATTTTCCGGTGGCATGCGTCAGCGCGTGGCGATTGCCATCGCCATGTTGAATCGCCCCGATCTCATTATTTGCGACGAACCGACTACCGCGCTGGACGTGACCATTCAGGGGCAAATCCTGTATCGCATGCAGGAAATCTGTCGCCAGCACGATACCGCGCTGATCTGGATTACTCACGATCTGGGCGTGGTCGCCGAGTTGGCCGATCACGTAGCCGTGATGTACGCAGGCCGCATCGTCGAGGCGGGTCCGGTCAATCAGGTGTTGGACGCGCCGCGTCACCCCTATACCAAAGGGCTGCTTGATTCCATGCCGGCGAATACTGCGCCAGGCGAACGGTTGCATCAGATCGACGGCATGGCGCCCAGCCTCGCGGGCAGGCCCGTAGGCTGTGCGTTCCGTCCGCGTTGCACACGCGCTGTGACGCGTTGCGCTGAACAAGCTCCTTCCATCCTGCAAGAAGGTTCGCGCAGCTACCGCTGCTACGCTCCGATTGCCCTCGAGACCGCTTCCGCATGACCCCGCAAGACACGCCTGTTATCGAGCTACGCAACGTTCATAAGCGTTTCGAGCAACATCCCGATCTGGCCCAGCGCATCCTCGCGCTGGCCGGCAAACCCATTGATCGCCGCACCGTTCATGCCGTCAACGGCGTGGACCTGTCGATCCAGCGCGGCGAGGTGCTTGGCCTGGTCGGAGAGTCTGGCTGTGGCAAATCCACGCTGGGCCGGGTCGTAGCCGGGTTGCATCGGCAAACGGAAGGAGAATTGCTGTACCAAGGTCAGTCCGCGGCCACGCTGCGTGGCGCCGAGCGCCTGGCCTATACGCTAGGCGTGCAGATGATTTTCCAGGACCCGCAAGCCTCACTGAATCCGCGTCAGCGCCTGCGCCAGATTTTGGGCGAGGCGTTGAAAGTGCACAAGCTTGCGCCGGCCACCGACATTCCCGAACGCATTGACCGTGCCTTGTCTGAAGTCGGTCTGGATCGCGAATATCGCGACCGTTTTCCCCATCAGATTTCCGGTGGACAGCGCCAGCGTGTCGGGATCGCACGCGCACTGATGGTGTCGCCCAAGTTCCTGGTGTGCGACGAGCCGGTTGCTGCGCTGGACGTGTCGATTCAAGCGCAAGTCATCAATCTGTTCATGGACCTGCGTGAACAGCACAGTTTTACCTATCTGTTCATCAGCCATGATTTGGGCGTGGTCAAACACATCTCGGACCGCGTCGCCATCATGTATTTGGGCAAGATTGTCGAACGCGCCCCCGCATCCGAGATCTTTGCGCGTGCGAACCATCCGTATACCCAAGCGCTGTTGGCCGAGGTACCCGACGTCGGTCGCCGCGGCCGCAAATTCACGCCGATTCAGGGCGAAATCCCCTCGCCATTGAATCCCCCATCGGGCTGTACTTTTCACCCGCGCTGCCCGCATGCCACAGCACGCTGCCGCGAAGCCGTCCCCGAACTCAAAGAAATCGCACCAGGCCATTGGTCGGCCTGCCATCTGA
The DNA here is from genome assembly GCF_965139205.1 of Bordetella muralis. Classification (GTDB taxonomy): domain Bacteria; phylum Pseudomonadota; class Gammaproteobacteria; order Burkholderiales; family Burkholderiaceae_B; genus Bordetella_A; species Bordetella_A muralis. The sequence goes on from NZ_CBCSIU010000001.1 coordinate 634,169, forward strand.
ACACCTGAGCCGCATCATGAAAGCAGAACTCACCAACGTTGATCGTATTGGGCTGGAACTCGGTCATGCCGGCCGCAATGCCTTTGTCTATGTCGATGACGATCGCAATGCCGATCGGCCATTCACATTGCAAACCTATCGGCCCTATGGCTATACGCCCGATCGGCCCGTCGTAATCGTGCAGCATGGCGTGCTGCGCAATGGCGATGATTATCGTGATTTCTGGATCCCTGCGGCCGACAAACACAATGTTCTGATTGTGGCGCCGACGTTTTCCAACGATATCTGGCCCGGCGTGGAGAGCTACAACAATGGCCGCGTATTCAGCCCTGGCGGCAATCCGCGCCATGTCGATGGCTGGACCTACGCATTGATCGGCAAGATCTTTGCCGATCTGCGTGCCGCCGGCATCACCGAGGTGGAGCAAGCCCATTTATTCGGTCATTCGGCCGGGGGCCAGTTTGTACATCGTCTGATGAGCAGCCAATCCCACGCGCCATTCTGCGCAGTCACCGCCGGCAATCCCGGCTGGTACACCCTGCCCACGTTCGAGCATCGCTTTCCCGAGGGGCTGGACGGCGTAGGCCTGACCGAAGATCACCTGGTGCGTCTGCTGGCCTATCCGATGACGATCCTGGCGGGCGATCAAGACATCAGCACCAACGACCCCAACCTGCCATCGGAACCGCCTGCGTTACGTCAGGGACCGCATCGTTTTGCCCGCGCGCATCACTATTTCGAGGCGGGTCAACGCGAGGCCGCACGTCGCGGTGTGCCATTTAACTGGACCCTGCAAGTCGTCTCCGGCATAGGCCACGACGGCCGGGCCATGTCGGCCGCCTGCGCCAGCCTGTGGTTCGAAGGCAAGCTGCCCAGCGAAGCAGAGCTGGCCAAACTGGCCGGCCAGCACGTGGCTTGAGTTTCGTATTGTTCATCATTTATCTGGAATACCGATATGTCCGCCCTCCCATCTACTGAAGCCCTGGTCGCCGGCATCCAATCGTGGGTGCGCTGCGAGTCGCCCTCGAACTCGCCCGAGGGCGTGACCAAGATGGCGGCCTTGGTCGAGGCTCAGGCCCGCGCTGCCGGTTTGGCAGTGGAATTGACGTCGCTGGGCGCTGATACCGGCCCCTTGCTGTATGCCACGAACCGCGCGGCGGGTGATACCCGTAAAGGCATTCTGGTATTGGCCCACCTGGATACGGTACATCCGATCGGCACACTGCAAGAGAATCCTTGCCGTATCGAAGGCGACCGTCTATATGGCCCCGGCAGCTATGACATGAAGGGAGGCATTTATCTGGCGCTGGCGGCTTTATCGAATTTGGTGAAACCGGGCTCGACACAATTGCCCGTGGATTTTCTGATGGTGCCCGACGAGGAAACCGGCAGCCACGCCTCGCGTGCGTCGATTGAGCGCTATGCCGCTAATGCCAAATATGGTCTGGTGTGCGAGCCTGCCCGCCCCAACGGAGGCGGTTGCGTGACGGCGCGCAAAGGCACCGGCATGCTGCGACTGAACGTCAAGGGACGCCCCGCCCACGCGGGCATGCAACATGAAAAGGGCCGCAGCGCGATTCGCGAAATGGCGCACCAGGTGTTGGCTCTGGAAGCGATGACCGACTACGAACGCGGCGTCACGGTCAGCGTGGGCACTATCGCCGGCGGCACGGTGACCAACACCGTGCCCGCACAATGCCGCTGCGTCGTGGATTTCCGCGTGCCCGATATGGGCGCCGCCGAAGACGTCCTGCGGCGCATGCGCAATCTGTGCGCGGTCGGCCCCGATGTGGAACTGGACATTGATGTCGAACTGAACCGCCCGCCCATGGTGCGCAGCGATGCTGCCGTCGCCTTGCTGGAAATGGCACAAGGCTACGCCCGCGAGGCCGGCTTTGAGTTGGCAGAAGCACCCATGACAGGCGGCGGCAGCGATGCCAATTTCACCTCTGCGATGGGCGTGCCTACGCTGGACGGTCTGGGCGCCGACGGCAACGGGGCCCACACGCTGGATGAGTACATCTTGATCTCAACGCTGCAGACGCGCGTAAAATTCTGGGAATTGCTGCTGCGTCAACTGGCGTGACGCGGTAGTGCGGATGCTTGCGTGATCCGGCAGCGCCGGTATATCGCAAGCACCACTTCCGGAGACACGTTGTATGCCTAGCCCCACTGCGCACCCCGAACAAGAGGTGCCGTTCTGCTTGCCACCTCTACCCCTGTCTGAACAAGAGCCTGCACGGTTCGACATCCCGCCCGGCGCCTGCGATACGCACGCGCATGTCGTCGCTGACGATGCGGTAGCGTACCCCATGGTGCCAGAGCGCACCTATACGCCGCACCCGGCAACAGAAAGCGCTTATTTGGCCATGCTGGACACCAACGGCATGTCGCGCGGGGTATTGGTGCAAATCAGTGTGTACGGTACAGACAACCGCTACATGCTGGAAGTCCTGCGCCGCAATCCGGATCGTTTGCGTGGCATCGGCGTTGTCGCCCCGACGATCACCGATCGCGAACTGCAAGACATGCACGAGGCTGGCGTACGCGGTCTGCGCATCAACGTGCTGTTTGGCGGCGGCATCGGATTTGATGCGATGGAAACGCTGGCGGACCGTATCAAGGACCTGGGCTGGCACATGCAATTCCTGATGGACGCACGCCAACTGCCTGAACTGCTGCCGCGCATGCGCAAGCTACCGGTGCCCGGCGTCGTGGACCACATGGGACATATGCCCGTCGCCGAGGGGTTGCAAAGCCCGGGATTCCAGGCTCTGCTGCACATGGTGCAGGATCACGGCTGGTGGGTAAAACTATCGGGCTCATACCGCATCAGCGATCAGTTCGATCACTACACCGACGTAATCCCCTGGGCCCAGGCCTTGATCGCTGCCGCCCCCGATCGCATGGTCTGGGGCAGTGATTGGCTGCACGTGCATACCTCTCCCATGGTCAACACGGGCAAGCTGCGCAATCAACTCGCGGACTGGGCACCCGACGCGCAAACGCGGCATCGCATCCTGGTCACGAATCCTCAAAACCTTTACGGCTTCCCTTCCCTCTAAGAGGCAACCATGCAATGGTATAGAGAGCTAAATCAAACAGAGCGCCGGACCTTTATCGGCGCATTCGGTGGATGGGCCATCGATGCGCTGGACTTCATGGTCTTTACGTTTGTCATCTCTACCCTGATTCAGCTGTGGGGCATAGATAAAGGTCAAGCAGGGATGCTCGGTACGGTCACGCTGCTGTTCTCCGCAGTGGGCGGGTGGTTGGCGGGAATATTGGCTGACCGTTACGGTCGCGTGCGTGTACTGCAGATCACGATTCTATGGTTCTCGGTGTGCACGGTTGCGATCGGCTTTGCGCAAAACTTCGAACAGCTCTTCATCCTGCGTGCCTTGCAGGGGCTGGGCTTTGGCGGCGAATGGGCCGTAGGCTCGGTATTGATGGGTGAAATTGTCCGCGCCCAACACCGTGGCAAAGCCGTAGGTACTGTGCAAAGCGGTTGGGCGGTGGGTTGGGGAACCGCAGCGATTCTATACACCTTGGCATTTTCGATTTTGCCGCCGGAATGGGCATGGCGCTCTTTGTTCTGGATCGGCGTGTTGCCGGCTTTTCTGGTGCTGTATATCCGCAAACACGTGCCTGAGCCCGAGGTCTTTCAGCGTACGCAAGCCAAAAAGCAAGCGTCCGGCGAGCGTCCCTCATTCTGGGCCATTTTCTCGCCCGGCCTGCTCAAGACGACCGTCGTGACCGCGATCCTGTGCACCGGCGTGCAAGGCGGCTATTACGCTATTACGACATGGTTACCGACCTTTTTGAAAACCGAACGCCACCTATCGGTCTTGAATACCGGCGGCTATCTGATGGTGATCATTGTCGGGTCGTTTGCCGGCTACATCGTGGGCGCCTATATGGCGGATAGACTCGGCCGCCGTGCCAATCTGCTGATTTTTTCGGTGTTATCAGCCCTGAGCGTTTATGTGTACACCTTGGTTCCGCTCACCAATACGCAGATGCTGATACTGGGCTTTCCGCTGGGGTTCGCCGCCTCGGGTATTTTCAGCGGCATTGGGGCCTATCTGACGGAGCTATTTCCATCAGAGGTGCGTGCGTCGGGCCAAGGGTTTGCGTACAACTTTGGCCGGGGCATCGGCGCACTGTTTCCCAGTCTGGTGGGCTTTCTCAGCCAGAGTCATGGTCTGGCCTGGGCTATCGGCGCCTTTGCTACAGGTGCCTATGCCATCGTGATCTTGACCGCGTTGCTGTTGCCCGAAACTAAAGGCCGAGTGTTGGAGTAGTCGCCCAGGTTTTCCTGGTTTTACGCGGCGCTCACTTTTTCAGTAGCGCCTTCAGCATTCCCAATCGCTCTTTAGGGCTCATCGCACGTGTCGCGTCGTCTTCTTCGACGCGCACGTCGCCCAGCCCCATTTCCTCGATAAAGCGCGAGGGCTCGCGAATGAGATCCTCACGTGCACGACGACGTTTTTTGCACCAGCTCAGATGCAGACTGCGCTGGGCCCGCGTGATTCCCACGTACATCAAGCGACGCTCTTCCTGGATCCGTGTGGCCAGGTTTTCCGCAGCGCGTGCGGGGTCACCGTCCTCGTCGTCTTTACCCAGGTGAGGCAACAGCCCTTCTTCCACACCCGCCAGATAAACGTGGGGATACTCCAATCCCTTGGACGCGTGCAGCGTCGACATTTTGACAGCGTCGGGCTCTTCTTCCTCGCCGCGCTCCAGCATGGTGATCAAGGCGACGTGCTGCACCAGATCGAACAGCGACATGCCGTCTTCCTCGGCTTTGCGTTTCAGCCAACCGGTGAGTTCCAACACGTTTTCCCAGCGCGTCTGCGCAGGTTTTTCTTCCAGCGTGTCGTACAGATGGCGTTCGTATTGAATCGCCCCCAGCATGTCGTCCAGAATCGCGCCGGCAGGCTCAGGAGAGCCCGTGCCGTCCGTGCGCCCGCGCCCCGCACGCCATTGCAGACGCCGGATATATTCCGCAAAGGTTCGCAGAGACTCCAACTGACGGGGTTGCAGCAGACTCTCCAACCCTGACTCGGCCGCAGCGGCCAGCAGAGAAACCTCACGCTGTGCGGCGTATTGGCCCAGGACTTGCAACGTTGCCTGTCCAATGCCGCGCTTGGGAGTGGTCGCAGCCCGGATGAAAGCAGGATCGTCATCGTCGTTGGCGACCAACCGCAGATACGCCAGGATGTCGCGAATTTCGGCCTTGTCAAAAAAGCTCTGCCCGCCTGCTATCGTGTACGGGATTTTCAGATTGCGCAGCGCTTGTTCCAAAATACGCGATTGATGATTTCCCCGGTACAGGATCGCGAAATCTTTCCATTGCGCCTGACGCTCAAAACGCGACGCCGAGATTTTCATCGCGATCGATTGCGCCTCGTGTTCATCGTTATCCATGGGCGACACCACGATCGGCTCGCCGACACCCAGATCTGACCAGAGTTTTTTCTCGAACAGTTTTGGGTTTTTTTCGATCACCGTATTGGCCGCGGCCAAAATACGCTGTACCGAACGATAGTTTTGCTCGAGCTTGATGAGCTTGAGTTGCGGGTAATCAGTCGTGAGCTTGGCCAGATTCTCCATGGTGGCGCCGCGCCACGCGTAAATGGCCTGATCGTCGTCACCCACGGCGGTAAACATCGCCCGGTCGCCACACAGCAACTGCACGAGGCGATACTGGCAGGCGTTGGTATCCTGGTATTCGTCGACGAGCAAATAGCGCACGCGATTTTGCCAACGCGTGCGGACCTCTTCGTTGCTATCGAGCAATTGCGCGGGGATACGAATCAGGTCGTCGAAATCCACTGCCTGATAGGCCGCCAAGGTCGCCGCATAATGGCGATATACCGTCGCAGCCTCTGACTCAGCTGGCGTCGCAGCGACGCGTGCGGCATCATCCGGACTGAGCAAGGCGTTTTTCCACAACGAAATCGTCGACTGCACGGTGCGTAGACGGCCACGATCCGTGGTGACCAGCAGTTCCTGGATGATGGCCATGGCATCGTCCGCATCCAGTATCGAAAACTGGGGTTTGAGTCCCGCATGGCGGGCCTCCTCGCGCAGCATCTTGACGCCCAGCGAATGGAACGTACTGATGGTGAGGCCTTTGGCCAGCTTCCGATCGACCAAGGAGCGCAGCCGCTCGTCCATTTCGCGCGCGGCCTTGTTCGTGAATGTCAATGCCACAACGTTGCGGCCCATATAGCCGCACTCGCGCAACAAATACGCGATTTTCTGGGTGATCACGCGCGTCTTGCCGCTGCCCGCGCCCGCCAGGACCAGACATGGCCCGTCCAGGTACAACACCGCCTCTTTCTGAGCGGGATTCAGACCATGGCCTATGGGTGCGCTATCGGACATATAAAACGAAAATCAAATCTCTAGAGGGTCGACTTCCAACTGCCAACGGACACGCGATTGTGACGCGAGCGCCGGCAGATGTGCCGACCACTCCGTCAAAAACGCCTGTAACGCTGGCCGGCTGGTGCTTTCCAGCAACAACTGCGCACGCTCGACATTGGCTACACGCACTACCCGCAGCGGTACTGGATCGTACAGCGTCAACGATGACACGCCCGAGAAACCGCCCTGCTCGGCAACATCACGAGCCTCCTGCAGAAACGCCAGTGCCTGCGCCAACTCGCGCGCCTCCGCCGTCAACAATGCCTGATACGCAAACGGCGGCAGCCCTGTCGTCTCGCGTTCCTCGAGAGCGTGGCGAGCAAAGCCCGCATAATCGTGACGCAGCAGGGCCTGGTATATGGACTGCTCGGGATAGCCGGTCTGAATCAAGACCTCGCCCCCATTGGCATGGCGGCCGGCGCGGCCCGCGACCTGCATCAGTTGAGCAAACAACCGCTCAGGCGCCCGAAAATCGTGAGCAAACAACATCGAATCCGCATTCAACACGCCCACCAGACCCAATCGCGCAAAATCGTGTCCCTTGGCCACCATCTGGGTGCCCACCAGGATATCGACTTCGCCCGCATGTACGGCAGCGAACAAGGCTTGCGCACTGCCTTTGCGCCGCGTGCTGTCCGCATCGATACGCGAAATCCGCGCCTGGGGAAATAGCTCCGCGAGATGTTCTTCGACGCGCTGCGTTCCGCGTCCCATGGGTTCCAGATCCTGATCGCCGCATTCCGGACACGCCCGTGGTACGGGCGCCTGATAACCGCAGTGGTGGCAATGCAATCGATTGCCGCGGCCTGCCGCTCGATGCAACACGGTAAAGGCCGAGCAGCGAGGGCAATGGCTGACCCAGGCACAAGAGGCGCAATGCAACACGGGTGCATAACCGCGACGGTTCAGGAACACCAGAGACTGCTCGCCACGCTCGAGCCGCTGACTGATCGCATCGATCAATTGTGGCGACATCCCCTGACGCATTGCCAGACGGCGAGTGTCTATCAAACGAATCGCCGGCAAGCTGCTCGCCCGCGCACGGCCCGGCAGCGTCAGACGCAAATAGTGGTTGCGCCCGGCGTGGTACCAGCTCTCGAGTGACGGTGTGGCAGATCCCAACACCACCGGGACATTTTGATCGCGCGCCCGCCATACCGCCAGATCGCGAGCCGAATAACGCAGGCCATCCTGCTGCTTGTACGAGGCGTCGTGCTCTTCGTCGACCACAATCAAACCCAACTCGGTCAACGGCGCAAAAATCGCCATCCGCGTGCCCAACAACATGCGCGCCTGGCCGCGCTGCGCACGAGCCCAGGCCTGCACGCGTTCGCCGTCTGACAATCCGCTATGCATCACGGCCAAGCCGTCGACCCCCAGCACCGACTCCAATCGCGCCCGCACCGCCGCCTCGAGCTGCGGCGTCAAATTGATTTCGGGCACCAGCAACAGGACCTGGCGCCCCGCCGCCAGCACGCGTTCGGCAATATGCAGATAGACCTCGGTCTTGCCGCTGCCGGTTACTCCGTGCAGCAAAACGGGCTTGAACCCTTCTAGCGCCGCAACGGTATCTACCGCCGCCTGCTGGTCCTCATTCAGTACCGGCGCCTGATCCGGCGTGGCCGCGGCGGCAACGCGCTTGGCCTTGCGTGCGTCCAAACGCGCCACCGGGCCTTGTCCGGATCGTTTGCCTTGGTAAGCCGAGGGCTTGCGCAATGGCGGCGGCATGGCCGGCAGCATGACTTCGCCTAGCGGCCGCTGGTAGTAATCGGCCGCAAACCGCGCCAAACGCAGCCAGTCGGCAGGCAACGGAGGTAAGTCCTCGAGGACTTGCTCTACCTCGCGCACCTGAGCTGGATCTATTGACGGCTCGGCGGGGTTATCTACAACGACACCCACCAGTTTGCGACGGCCAAACGGCACAATGACCCGCGCGCCGACCGGCACAGCGGCCTGAACGCGATAGTCAAAAGGCCCCGGCAGTGGGACATCCAGTGCCACCCGCGCCCAGAACCCCTCGCCGGGACGGAGGCCATCGGGTGCGTCAGACATGGGCGGCGGATATCGAATGCATGGCGATTGACGTGGACAACTTAAAGTGAATTCTCGATTTTTGAGCTAACAGGCTGTCAAATCTGTGTGAAATATCCCCGACGACACAACCTGTGGATAACTTTGGGGAAAAACATTCAATAACCTGATTTCCTGTCAAGACGCTTAATATAAAAATAAATGCCTCCAAACTATTGACATTGTATTTTTATTTTAAATTCAATGACTTATAAAAATATCCCAGAATTTGTCCTAATTTTTGGGTGTTGCCCGAGGTGTTTTCGCTGCTGTGCACAAGTCTCAGCAAGCGGCACACAGACTAGGCCTTTAGCGCGCTAGCGGACACTTACTCAGGCGTGAAACGACCGGCTGTAGGCGTGCACCTCGTCCACCAGATCGGTGACCGCCTCGGGCGGCGTATGCTGCGAGATGCCATGCCCCAGGTTAAAGACATGCCCCCCCGCCCCGACAGGGCCAAAAGCGTCCACGGTGCGGCGGACTTCGGCCCGGATGGCTTCGCTGCCACCGAACAACGTCATCGGATCGAGGTTACCCTGCAGGGCAACGGCATCGCCGAGACGCTGGCGAGCTCGTCCCAGGTTCACCGTCCAGTCGAGCCCCACGGCATCACAGCCGCAGGCGGCGATATCTTCGAGCCACAACCCGCCACCCTTGGTAAAGACGATGACGGGCACTTGGCGTCCCTCATGCTGACGGATCAAGCCAGATACGACCTTGCGGGTATAAGCCAGCGAAAACTGCTGGAACAAGCCATCGGCCAACACTCCCCCCCAGCTGTCGAACAACATAACGGCCTGCGCCCCCGCCTGGATTTGGGCGTTCAGGTATTGCTGGGTCGCTTGAGCATTGATATCCAGGATGCGATGCAGCAGATCCGGGCGCGAATACAGCAGGGTCTTGATCAGGCGATAGTCAGCACTGCCACGCCCCTCGACCATGTAACAGGCGATGGTCCAGGGACTGCCTGCAAAACCGATCAGGGGAACTCTGCCAGCCAGCTCTCGGCGGATGACCGTCACCGCGTCGAAAACGTAACGCAAAGAGTCCATATCGGGCACAGCGAGCTGCGCCACATCGCTTTCGGTGCGCAGCGGCCGCGCAAAACGCGGCCCCTCGCCCGGGGCGAAATCCAGCCCCAAGCCCATGGCGTGCGGCACCGTCAGGATGTCGGAAAACAGAATGGCCGCATCCAGGTCGTAACGTGCCAGGGGTTGCAGCGTAACCTCTGCAGCGTAATCGGGATTTTGTGCCAGCCCCATGAACGAGCCCGCCCGCGCACGTGTCGCGTTGTACTCGGGCAGATAGCGCCCCGCCTGGCGCATCAGCCAAACGGGGGTATAAGGGACGGGCTGGCGCAACAGGGCGCGCAGAAACACATCGTTCTTCAGGGGAGCAGCGGACACAGCTATCCTTGGATTTCGGAAGCCGTGATTTTACTGCCTAGGCGCGTACCGCGCGGCCACCTGCCCGATCTGCGCCGGCATGCCGCCGTACGCCGTGCCCGAATCAGGCCGGCGGCTCAGCCAGAGAAGCGTTATCGCGATAATGGGCGGCATCAATGCGATGCTTGCGCATCAGCGCCCAGAACGCGCGCCTGTGCTTGCTGGACGCCCGCGCAGCCTGAGCAACGTTGCCCGAATGGCGGGACAAAGCATGGCGTAAATAGGCGCACTCGAAATCCTCGACCATCCTGGCCTTGGCTTGACGGAACGGCTGGTCGATCGCTCCGATGTCAAAGACATCGTTTTCGGTGGCAGGCCGAGGCGATTTCTTTCTGGATGACAGGTGTTTGCTGCCAGGCAGACCGCCGTAGACGCGCAAAGGCTCCTGTATGGACCCGCCGGGACGTCTGTTGCGAGGCCGAAAGGTCTGGTCCCCCTCCGTCACAGGAGCCGGCGACGATGTCAACGATAGCGCCGTCGCAGCCTCGCTCAGCCCATGGGGCCGTGCCTGGCGGCGCCAATGCACCAGACGCGCGCGCAACTCATCGGGGCAGACTGGTGCCCGCACAAAATCGGCGACACCCAGCGACAGCAAGTCCAACATCCCTGGCGCAGTGATATCGAAAACGACGGCGACCAGCGGAATGCGCAATCCCGCCTCGGCATTGGCCAACACGGTGCGCACCCATGACAGCGACTCGGCCGCCACAGGCAATATACAGCCATCAAAGCGCCGCAATGCCAAGTGAGCCCGCGACAGCCATTGCGGGTCGGCAGGCGCCCCGGCAGTCAGGCTGGCGACATCCAGAACGTACAGACGCAAACGGCCGAATTGCCCGTGATGGCTATCAACCCATTCCCGTACCCAGCCCTCATGGCCGGGGGTCATCAGAACGGCGCAATCCAATATTTCACGCAAGAGGGACTCCTGTATACGCATGCAAAAAAACAAGCGTACACATCATCGTCACCCCACGATATTCGCAATTATCACACTGCGGGTTCTACGTATAGCCGAGTGCAAATCAGTACATATTCCGTTTGTAATCCTGCTCCAGCCCTTTACGCATCAGCCCAGGAATAGACACCATCCCGCGCGCGATCGCTGCGCCCAAGCCACGAGTCTTATTCAGTTTGACGTGCGCAGCAAAAACTGCAGCAGGATCAATGTCCCGTGGCGCCGACGCAGTCATCCAAGGCCTTGCCCGCAACAACGCAGCACTCTCTCGCAATACGACGTGTGGTGACTCCAATACGGTCACGACCTTTGGAACCTTGCCCTGCACTTCGAACTTTTGTCTCCATATTTCGTCAGCCGTCATGTGCGCACGTCCTCTCACCACGGCGACCTGGGCAGCCCCAGGCGCCAGCAGCATGATGGCTGCCTGCGGCCGCACCAGCATATTGCGCATGCTGTCCGTACGGCGATTTCCGGGACGATCGGCAAAACAAAGCTGCGTTGAGTCCCCCTGCATCAACTGGCCCGCGGGATCACCCTTGGGACTCAAATCAGTGCGCAATTCGGCATCGGCTGTCGCCAGGGCCATAAAGCGGCACACCGCCAGCAAACCTGGCAGATCGTCGAGACCCGTTCGCGCACGCGGTTCGTCTGACGACCAGAATGCCGATCGCAGCAACGCCTTTGCGCAATGGGCATAGCATTCATGCACTGCAATCACCACATCATCGCCGGACACCGCCTCCACCGCGCCATTCACCCGCAAGGTCTCACCCAAGCCTGGAATCAAGAACAGCAACCCAGCCCCGCGCCCCACCTGGGCATAATGCGGCTCATCCAGTGCCGCGCGCGGAATACGCAACAGGCCCGCACCCGATGCCGATACAAAACCCGGACGGCCGCCAGCCACCGTCACCTCGATCTGCTGTGTGTCGCTGAACCCCGCGAATACCAACGGCGAAACGGCCAGCCAACGCTGCGCGTGGACATCCAGATGGTCAATCACCTTCAGGTCCACAGCATCTGCACGCGCCCCCACCTGAGACTCCAGAGCCTCGACCGTATTGATCACGCTGTCCATTCCCGTCTCCGGCTGATTCGACAAAGAATCCCCATTTTATAAATGAGAATTATTTATTTCCATGATTTTCTTGTATAAAACGCAATGACGCCTCGCTCTCCCGGCCGGCGGAGTCCATAAAAACCAAGTTCAACGGCAAGAATACGAGTGCACCGCTCGGGCGCGATCCGTAGACTACAGACATGGTGATACAGCAGGACGATGCTCTGCATCCGGCACAAAGTGCCTCACCGCTAATCTAGATCCGCTCCATCCGTGAAAGGAACCATCATGTCCTATGCCTACAAGACCATCGCCTCTCCCGTGGGCCGATTGACGCTCGTCGCCAAGGATGCCAGCCTGGCTGCCATCTTGTGGGAAAATGACCGGCCAGGCCGCGTACGCCTGGGGCCTATGCAAGAGAACACCCAGCACCCCATTCTGTTAAAGACCGAGCAGCAATTGACAGAATATTTCGCGGGACGACGCGAACGCTTTGAACTGCCGTTGGATTTCGCCGGCACCGAGTTTCAGAAGCAAGTCTGGGCCGCGCTACTGACCATTCCATACGGCCAGACACGCAGCTATCGCGACATCGCGACGCAGATCGGTCGGCCCAAGGCTGTGCGTGCCGTTGGAGCGGCCAACGGACGCAATCCGATCTCGATCGTCGCACCTTGTCATCGTGTCGTCGGCGCGTCCGGCGCACTCACCGGGTTTGCCGGCGGATTGCCCGCGAAGGAACTGCTGCTGGGCCTCGAACACAGCGCCACAGCCGCATAGACGTTTTATTATTCCGTAGGCAGCATGGCCGCTGCCTTTTTTTCAGCATGCATGCCGCAGTTTTCCGGAGCAACAGATGAACTCACCCACCGGCGTCATCATCGGTGAAGACGGCTTGGCGCGCCCACCCTGGGCCGCGCAAGATCCTTTAATGCGCCAGTACTACGATACCGAGTGGGGTATGCCGGTACGCGACGAGCACGGTTTGTTCGAACGGTTGAGCCTGGAGTGTTTTCAATCCGGTTTGTCGTGGGCGACGATCCTGCGCAAACGCGAGGCGTTTCGTGCTGCGTTTCGCCAGTTCGATCCCGATGCCGTCTCGACGTTCAGTGAAAAAGACGTCGAACGCCTGATGGCCGATAGCGGCATCGTACGCAACCGGGCGAAAATCCTGGCTACTATCAACAACGCCGCGGCAACGATCGCACTGCGAGCCGACGGCGGACTGGTGGATTTCATCTGGTCATTTCAACCGGCAGAAACTCCCTCCCCCCGTACGCTGGCAGAAATCCCTACCGTGTCGGAGGCGTCCACTGCACTGAGCAAAGCCCTGCGCAAGCGCGGTTTTGCTTTTGTCGGGCCGACCACCATGCATGCATTGATGGAAGCCACGGGAATGATCGACACGCATTTGGTTGACAGTCATCGTCGTGGCAGCTCTGGCGTCTGGCAAACAAGGTGAACGTTACATAAATCACCTGCGTATTACACAAATCGCCGCGACGTAGCGCTTCTTCACACGGCATTCCTGTCAATGACAGCCCTCCGCATCAATTCAGTCCATAATCGAGCCTTGAACTAGCTTTATCAGGACCACGCGCCATGCCGTTGAACACTTTGCTTTCTCGTTTATTACTTGCTGCCACGGTCAGCGTACTGAGTGCCTGCGCGATGAATACGAACACAACGTCTACCATCGGTGCGTCCACGACGGGCGCAGACACCGCCGCATCGACGCTCTCGGCCTATCACTGGGACTTGACCGCAGCCCGTGATGCCAACGGCGCCGCACAAACCGAATGGGCGCCGCCCCAAACGCGCGATGGCGCGCCTTTGCGTCTGAGTTTCAAGGATCAACGCCTATCCGTGTCCGGCCTGTGCAACCGGCTAGGCGCAGGCTATAGCCTGGATGCGAACAAAATCAAAATCTCAGGCGCTGTCGGCACGATGATGGCCTGCAACGACAATGCACTCATGCAATACGAACATGCCTTTGGCCAACGTTTGCCGCAAGCGTCCACTTGGCAGATCACGCAGAGTCCGACGGGGCCGTTATTGACGCTGGGCTTTGCCGATGGCGCGCAATGGACGCTGACGGGCACCCCCACCGATGAGACCCGCTATGGTGGCACAGGCGAAACGCAATTCCTGGAAATCGCCTCGCAGCGTATGCGTTGCTCGCACCCCGGTATTCCGAATATGCAATGCCTGCAGGTGCGCGAGGTGCAATACGATGCCAATGGCATCCAGACCGGCCAAGGCGAATGGCAGGCTTTTTACAGCGAAATCGAAGGCTATACCCATCAACCGGGCGTACGAAACGTACTGCGCGTAAAACGCTATGAACGCTCTCCCGTGCCTGCCGACGCATCGCGCTATGTGTACGTGTTGGACATGGTGGTGCAAAGCGCCAAGGAATAAACGGCAAAAAGAACAGGCTCGAATTCACCGAGCCTGATTTGACTGACGTCGGGTCGGGCATTATTTTTCCGCGTTCGGGAAAAACAACTGCTGCCCGTTGACTTTGTAGCTGGCAATCGTGTCCTGCCCGGCTGGCGAAGTCACCCAATCCACGAACTGTTGGGCGTCCTTGGCTTTGACGTGCGGGAATTTGGCAGGATTGACCACCATCACGCCATACTGATTGAATAATCGCTTGTCGCCTTCGACCAGGATTTTCAGGCCGCCGGGGTTCTTGAAGCTGAGCCACGTGCCACGATCCGACAAAACATAAGCGCCCATCGATGAGGCCATATTCAACGCCGGTCCCATGCCGCAACCACAGGCTTTATAACCCTTGCCCATGTCCTCGACGCCTGCGGTTTTCCAGAACCGCAGCTCGGCGGCATGCGTGCCGCTCTTGTCGCCGCGCGACACAAAAGACGCATTGTCCTTGGCCAGCGTGCTCAAGGCCTGAACGATATCGTTGCCCTTGATTCCTGCCGGATCGTCAGCCGGACCAATCAGGACGAAATCGTTGTACATGACGGGATAGCGCTTGGTGGCGTAGCCCTCGGCCACGAACTTTTCTTCGGCAACTTGATCGTGCACGAACAAGACATCGGCGTCACCACGACGCGCGGTATCCAATGCCTGCCCGGTCCCCTGCGCAACGACTTTGATGTCGATGCCGCTGGCCTTTTTAAAAGCAGGCAACAAATGCGCGAACAGGCCAGACTGCTCTGTGGAGGTCGTCGACGCCATGACAATGGTTTCTGCCTGGACCGCCGGCGCTGCCCACGTGGCTGCGACGAGCAAAGCCGGCATTGCGGCGCGTCGCAAAAGAGTCGAGAGAGTCATGAGAGGCGTTCTCCTTTTAGGAACAAACTGGCCGCTTCGGGCAGCGAGCCGTGAAAAAAATCGTCAACGGGCAAATCGACCACCACCCGCCCGCGTTCTAGATAAATCACGCGTTGCGCCAGCCGTTTGACCTGGCCCAGGTTGTGGCTGCTGAACACCATCGCAGGCCGGCGTGGCAGTTCGTCTGGCGCATCAAGTGCCTCATCGGGCGCCATCTCCGGTTGCACGAAGTCGTGCATCATCTGCTCGACCTCACGCTTGGCATGAGGATCCAGGCTGGCCGTTGGCTCATCCAGCAACAACACATCCGGCTTCAGGGCCCAGGCGCGCGCCATCGCCAATCGTTGCTGCTGTCCGCCGGACAGGGCCTTGGCACTGCGTGCCGCAAGATCCTCCATACCGACTCTGGCCAATGCAGGTCCAGCCTGCGCGCGCGCATCGCGCCAACGCATGCCGCGCAACCAAAGCCCCAAAGCCACATTGTTCAGCACCGACATGCGCAACATATACGGCTGCTGAAACAGCATGGCCTGGTACTTGCGCGCCACACATGAAGCCTGGCCGCGCGAGGGTTGCAGCAGGCAATGCAACACGCGCAGCAGCGTGCTCTTGCCGCTGCCGTTCGCACCCACCAACGCCACGCATTCACCCGGTCGTATCGTCAAGGACACCGCACGCAGGGCCTGCACGCTGCCGAAATCCACGTCAACATCCCGCAGATCAAACAGGGTCTCGAAAGAGGATGTGCGCGTCATGTGCCCGCCCCCGCGCGGCCAAACAAACCGGATAGGCCCGCGTCACGCCGCTCGCGCCAACGCCGCACGACCGCAGCCAACATATTCAACAGCAACACCACGCACAACAGCAACAATCCCAATGCCAGTGCCAACGGTAAATCGCCCTTGCTGGTTTCCAACGCAATCGCAGTGGTCATCACGCGTGTATAGCCCTCGATATTTCCGCCCACCACCATCACCGCACCGACTTCGGAGATCGCCCGGCCAAACCCTGTAATCACAATCGTCAACAGTGCGAAACGCTCATCCCAGGCCAGCAACAAGCCGCGCAGCCACTCGCGCGCGCGTAGCGATCGCAACTGCTCTCCGTGGAGCCGCTCTGCATCGGAAATCGTTTGGCGCACAAGCGCCGTCACAACGGGGCAAACCAGCACTGCTTGCGCCAGCACCATGGCTTGAAACGAAAACAACCAGCCCAGAAATCCCAAAGGACCGGAATGTGACAGCAGCAAATACACCACCAACCCAACCA
Source organism: Bordetella muralis (assembly GCF_965139205.1). Classification (GTDB taxonomy): domain Bacteria; phylum Pseudomonadota; class Gammaproteobacteria; order Burkholderiales; family Burkholderiaceae_B; genus Bordetella_A; species Bordetella_A muralis. The sequence continues at coordinate 650,709 of NZ_CBCSIU010000001.1, forward strand.
CCACGGACGGTAATGCCAGCGAGGTATTCAACAGCACCAGCACGAACCCGTGGCCGCGAAACCGTGCGACCGCCAGCCATGCGCCGGCCACCATCCCTACCGCGCACGCCAGCACACAGGCACAGGCGCTCACAGCGAGCGAACGCAACACGATGGACAGCAACACCGGGTCTGCCGACATGATCAGCTCAAAAGCTGTCAATACGCTTTCAGATACGGTGTTCATGGAAGGCGAGCAGAGAGCGGAATGTCATTTTTCTATCTGGATTTACGAGCGCGCGGCACGAGGCCTACCGAGCCGAACCGCGCATTCAGCCCCGTGCCATCAGAACGAATACACACTCGTCCGCTGCGCAATGTGCTGAGGGTATCTCACCGGAACGCCGCTCACCATATGAATACTTTTGCATAGGCATGGCTTACTATCTGCAGAGGACCGCCCCCAACACGCATTTAGGGCATACTTCCGCCGTGCATCGTATCGACCTTTCCTACCAATTGGGCGCCACGTCGGCGGCCCCGTCCGTCATCGGCAACGCGCTGATGGACTTGCTGTTCGCCGTGCGCGAGCACGGCTCAATCTCAGGTGCCGCCAAAGCGCTAGGGTTGTCGTACCGCCACGTATGGGGCGAGCTCAAACGATGGGAACAGATTCTGGGCCGCACCCTGATCGTCTGGGACAAGGGGCAGCCCGCGCGGCTGAACGAATTCGGCGAAAAACTGCTGTGGGCCGAACGCCAGGCGCAAGCCCGGCTGGCCCCACAGATCAACGCGCTGCGCGCCGATCTCGAGCGCGCCTTCGCCATGGCGTTTGACGATGCAGCTCACGTTGTCCCGTTGTACGCCAGTCATGACGATGCCTTGGGCGCGTTGCGCGAGCACGCCGTTGCCAGCGACAAACTCTATCTGGATATCAGCTATACCGGCAGCGTCGATGCGATCCGCGGGCTCAACGAAGGTCGTTGCGTCATTGCGGGCTTTCATACCCGGCAGGATCCCGTGCCAGGCTCGCTGACCGAACGCATCTACAAGCCTCTGCTCAAGCCCGGACTGCACAAGATTATCGGTTTTGCCCAACGCAGCCAGGGGCTGATCGTCGCGCGCGGCAATCCCAAACGCATCAGCGCCCTGGCCGATCTGCGCCGCTCCGACGTACGCTATGTGAATCGCGCCCTCGGTACCGGCACCCGCGTCCTGTTTGACGAGCTGCTGGAACAGGCAGACATCCCGGCAGCGGCAATCAATGGATACGAACGCACGGAGCCCTCGCACAGCGCAGTCGCTCACGCCGTTGCGAGCGGCTATGCAGATGCCGGCCTCGGCATAGAGCCCGCCATACCCGGACATGCATTGGATTACGTTCCGCTGGTGCAGGAAAATTATTTCCTGGTCTGCCTCAAATCAACCCTGGATCAGCCCTCTACGCAGGCTCTGCTTGCCATTCTGCGCAGCCCGCAATGGCAAGCCGCGCTGTCCTCGATGCCAGGCTACGGGCCGTTGCAAAGCGGCCAAGTACTCTCGATGAAACGGGTATTGCCATGGTGGACATTCAATACCCAAAAAACACACCGGCAAGCTCGTCCAACAAAACGCGCTGCGCGCAAGGTGAGTTGACGCACACCTTTGTTTTTCTGAGACGCCGACAAAAGCGTCGCGCTGGCAATCAGGATCGGCCTGCAGCGCTCAGGCTATCGCTAGCCGTACGCGACGCCGCCAGTTCCGGCTGCAACACCAAACGTTCAGGCGCGGTATAACAAACAAAACGCCGATTGATGGCGCGGCCAATGGCGCACAATCCCAGATCCCGCGCGATTTCGTATCCCATCTGGGTCATACCGCTGCGCGACACCACGACTGGCACGCCCATCTGCGCGGATTTCATGATCATTTCACTGGTCAACCGCCCCGTCGTGTAAAAGATCTTGTCGTCGCCCCGCTGCTCGGACGGGGGCTGCATCCACATCCAGCCGGCCAAGGTATCGATGGCGTTATGACGTCCCACGTCCTCGACAAACATCAGCATCTCGGCGCCACGAAACAATGCGCAGCCATGCACTGAGCCTGCCGATTTATAGGTTGTTTCCTGCAGACGAATGGCATTGAGCAGGCCATATAACTCGGTCTGTGTCACCTGCGCATGCTCGGCCAATTGGATGTGATCCAACTCCTCCATCAGGCCGCCGAATACACTGCCCTGCCCGCAGCCGGTCGTCACCACACGCTGCGCAGTCCGGGCATCGATATCCGTAATGCCGTGGCGCGTTTCAACCGCCGCGGCATTGACTTCCCAATCGACCATGATGGACAGTACGTCGCTGGCCTCGCGGATCAAGCGTTGATTACGCAAGTACCCCAGCACCAATAGCTCGGGCATGGCGCCCAGCGTCATCAGGGTCACAATCTCGCGCCGATCGACATAAATCGTCAAAGGCCGCTCTGCCGGAATGGACACCGTCTCGGCAGCGCCAAACTCGTTTACGACCGTTACCTCACGGGTCAACGGCGCACTTGCCTGAGTCAGTCGGGGCAACAACGGTGCTACGCTCACTTAGCTAGCGGCTTGCCGGCATTGTCGGGCTGGGCGGAACTGGGAGGCTGCGATGCCGTTTCTGCGGGCGAGTGCGCCCCGGAGCCTTCTCGGGCCTGCGGCGGTTGCGCAGGTACATACGCAAACGGCCCCGGATCTGAACAGGCAGGTGTGGCCACAGGCTCGGGCGCGTCTTTGCCGGCCGCCTTCATGCGCGCACGATATTGCTCTGCGACCTTGTCCTGCGCCGCACACAATTGATAGGCGGCCACCTTGGTGCTCCAGGCGGCCTTGGCTTTGGCTTCAGCGGCCTTGGCCTCGTCTTGGGCACTCATTGCCGCCCATGCGGCTTGAGTACTCAACGCCCCCAGCACCAATGACCATACTGCGAATCTCGTCTTCATCCGTCCTCTCTTTCCATGTCACGCATGGCTCGGACCGGCTTGCGCAAAACTTTTCTGCGCAAGCTCTCGCTTGTTCAATGTGACCCAGACGTCGGCCGTACCATGGCGTGGCTGCGTCCTTTCGACGCCCGATCGGCGGTGCGCTGCGCCGGGATCTTGCCTGCCTTGATATCGTCGTACCAGAGGTCATGGTGTTCACGCGCCCACGTTTCGTCGACGTACCCGGTCTTCATGGCCTTATATGCGCCTTTCATACCGATCGTACCCAGATAGATGTGCCCCAACAGCATGCACATCATGAGGATAACCGACACCCCGTGAATCATATGGGCAATCTGCATATTGCCACGCGTATACGCCAGCCCGGGCACGACATGATCCAGAAACAGGCCAGACACCACCACCACCATGCCCAGGAACAGCATGCCGCCCCAGAACATGAGCTTTTCACCGGCGTTAAAACGTCCCGACGATACATGCTGAGGCCGCAATAAACCGCCGCCCTTGCGCAGCCACGTCCAGTCGTAACGGCGCCAGAGGTTGTCCTTGGCAAAGGTCAGCAACACGACGATCAGAGACACGGCAAACACGGGGCCGACGAAATTGTGCGCGGTTTTCAAGAACCAGGTCAGCTTGCCAAAGATGGCAGCTCCCATCCACGGCAACATGAAGAACTTGCCAAACGCCATCACGATGCCGGACAAGGCCAGGATGACAAACGCGGTCGCATTAACCCAATGTGCGGCGCGCTCGAAATACGTGAAACGCTCGATCTTGCGGCCCGTTTCCGCGCCGTGGACCTTGATCGGCCCTTTGGCCAGATAGAACAGCGCGATCGCCACAAATGCAATCAGCAACAATGCGCCGCCATAGGGGATCAGCCAGTTGTTCCGCACCTGACGCCAGGCCTCGCCAGCCGTGGTGTATTGCGACCCTGGATACTGCACAAAACGCTGAATCAGCACGCCGGCTTCGGGCGCCTGGCTATGCGGCAAACTGCTGTATCCAGGCTCGCCGGAATTGACCTGGCGCCACATGGGCGCGTTATTGCCAGGTTGTACTTTGGCGCGCTCGGCATTGGTTTGCTCGGCATAGCCCGGCTGCTCATTGGCATCGGGCTTGACCTCAAAAATATTGGCGCTCTGGATACCACCCAGCCCGCCGCCGGCCGGGGCGGCTTGCTGAGCTGCCGCAGGTGCAAGCAATACGACTGTCGTCAGCATCGCCGCGCACAGCGCTCCCCAAGCCCCCAGGAGGCGTTTCTTACCTTGGGAAAATGACCGTAACATGGCGATCTCCGGTCAGTTAAGTTTGTTGTACTCGTTCTGTCCGCGCTGGGTTCGTGCGGTCATCTCGCTGGTCCAACTGGTCTTGTCACCTTGCGTCCAGCCCGGCGCCACAAAATTACTGCCGGTGCCCTCATACTCGGGGACGCCATGATAACCATTGGAATGCATTTCCTGCGGCGTCTCTGTACAGGCCGCCAGCATCAGGATACCCATCACGGCCAAGGCAAAACGTGCGCTCATGATTTACCCTTTGTGTCCGTGGCCGGCTGCGATTGTGCAGGCGGTTGACCAGCCTGTTGCGAGCCATAGGCCGTCCCCCAGCCCCAGACCTCGGCGCCCTTGCCACGATGCAACACGCGCGTGCGGAAAATATCCGCCACCACGTTGCCGTCGCCGCCCAACAGGGCCTTGGTGGAACACATCTCGGCGCACGCGGGCAGTTTGCCCTCGGCCAGACGGTTGCGGCCATACTTTTCGAACTCGGCGGCACTGCCGTGCTCTTCGGGTCCGCCCGCGCAGAACGTGCACTTGTCCATCTTGCCACGCACGCCAAAGGCCCCTTCGGACGGGAATTGCGGCGCGCCGAACGGACAGGCATACGAGCAATAACCGCAACCGATACAGGTGTCCTTGTTATGCAAGACCACACCTTCTTCGGTGCGATAAAAGCAATTCACCGGACAGACCGCCATGCACGGCGCATCACTGCAGTGCATACAGGCAACCGAGATGGACTTCTCACCGGGCACGCCATCGTTCAAGGTCACCACGCGGCGGCGGTTAACGCCCCACGGGATTTCGTGTTCGTTCTTACAGGCCGTGACGCAGCTATTGCATTCGATACAACGCTCTGCATCACAGACGAATTTCATTCTCGCCATAACGCTCTCCTCAAGCCTTTGCGATATTGCAGATCGTGGTTTTGGTTTCCTGCATCATCGTGACGGAGTCATATCCGTACGTGGTGCCCGTGTTGACGGCTTCGCCGCGCACAATCGGCGCTGCGCCTTCCGGATAGCTGGCCAACATGTCCTGCCCTTGCCAATGACCCGAAAAGTGAAATGGCATAAACGCCGTGTCGGGACCCACCCGCGGTGTGACCAACGCCTGGACGTTCAGGCGCGCACCCGTGGGGGTATGCACCCATACCCGATCGCCATTCTGAATGCCGCGATCGGCGGCCGCTTTTGGATTGATTTCGACGAAAGCTTCCTGCTGCAACTCAGCCAGCCAGGGGTTGGAACGCGTCTCTTCGCCCCCGCCCTCGTACTCGACCAAGCGGCCCGAGGTCAAAATAATCGGGAATTTTTCGTACAGCTTGTCCGCGACGTTCTTTTGCTGCAGCGACGTGTACAACGTCGGCACGCGCCAGAATGTCTTCAGGTCGTTGTGCGAGGGATATTTCGCGACCAGATCCGGGCGCGTGCCATAGATAGGCTCGCGATGCTGCGGGACAGGATCCGGGAAATTCCACACCACGGCACGGGCCTTGGCGTTGCCAAACGGATAGCAGCTATGGTTCTTCATCACCACACGGATGATCCCGCCAGAAGGGTCTGTTTTCCAGTTTTTACCTTCGGCCGCGGTCTTTTCCGCATCGGTCAGCTCGCTCCACCAACCCAGTTTCTTGAGCAGCACATGATCGAACTCGGGATAACCTGTCGTCAGATCTGCGTCTTTCGAATGCGAGCCGTCTTCGGCCAACAGGCTGACGCCATCACGCTCGACACCGAAATTCGCACGGAAATTCCCGCCGCCCTGCATCACGTTCAGGCTGGTGTCGTACAGGTTCGCGGTCCCCGGGTGCTTCATCTCGGGGGTGCCCCAACAGGGCCACGGCAGGCCAAAATAATCGCCCGTCAGGTCATAGCCCGTTTCGGCGTCCTTGCCGCCTTTGGCACGCAGCGTCTTCACATCGAACACGTGCATATTGCGCATATGCGCTTTCAAGCGCTCGGGACTCTGGCCGGTGTACCCGATTGTCCAGCAACAGCGATTGATCTCGCGCAGGACGTCCTCGATCACCGGCTCGTCCATGCCTTTGACTTTTTGCAGCGCGTAGTTCTTGACGAACTCTTTGCCAAAACCCAGCTTTTCGGCGAGCTGATACATGATCATGTGATCGCTGCGGCTTTCCCACAGCGGCTCAATGACCTTTTCGCGCCATTGCAGTGAGCGGTTCGAGGCCGTACAGGAACCGCTGGTCTCGAACTGCGTCGCAGCCGGCAACAAATAAACCGCGCGATTCGGATTGAGCTCTTCGGGTTTGCCAGGCATGGCCGCCATGGCCGCTGTCGCCGACGGATAAGGATCCACGACGACCAGCAGATCGAGCTTGTCCATGGCCCGCTTCATTTCCAGCCCACGCGTCTGCGAGTTGGGAGCGTGGCCCCAATAGATGACGGCCTTGAGATTTGTGGGTTGATCCAGTACCTCGGGATTCTCCAGCACGCCGTCGATCCAACGCGACACCGTGATGCCCGGTTTGGTCATCAACTCGGGCGAGGCGTACCGGCTCTTGATCCACTCGTAATCTACACCCCATGCGTTGGCGAAGTGTTTCCACGAGCCTTCGGTCAAGCCGTAGTATCCCGGCAGTGAATCCGGGTTGGGGCCCACATCCGTGGCGCCTTGCACGTTATCGTGGCCGCGGAAAATGTTGGCTCCGCCACCCGATCTGCCGATATTTCCCAACGCCAACTGAACAATACAGGACGCGCGCACCATGGCGTTACCGATGGAGTGCTGAGTCTGCCCCATACACCACACCAACGTGCCGGGCCGGTTCTCGTGCATCAGCTTGGCCACGCCATACATCGTGGCTTCGTCGACACCGCATACATCCTGAACCTTGTCCGGTGTCCATTTTGCCAACACATCGGCTTTGACCTGATCCATGCCGTAGACACGCGCATCGATGTAGGCCTGGTCTTCCCAGCCATTCTTGAAGATGTGATACAGCAGGCCGAACAAAAACGCCACGTCCGTACCCGACCGGATGCGAATGTGTTGATCGGCCTTGGCGGCAGTCCGTGTAAAACGCGGATCCACCACAATCATTTTGCAACCGGTTTCTTTCGCGTGCAGCATGTGCAGCATCGATACGGGGTGCGCTTCGGCCGCATTCGACCCAATGTACAAAGCGACCTTGGCATTCTGCATGTCGTTGTACGAGTTGGTCATGGCGCCGTAGCCCCACGTATTGGCCACACCGGCAACCGTCGTGGAATGGCAGATACGCGCCTGGTGATCGCAATTGTTGCTGCCAAAATAGCTGACAAACTTGCGCAACAAATACGATTGCTCGTTGTTATGCTTGGACGAGCCGATCCAGTAGATGGAATCCGGCCCGCTGTCCTTGCGCAGCTTCAGTAGCTGCTCGGAGATTTCGGTCAGCGCCGTGTCCCAGCTGATGCGCTGGTACTTGCCGTTGACCAGCTTCATCGGATAACGCAGACGGTGCTCGCCATGGCCGTGCTCGCGCAGGGCGGCGCCTTTTGCACAGTGCGCCCCCAAATTGATGGGCGAATCGAACACGGGCTCTTGCCGCACCCAGACGCCGTTTTCCACAACGGCGTCGACCGCACAGCCGACCGAACAGTGCGAACAGACCGTACGGCGCACGGACGTTTTGGTTTTGCCGGTCAAGACCTCTTTGGTTTCGGCGGCATCCGCTTGCCTCACCAGCGCCAGGGGCGCAGCGGCCAACCCGGCGCCGACGCCTATACCTGAACGACGCAGAAACGTGCGGCGATCCATGGTAGGCAAAGCCTGAGACAGGCCCCGACGCAGGCTTTGCACAAAATTGGATTCCGCCGCGCTATCGCGCGCGGCAGCGGTTTTCTTAGTCAGCAACATGCCGGACTCCGTCACACGAGGGTGGTCTTGTAATAGCGCTTGACGTGTTCGCTCACGTGGTAGCCGCCCCCATTCTTGGGCGCCGGCTTGGCGTCCGCCTGGGTCTGAGCAGTCTGGCGGTTTTCAGGCAGTACGGCCGCACCAGCAGCCGCAGCTCCCGCTGTGGCTGCACCGGCCAAGAACATCCTGCGCGAAAGTCGAGGATTCTTTTGTGACATGTCGATCCCCTCCGGGGCTACTAGATATGAAACTCTTTGCATACTGTACCGCGATAACAGACAAAGGGCCAATTCCCTTTCATGAGTATGGCTATTGGTCACGCAACGTCAAAGCTGCCTTCCCGACCGCAATTCGCCCAAGCTAAGGCAACATGTCGAAGCCCTGTGCTTCTATGTTGTTGAAATCCCGGAAAAATTCAGCCAAGCGCGCATAAAATCGTGCAGCCGGTTGCTGCATGATTGCAGCGCACAAATCGTCTGCCCACGGGCGGATGTGCGCCGAAAAAAAATCCCGCTGCCGAGCCAGATTCGACGTGTCCGCATTCGCGCCCGTGATCAGGAAACGCATGACTTCGCACAAATAGGCGATGTGATCTTCGGTTTCCGGCATGGCAGGATCACGCGTGAGCCCCAACGCAGCCAGGTCATCGCGCAAGCGGACCAAAGGCTTCTCATTGAGGAAACCCGCGAGGTAATGCGATCCGAACAAATAAACGTCCGGCTTGCCGACCCCCCCGAACAACGTATCGTGCTCGGCCTGTATGGCGGTCACGTCCAGCTCGCGCGCGCAAGCGAGCAAGGCGTTCCACGAAGGCGCCAGCACGCTATCCGAATCGTCGTCATCGGCCTCCCGCAACTGTGCCAGTAGCTCTGGCGCAGGCGGCGCATAGAACAAATGCGCCAGCAGGCTATAGATCTCTGCCCGCGCAAAGTCTTCGTCATGGCTGGCAAGTTCGGTGGCGGTAGGAGGAATAATCGTCATAGATCAGTAATGCGGATCTCGTTGGGAGACGAATACATATCGATAACACGGCAGTCGCCGCACATTTTCAAGCGCTCAAGCGCCGCACCCTGGAACATCGCGTGTCCGCCCAGACGCTGCAACATGGTTTCCACGCCCTTTTGCGTACCAAAGGCCTTGTTGCACCGAACGCAATGGAATGGCTGGGCCTCATGCAGAACCACGGCCTCCTTGCGGCGCTCGGACAGCAATAGCCGTGGGACCAGCTGAATCGCGTCTTCGGGGCAGGTCTGCTCGCACAGGCCGCACTGTACGCAATTTTTTTCGATGAAACGCAGCTGCGGGAGCTGCGAGTTGTCTTTTAGTGCGTTGGCCGGGCAGGCGCTCACACAACTCATGCACAGCGTACAGGCATCGGCGCTGACCGTGATCGCACCGAACGGCGACCCGCTGCCCGGTACTCCACCCGGCAAATCGATCGCCTCGGGTAAAGGCTCGGGAGCCAAGGCCACCAAATGATCCAGCGCGAGACTGAGCGTCGTCCTTTTTTCCGGTGCCACTGCAAAACGGGCGGGTTCGGCAGGCGCGGTGGGCCGCCGGCTCGCCACTTCCTGCAGAGCGCCGTCCAGCGCCCCGACGTCTGTCGCCTGCAGCAAATGCAAATGCTGTCCCGCATAACCCAAGCCATTCAGGATGCGCTGCGCGATATCCATCTGGGCCTTCAGGGCCGCTTGATACTGCGGCGCCTCTTCGCCTGTCAGCAATACCGCCACCTGGGTCGCGCCAAACGCAACAGCCGACAACCAGAGGTCCGCTCCCACGCCAGCGGTATGCCACAGCGAAACCGGAATCACATTGGCAGGCACGCCCTGCGCCTGCCTCAACTGCGCCGCGCGGCCCAGCGCCTCGACCAGTTGCTGGCCGGCTTGCTGACTATGCAACAGCAGTACGGCATGGCGTCCACCAGCCTGGGCATACGTCCCCAAGAGCGTGCGCAGTTTCAGTCCTTGATGGGGATTGCGCGGATACGTGTAGGACAGCGCTCCGCTCGGGCACGCGGTCGTACAGGCGCCACATCCTACGCATAAATGCGGATCTACCACGATCCGTTGGTGATGCTTGTCGCTGCTGATCGCCTCTGCGGAGCAAACATCCACACACGCCCGGCAGCCTACCGTTTCGTTACGGCTATGCGCGCACAGAGATTGTTTGTAGTCGAAAAATTTTGGCTTTTCGAACTCGCCCACCATCTCGCGCAGTTTCAGCAATGTCCCCGGCGCATTGTCGGGCCAGGTGAAGTACCCCTGTGGCGGCTCATGACGGTGATACTGCGGCGTCGTTCCGAGATCCAGCACCAGATCGAAGGTTTCCGTCAGTTGCCTGGGCGGACGCTGGAAATCAATCGCGCCCGCCACCGTACAGGACGCCGTACAGCTTCGATGCCCGGTGCAACGTGTCAGATCCACCTGGTAATCCAGGCCGATCGCCCCTTCGGGACAGGCCGCCACACACGCATTGCAGCGCGTGCACAGATCCAGATCAATCGGATTGTGCTGTGACCAGGACAGCTCAAACGCCCCCAACCTGCCCTGCAAACGATCGAGCTTGCCCGCGAGCACAGGGTATTGACGTGCCTGCGTACCGCCTGCATGGCCGTGGCCATCCGCAAACAAGGTGACTTCCAGCACATCGTCCAGCAGCGCCGCCGCCTGCTCGGCACGGTCCAGCGGCCCTATGATCAACAAGCGACCCGCGCTGCGATACGTTACCGTCGCCACCGGATCCGGTTCAGGCAGATGTGCCGCGGCGAGCAAAGCGGCCAATTTAGGCATGGCCTGACTGGCATCCCGGCTCCAACCACCTGTCTCACGAATATTCACAAAGCGCACCGGCGCGATCGCGCCTTCGGTGCGACGCCCGAGTTCGCCAAACAGCCGTGTTTCCTGCGTACAGGCCACCACGACCTGATCCGAGCCGCGGATCGCTTGCTGGAAATCGCCCGCTTGACTGCGGCACAGCAACGAATGGGGAGCCAAAGGCTCGCCCAACGCGCGGCTCAACTCGTCGGGAGCCAGCGGCATAGTGCGGTTGCAGTCACAGATTAAAGTCGTCATGAGCGCAAGAAAATAAAAGGTCCAACGACAGGAGTTTACGCTGACGCGATGCGGAAAAAGAACCGAGACGCATTCATGTCATGACGTCGATGATTTGACGGCTCGAATTGATTCGGCCGTTGCCTGTGCTGCTGGGTCTGCTTCAGATGCCACCTCTCCACGCTCTGCCTCGCGCTCATCCTCCGTCTCGGCCTGACCCGTTGCGTGCCTGGGCTCACTGTCCGCCGCATTCGGGTCTGCCTCCCCGCCCTCGGCGATGGGGCTTTCGCTATCCTCCACGGCGGCTTCAAACATCTTCAGCGCCTGCGCACTCACCAAGCGCCGCAACATGGGCGCCGGCAACGGCTCCAGGTTCGAATAGTCATCGATATAGATGTCCAGGCCGTCCATCACGTTGTAATGAGGATCGGAAAACAGTTTTTTCAAAGCGGCGTTTTTGACCTCAGGCGCGACCTGCCGCGTCATGAATGGTGCAAAATCCGAATCCCGGGTCAGTGCCTGCACGTCCTGCAGCGTCAACGGCGGCTCCTCGCTCCCGGCGTCACGGTTGCCCGTTTCCGACACGGCCTCTGCAGGCGAGGCCGCAGATGTCCGCTGCGAAAATTCGCCGCTAGCGGGATCCTTTGCCGCAACCTCACCCTCAGCAGCTTGCGCCGCAGGCGCGTGCTGCTGGGGGTCCTCGTCCGGGGTTCCTCCCTCGCGGGCCTCGATCTTGCGTCTGGACCAGCGATGCAGAAAACCGCTTCGATCGTCCGTCGTCATGACGAACCCTCACCGCGGAACTTCTTTAGCGTCGACACCGAAGCAGGGTTACCAAAACGGTCCTGCAGTGATTGGAAACTAGCCGGACGCTTGCGCCGTTTAGGTTCGGGCACATAATGCGCGGCAATAAAGGCATTCATCCATTGCACCACCGACGGCGGCGCGGGCACCTGCTCCACCGTTTCCTGAGCATCCAGCCAGCGGCCCGCATCGTGGTAGCTCAGCGTCACAATTTCGGGCCGGGCCTGGGGCTCGCCGCCATCTTCGGCGTCATGCATACGCCACAGCACAAACCAGCATGGCGCCGCCGTCGTTGCGTTCAACACATAGCCTTCGGCGTCGTCTTTGAACAAGCGCACCGTATATCCGGGGTGCAGCCAGCGCTCTTGGGTATCGTCCTTATATAAAAGACGTGCCGTCGGCCCGAATGCCGTTTCGTTGACGACCACATCATCCAGCACCCAGCGCCATTCCTGCCAGCGGCTCATGGGGCCGATGATGCGCTCCTTGCGCATCACCACCGCTACATCCAGACTGAGAGGCAAGGAATCGCTCATGACGCTTTACCTACTTCGCTCGACTGACCGAAATCGCCGACAGCTTCGAAGAATGGTCTTTGGCCATGCCAGCCACCGACACCGCCACGTGGCGCGCAACGGACTTGTACAAACCCGCGACCTCGCCATCCGGATCCGCGATCACAGAAGGCTGGCCCCCGTCGGCCTGCAGACGGATATTGATGTCCAAGGGCAAGGCGCCCAAATACGGTAACTGATAATCGGCCGCCATCTTCTGGCCTCCACCCGACCCGAAAATATGTTCGGCATGGCCGCACTGGCTACAGACGTGAACCGCCATGTTTTCGATCACGCCCAGGATCGGCACCCCGACCTTTTCGAACATTTTGACGCCCTTGCGCGCATCCAGCAAGGCAATGTCCTGAGGCGTCGTGACGATGACAGCACCGGTCACCGGGACTTTCTGGCTCAGCGACAGGTGAATGTCACCCGTGCCCGGTGGCATGTCCACCACCAGATAATCCAGATCTTTCCAGTTTGTCTGGCGCAATAATTGCTCCAATGCCTGCACCGCCATCGGGCCACGCCAGATCATGGCCTCGTCGGCATCGACCAAAAAGCCGATAGACATCACCTGCACCCCGTAGTTTTCCAGGGGCTCCATCGTGTTGCCGTCTTCGCTCTGCGGGCGCGCGTTGATGCCCATCATCATGGATTGGCTGGGGCCATAGATATCCGCATCCAGAATCCCGACCCGGGCGCCTTCGGCCGCCAGCGCCAGCGCCAGATTCACGGCCGTGGTGCTCTTGCCCACGCCGCCTTTGCCTGACGCCACCGCAATGACGTTTTTGATGTTGGGCAGCAATGCCACCCCGCGCTGTGCTGCATGCGCCACAATCACTGAACGCAGATTGATGGACACATTGCCCACACCCGGCAGCGATTTCGCTGCCGCAATCAATGCGCTGCGTAACGCCGGGACCTGGCTCTTGGCCGGATAACCCAGTTCCACATCGAACGCCACATCGGCGCCATCAATCTGAAGGTTTTTCACCGCCTTGGCGTCGGCCAAGGGCTTGCCCGTGTTGGGATCAATGACGGCCTGCAGGGCCTGAAGCAAAGTATCGGAAGTGACCATGAAGGGTCTGTCTCTGAAATCAGCGAAAGAGAAAGGAGTCGTTAATAAAGACGACGAAGGCCGCGCCTTTGGTTTGCTGCCCCCGGCGGGAGCGATTTCGCGCCAAAGCGGCTAGGCGGCTACCTTCGGGCATGTTAGCAGAGCGGCAGTTGGGTCTAGCGCCTGTTCGGCCCGCGCAATGAGGCTGGTCTATACTGGCCGCCATTGCGCGGCGCTATGCGCGGCGCGTTTTATCGCGTGCCATGATCCATACTAACGATATTACGGGCCTCATCCTCGCGGGTGGAAGGGGCAGCCGCATGGGCGGCGTAGACAAAGGACTGCAGAACTACCAAGGCATGCCCATGGCCTTGCATGCGTTGATGCGTCTCGCACCTCAGGTCGGCGACACCATGATCAACGCCAACCGCAATCTGGGCGCCTACGAGGCCATGGGGGTCGCCGTCTGGCCAGACAACCTGCCGGACTTTGCCGGCCCCCTGGCGGGATTGGCTGCCGGACTGGAGCGCTGCGAAACCTCTTACCTGGTCACGGTGCCGTGCGACTGTCCCCGGTTTCCGCTCGATCTGGTGCAACGTCTGGCCCAAGCGCTCACCGAACAAGACGCCGACATCGCCATGGCCGCCACGCAACAAGATGGCAAGTTACGTACCCAGCCCGTTTTCTGCCTGATGAAAACGTCGCTGCTATCCAGTTTGCTGGAGTTTTTACATAGCGGCCAGCGCAAAATCGACGTCTGGACGGCTCAACACCGCTGCATCGACGTAACCTTCGAAGATGCGCAGGCCTTTGCCGGTGCCAACACTCTGGCCGAATTGCAACAACTGTCCTGATGACTCGTCCCCTGCCCCCCAGTCTGGCCTCCATCGTTTCCTGTATCAGCGGCTACGACCCCAATGCCCTGCCGATTCCGCAGGCCCGCGCCTTTATTGACCAACTGGTGCCGCGCCTGAACACGGTGGAAATGCTGCCGTTGCGTTCGGCGCTGGGACGCGTGCTGGCACGCGATATCGTGTCGCATCTGAATGTTCCGGCGCACGACAATTCGGCCATGGATGGCTACGCATTCGCCGGCAGCGAGTTGACAGACGATACTGACACGGTGTTGCAAGTGACCGGCGCCCTGCTGGCAGGAGACCCCTCCGGCCGCTCCGTCGGCGCAGGCCAGTGCGTACGCATCATGACCGGCGCCGTCATGCCCGCCGGTCTGGACACCGTCGTCCCTCAGGAATTCGTCAAGCAGGATGGCGATCGGATCATCGTTCCCGCAAATGTCTTGCGCGCTGGAGACAACCGGCGCTTGGCCGGCGAAGACCTGGCCATCGGCGACAGCGCGCTGACGGCCGGCCGCGTACTACGTCCCGCCGACATTGGCCTGCTGGCCTCATTGGGCCAAGCTGAAGTCCCGGTACAAAGACGGCTGCGCGTCGCCTTTTTCTCTACCGGCAACGAATTACGCTCTATTGGCGAAACGCTGGACGAAGGCTGCGTATACGACAGCAACCGCTATACCTTGTGGAGCATGTTGCAGCGGCTAGGCGTCGAGATCCTGGATCTGGGCGTCGTACGCGATGACCCGCGGGCGCTCGCGGCCGCCTTCAGCGCCGCGGCCGCCAACGCGGATGCCGTCATCACCTCGGGCGGCGTCAGCGTCGGCGAAGCCGACCACACCAAGACCGTCATGGCCGAACTGGGCGATGTGCTGTTCTGGCGGATCGCCATGCGTCCGGGCCGGCCCATGGCCATCGGCCGTATCCGCGCCGACCACGGCGACGCCATTCTGTTTGGTTTGCCGGGGAATCCGGTTGCCGTCATGGTGACGTTCTACGCCCTGGTGCGTGATGCGTTGTTGACCATGTCGGGCGCCACATCGAATACGCTCCCCTTGCTGCGCTGCACGGCCGCACAACCCATTCGGAAAAAACCGGGCCGCACGGAATATCAACGCGCCATCGTGACCCCGGCGGCGGGCGGCGGGTGGCAAGCCAGCGTCACCGGTTCCCAAGGCTCGGGCATTTTGCGCAGTATGAGCGAGGCCAACGGTCTGATGGTATTGCACCACGACCAAGGCAACGTCGCTGCCGGCGATCTCGTCGACGTGCTGCCCTTTGACGGCCTGATTTAAGCCGTTTCCAGACCTGATTCCCTGTGACGAATCCCCAAATGACAAGAATTATCGGTTTTGCCGGATGGAGCGGTGCGGGCAAGACCTCGTTACTGACCAAACTGATCCCCTGCTTGAAAGCCCGGGGCCATAGCGTCTCTACGGTCAAACATGCCCACCACGCGTTCGACATCGACACCCCTGGCAAGGACTCGTTTCTGCACCGCGCATCCGGTGCAACGGAAGTCCTGGTCGCCTCGTCCGCCCGCTGGGCGCTGATGCATGAGCTGCGTGGTGCACCCGAACCCGAGTTGGGGGAGTTGCTCAGCGCCATGAGTGCCGTCGACTTCATTCTCGTCGAGGGATTCAAGCGCAACGCACACATCAAGATCGAAGTCCACCGCCGGTTGAACAACAAGCCCTGGCTCTACCCTGACGACCCAAGTATCGGCGCCATCGCCAGCGATACGGACTCGAGCGAACATCCCTTGCCACACGTCGCGCTGGATGACATCGAAGCCGTCGCGGACTTGGTCGAAACCCTGGCCTGGCCACTGGACATCGCGATCGCCCGCCTGACTCAGCGAGGAAATGCCGCCTGAACGCCGAGCAGGCCAGGGCGTCGCTCACCCCTCCCCCAGGGGCCAAGGAACCTTGGGGCGGCCCGGCGCTTCCTTGGGACCCATTCCCGCAGTACAGTAGCGGCTGCAAAATCGCCTGTGGGCGTCAAGGAAGCATCTTGAATTTCATTTTCCGAGGCAACGAACTTTTAGTCCAAGAGACCGGCCTTGAACTCCCTGATGCCGCGGTCTGCGCTGCACTCAGCCTGCAACCCGAACGCTTGCAGCAAGTGTGGCTGGACAACCCGCACATCCGCACCACCCACGTCCCGCTGACGACCGAGCCGCCTGCTGGCTACGCTTTCCTCAAGCTGCGTGCGCTATTCAGCGAATTGGGCGATCGCACCGCACTGGCCGGCCGCGCCTTCCAGATTGCAGAATGGGCGCGCACCCACCGGTATTGCGGTGTCTGCGCAACCCCGATGCAGCCGGTCGGGCACGAGCTCTGCATGCGCTGCCCTTCTTGTGGGATGTCTGCGTATCCTCGCATTTCCCCCGCCATGATGGTGCTGGTGCGCAAGGGCGACAGCATCCTGCTGGCACGCCACGCGACCTATGCGACGGCGCGCCACACCGCATTGGCAGGCTTTGTCGAGGCAGGAGAAAGCATCGAGGACGCCATCCATCGTGAAGTCTACGAAGAGGTCGGCCTTCGAGTGACCGACCTGCGCTACTTCGGCAGCCAATCTTGGCCCTTCCCCCATTCCCTGATGATTGCCTTCACCGCCGAATATGTAGAGGGCGAGATCCGAGTACAAGAAGACGAAATCGCGGAGGCTCATTGGTACGGCCCTGGCGACACGCTGCCCGATATTCCTATGCGCGAATCCATTGCCGGCCGCCTGGTCCGCGCCAATCTACCCGCCGGTACGAGCTCCTGATACCCTTGCCGCACGCCTGCGGCGCCTGACTATCAGTGCCGCAGGCAGCGGAATCTCTCATGCGACATTCCACTCTTCTATTCATCATCGCCGCCTTCGTGCTGCTCGTTGTCAGCCGGTTGGCGTTGGCTGCCTGGCAATGGCGCCGCGTCACCAAGGCCGGCGGCTTGCGCCCCTTGCTACTGGGCGGGCTACGCATCGACACGAATCAGATCGCCGTCCTGGTCGCGCTGCCTGCGGTGCTTTCGCCGTTATTCGCCCACTTGCCGGCCGCTGCGACCGCAACGGGGATCTGGCTCCAGGTATGCTGGATCCTGCTGGGCTTTCT
Organism: Bordetella muralis; assembly: GCF_965139205.1. Lineage (GTDB taxonomy): Bacteria > Pseudomonadota > Gammaproteobacteria > Burkholderiales > Burkholderiaceae_B > Bordetella_A > Bordetella_A muralis. The sequence goes on from NZ_CBCSIU010000001.1 coordinate 668,212, forward strand.
GGAGGTCGCCACGCCGGCCTTCATCATGGAATACGACACGCGCCCCAATCGCCTTTTCGTGGAATACCTGAAGCATCCGCGAGAGGTCTCCGGCATGCTGTGGCGCGGCTACAAACTGGAGCTGGCAGGCGCATTGGTCGCAGTCATCGTGCTACTGGCCATTGGCCATGCCCTGTTCGGCGATCCTCAAGTCGAAGCCCGCTGGTCCTGGTGGCAAATGGCGCTGGGCAGCCTGGTCATCCTCGCTGCCGTCATTCTCGCCATACGAGGCACCCTGGGACACCGGCCGATCAATCCTTCGACCGTGGCGTACAGCAACGACGGCCTGCTCAATACGCTGGCTTTGAACTCGCTCTATAACGTGCTCTATGCCATCTACAGCATGAAACACGAAAAATCCGCGGCGGCCGTCTACGGACGAATGCCGGGCGAGCGCATGCAAGAAATTGTCCTATCCAGCGCAGGGCTGCCCCATCCCCCGGCGCTGCAAACGCACCCCAGCGTACACCTGCAAACCCCTACACACACACGCGCCCGTCCTGCCAATATCGTCATCATTCTCGAAGAAAGCCTGGGAGCCCAGTACAGCGCTGCATTGGGCGGCGACAAAGATCTCACACCGCATCTGGACGCGCTGGCACGCGAAGGCTGGGCCTTCACGCGCACCTATGCCACCGGCACGCGATCAGTACGCGGCCTCGAGGCTGTCACGGCGGGCTTTCTTCCCACCCCGGCGCAGGCCGTCCTGAAACTGCCGGCCGCGCAACGCGGATTCTTTACCTTGGCCGACGTGCTGGGCCGCCACGGCTATCACTCTCGTTTCATCTACGGCGGCGAGTCGCACTTCGACAACATGAAGGGCTTTTTCCTGGGAAATGGCTTTGACGAAATCATTGACCTCCCTGACTTCAAGAACCCCGCATTCGTCGGCACATGGGGAGCATCAGACGAAGACATGTTCACCCAGTTAGATGCGCGACTACGCGCCGACACCGACAATAACCAGCCGTCGTTCACGCTGGCATTCAGCGTATCCAACCACTCCCCATGGGAATATCCTGCCGGGCGCATCACAGTCGATGGCAACCCTGCCACCGTTGAAAACACCGTGCGCTACGCGGATTGGGCGATAGGACAGTTCTTCGAACGCGCACGCCAAGCCCCCTACTGGGACAACACTATTTTCCTGGTGGTCGCCGATCACGACTCGCGCGTGTTTGGTGACACCCTGGTGCCCGTACGCCACTTTCATATCCCCGCCGTCATTCTGGGAGGTGGCATCGAGGCGCGGCGCGACGAGGGCATCATCAGCCAGATCGATCTGCCGCCCACGCTGCTGTCACTCGCTGGCGTCGCCTGCACGCACCCGATGCTCGGCCATGACCTGACGCGCAGCGCGCCGAATCGCGCCATCATGCAATATGAAAACCACTACGGTTATCTAAAGGGCGACGATCTGCTGGTGCTCCTGCCGGGCAAGGCCCCTGTGCAATTCCGCTATGGCGTGCCAGAGACCTTTACCCCGACGGACACCAACGCCGCACTCGCCGAAGAAGCCCTGGCGCACGCCCTCTGGCCCAGCTGGGCCTACCGCGAAGAACGCTATTGCGTTCCCACTGAAGCCTGAGCCTTCCCAACTGCTACTTGCCGTAGCGTTCTTTGCAACGACAGTGTCGAGATTCTTATGTCTCGCACTGTCGTGCCATCGCACACGCCATCATGACGATTTCCTTATCGGAATCGTCTGATATCGCTGCTCAAACTTCTCATTGTCATTTCGTCCTGCAGCCGTCTCTCTAGAATGGCCTGCAGGATGCGTGTCGGCTCAATTTCCCGCGCTTTCTGTTGACGCATGCACACGCTTCGATGTCGTGCGCGGCGTACGGCTGCGCGGCGCACGTCGCCCGCTCCATGCGGATGAGACTCCTGCAGTCTCTGACAGCGCCACCCCGATCAACGTCATCAACTCTTTATCGCCATGTTTCGCAAAGCCGCGCTCGACGCCACCACATCGCATCCGCTGGGAACCGTCATTGCCTTGCGGCCGCTATCTACTTCGCTATTGGTCGGCCTATTTGCGATATTCGGCTTGAGCCTGGTGCTGTTCTTCTGCTTTGGTTCCTATACCAAACGTGTCAAAGTCTACGGACAGCTCATCCCCGCTAACGGCTTGGTCAAAGTCTACGCTCCCCAGACGGGGGTCATCATCGCCAAGCACGTCGCCGAAGGCGCGGTGGTCCACAAGGGCGACCAATTACTTACCATCTCCAGCGAACGCTACACCCAAACCGGCACCGCCACGCAGGAAACCATCAGCAGCCGCATGCAGCGCCGCCTCGATCTCCTGCAACACGAGCGGGACAAGCTCGACACCATCCACCGAGAGGAATCCGCTACGCTGGCTCACACCATCGCCACGCTCTCGCAAACGCTGGATCGCATCGACAAACAGATCTGGCTGCAACGCAAGCGCGTGGCCCTCGCGCAAGACAGCTCGCATCGATACGAAATGCTGTCGTCCGAAAGCTACGTCTCGCGTGATCAACTCCAGGAAAAACAAGCCATCTACCTAGAACAACAGACCAGGCTTGCCGATCTGACCCAACAACGCGCGGAAACCGTCAAAGAACTGACCAGACACGAAAGCGAACAACGCACGCTGCCGTTAAGACAACAGGCAGCCGCCACGCAAATCGAACGCGAGATTCTCGCCATCACGCAAGACCTCGCCGAAAGCGAAGCCAAACGCCATCTCGTCATACTCGCCCCTGAAACCGGCCAGGTCAGCAGTCTCCTTGCCGAGATCGGACAGCACGCCGAACCGAACAAGGCCCTACTCAGTCTGGTTCCCCAGCACACCGAGTTGATTGCGGACATCTATATCAAAAACAAAGACATCGGTTTCACACGTGTGGGCGATCGGGCGCTGATTCGCTATGCATCCTATCCCTATCAGAAATTCGGCATGCACGGCGCCAAAGTCATCTCTATTTCAACCGCCGCCGTGCCTGCAGCAGAAATCGTGAACATCTCCGGCGCCATTCCTGGCCTGGATCAAAACACGGCACAAGACTTGTACTACCGCGCCGCGCTCCGCCTGGATGCGCAACACATCCTCGCTTATGGCGATGCACGACCGTTAGCCACGGGCATGGCGCTGGAAGTCGACATCTTGCGTGAAACTCGCGCCATCTACGAATGGGTCCTAGAGCCGCTGTACAGCATCACCGGAAAGGTATCGTAATGAGTGCGTTCACACTGGCAGACCTCAAACGTCTGATGTCAGGACGTTCCACGGTGCCTGTCATCCTGCAAGCCGAAGCCGCAGAATGCGCCAACGCCTGCATTGCCATGGTAGCAAGCTACTACGGCCAACCGCTCACTGTTCATCAACTACGGCAGCGATTCCCGATCTCACTAAAGGGCGTGACCCTCCTGCAGGTCACCAATATGTGCGAGCAGCTGGGCCTGCAGTACCGTGCCGTCACCCTCGAACTCAACGACTTGGCGAAGCTGCGCACGCCTTGCATTCTGCATTGGCGATTCAATCACTTTGTCGTGCTTTGCTCGACAAACGGTCGGACTGCGGTCATTCATGACCCCTCTACGGGGCGGCGAAAGATCTCCCATACTGAACTCAACGAGGCCTTTACGGGTGTCGCACTTGAGCTCTGGCCTGCGCAAAATTTTCAGATATCGCCACCTCAGCCCCCCCTGCCGTTGCGCAAACTGGTAGGGACCGTCTTTGGGCTCAAGCGCGCGCTGCTCCAAATCATCATCCTGGCGTTAGTGCTGGAAATGCTATCGCTGGCAACACCTGTGCTCACACAATGGGTGATAGACGATGTCATTGTTTCCGCCGACACGGATCTTTTGACAACACTGCTGATCGGGTTTGCCTTGCTGCTGATCATGCAAACAGCCGTTTCCACGTTGCGCGCTTACGTCGGCATGCAATTGAGCACCAGCCTGTCATTTCAGAGCAAGAGCAATCTGTTTGCGCATTTGGTCAAACTGCCTACCGCGTTCTTTGAGCGGCGCCATATCGGCGATATCGTGTCTCGATTTGGCTCGATAGACACCATCCAGCAGACGCTCAATGCCTCCTTGATCGCGGGCATACTCGATGGGCTGATGACGATCATCACCTTGATACTGATGTGGCTTTACAGCTGGCAGCTGTCCCTCATTGCGATCGTGGCGATGGTACTGTACGGCATCATTCGGGTCGTGTCGTATCCGCCGCTAAAAGCGCGTTCGCACGATGCCATCATCAAGGGCGCACAAACGCAATCTCACTTTCTCGAAACGCTGCGCGGTATACGCACTTTACAGGTCTTTCAAAAAACCCAGGATCGCTGCGCCGCCTGGCAAACCTTGCTCGTAGATCAATTCAATGCCGGCATCAAGATCCAAAAACTCAAGCTCGTCTTCGAACAATTCAACGCTGTCATCTTCGGCCTCGAAGGGCTGATCATCCTATGGGCAGGCGCTCACCTCGTTATCTCCTGTGGCTTCAGTGTGGGTATGCTGATGGCCTTTCTCGCCTATAAGTCGCAATTCAACCAACGAGTGGGTGCGTTGATCGACAACCTATTCGAATTACGCATGTTGCGCATTCAGGGCGAACGGCTATCCGACATCGTACTCACCTCTCCCGAAGCCCCCGGGCGCGATTCACAACGTCCCGTAGACCGGATCTCTGGCACGTTGGCATTCTCCAATGTCAGTTTCCGCTATGGCGACGCGGATCCCATGGTGCTGGATCAGGCCTCATTCGAGATCGCAGAAGGGCAGTCGGTCGCCATCGTCGGTACCACGGGTGCTGGAAAATCAACGTTGCTGAAGCTCATGCTGGGCATTCTGCAACCCACGCAAGGCGAAGCGACGATCGGCGGCATTCCCTATCCCGTGCTAGGGGCACGCGGCATACGATCGATCTCGGCCTCAGTACTTCAGGACGATGTTTTGTTTGCGGGTTCCATTGCTGACAACGTCAGCTTCTTTGACCAAAACGTAGATCGTGATTGGATTGAAACCTGTTGCAGACATGCTGCCATCCATGACGAAATTGCTGCACTGCCCATGGGTTATCACACGCTGGTGGGTGACATGGGAACGGTGCTTTCCGGCGGCCAGAAACAGCGGCTATTGATTGCGCGTGCTCTTTACCATCGTCCCAAGATTCTCATTCTGGATGAGGCCACATGCCATCTCGATCTCGCGGTCGAAGCACGCGTCGTTCATATGCTGAAAACGCTCAATATCACCCGCATTGTCGTCGCCCACAGGCCCCAGACCATCGCCTCGGCAGAGCGCGTGCTGGTGCTCAGGCACGGGAGAATCCATGAGCATATCCCGTCCGTGCCACATCATGGTTAGCCTCCTGAAGCGCACGATGCAGGCGTCGCATGTACTTCTTCTGGCTGCCGGCCTGATGATGGGGGCGGACTCAGCCACTGCAACCGGGAGGTCGCTCGATCTACCGCCGCCGCTCGAGCTCAACCTTGCTCCCGACGTCTGTGAAATGCCTCCTACATTGATGGGGCTGAGCCTGCGCGACGCGGTCCAAGTTGCGCTTTGCAGAACGCCCGACGTGCACCAGGCCACCATCGCAATCGAAGAGAACGTCGCCAACCTGGATGCCGCGCGCGCCAAGTATCTGCCCACGTTGAATGCCGATGCCGACGCCAGCCGTATCGGAAAACACGTCAAGTATCCTGCTCACCCCGTGCGCAACTATGATCTCTATGCATACAGCGGCAATGCCCGTCTCGGACTCAACTGGCTGCTGTTCGACTCGGGACAGCGCCGCGCGCAATACGACAATGCGCATGCCAAACTGAGTGCCGCCTTGTACAACAAAGTGCTCGTCAATCGCGATCGGACCATCACCGTTGCCGACAGCTATTACAAAGCCCGCAGCGCTACAGCCAGCGCCACGGCTGCCCGCGAAGCCGCCGCGCGCGCCGAGAAAAATTTCCATGCCACGCAACGCCTGCGTGAGGGCGGTGTCGGCTCCATTGCCGACGAGCTTCTCGCTAAAGTCGCGTGGCAACGCCACCTCGTCGACAGCGAGACCAAAGCCACGGCAGCCGAGATCACCAAGATCGCTCTCATCACCGCGATAGGTCTACCCAGCCAGACTCACCTCAGTCTCGCTGCCACGAATAACGCGGCCACAGCAATTGCCGCCGAAGCGCCCGCAGTGACTCGCTCCACCGTCAACGAACACATCACCTCCGCCATTCGCAATCATCCGCGACTCGCTGCCGCACGCGCCAATACACTGGCTTCCGAGGCAGAAACCCAAGCCATTGCAGCCCAGCACCTGCCCAAGATCAGCTTGCAAGCCGATCGCCACCTCGGCATCACCCCTCCAGCCAACGCCGTCGCCAGAGAAAACGTCAACAGCTGGTCCGTCGGCCTTACCGTGCATATTCCCATTTTCGACGGCCTCGCTACCCGCTACGCAACCGATGCTGCTCGAGCTCGAAGCCGGGCAGCCCGCGAAACCGAGCGTGCCGTCTGGCTCGAAGAAGAACTGAAGCTCCTCACGGATTTCAATCACATGACCAGCGCCGCCCAAAAAGCCGCCCTGCTCAAAGACGCAGAAACCAGTGCAGAACAAGCCTACCGCAGTGCTCAGATCCGCTATCGACAAGGCGTAGGTACCGCCGTCGAGCTCCTCAAGGCTCAAGACGAATTCGCCGGCGTTCAACAAGCCGCCATCGACGTGCACTACGAGTTACTCGCAGCGCAGTTTCGCGTCGCCGTTGCACTAGATACGCTGCCCCCAATCCATATTGACAGTCCATGACTCATGATATTTCACCCGTTCGTTATTTGGCATCGCACTTGTCACCATGCAAACACTATCGCGGCATGACCTTGCAGGGATCTCAGGCGGATTCAGCGAGCGACGCACTGACGACGCTTGGCTTTTCGCTGTGCGTACGCTGCGGGGGCACAACGTTGTGATGAGATCAGCCGAATCCCGCCACCAATATGATTACGACAGCATTCAGTTCGTTGAGCCTTTCTTCGGGGCGATAGAAGACATAGAAAACCCGCTCATGCGCCGAACATTAAAGGCGGCCATTGTGACGTTGGAAATCGCCACCACCATTGCCCTATTAGTAGATCTTGGCCAGCGGCCCCCTCCCTCCAATAGCTACGACTGTGCCGGCTGGACTAGCTGTTGAGCGTTCCTTGATAGCTTGGTCTCTTCTTTCTTGCATCATTCATTTACGCAGCACATTTACCATCACAAACAAGGATGCCATGCGCGAACTGTCATGCTCGGAGCTGCCATGCATCGCTGGCGGCATACGCTTCGACAACAACGTCATATCCGTTATAGATATGGTCAGTTCACTGGCAGGCTATGACTTTTCGACAAACGTCATGCAGACGTTGGGCCTCGTCGACGGAAGAACTCAGACAGGCGCATCCCTCGCAGCGTTTGGCGGCGGAACCATAGCCCTTTCACGATGGAATGATCCGGTTTATCACCACAGGGACCGCGTATATATAGGAATGGTTGTCAGTTTTCTCTGGGGCGTTGGCATGGGCGTTGCCGAAGGGGCTCATCCACGCCATTCCCCTGAACATCATTGAGAAGAATCGATTTCTCCTCATATGCCTCCGTCATCGCACGGTAACCTTTTCACGAAAAAACATCATGAAAGAATTGTCCTCTTTGGACCTTCAATCAGCTTGCGGCGGGTTCGTTCCCAACAGTGCGACAATGCATGCGCTGGGAGCCGTCACTTCGACAGTGGGGTATATGCTCGCCGTACAGATAAAGCGGGTCGCGGGATTCAATGTTTCTGGGACCGTAGAGGGAGTCACGGGCGCGAACGTTATCGGTGGCTTCGTCAGTCATTCAATGTGGGACGACCAAAGCCTCCCTGTTGACGACCGCATGGGTTCAGGCTTGGCAACGAACTTGCTTTGCGGTGCAAGCGTCGGTTTATTCGAAGACATCGTCAAAACCGCCATTTCTGACGCCATGCGGCAAAACTGACCTCCGGCGTTTCTGTTTTGTCAGCCACCGCTACCCATACCCTGCTCACTGAAAATACCATGCGTGAATTATCGTCTTCAGACCTTCAACTTGTTTCGGGCGGATTTGACACAGTCGGCGCAAGCGTACGCGCGTTTGGAACCGTCAATTCGGTTATCGGCTACCTGGCAGCCATACGCACACTGCAACGGTGGGGCGGCCCTGGCCATGAAACGAAAATGGGCGCCGCCAGCGCCATGCTCATCAGCAGATTTGCGACGCATTCACTCTGGGATGGTCCAGGACCTAACGCGCAAGACAGGACGTCTGCGGGCATGGCCGGATGCTTTTTGCTGGGAGCAGGGGTAGGCTTGGCCCAAGGAATCATCCAAACCGTCGCTGCGGACCTCATCAAAGCATAAGCGACAGCCACACTGCTCAGAAATCTTTCCAGAGCTGGGGCAGCCCGAAACAAAAAAAGCCGGACACTGTATCCACAGTGCCGGCTCTTGCTACAGGTGTCGGACACACCTGTAAAAATTCGACCACCAATCAGTGGTCGGGGCGAGAGGATTCGAACCTCCGACTCCTGCGTCCCGAACGCAGTACTCTACCAGGCTGAGCTACGCCCCGATTCGCTTATGCAGCGTTTTCTTCAACGATCTCGATTGACCGCGAAAGCGCAGAATTCTAACAGGGATTTCTGATAAACGGAAATCGGCAGGATATCCAGTGCCCGCCGGGCGATATCGGCCTCGGCCAAAGCGGCCTGCTGTGCCTGTTCCAGCGCGCCTGTCGCCCGGATGGCCTCGGCCACCGCCGCAAAGTCCGCATCACCCGTCTGGATCGCGTTACGAATCAGTTCGCGCTGCGCGGGCGTGCCCTGCTCCATCACCCAGATCAACGGCAGTGTAGGTTTGCCCTCGCGCAAGTCGTCTCCGACGTTTTTACCCAGGGCCTGTGCGTCACCGCTGTAGTCCAGCACGTCGTCCACCAATTGGAACGCGGTGCCGATATGGCGACCGTAGGCAGCCGCGGCGGCCTCCTGTTCGGCCGTCGCCCCTGCCAACACAGCGCCCACTTGGGCAGCCGCCTCGAACAGCTTTGCGGTCTTGTAACGCACGACCTGCAAATAGCGCTCCTGCGAGACATCGGGGTCATGGACGTTGAGCAATTGCAACACCTCGCCCTCGGCGATCACAGTGGTCGCCTCGGACAATATCTGCATGATGCGCATCGAGCCCGCCTCGACCATCATCTCGAACGAGCGCGAGTACAGATAATCGCCCACCAAAACGCTGGCCGCATTGCCGAACATGGCATTCGCCGTCTCTCGGCCCCGGCGCAAATCAGACTCATCGACCACATCGTCGTGCAATAACGTCGCCGTGTGAATGAACTCGACCACGGCCGCCAACAGATGGTGATGGTCACCCTGATAACCCAGCGCCCGCGCCATCATCAGCACCATGGCCGGCCGCATGCGTTTGCCGCCCGCGCCGATGATGTAGTCGGCAATCGTCCGGATCAGTACGACCTCCGAGTCCAAGCGTCCACGGATAACCGCGTCGACGGCCTTCATATCATCGGAAATAGGGGCGATCAGCTCAGGGAGATTCAAAACGTATCCGGCAGGTATTAAGGAGAGCCGACCCGAGGCTCTGTGATGTATCAACGCAGGCAATCGCGCTGCTGTCGGGGCCTCGCAAATTATACGAGGTATCACTCGATAGACTGACCGGCGACAGACCAAATGCCCCCCAGCCCCGAACTGCCCCCTTGAACCGGCCACCCCAATGCGCCTAAGCACCTGCCCCATAAGGAAATTTTGACTTTTCCACAACCCCGCGTTAGAATCTTTGGTTCGGTCAATACCGAAATCCCTATTTTTAAGGAATACCCCATGTACGCGGTCGTAAAAACCGGTGGCAAGCAGTATCGTGTTGCCGCTGGCGAAAAACTCAAGGTAGAACAGATACCGGCTGACATTGGGCAAGAAATCACCCTGGACCAGGTCCTGTCGGTGGGCGAAGGCGACCAACTGAAAGTTGGTACTCCGATCGTCGCTGGCGCCGTGGTCAAGGCAACGGTTCTTGCGCATGGCCGGCACGACAAGGTCAAGATCTTCAAGATGCGCCGTCGCAAGCACTATCAGAAGCACCAGGGCCACCGTCAGAACTACACCGAAATCCGCATCGAAGCCATCACGGCCTAACGATACGACTCGGTTATTGAATAGCAGGAGCTAATCAAAAATGGCACAGAAAAAGGGCGGCGGCTCTACGCGAAACGGTCGCGACTCAGAATCGAAGCGACTGGGCGTCAAGGCATTTGGCGGCCAACTCATCCCGGCTGGCTCGATCATCGTGCGCCAGCGCGGCACCCGTTTCCACCCCGGCACCAACGTCGGCATCGGCAAGGATCACACCTTGTTCGCGCTGATCGACGGCAAGGTTCAATTCGGCTTCAAAGGCGCATTGAACAAGCAGACCGTGTCGGTTGTGGCGGCCGAATAACGGTTACCGGATAACGGCAACCGTTTTATAAACGGCAAAAGCCCTGTCGCACGCGGCAGGGCTTTTTTGCTTCAGGCAGAAATTACTTATGAAATTCGTAGACGAAGCCACCATCGAAGTCATCGCCGGCAAAGGCGGGAATGGCGTGGCGAGCTTTCGCCGCGAAAAATTTATCCCCAAGGGCGGTCCCGACGGCGGCGATGGCGGACGTGGCGGCAGCATTTTTGCCGTAGCGGATCGCAACATCAACACGCTGATCGATTTCCGCTACGCCCGCTTGCATCGTGGCAAAAACGGTGAAAACGGCCGCGGCTCGGATCAATACGGCGCCGCCGCTCCCGATATCACGCTACGCGTGCCCGTGGGCACTGTCATCCATGACGCCGATACCGGCGAGCTCTTGTTCGACCTCAGCCGTCATGACCAAAAGGTCACGCTGGCTGCGGGTGGCCAAGGCGGCATGGGTAATATCCATTTCAAATCCAGTGTCAACCGCGCACCACGCCAATGGACGCCCGGCAAAGAAGGCGAGCAACGCCGCCTGCGCCTGGAACTGAAAGTCCTGGCCGACGTAGGCCTGCTCGGGCTGCCCAATGCCGGCAAATCGACGCTGATCAGCCGCATCTCCAATGCGCGCCCCAAAGTCGCCGACTATCCGTTCACGACGCTGCACCCCAATCTGGGCGTAGTGCGCACCTCGCCGTCGCGCAGTTTTGTCGTGGCAGACATTCCTGGCTTGATCGAGGGTGCCTCCGAGGGTGCAGGCCTGGGACATTTGTTCCTGCGCCACCTGGCTCGCACGCGAGTACTGCTGCATCTGGTCGACATTTCCCCTGTCGATCCCGACGTGGATCCTATCGACCAGGCCGTGACCGACGCTCGCGCCATTGTCGAGGAATTGCGCCGTTACGACCCGGAATTGGCCAACAAACCGCGCTGGCTGGTGCTGAACAAGCTGGACGTTGTCACCGACCCCGAGTCCGCACGCGAACGCTTTATCGAGAAGTTCGGCTGGCAAGGTCCGGTTTACGCCATTTCGGGCCTCAGCGGCGATGGCACCCAGGATTTGATCTGGGCGCTCCAGGACTACCTGGATGCCGAACAGCGCAAAGATCATATCGCCCAGGATCAGGCGGACGGCACCTACGTCGCCGAAGACCCTCGTTTTGATGCCACACGCAGTGACGCGTCTATCACTCAGACGCCGCGTAGCGGTGACGAATAAGCCATAATCGCATTTTCGTTTTCCGCCGGCCGCCGCACATGACCTATGTGCGGCCACCACTCTCATCATCGCGACACTTCGGTCATTGCCATGACTGCTGATCACACTGCTGTTTCTGTTGTTGCTTCGGCCACCCGTTTGGTCGCCAAAGTCGGATCCTCTCTGGTCACCAACGAGGGCCGAGGGCTGGACCGCATCGCCGTCGCGCACTGGGCGGCTCAAATTGCCACGCTGCGCCAGCAAGGCAAGCAAGTCATTCTGGTATCGAGCGGCGCCATTGCCGAAGGCATGGCCCGGCTGGGCTGGCGCAAGCGCCCCTCCGTCATGCATGAACTCCAGGCGGCAGCAGCCGTGGGCCAGATGGGGCTGTGTCAGGCGTACGAGGCAGCATTCGCAGAGCATGGCCTTCGTACCGCGCAGATTCTGCTCACCCACGAGGATCTGGCCGATCGCCGCCGCTATTTGAATGCACGCAGCACGCTATTTTCCCTGTTGCGCATGGGCGTGGTGCCAATCGTCAATGAAAATGACACGGTCGTCACCGATGAAATCCGCTTGGGCGACAACGATACCCTGGGGGCGTTGGTCACCAACTTGATCGAAGCGGACACGCTGGTCATCCTGACTGATCAGCGCGGTCTTTATGATTCTGATCCGCGCAAGAATCCCAATGCGGTCTTTATCTCACATGCACAGGCCGGCGATCTTGCGTTAGAAGCCATGGCCGGGGGCGCCGGTTCGGGTATCGGTACGGGCGGCATGCTCACCAAGATCCTGGCCGCCAAACGGGCGGCCCACAGTGGGGCACACACAGTCATCGCCTCTGGCCGAGAACGCGACGTACTGACGCGCCTGGCACAAGGCGAGTGTATCGGCACCGAACTACGCGCCGTATTGCCCGTCTGGTCGGCCCGCAAACAATGGCTGGCAGACCACCTGCGCTTGCGCGGACAGGTCATTCTGGACGAGGGAGCAGTCAGAGCACTGCTCCACGACGGCAAGAGCCTGCTTTCGATCGGGGTCGTTGACGTACAAGGCGAATTCGAACGGGGCGACGTGGTGGCGTGCCTGGACGCGCAAGGCACCGAGTGCGCGCGCGGCTTGATCAATTACTCGTCGACTGACACCCGCCGCATCTTGCGTCAGCCGTCATCTCGGATTGCATCAATTCTGGGCAGCATGAGCGACCCAGAATTAATGCATCGCGATAATCTGGTCATTACTTAGTTGACATAGCTAGCCGGTGATGCCTTTGGCGTTTCTTCAAAGGCACCTCCGTCGGGCACCGCATCAGCCAGGAAAATGTAGCCCCACTGCCGTACGGCCAGTAGCGGCAGCCCGACGCCCAGCCGTTCCGCTTTGGCTCGTAGACGCGACACCATGACGTCTACACTGCGCGCCGAGTGACGGCTGCGTGGCCCTGCAGCTACCGACGTGGCGACCAGACGCTCGCGCGGCAACCGATGCCCTGGCGAGGACAGCAGGCGCAGGAAAAACGCGCTTTCGGTGAATGTCAACGGCAGGTGCTGACCACGCGGCCCCGCCAGTACGCGTCCGGAATGCGTCAACCGCCATAACGGCATCTCTCGGGCAGAACGATCGGGCGAAAGCGTACGCAACCGGCTTAAGGAGCGCCCCAGGGCGCAGAGTTCGCGCACGTCGGTCGACATCAGCAGGCAGCAAGCATCGGCGCCCGCGTCCAAAGCAACAATGCGTGCGTCCACGTCGGCATCATCGACCAACACGATCAGTGCCGCATTGGGAGCGGCATAACGCGCAATACCTACAGCGGTACGCAAGTCACTTTCCCCGTTTTCGAGAATCAACACCTGGGGCACGCGAACGTCGACCAGATCTGCCAAAGCATTCGTCGTCTGGCAGGCGCGGACCGCCCAACCCTGGGCAGCCAAACCCTCCAACAGTTGCGGCCAACGAGGCTGACGGTCTTGAATGACGATAGATTCAACTGCGGTGTGCATGAGATCTCCTTGGCAAAAAGCACATAAGTGAAAAGCACATGGTGATAATCATGATCTCCACGTAATCTAAACGCACGGCTTAATCCAGGAGTGCAGACTTTTTCAGACCGTTTGAAGCCTGTTAACTGCCACGAAACCGCACACGGTTTCGCCTGCTCATGCTTGAGCTATTGTGGAACGCTATACAGCAGGAAAAACCGTCACCGGCAGATGATCACCGCTGCGGCAATGCGGCCGACGGATCAACCGGCTGGCCCCGATGCCGCAGCTCAAAATAAAGGCCAGGCCCTTTACGGTCCGTACTACCCATCTCGGCGATCTGTTGTCCCTGGGAAACCTTTTGTCCCTCTTTGACCAGCAGCTTGCCGTTGTGGGCATAAATACTCAAGAAATCACCCGAGTGCTGCACGATCACGAGATTGCCATAACCGCGCAAGCGGTTACCTGCGTAGACCACGCTTCCGGCCGTCGCGGCCTTGACCGGCGTACCGGCCTTGTTGACGATCGTCAGCCCCTTGGACGAGCTGCCGTTATACCGTTGCGTCAGCGTTCCCTCGGCGGGCCATACCAGTTTCAATCCCCGCACCACCGCCGCAGACGACGACGATGAAGCCGCCGGGGCACGGGTGCCACTGGTGCGGCTACCGGTCGACTCACTCGCGCTGCCCGTCGCAGTACTGCTGCCAGCGCCATCCACACGCAACAACTGACCCTTGCTGATGCGATCGGGGTTGGACAGATTATTCAGCCGCATCAACGCCGATACACTGGTATTGTGCTGGCGAGCGATCTTATTCAGCGTGTCGCCGGCCTGTACGCGGTAATACCCAGGTTCGACCTTGCCGGAACCCGTACTGCTACACCCCGCCAACACCATGACCAAACAAAGACACAGCACCAGACAAACACGGTGCCAGGCGGGCATTGCCCAATCACGGTTGGAGACCGTGTACGAGACGGAAGAAGTGAAAGTGGCAAACACTGACAAAGTATCGGAATAAGTGGCTAAAAAAAATCCCCGCCCTGAAGGGTACCAAGAAACGATGTAACAGGCTTATGCATTTGAATCTGAGCCTGCTCGCCTCTCGGCACTCAGCCCCGTTATACCGACAAATGCCGCCGTACGTCTTCGCTATCCATCTCGCTGCGCGGCCCGTGCGCGACGACCTCGCCGCGGGATAACACGACGAAATGGTCGGACAATTCGCGCGCGAAATCGAAATATTGCTCGCACAGCAAGATACCGATATTGCCGCGCTCGCGCAGTAACCGGATCACTCGGCCGATGTCTTTGATAATGGACGGCTGAATTCCCTCGGTAGGCTCGTCCAGAATAATCAACCGGGGTTCGGCCACCAGGGCACGGGCGATGGCCAATTGCTGCTGTTGTCCTCCGGACAGATCTCCACCCCGGCGGCCCAGCATGGACTTCAGCACGGGAAAGAGTTCGAATACCTCTTCTTTGACACGGCGCGCCCGGGCTCCCGGAAAGCGAGCCATCCCCATGATGATGTTTTCCTCGACCGTCAACCGTGCAAACACATCGCGGCCCTGCGGCACATACGCGATTCCCAGCGCCGCCCGTTTGTGCGGAGATAAACGGGAAATATCCTGCCCGTCGAACATGACTTTGCCTCCAGCGATGGGCAACACCCCCATGAGGCATTTGAGCAAGGTCGTCTTGCCTACACCGTTGCGTCCCAAGAGGCCCAGACATTCGCCCTGTTGTAAGGACAGTGACACCTGGCGCAGCGTATGGCTGCCACCATAGTATTGATCAACGGCTTGAACTTCCAACATTTGGCTTCCTTTCGGGGATTCCTGTGGTTAACCACGGCGCATTCGGCGATGGCAATAGGACTGGTGATGGCAATAGCGGCGTAAGGCCCGCAGGAAATCAGCGCCCTAGATACACCTCAATAACCCGCGCATCCGCTTGCACCTGCGCCATCGTTCCTTCGGCCAGCACTGCCCCCTCATGCAGCACGGTCACCTTGCCCCCATCGGCGATTCTCGAAACGAAATCCATATCGTGCTCGACGACCATCAAAGAATGATGGCCGCGCAATTCGTGCAGCAACTCCGCTGTACGTTCAGTTTCCGCGTCGGTCATGCCGGCGACCGGTTCATCCAGAAGCAACAACTGCGGCTCTTGCATCAATAACATGCCGATTTCCAGCCACTGCTTTTGTCCATGCGACAACAGGCCTGCCACGCGATACGCCTCATCCGTCAACCGAATCAGCGCCAAGGTCTGCGCGATACGGTCGACTTGTTCCGACGTCAACCGGGAAAATAATGTCGGACGTACTCGCTTATCCGTTTTCATCGCCAGCTCGAGGTTCTCGAGCACCGTGTGTTGCTCGAAAACCGTAGGCCGCTGAAACTTGCGGCCGATCCCTGCATGGGCAATCTGTGCTTCGTTCAGCGTCGTCAGATCGATGTTCTGGCCGAAGAATGCAGATCCGGCGGTGGGACGCGTCTTGCCCGTGATGACGTCCATCATGGTGGTTTTGCCGGCCCCGTTAGGACCGATGATGCAACGCAACTCTCCCACGCCGATATCCAACGTCAGGTCATTCAATGCCTTGAACCCATCAAAGCTGACCGTGATGCCATCCAGATACAAGATCGCACCGTGCGTAGTATCGACCCCCCTGGGATTGACTCGCCCATACGATGCCTGCCCGCTGGGGCCTCCGTCATCGTTCAGCCCCTCTGCATCGACTTGATGCAATGCCCGCCACTCAGCACTCATATCGCACGCTCCTGACGGCGTGTCATCCAGCGACGCGCCAACCCTACGATCCCGTGCGGCAAAAACAGTGTCACCAACACAAAGATCAATCCCAAGGCGTACAACCAGAACTCCGGAAACACGCTGGTAAACCAGGTCTTCAAACCATTGACCGTGCCGGCCCCGATGATCGGGCCAATCAGCGTGCCGCGTCCTCCCGTTGCCACCCAGATCACCATCTCGATCGAGTTCTCGGTCGACATCTCACCGGGGTTGATGATGCCCACCTGCGGCACATACAACGCACCGGCGATCCCGCACATCACCGCCGACAAAGTCCAGACAAACAGCTTGAACCCCAACGGCTCGTAACCAATGAACCGCACACGGCTTTCCGCATCGCGCACCGCTGTCAGTACCCGGCCCAATTTGGATTGGGTCACGGCGCGCGCCAATACCAACGCTCCCAGCAGCACAGCCAACGTCACCCAATACAAGGTGGCCCTCGTACCCGGCGCTGTGATATCGAAACCGAGGATCCGTTTGAAATCGGTAAAACCGTTATTCCCGCCAAACCCCGTATCGTTGCGAAAGAACAGCAACATGGCAGCAAAAGTCAGCGCCTGGGTGATGATGGAAAAGTAAACGCCCTTGATGCGCGACCGAAACGCGAAATAGCCGAACAAAAATGCGAGCCCGCCCGGCACCAGCACCACCAGCAACATGGCATACCAGAAATGCTCGGTAAACGCCCAGTACCAGGGATAGTCCTTCCAGTTCAGGAACACCATGAAGTCAGGCACGTTGCTCTGATAGACCCCATCCTGACCTATGGCGCGCATCAAATACATGCCATGCGCATAACCGCCTAGCGCAAAAAACAATCCATGCCCTAATGACAGAATTCCGGCATAGCCCCACACCAGATCCAATGCCAACGCCGCCAAGGCATAGCACATGAACTTTCCCAGCAACGCCACGGCGTATGCCGAAACATGCAGCGCATGTCCCGCCGGAAACATCAGGTTCAGTAACGGCAATAGCGCCAGCACCATGGTGACCACCGCCAACGCGATCCACGCCTTGGGACTGAACAGCGGTCGGCGCAACGCGGCCGTGTATAACTCGCCGGCTCTCGAACTTGCAGAATTCATCCTTTGCTCCGATGCGTGAGTCATGGTGCGCCTCTGCCTGGCTCAGTAAAGTCAATAGTCAATCTGCGCTCCTGCCTCGCGGTGCAAACAAACCTTGCGGACGTTTCTGCACGAACAGCACAATCAGTACCAGAATCACAATCTTGGCCATGACCGCACCGGAATAAGGCTCGAGGAATTTCGTGACGGCTCCCAGTCCCAAGGCGGCCACCACTGTGCCGGCCAATTGACCCACGCCGCCCAACACCACCACCATGAAGGAATCGACGATATAGCCACGTCCCAGATCCGGTCCCACGTTACCCAGTTGAGACAAGGCAACACCGGCCAGCCCCGCGATTCCTGCCCCCAGGCCAAACGCCAACATATCCACGCGCCCTGTAGGCACGCCGACACAATCCGCCATGCGGCGATTCTGGGTGATGGCTCGCACAAACAAGCCCAGTCGCGTGTGATTCAACAAGGCCCAGACAAACGCCACGACCAGAATCGCAAAAACGATGATGGCGATACGGTTATAGGACAACACCAGACCGCCCAGCACTGTCACGCCGCCGCTCATCCATGACGGATTGCTGACCTCGACATTCTGCGCACCAAACAGCGTACGAACTGCCTGCATCAACATCAAGCTGATGCCCCACGTCGCCAACAAGGTCTCCAACGGCCGGCCATACAACCACCGTATCACTGTGCGTTCCAGCGCCATCCCCACTAACGCGGTCACCACAAAGGCCACAGGCATCGCCGCAATCACATAGGCGTCGAGCCATTGTGGAAACCAGGAACGAAACAATGCCTGCACGGCATACGTGACGTATGCACCTATCATCAACAGTTCGCCATGGGCCATATTGATGACGCCCATCAGGCCGAACGTAATGGCCAATCCCAACGCAGCGAGCAACAACACACTGCCCAAGCTCACGCCATAGAACAGATTCCCGATCCACTCCAGCATCGAGAGATGGCGTTCGATACGATGCAAAGCCGTTGTCGCAGCCGCTCGTACCTCAGTATCGGGCTCGGCATACACGCCCTGCGCATCCCGTTGCAACACGGCCTGCAGTGCTGGTCGGAATGCTGCATTACCGGTATTACCCAATGTCTCGGCCGCCTGAATGCGCAGCGCTGCGGTATCGCTCTTCAAATGCAGTGCGGCTACCGCAATCGCCAAGGCCTCTTTCACCTCTGCGTTTTGCTCATCGGCCAGCGCTTTTTCCAACGTGGGCAGGACTGCCACATCCGCGCCACGTTGCAGACCCCGAGCCGCGGCCAACCGCTGCGCAGGATCCGGTGCATGCAAGCGCGCCGCTGACAAAGCCGCTGCAATCGCACGACGCAGGCGATTATTCACGGACACCGTCTCGGCCTGCGCCGGCATGACGGAAACCGACGCCCCCGTTGCCGCGTCAACGGCCCCCGAAGAGGTTTCGACCAGAAACTGCGCCTCGGGGGTGACATACAAGCGATCATTCGCCAACGCATCGAGCACCACAGCGGCCTGGGGCGATGGCTCAGTCCCGAGACGTGCGATAGCCTCCAGCTTGGCATCGGTTTCATCGCCGGCCAAGGGCGCAAGCAGCGCCGGGCCCAGCCCAGTTGCACCGGCAGCCGGAATCCACGAGCCCGACATCCAGACCAGAACCAGACTGAGCAGGAACCGTATAAAAAGCGCGCTGCATCTCATCGTTTATCCCCGTCGGCTCACAGATTCTGCTTGCCTTCGTTGCCGGGGATGTAGGGGCTCCACGGTTGTGCGCGGATGGGGCCTTTACTCTTCCAGACGATGTTGAACTGACCATCAGCCTTGATCTCGCCGATATAAACCGGTTTGTGCAGATGATGATTGGTCTTGTCCATTTCAATCTTGAAGCCGTCCGGCGCATCAAAGGTCTGACCCGCCATGGCGTTGATCACAGGATCCACATCGATTGTTCCTGCCTTCTCCACCGCCTGTTTCCACATATGGATGCCGATATACGTGGCCTCCATCGGATCATTGGTCACGACGGTATTGGCATTGGGCAGATTCTTCGCTTTGGCGTAGGCCTTCCATTTTTCGATGAAACTGGCATTGACCGGATTCTTGATGGACTCGAAATAATTCCACGCGGCCAAGTGCCCGACCAACGGTTTGGTATCGACACCACGCAGCTCCTCTTCGCCTACCGAGAACGCGACGACAGGCACATCAGTCGCCTTCAGGCCGGCATTACCCAATTCTTTATAGAACGGGACATTGGAGTCTCCGTTAATGGTCGACACCACTGCAGTGCGCCCCCCTGTCGAGAAACGCTTGATGTCCGCCACAATGGTTTGATAATCGGAATGCCCAAATGGCGTGTAGACCTCTTGGATATCTTCATCCTTCACACCTTTGGAATGCAGAAACGCGCGCAGGATTTTGTTGGTCGTGCGCGGATAGACATAATCCGTGCCCAGCAGCACAAAGCGCTTGGCGCCGCCGCCGTCTTCGCTCATCAGATATTCCACGGCAGGAATGGCTTGCTGGTTGGGCGCGGCACCGGTATAGAACACGTTCTTTTCCAGTTCCTCGCCTTCGTATTGCACGGGGTAGAACAGCAAGCCATTCAGCTCCTTGAACACCGGCAATACGGATTTGCGCGACACCGATGTCCAGCATCCGAACACCGCAGCGACCTTGTCTTGCGTGAGCAACTGACGCGCCTTTTCAGCAAACAGCGGCCAGTTCGAAGCAGGGTCCACCACCACGGGCTCCAGCTTTTTACCCAATACACCGCCCTGCGCATTGATTTCTTCAATAGCCATCAAGGCGACGTCTTTCAACGACGTCTCGGAAATCGCCATGGTGCCGGACAGGGAATGCAAGATGCCTACTTTTATCGTGTCCGCGGCCCACACCGAGGGCATCCAGCCAGTCATGGCCAACACGCTGGCAGCGGTCAATTGCTTCAGTACAAGTCTGCGTTTCATCGTTCGGATCCTTTTCTTTAAACCGGACTAGCCGGCGTAATCTGCCTGTGCAACGAACAAAACCCTCACACCTCGCCCTCGGCTTGCAGTCAGCTTCGCGGCGAATTCTCGAAAGAACGTTCGCCTTGGCAATAAGCGCATCGTGACTCAAGCAATTCCTATGCCAATTCAAATGAGGGGGTGTACTGCGGAGGCAGCCCAACGATGCAGCCATCAGGCCGTCGAGCCATATGACCTGTAGATCAACGTAGTCACCGCGATCTGGCAGTGCCCATTCCGAAATGCACGAACACATAAAAATGCGCAACAACGGTGCATCGATGCGCGATAAGAGTGCGTTCGCACCGATGTCATGCACCAGGCAATTCTTGTTGCCCCAATCCCCTCGCACCAGCTCAATCGACCAGAACCCGCGCCACTATTGGCTCTACAACCGATTCTCGATAACTGGCACGTTGATTGCTTGATGTGAAGTACTTGTATACCCACGAGGATTCCGGGATGGACCCCAACGCTGTCATCGATCAACCTAAAGGCTGGACACTGGCCGAATGGCAAGCCGCCTATCGCATACATGGCGCTCGACCCGCTGAACTGCTGGACAAACTCATCGCGGATCTTGATCCAGCCGACCCTGCCTGGATTTGCTGCGCCGACAGCGTTCGACTGAATACCCAGCTGGATGCGCTCGCCCAGCGACTGGCGGCAGTCAACGGAGATCTGACTCGCCTGCCGCTCTATGGTGTGCCGTTTGCCATCAAAGACAATATCGATGCCGCGGGTTGGCCCACCACTGCCGCCTGCCCCGCCTATGCCTACACTGCCTCGGAAGACGCCGAGATCGTGCGGCGCTTACGCGCCGCCGGCGCTATTCTGATCGGCAAAACAAACCTCGATCAATTCGCGACAGGACTGGTCGGCACACGCTCACCACATGGCGCTGTGCCAAACACGTTTGATGCGGCCTATGTCAGCGGCGGTTCCAGTTCAGGCTCGGCCAGTGTCGTCGCGCGCGGTCTGGCGGTTTTCTCGCTCGGCACTGACACAGCAGGGTCCGGCCGCGTTCCGGCGGGCTTTAACAACATCGTCGGCCTCAAGCCCACAAAAGGCTGGTTCAGCACACGCGGCGTCGTACCGGCTTGCCGCACGCTGGACTGCGTGTCGATCTTCGCTCTGACCGTGGACGACGCGGACAGCATCGCGACCATCGCCGGTGGCTACGATACGCAGGATCCGTACTCGCGCCCTGCGCCGGCCATGCCAGCCCATCTGGCACGCCAACCACGGCTCGCCATACCCGCCCAGCTCGAGTTCTATGGTGATGCTCACGCGCAGACCGCTTATGAAGAGGCGTTGCAGGCGCTGCGCGACATGGGCGCCACACTGGAACCTATCGACTATTCCGCCTTTCGGGAACTGGCCGAACTGCTATACCAAGGTCCTTGGGTCGCCGAGCGCTACGCCGCCATACGCGAACTATACGAACGCGCGCCCGACGAGATCGACCCCGTTGTACGCAGCATTATCGGACAAGCCGCCCGTTACAGCGCAGTCGACACGTTCGAAGCCGAATACCGCCGCGCGGCGTTGACACGCGTGATTCAGCAAGCTTTGTCCGGCTTCGACGCGTTGGTCGTGCCTACGGCTCCTTCCATCTATACCATCGCACAACTGCGCGAGGACCCGATTGCGTTGAACACCCGGCTGGGGACTTATACCAATTTCACCAATCTGGCAGATCTGTCCGCGCTGGCAGTGCCCGCAGGGTTGCGCGCAGACGGTTTGCCATGCGGCATCACATTGATCGGACTGGCTTGGCAGGATCGCATCCTCGCCGAGCTGGGCCGTCGCTGGGAATACAGGCAGTCTGGCACCCTGGGCGCGACCGGACGGTTCAAATCGAAAGACGCGCCGGCCGCGGCCAGCGCCCCTACCGGCGCGCCTCAGACAGTAACGGTGGCTGTCGTCGGCGCGCATCTACGTGGCATGCCGCTGAATCATCAACTGACCTCACGTCACGCACGATTTGTCGAGGCCACACACAGCGCCCCCACATACCGCCTCTATGCCCTGGCCAACAGCACGCCAGCCAAGCCCGGCATGGCGCGCGTCAGCGACGGCGCCGCTATTGCTCTGGAAATCTGGGAACTATCACACACGGCATTTGGTGAGTTCGTGGCGGAAATCCCGGCACCGCTAGGCATAGGCACGCTCGAGCTCGCAGACGGACGTCTCGTCAAAGGGTTCATCTGCGAGCCATGCGGCATCGCCGGCGCGCGCGATATCACCGAGTTCGGAGGTTGGCGCGCCTATCTGGATCATCTGAAAAACACCGCCACGCAGTAAAACGCGCATCGCGGCGTCGACGGGTGCGAAGGCCCATCGCTCAGCAGTACTCCAAGGGGAAAAACCAATATGTTCCATACTGTACTCATTGCTAACCGCGGCGAGATCGCCGTACGGGCCATCCGCACACTGAAGCGTTTGGGCATCAAAAGCGTTGCCGTTTACTCTGACGCGGATCGCAATGCTGCCCATGTCCGCGATGCCGATGTCGCCATCGCACTAGGCGGGGATAAGGCCTCCGATAGTTATCTGCGTATCGACCGTATTCTGGAGGCAGCGCAAACCACCGGTGCACAAGCCATCTTTCCGGGCTATGGGTTCCTTTCCGAGAGCGCAGAGTTCGCTGAGGCGTGCGACACCGCCGGCATCGCATTCATCGGCCCGACGGCAACACAATTGCGCGAGTTCGGATTGAAACACCGCGCGCGCGAACTCGCCGCGGCCGCCCGCGTCCCCATGACACCAGGCACGGGGCTGCTGAGTGATGTCACCGAAGCCTTGGCCAAAGCAGAGGATATCGGTTATCCCGTCATGCTGAAGAGCACCGCCGGCGGTGGCGGCATCGGCCTGTCACGTTGCGCCAACGCCGACGAATTGGCCACCGCCTATAGCGCGGTACAGCATCAGGGGCAGACTTTTTTTCGCGATAGCGGCGCCTTTCTGGAACGCTATGTCGACCAGGCACGCCACATCGAAGTCCAGATCTTCGGGGATGGTCTTGGCAGGGTCGTAGCCCTCGGCGAGCGTGATTGCTCCATCCAACGCCGCAACCAAAAGGTCATCGAAGAAACACCTGCGCCAGGTCTGCCCTCGGCCACGCGAGAGGCCTTGTTGCGTGCAGCCGTCATGCTGGGCGAATCAGTGTCCTATCGTTCCGCCGGTACGGTCGAATTCATTTACGACAGTGCCCGTGATGCGTTCTACTTTCTGGAGGTCAACACTCGCCTGCAGGTCGAACATCCGGTCACCGAGGCCGTCACGGGCCTGGACCTGATCGAATGCATGCTGCGCGTCGCGGCAGGAGATACGTTGGATTGGGTGGCCTTGCAACGCCCGCCCTCAGGCGCCGCGATCGAGGTCCGCCTCTACGCCGAGGATCCCGTTCGTGATTTCCAACCGTCGCCGGGAGTACTGACGCATGTCTCATTTCCGGATGGGGCGCGCGTGGATGGCTGGGTGGAAACGGGTACAGAGGTCGCGTCTTTCTATGATCCCATGCTGGCCAAGCTGATCGTGCATGGCGCCAATCGCATCGAGGCACTCGGAAAACTGCGCGATGCGCTTGCGAATACGCAATTGCATGGCATCGCCACGAACCTGGAGTTTCTGCGTCAAATCGCGGCAGACCCCCGTTTTGAAACGGGTGCGCTCTCCACGCGATTCTTAGATAACTTTGATTTTCAACCCGCCGCCATCGAGATCCTGGAAGCCGGCACCTATACCAGCGTCCAGGACTATCCTGGACGGATGGGTTACTGGAATATAGGTGTACCCCCCTCCGGCCCGATGGACGACTACGCATTCCAGTTGGCCAACCGCATCGTCGGTAACGCTCCCGAGGCGGCGGGCCTGGAATGCACGCTGATCGGCCCCAGTCTGAAATTTCACACCGATGCGGTCATCGCGCTGACCGGCGCAAAGATGGATGCATGGCTGGATGATCAGCCTGCCGCCATGTGGCAACCGCTGCATGTACGCGCGGGCCAGGTCCTCGTCACGGGCCGCGCGCTTTCTGGTTGCCGCAGCTATCTGGCCGTCCGCAATGGTTTGGACGTGCCTTCCTATCTGGGCAGCCGCTCCACCTTTGCGCTAGGCCAGTTTGGCGGTCACGCGGGCCGTTGCCTGCGCGTGGGAGACATGTTGCCCATAGCCCAGCCGGAACTGCCTGCCAGCCTGACGCCAGCGCCCAACGCAACGCCGTCTGCGCTTGATCCGGCGCTGATCCCTGACTATCCCTCGCAATGGCAAATCGGTGTACTGCTCGGACCACATGGCGCCCCGGATTTCTTTACCCCAGAATCCATAACGGAACTCTTTGCCGCCGATTGGGAGGTGCACTACAACTCCAATCGACTCGGCGTACGCCTGCTCGGCCCAAAGCCCGCTTGGACCCGGCAAGACGGGGGCGAAGCCGGCCTGCACCCCTCCAACATTCACGATTGTGAATACGCGATTGGCAGCGTCAACTTCACCGGAGACAGTCCTGTCATTCTGACCCGCGATGGCCCCAGCCTCGGAGGATTCGTGTGTCCTGTCACCATTGCCAAAGCCGAGCTATGGAAGGTCGGTCAAGTCCGCCCGGGTGATCGCATTCGCTTCACCCCATTGACGATCGAGGATGCTCTGGCGTTACAGGCGCAGCAAGAGACTGCGATCGCAACGTTGGCAGCCAGCACACCCGCCGCCCCACTCATTAGCGAGAGCCGTCAATCGGCATCGCCATCGGCAGCGCACCCAATGACGACGGCTTTGACATCCTCGTCATCACCAGATTTGCCAGGCGATTCGTCGCCCATTCTGGTTCGGTTGCCCGCCAACGACTCCCGGCCGCTCATCACTTATCGGCAAGCCGGCGACAGCTATCTGTTGCTGGAATACGGCGACAACATTCTGGATCTGGCGCTGCGCATGCGCGTGCACCTGTTGATGCAGGCTCTCACCGAAACCCCCGTTACAGGGATCCTGGAGTTTTCGCCCGGCGTGCGCTCGCTGCAAATCCGGTACGACAGCCACCTGATCAGCCAACAGGCATTGATCGAGCGGCTGCTGCGGATCGAAGACACGCTGCCCGATGTCTCTACCCTGAAGATCCCGACACGTGTGGTCTATCTGCCGATGGCCTTCGAGGACAGCGCCACCTTGGGCGCCGTGCAGCGCTATCAAGAAACGGTACGCGCCAATGCACCGTGGCTGCCAAACAATGTGGACTTCATTCAACGTATCAACGGGCTGGACTCACGCGAGGACGTACGCCGTATAGTCTTCGACGCCAGCTACCTCATCCTGGGCTTGGGCGATGTCTACTTGGGCGCCCCCTGCGCAGTGCCCATCGATCCGCGGCACCGTCTATTGACTTCGAAATACAACCCGGCCCGCACCTTTACCGCCGAAGGCACCGTAGGCATCGGTGGCGTGTACATGTGCATCTACGGCATGGATTCCCCCGGTGGTTATCAACTCGTCGGTCGCACACTACCTATCTGGAACAAATTCCTGAAAAACCCCGTATTCCAGAATGGTGAGCCGTGGTTGTTGCGATTCTTCGATCAAGTGCGCTTTTATCCGGTTTCCGAGGACGAGCTAACCGTGCTACGCGAGGACTTCCGCGAGGGCCGCGCCACACTGCGCATCGAGGAAGAGGATTTCGATTTCGCCGCACATCAGCGCTTTCTGGCTGAACATGCGGCCGACATCAAGGCCTTTAAAGCGACACAGCAGGCAGCATTTGAATCTGAAGTCGCACTCTGGCAAGCAGAAGAGTCCATCACCGTCGAACACGAGGTCACGGACGACGCCGCTCTGGCGCTGTCTGATACCGAACGCGCCGTCTCGGCCGATCTGTGCGGCAACGTGTGGAAAATCCCCGTCAGTGTGGGTCAATACGTAGAGGCCGGTGACACACTCGTCATCGTCGAGGCCATGAAAATGGAGCTATCGATCAAGGCGGCGTTCAACGGCACGGTCACCGCCATACGTTGCACACAAGGCAAGCCCGTCAATAGCGGCGATATGCTGCTGGTCATTGATACCGAAGCCGTCCCAGCCATCGCGGCAGAAGACGGCAATACCGTCGACGGCGAAATCCAGTATGTGGCCCCCTGATATGCGACTGAGCCTGACCACGCTTTCCCATGCCGCTGCTGGCAACCCTTCCGGCATCACACTCGCCGGGCAAGCCTACGAACTCATCAAGCGCGATATCTTCGAGTTCCGTCTTTTGCCCGGGGATGAATTCACGGAAAGTGATCTGGTTGCACGTCTCGGCGTCAGCCGGACCCCCGTGCGGCAAGCGCTTTATCGGCTCGAACGCGAAGGCTTCGTCCTGCTGCGCCAACGCAGCGGCTGGCGCGTACATCCGTTTGATTTCGAGCGCTTCGAAGCGCTGTACGATGTGCGCATCGTGCTTGAGCAAGCCGCTGTCACGCGTCTGTGCGGTCTGCAGGACATGGGCAGCAACGGCGAACTCTCCGCGCTCAAGCAATTCTGGCTGGTGCCGCCCGATGAGCGCTTGCGTAACGGCAAGCAGGTCGCCGAACGGGACGAAGCCTTTCATTGTTCTTTGGTTGCCGCGGCCGGCAATCCGGAGATGGCCAATATCCACCGCGACGTCACCGAAAAAATCCGCATCATTCGCCAACTGGATTTCACCAAGGACTATCGCGTCGACGCGACTTATCAGGAACACGGCGCCATTCTTCGCGCCATCCTCGCGCGCAGAACCGACGAAGCCATACGCATGCTGAAATCCCATATCGAGATCAGCAAAGCCGAGGTTCGGAAAATCACGCTGCACCGCCTCCAGGCAGCTCGCCAAGCGTTGATTTGAGGTGGCAGGATACCGGTTGCATGGTATCCCTGCGCGGCATGTGTAACCACACACCTCGCCGGTATGGCGCAGCGGCGCAGCATACCCTCCCCATTCAGGTTTGTGGCAAAATTTCCAAGCGCTCCTTTGTCACCTGATCTGCCATGTCTACTTCCCCCGCCGTGTTCCCCTACGACTATGCCCGTGTCGAACAGGCTGTCGCTGCGTATATCCCGCAATGGCGCAACATGGCCTTCGACGCGATCGTGGCGATCGCACGAGGTGGCTTGGCGCCCGCACTCGTGGCCAGCACCGCATTGGATCTGCCCATGTACGCGCTCTCATACGATCGCCGAACGCGCGACGTTTCCTGGTTCACGTCGCAGACTCCACCCGCCGGCGCTCATGTGCTGCTGATCGAAGACATCGCCGGACGTGGCACCACACTGTCGGACAGTATCGATTTTCTGTCGAGCGCCGGATACCAATTGCATGTCTTCACGCTCGCTCACGACGAGCAATCGCGGATACGGCCCGATTTCGGTTTCAAGATCCCCGACGGTTTTCGCGCGTGGTTTCCCTGGGAACGCGAATCCATCACGCCCGCGTATGGCGCCACTGGAAACCTGCCTGATCGGGCCGCCGATGCTTATGCGTCCTGGGCTATCGATCTCGATGGCATCCTGTTGCCAGACGTTCCCGCTCATGTATACGAATCCGATCTCGCAGGCGCACTATCGCAGCGCGACGCACTCGCGCCCAGCGCGATCCTGCCGGGGCGGGATTTACGCCACCTCCCGATCATCACGGGGCGCCCCGAAAAAGACCGCGCACGTACCCAAGGATGGCTGGATCGCCATGGTTTTCATGGCCCGCTCGCCATGCGTGACGAGACCCGATATCGCCCCGAACAGACCGCACAGCACAAGGCCCAGGCGCTCATGGCGGGCTATCACACACACTACATCGAAAGCGAGCTTGCCCAGGCTGTAGAGATCGCGCGCCTCGTTCCCGTAGCGCGCGTATATTGGTGGAACGGCCAGACCGCGCTATCCATTTATGCCAGCCAGGCCGATGAACTGAGCCCGCTCGCGATTGCGCCTGCGGCCGCATGATGGCCAACTGCCGCCGGGGCAAACGATGGTCGCAGCGCGATAGCTGAACGCTTCTGCTATGAACGCCCGGCGCGGGACATGCATTGCTTCCAACGGTCGTAAACACGATTGGCGAACCAGGCGGTGGTCAAGTTTCGAGTGATCTTGGGGCTTTCCAATTTGATGCCGGGCAACACCGCGCGTGGCAACGGTTTCCCAGCATCCCGGTCCGCCAACTCGAATACCCGTTCGTAGAGATCGGTTTCCTCGAACTCGAGGGTGTCTCCCTTTTCGAGTTCAGGGCGAATCCGAGTTTCGTTAATATCCAATTGGCGTCTGATCGCGCGTACCGCGCGCTCGGTTTGACCAGGATCGATCGCGCCGTGTATCAACAGATCGCCATCCAACGCCAGGTCGATACCTGACAAGCGGCCCACCGCTGCCTGAAAAGCCGCGTTTCGACTGGCATACCAGCCCGCATTGAAATCGGCAAAGCGATACAGCACCGAGTCGTAATGCGCGGGATATCCTAACAAATGCGCAATCCCGAAGTACATTCCGCCCCGCCGAGTAAATACCTCGTTTCGAATTGAGTGCTCAACGGTGTAGGGGTAGTCCTGCGCGTGCGTCTGTGCAAATTCGATACTCACCTGCATGGGCCCGCCCGTGTGTACAGGATTCAGGCCGCCAAACAATTGGCGCCCCATCGGAACCATGCCTATGAAATCATCAAAGATTTCGCTCAGTTGTTTTTCAGTGCGTACCGTATCGAGGCGCTGTTTGTACGTTTTTCCTGTTGGGGATTTCAGCCCTAATGCCGCGTTGACCAGAAAATCGGGCAGATGCATGGCTTGGGTGCGGCGCTCGATTTCCCGCTTGGCGATATTAGGCAGGTCTGGCACCGCGGGATCAGCCTGAAATGTCGATTCCTGCGCCGTCACTGCCACAACGGCGCACAGATTCTCCGGGCTCGAATCCAGCCCTTGCGCAGTAAAGGAAACGGCGATATCCCGCGCCCAACCTGCGCGGTCAGATAGTTGAGTCGGCAGCATCCGCAGAAGATCAGCATTTACGTCACTGGTACTGCGCGGAGTGGATTTAAAGCCTTGAGTGGCGCATCCTGCCGCAGAGATCAGCAGGGCGGCTCCAAAAAAAACACGCATCAGGCCACGCCAGCGCCTGGCTTCGAGCACGAACGAAAAACGGTGCATATCAGTAGCAATCCATCCGAAAGGGACTGGGTAGATGTATCCAATCGGAATATTACGCTGACATCGCTCCTATTCAGCAGAACGGCTGGAAATCAGTCCGAGCCCCCCGGCACTGTACTCATCGCCGTTCGATGACATTGCTTTTATTGCATCTCATAATGTGGCGATCGGGGACCATACAGCATGCCACCGGGTTGGCCTGCACTAAGCAGTTGATTGTCTGCCATCCCGGCAACGTCATAGCTGCGATCGGATAGTGTGTTGACGACCTGATCGACGACGGCCTGTACCAACATGCCGATTATTCCGCCACCGCTATTGTTATTGCTGTGCACGAGCGTCCTGGACCCCTGCCACAATTTTGTCCCGCTACGCAAATCAATCAACGTTGCGTCCAATTCGACAGTGGTCGTGCTGGCCAACACCTGGTAGCTGGATCCATATTGCTTGACTGTCATATACAACGCGGCGTCGGCGCCGAATATATCCCTGAGCTTGTCCGCCGGTAACCCGTGTATATCGTCGGCAGTAGCCACGCCATTCTGTCTGAACGTTTCCTCCATCACGGCGACGGGCACCACGTAATAACCAGACTCTGCCAGTGGAAACGTCGCCTGTGCCAACACGGCAGCAGATGCGGCAGGTTCGACTGACATATTCAGCACGGGCAAAACCAGGATCGACGCTGGCTTGCTTTCGCGAAATGCCGCGTAGTCCACATTGCTCTGTGGCGCGGCACAAGCCGAAAGCATCAAAGCCATCCCGCAGGCAAGCCCGCGCAATAGACCTGTCATCATCGTCAGGCTCCTTCTTTTTTGAGGTTTTTCAGTTCTGACGTTCCGCCGTTCGGGTCTGTGTCGTTTGACCCGGACTCATCCGTCTGTGGCACTGCCGAGGCCGGTGACAGGTTCTTCATCAGAAAATCCATAAACGAGGTCGACTCAGGAAACGCAAGTTTTTCTCCTTGGAGCTGTTCCACCGCCTTGCTGTCCTCACCGAGTTTTAGATACAGCAAGCCCAGGTGAGCACGGAAGCCCGGAGGCAACGCCGTATTCGATGAGCGAGCCGTCTCGACGTTCAGCTCCATATCTTGGGCCTGGGCAGCGTAGTCCACGCCGTCATCATTCAGATAGGCGTACACGGCGGGCTGATAGCTTTTCCAGTTGTACATGTGCTTGGGAGCTTGCACACATGCCGCCAACACCCCAGCCGCTACACAGGCAGCCGAGAGGCGAACGCTTATCTGCAATAGACGTACCGATCCCGGGGCGTGACACCAAACCCTGCTCAATTGATTCAGCATGATTGCCTCGACGATCAGTGTTTAGAGGGCTGCCACGCCCCTTGCTCAATGCCGGACACGAGTTTGTTGACGGCCTCTCGTATGGCCAGATCGAGGACTTTTCCGTTGAGGGTGGAGTCGTAGCCGGCGGTGCCGCCAAAGCCGATGATTTCGCGATTCGACAAGCGATACTCGCCTGCGCCGGCGGCGGAATAGACGACCTCCGATGTCGTGACATCCACCACATTGAGATCGACTTTGGCATAGGCCACCTGCTCTTTACCACGCCCGAGGATGCCAAAGAACTGATGATCGCCGATCACCTTCCGGCCAAATGCAGTCACATCGCCAGTGACCACATAACGCGCACCCTTGATACGGTTCGCTTGCTTGTTGAACGCGGCCTCTTGTGTGATTTCGCTGAGATTTTCGCGATCCATCACCTGGAACCGTCCCGTCTGCTGCAAATGACTGATCAAAATCGTCTTGGCCTGACCGCCGAGACGATCCACGCCATCCGAAAACACACCACGCAAATAATCGCTGCGATTATCGAATTTGCCGACCGAGATCGGATTGCGCACGCCCTGATATGGGGTTCCGGCAGAAGTGACCGTTGGGACGACGACAGCTTGTGAACGCTCAGTCGCACAACCGGCGGCCAAGACGGAAGCGAACGCAGCAATGCTGATGAATCTGATCTTACGGAACATTTTTTTCCTTGTGATGCCCGAGCACGCATGCGACCCGATGCATTGCACATTCCGATAGCACACCATCATGCATTGACGCGTATCGCCTCAATGCACGTGTCTATCGAAAATGTGGCCGTTGTGATTAATGTCCGTATAGGTGACGAAGCGCCGACTATAGTTCCACGTCATTCGTTATTGAATTTCGAGCCACGTGTGTGGCCATATATATAGAAGTGGAAACGCTCACCGCGCAGAAGAATCGCGGTTAAAAAAACGCCAAACAATATCGGGTTTCTCTGAATTTACAGAGATAACTTTACGAAGTCCTGAAATCCGAGTTATCGACTCAGGATTGCAATTTAAAGTTGCACTGAGGGCGCATAATGCAAAGATCAGTGTCCTCTACTACCAAACAGAGGAATGGTCATCTGCCATCGCTGATGCTGTCTCAAGCTCGTAGCCGTGTTTTCAAGAATGCATGTTCTCCGCCTGATCGAGACAGCAGATGTAAACCTCGGAGAGTCCCAATGACAGAAGAAATCCGGCCTCGCAGACGTTTCCTGCAGCAGGCTATCGCGCTTGTTCCCGCATCCACCTTGGCCACCACTGTCGCCGTCACGCAAACGGCGCAGGCCAGCGAAGCCGAAAGCGGCTCGGCGAAAAAAGCATACAGCCCTACCTATTTCACTCAAGACGAGTGGGCATTCATCAACGCCGCAGTCGATCACCTGATCCCGGCAGATGATCTCGGTCCCGGCGCTATTGCTGCGGGAGTCCCCGAATTCATCGACCGACAGATGGAAACTCCCTTCGGTCACGGCAAACTCTGGTACATGCAAGGTCCGTTTCATCCCGATGTGGACCCCACTTACGGCTACCAGCTGAATGTGCCGCCGCGCGACATGTACCGCCACGGCATCGCATCCTGTAATGAGTATTGCCAAAAACAATTCGGCAAAGCCTACGCCGGCCTGGACAAGAGCACACAGGAACAAGTCCTCAAGGACCTGGAAACCGGCAAGATCAAGTTTGAAAAAGTCCCGGCCAAGACGTTCTTCAGCTTCTTGTGGGCCAACACCAAAGAAGGCTTTTTCGCCGATCCGCAATATGGCGGCAACAAGGGCATGGTGGGCTGGAAGATGATCGGTTTCCCCGGTGCACGCGGTGAATTCATGGACTGGCCTGCCCAGGGCAATGTGAAGTATCCGTACGGCCCTGTTTCTATCTCTGGCGAAAAGGCTTGAGCACCATGGCATCAATCAAGAAAGAAAAAGTAGACGTGGTGTTGGTCGGTTTCGGCTGGACAGGCGCCATCATGGGCCAAGAGCTCACTAATGACGGTTTGAAAGTGCTGGCGTTGGAACGCGGCCCCATGCAGGACACGCCCAACGACGCAGAGTATCCAAAAGTCCTGGACGAACTGGCGTATTCAGTACGCGGCAAGCTATTCCAGGATCTGTCCAAGGAGACTGTGACGGTCCGCCACAGTCTGGGCGAAACCGCAGTGCCCTATCGTCAACACGGCTCGTTCCTGTTGGGCAATGGCGTGGGCGGCGCAGGTTTCCACTGGAACGGTATGCACTACCGCAACCTGCCGGAAGAGCTCGTTCTGCGCACGCGCACCGAAGAACGCTACGGTAAAGACTTCATCCCGAAAGACATGACGCTGCAAGACCACGGCGTCACGTACGACGACCTGGAGCCACACTACGACTTCTTCGAAAAGGTCTGCGGCACCTCGGGCAAGGCCGGCAACATCAACGGCAAAATTCAGGAGAGCGGCAATCCGCTGGAAGGCCCGCGCACGGATGAATTCCCGCTGCCGCCGCTGCAGCAGACCTACGCGCAATCGCTTTTTGAAAAAGCCGCACGCGACGTCGGTTACCATCCCTTTGCTGCCCCTGCCTCCAACGCGTCCGGTCCCTATACCAACCCGTACGGCGTGCGCCTGGGGCCTTGTAATTTCTGCGGTTTCTGCGAAAACTACGGCTGCTTCATGTACTCGAAGGCATCGCCCCAGACGACGATCCTGCCGGTACTGCTGAAAAAATCCAACTTTGAATTGCGCACGAATGCGTATGTGACCAAGGTCAACGTAGACAAATCCGGCAAGATGGCTACCGGCGTCACCTATGTGGATGCACAAGGCCGCGAAGTCGAACAGCCCGCCGATCTGGTCATTCTGTGCGCGTTCCAGACGCACAACACGCGATTGATGCTGCTATCGGGTATCGGTACCCCTTACGACCCTGCAACGGGCGAAGGCGTCGTAGGCAAGAACCTCGCCTATCAAATGAACGGCGGCGTTCGCATCATCATGCCCAAAGGGAATTACTTCAACCCATTCGAAGGCGCAGGCGCCAGCGCATGGGCCTTTGATGATCTGAATGCCGATCAATTCGATCACGCACCGCTGGGTTTTATCGGCGGCGCGGTTGTCCGCCAAGCCACCACCGGCGGACGCCCCATCAAACAAGCATCGCCCCTGCCGGGCTCGCCCACGTGGGGTTCGGGCTGGAAAGCAGGCATGGCAGATGCCTATCAGCGTTCCTTCAACATCGGCATGTCCGGTTCGGTGATGCCTTACCGCGACGCCTATATGTCGTTGGACCCGACCTACAAAGATTCGCATGGCCTGCCGCTGCTGCGCATGACCTTCGATTGGCACGACAACGAGTACAAGATGCTCGACTATGTCGGCAGCCAGGTCGAAAAGGTCGCCAAGGCCATGAATCCGGAGAAGTACGTGGTCAACGTGCGCAAACCCGGTTCGCACTGGGATACGCGCGTGTATCAAAGTACTCACTTGACCGGTGGCACCATCATGGGCACCAGCCCGCAGGACAGCGTGCTCAACCGCTATCTGCAAAGCTGGGATGTGCCCAACCTGTTCGTCATGGGCGCAAGCACCTTTCCCTACAACATGGGCTACAACCCCACCGGCCTGGTCGGCGCACTGGCCTACTGGTCCCTCAAGGCCATCCGCGAACAGTACATGAAGAACCAGGGCCGCCCCTTGGTGCAGGCATAAGAGGACGGTGAAGATGAACATACTTAAACACACCCTCGCCGCCCTGCTCGCGCTGACAGCCAGTTCTGCATGGGCCGCCGATACAGCGGATCAACAGCTCATCAAGCAAGGTGAATACCTGTCGCGCGCAGGCGACTGTATTGCCTGCCACACGGCACAGGGCGGTAAACCCTTTGCAGGCGGCTTGGGCATCGACTCGCCGTTGGGGATGATCTACTCCACCAACATCACGCCCGACAAGGAAACCGGTATCGGCGAGTACACGCTGGAAGATTTCGACCAGGCAGTGCGCCATGGCGTCGCCAAAGATGGCCACTCACTGTATCCGGCCATGCCTTACACCGCCTACGCAAAAGTCTCGCCTGATGATGTCAAGGCCCTCTACGCCTATTTCATGCATGGCGTAGAGCCCGTCAACCAAGCCAACAAAGACACCGACATCGTCTGGCCGCTGTCCATGCGCTGGCCCCTGGGCATCTGGCGCTGGATGTTCTCGCCGGATGCCGTCGAGGCTGCCGCTGCACCTGCAACGGCTCCTGCCGATGCAGGGCAAGCTGAAGTCCTGCGCGGCAAGTATCTGGTCGAAGGCCTGGGCCACTGCAGCACCTGTCACACGCCGCGTGGCGTAGCGTTGCAGGAAAAAGCGCTCACTGATGCCGACGGAACAGAGTTTCTGTCAGGTGGCGTCGTCGAGGGCTGGCTGGCCAAGAACCTGCGTGGCGACGCCACGGACGGTCTGGGCGGTTGGTCCAAAGAAGACATCGTGGCCTTTCTCAAGGGGGGCATGAACCAGCACTCCGCGACGTTTGGCGGCATGTCGCAAGTCGTAGCCGACAGTACCCAGCATCTAAACGATGCGGATCTGAATGCCATTGCGGCCTACCTGAAGACGCTCTCGCCGGTGAACAAGGATGCGACGCAGCCCTTGGCCTATGACGAAGCGGCCTCAGTGGCGTTCCGTTCAGGCAAAGCCAACAGCGAAGGCGCGCTGGACTTCCTGAACAACTGCGCAGCCTGCCACCGCACGACCGGCAAAGGCTATGAGCAGACCTTCCCGCAATTGGCGTTGAGCTCGACCGTGAATTCGGACGATCCAACCTCCCTGATCCACATCGTGCTCAAAGGTGCGCAATTGCCGGGTACGACAGCTGCGCCAACGCAGTACGGCATGCCGGCCTTTGATTGGCGCTTGACCGACAAAGAAGTGGCATCGGTGCTCACCTTTGTACGTTCCAGCTGGGGCAATAAAGCGCCTGCTGTGACGGCTGATCAAGTGGCCAAGGTGCGTGAGGAAGTGGGTGCAAAGCCGCAGCCAGTTCGTTAACACACGCTGACGCTGCACTAATAAAGCGCGCCGGGTTATCTCGGCACGCTTTTTTTGCGATGACTTACCAGTAGGCAAGACTATCGTTGGAGAATCGTCTGAATCAATTAACGCATCAAGCCTCAATCACTTCCCGCGCACACCGCAACAGCGTCTGCACCCAATGTCCCCGTGGGGATTGATGACGCCATAACAACCCCAGCTCACGCGCGGGCAACGGCGCCCCGTCCTCAGGTACCGATACCGCCGGCACGGCCAATTTGCACAGGTCCGGCCCCTCCAGACCCCGGCCGATATCAGGCACCAAGCCCACCCCCAGTCCGCGTTGCACCAATAGCGCGATGGCCATGATGGAGTTCAGCTCCACCCGCTCATGCGGCTGTATTCGTTGGGCCTGTAAATAGCGATCAGCCAAACTTCCCCCCGCCAATTGCCGGTCGTAACGCACCAACGGCTGGGTACGCAGTAATTCCAACGGATCGCGTTGTGCATCGTGCGCGTGCGCCAACACAACCAACGGTTCTTGACGCAGAGATGCCCAGCACACCGTCTTGGGCAGCTCAAAAGGCAGCTTCAAACACAAGGCCGCGTCGAGCTCGAATTGCGTCAGCGCCCCATACAAGGCAGGCGTAATCGCGCTGCGCAGTGCAATGCGCACACCTGGGTAATGCTTGGCAAAGGACTGCAGGATATCCGGTAAAAAACTATGTAATGCCGTATTGACCGTGCCCAGCCGCAACTCGCCCTCGTCCTCGTCGGTGGCAACCCAATCCCGCAAGGCATCGGCATCCTGCACCAGGATGCGGCCTCGCTCCAGCAGGCGTTGCCCGGCAGCAGTCGGTTGCACGCTGCGGCCTTGCCGCACCAGCAGCGACGCGCCCAGCTCGCGTTCAAGCGTGCGCATCTGTTGTGCAATCGCAGCCGGGCTCACATCCAGCTGACGAGCCGCTTCGGACATGGAGCCCAAGTCGACGACTTTCAGAAAATTATGTAGGTAACGGATATCCATGAGCCTGCATTTTCTTTTAATTGATGAAAGCAATACGTACTGTATTCAGATGGCCCGCAACAGCGACAATACCAGTGAATCCAATTATTCCAATCCAGGAGACACCATGCATTCGCCCATCCTGCGTTCCCCCTCTCGCCGCCGCGCGCTGGCAACGGCGCTGGGGCTGGCGGCCATATCCTTGACGCCCGCCTGGGCCCAGAACACGCCAGTCATGCGCATCATTGTCCCCTTTTCTCCTGGCGGCGGGAACGATGTACTGGCGCGCCAGTTGGCGCATGGCCTGACCGAGACATTCAAACGCGATGTGATCGTCGAAAACAAACCCGGCGCCGGCGGAAACGTGGGTACCGAGCAGGTCGTGCGTGCGTCTGCCCAAAGTAATACCTTTTTGCTCGGCCACACCGGCACGATCTCTATCAACCCGGCGCTGTACAAGAACCTGAAGTTTAATGCGTCGACCGATTTGCAGCCGGTCGCGATGTTTGCCTCCTCGGCGCTGTTGCTGGTGGTACCGGCCAGTTCTCCTATTCATAGCGTCGCGCAATTGGCCGAGGCGCTGTCGAACAAAGACTCCGATATGGATTATGCCTCCAGCGGCAACGGCACAGGGGGCCATCTGACTGGCGAAATGTTCCTGCAGACGCTGGGCGCGCAAGCCGTGCATGTTCCCTACAAAGGCACAGCGCCAGCAGTTGCGGACGTGGCAGCAGGTCTGGTGGACTTCAGCTTCAGCGTCATTCCGGCCGCCATGCCCATGATCAAATCGGGAAAGCTACGCGCCCTGGCCATCACTAGCACCAAACGCATGGCACTGCTGCCCGATGTTCCAACCATGGCTGAATCGGGTGTCCCGGCGCTGAAGGACTTCGACAGCACCCTGACCTACGGGATATTGGCTCCTAAAACCATACCGGCCGAGACGGTACGCCAGCTGGAAGCGGAAATCCTGAAGGTCGCCGCCGAGCCCGGGTTCCAATCCAAACTCGAAGTCGAAGGCGCCGAGCCGCTGCTGGGCAATGCAAAGGAATACAACGCAAGAATCCAGGAAGAAAGCCGCAAATGGGGCAAAGTCGTGACCGCCTCTGGCGCCACCGTATGACCGCGGGTCAGCCTGCCATGATGGCATCCCTGATCGACGAAAGCCTGACCCCGAACGGCGGCGCCGCACTGTTTACTGATACACAATGGTTCGATGCGCTGCTACGTTTTGAATCGGGGCTGGCCAACGCGCAAGCGGCTTGCGGGCTCATTCCCCTCAGCGCGGCAGCGGCCATTTCTCACGCATGCGCCAACGTCGAACTGGAGCGCTCAGCCTTTATCGAGCGCGCGCAGCGGACGGGCGCACTGGGCATAGGATTGGTAGATCCGCTACGGACATTCCTGGCGCAGCATGCAAAGGATGCTTTGCCCTATTTGCATTGGGGCACAACGACTCAGGATGCCGTCGACACGGCACATGCCCTATTGACCAAGATGGCGTTGGCAGCGCTGCTGCAAGAATTGACCGGCTTACATACTGCCTTGTGCACTTTGGCTCGCACGCATGCGCACACGCCGATTCTGGCGCGCAGCCTGCTGCAACCTGCTCAGGTCACCAGCTTCGGATTGAAATGTGCACAATCCGCCGGTGCCATACAGCGCAGCATCAAACAACTACGCGCCCTGTCCGAGCACGCGCTGTGTGTGCAACTAGGTGGAGCTGTCGGCAATCGCGCTACGTTAGGCGAGCAAGGCCAGCGTGTAGAACGTGCGCTTGCCGCCGAACTCGGTTTGACGGCTTGCGGCCATAGTTGGCACACCCAGCGCGATACGTGGATGCGGCTCGCCATGGAAGCGGCTGTCTGCGCAGGCAGCCTGGCAAAGCTCGCGAAAGACTGGTCGTTGATGTCGCAGTTCGAGGTCGGAGAGTTGACCGAAGCGCCTCGCGGCAGAACCTCCAGCGCTATGCCGCATAAACGCAATGCGGTCTATTGCATGCAGGCCGTGGCACAGACACAGCCCGTGCCAGGCCTCGCTGCGAATCTGCTTTCGGCAATGCCGCAGGCTCATGAACGGGCCATGGGAGAATGGCAGGCTGAGCTTTCCACGTGGGCACCGCTATGGCGTCACGTCTATGCCGCTGCGGCCGCATTGCGGCACAGTGCAGAGGGACTGCAAGTCCACACCTCGCGCATGCAGGCGCACATAGACGCACTGTACGAGGTCGTGTTTTCCGAGGGCTGCTCGGATGCACTTGCCGCCATCACTGGAAGCGACGCTGCACAACAAGCCGTTGAGCGTCTGGCGCCGCAGGCGCTCAACGAGCACCTGCCGTTGTCGACGCTGTTGGTAAATTGGGTGCAAAGCCACCACGGCGCCGAGCAGGCACAAGCTGCCGCACAAGCGTTGGCTATGGCGACAGATCCCGCGCGGGCCGTACAGGCTTCGGCTGCGTGTTGCGTGGCACTGTTAACGGATGACTTGGTATATCCAGTGAAGTAACAGCGACACGCGCAAATACCAACCCCGTCAATAACGACGGGCTCAGTCATAAGGGAGACGACCGTTCGTCTCCTTTATTTTTGCCGCTCTTCCAATTCCTCCAACAATGCTGCCGAAGGCACAAAGAACAACCCGCCCGTGACCGCGCGGCTGAAGTCCAGCAGACGGTCGTAATTGCCCGCGGGCCGGCCGACAATCATGTTCTCCAGCATTTGCTCAATAGGGGCTGGCGACTTGGCATACCCAATAAAATAAGTGCCGAACTCGCCTGCGCCAGGCCGCCCGAACGGCATGTTTTCGCGCAGGATTTTGACTTCTTCGCCGTTCTCGGTCAGCGTGGTCAGCGAACTATGAGACGACGAGGGCTTGACCGAGTCGTCCAACTCGATATCCGATAGCTTGGTGCGCCCGATGATGCGTTCCTGAGTCTCCACAGGCAGTGCATTCCAGCCCGCCATGTCATGCAGGTATTTCTGCACGAGGACATAGCTGCCATTGGCAAACTCGGGATCCTCATCGCCGATCAAAGCGAAATCCACGGCGTCCTGCCCTTCCGGATTTTCGGTGCCGTCCACAAAGCCCACCATGCTGCGCATATCGAAATAGCGAAAGCCTTGCACTTCATCCACCACGGTCACCGCAGCGCCTAACTGATTGAGAATCTGCGTCTCCAGTTCGAAGCATAAATCCATCTGCTCGGCACGAATATGAAACAGCAGATCCCCCGGTGTCGCGGGCGCATGGCGATTGTCGGCCTGAAACTCACGAAATGGATGCAGCTGTGCTGGACGCGGATGACCAAACAAGGTGTCCCAGGCATGCGCGCTGAATCCCAGCACACAGGACAGCTTGCCATCTGGGACACGCTTGCCTACGGAACGTACCAACGCGGCGAGATTTCCGCACAAGGCACGAATCTTGTCGGCTTGGCTGTCCTCGCCCAGCGTCGCAACAAGGAAAATCGCACTACGGGTGAGCGGACAGGTAACGGCTTGAGGTTGGGGATTGCTGCTAGTCATGGACTGGAAATTTTCTTAGATAAGTAATAGAGCTGAAAGATCTGAAGCCGAATCAGGCACATGGCAAGGCACAGAAGCGCTACCTGATAGTAGAGATAACGCAGGTGGAGTATAGTCAGATCGAGATAGTAAACACCTGAACAGGTGAGTTCGCTTGACGCCGCGGGATCACGCATGCCATGCTCTTGAAGAGCAGCGTTTCTTCCGTTCGCGAACAAGGAAACTCTGCGACAATCCCGTCTGACCCTATCATTATGAAAATTCTGGGTTTTCAACTCCTGATTGGCGACTACCTGGCACGCAGCGTGCGGGGCCGTCCCTGTGCGCCCCCAATGTGAATTGGCTGCATCGCAAGCTTCACATTCACCATTCGCACATTCAGGAGCCAGAAAATGGCAGACCTTTTCGACAATCCCATGGGACTCATGGGTTTTGAGTTCATTGAGTTCGCCTCGCCCACGCCCAACGTCATCGAGCCCGTGCTCGAAAGCATGGGGTTCACCAAAGTCGCGAACCACCGTTCCAAAGCAGTCTCTCTGTTTCGCCAAGGCGACATCAACGCCATCGTCAATAACGAGCCTCACAGCCCCGCGGCCTACTTCGCAGCCGAGCACGGCCCCTCTGTATGCGGCCTGGCGTTTCGCGTGCGCAACGCGCAAGAGGCTCACAAGCGCGCCCTGGAACTCGGTGCGCAACCTGTCGAGATCCATACCGGTTTCATGGAACTGCGCCTGCCTGCCATCAAGGGCATTGGTGGCGCGCCTCTCTACTTGATCGACCGTTTCGAAGAAGGCTCGTCGATTTACGACATCGATTTTGTGTTCATCGATGGCGTAGACCGCCACCCTGTGGGCGCCGGCCTGAAGATCATCGACCATCTGACCCACAACGTTTATCGTGGCCGCATGGCGTATTGGGCCGATTTCTACGAAAAACTCTTCAATTTCCGCGAGATCCGTTACTTCGACATCAAGGGCGAATATACCGGCCTGACCTCAAAAGCCATGACGGCGCCCGATGGCATGATCCGCATCCCCCTGAACGAAGAGTCCTCCAAAGGCGCCGGCCAGATCGAAGAATTCTTGATGCAGTTCAACGGAGAGGGCATCCAGCACGTTGCCTTTCTGACCGACGATCTGCTCAAGACCTGGGACGCACTGAAAGCTCATGGCACACGGTTCATGACCGCACCGCCCGAGACGTACTACGAGATGCTGGAAGGCCGTCTACCTGCGCACGGCGAACCCACCGCCGAGCTGCAATCGCGCGGCATCCTGCTGGATGGGACATCCGACGGCGGAGAACGCCGTTTGCTGCTCCAGATTTTCTCCGAGACGCTGCTGGGCCCGGTGTTTTTTGAATTCATCCAGCGCAAGGGTGACAGCGGTTTCGGCGAAGGCAACTTCAAAGCGCTGTTCGAATCCATTGAACGGGACCAAGTGCGCCGTGGCGTGTTGTCCACGGACTGACACCAGTAATGCCCCGGACGTCAGACAACGGCATTCCTTTGACTAGCCTGCGTTCCGGGGCCTTTCCCTCTGACGCACCTGCGTGGTCGCATGGTGTCACCCATGCGACCACGCACTGTAGAGCAACGCAGCTCCGGAGACGAAAAGCAACATATCGACCATCAAAGCAAAGACGTTTGACGAGAGTCGTAGCACCAGCGGTTTGCTGGCAAAAGTGCCGAGCATGATGCCGGCGCCGACCAACAAACCCTGCAGGGCCGTCTGCATCGACAACGCATCCTGAGCAAAAAAGGTGCTGACTTTGCTGACATACAACAGCACCGATGTGGCGCCATCCGTTCCCAGAAATGCCCCGCCGCTAAGCCCGTAAGCAGTGAATGCCGGGATACTCAAGGGCCCGGTAGAAAGCACCAGTCCTGTCAAAAATCCGATGACGACACCGCATACCCCCAACTGAAACAACGACATTTGGTACTGCAATTGCCGCAGCTTGTGCCGAATCGGGATCATGCACCAGAAGAAAAACCCGAGGGTCGCGTCGATCACCCACGCCGGCAGGGCTAACAGCGTATGCGCGCCCAAGGCGGCAGCGGGAATACCGGGCAGACCATAGGCGAACGTTGCCCGCCAGTCGATCTGCTTGAACCAGACCATGACACGCGACAGATTGCCCATGATGGCTGCCATCGCCATGATCGGCATGGCGGCCTTGGGTCCATACGACTGCACCAATACCGGCAACAGCATGAGAGACGATCCCGTGCCCACCACGCCGCTGAACGCACCGGCAATCAGCGCAACGGCCAGCACGTAGACATAATTCTCCACAGCGATCAGGACTCCTCTTCGTAGACCATGGACTCCCCTGTGGCATAGAACTGCCCGCCCGCGATGTAGTGCAAACTGCGCCATGCAGGATCTGCAGATTCAAAATGCCAATGGCCATCCTTGAATACGCGCTCATCCGCCCAGGCGCCCACAATCTCGCCGATGAACAGATCGTAGGTCTGCTGATTATGTGGTTCGGCAATGAGCTTGCACGCCATCCATGCCGAGCAACTCTGCACGAAAGGCAAATCGCCATAGCCGTCCATACGAAACAGTTCTACGCCGATCTCGGCCAGTTTGTCGGGATCGTTGGTCAGACTCCGATTGCCGACCTCATGAGTCAGGCGCAACTGCGCCACCGTCGGCACCTGAACCACAAACATCCCGCTTTGCTCGACCAACTGGCGCGTTTTGGTGATCTTGTCCAGGACCACAGTAAGTTTGGGCGGGGCAAAATCCAATGCGCATGCCCAGCCTACCGCCATGACATTGCTCACCCCCTCATGGCGGGCCGATACGAGGACCGTAGGACCATGATGGAGCAGGCGCGACGCTTTGGCTAACGGCACCGGGGAAATATGACGGGTCATCACGGGACTCCTGCTGATGAATGCGTGGACAGCATCTTAGTCGAGACGCCGCCATTCCGTAGCACTACGGAGTGTAAGACCCGCAATCCAGTGCCATAATGCTGTGCACTATGCCCCGATCTCTCATGCGGCCAATCCTGATATGGCTGCTGCTCCTCGTTTTCGGCGTCGTCGGCATTGGTTTGCAAGACTACGCCAGCCAGCGCGATCGGTTCGTCCAGGATACGAGCATCGTGCACCGCATGCTCAGCCAAAAGGCCGTGCAGCATGAGGCCGTGCTCGCGACCTTGGCCGCGCTATCGCATCCTCCCGCTCCTGAACGCCTGTTCCCCAGCCTGCAACCGGCGTTGCCGCAGTTGGAGGCAATCGGACGGCTAAACGAGGACACATGGCGTGGCAGTTCCC
Organism: Bordetella muralis; assembly: GCF_965139205.1. Classification (GTDB taxonomy): domain Bacteria; phylum Pseudomonadota; class Gammaproteobacteria; order Burkholderiales; family Burkholderiaceae_B; genus Bordetella_A; species Bordetella_A muralis. Next base: position 712,101 of record NZ_CBCSIU010000001.1, read on the forward strand.
CGTCGCCGAATGGAATGACGGGCGCCTTGGCACAAGCCCGTCAGGTCGATCACCCCGTCGTGTTACCGGGAAATGCGGCCACCTCTTATTGGCTCGTCGACCCCTCGGGTTGGAGTATCCTGCTCAGTGCACAGAGATTGCTAGGGCGCGAAGACATCCCTCTTACGCTCAGTGCCGTCAGCTTATCGTTACCTTCCGGGCAACTCGATCTGCTGGGTTCAGCGTCACCGCAGCATCCAATGGGTCTGGTACTCCAGCGCAGCAAGCCGCTAGGTGCAGCGAGCCAGCCGTTTACCTTGCATACCTTGCAGATTCTAACGCCGGCGTCTTGGCCGTGGATGGCCTGGCTGGCCTGGGCCTTGACCAGCGCCGCGCTGGTTGCCGGTTGGACATTGTGGCAACGTGCGCGAGCCTACGCCTTGCGTGAACGGGAGCAGTCGCGCTTGGCCGCAATCGGGCGGCTAAACACCCTCGGAGAAATGGCGGCGGGAATAGCTCATGAACTCAACCAGCCATTGACGGCTATCCTGGCGCAAACCGGTGCTGCACAACGCTTGCTCGAAGATCCCGACGAGCAGCCTCAGGTGCGCCGAGCCCTGCAGGCGACAGCCGGTCAGGCACGTCGGGCAGCCGAGATACTCGAACGTCTGCGCGCCTTGATGGCGCGTGGAGAACCCGCTCAACGTTCGGCGCTGAGCCCTGATGACCTGATCGCGTCGCTGCGTTTCTTACGTGAAAGCGAACTGGCGCGAGCCGGGATACGAATCAGCTGGACCAACGACGCCCCGGGTGCACGCGCGCTGGGTGACCGCGTCGCGCTGGAGCAGATTCTGCACAATCTGGTACAGAATGCCGCGGATGCGCTCGCTACGCACGCGGGCCCCCGCGTGCTGGATATCCGCGGTCGTGTGCACGAGTCACGCTACGAATTCATCGTGCGCGACAACGGTCCTGGAATCCCCGCCGACAAGCTGCCGAAGATCTTCGATCCGTTCTACACCACGCGGGCACAAGGCATGGGACTCGGCCTGACACTTTGCGAGACCCTGGCCGGCACCATGGACGCGCATCTGCATATTGAGAACCACGCAGAGGGCGGCGTCTGTGCGACACTGTCACTGCCACTGTACTCTGAACGCCAGGATTCGGGCGTTTCTGGCTCGCCTCAGAAACACGAAGCTCACTGCTAAGGTAGCCTAGCAACTACGCCATGGACGACTACTCGAATCAATCACCGCTCGTATACATCGTGGATGATGACGAGGCCGTACGCGATGGCCTGTCGATGCTGCTCTCGAGTGTCGGGCTGCGCAGCGAAGGGTTTGGCGATCCACAAGCCTTTCTAGCGCAGGGGCACCAATACGCAATCGGCTGTCTGGTCCTCGATATCCGTATGCCCAGCATCAGCGGCCTGCAGGTGCTCGAACAAGTCGTCGCACACTCTGATCTGCCGACTATCATTCTGACGGGCCATGCCAACGTCGATCTGTGCCGGCGTGCATTCAAAACCGGCGCCGTCGAATTCCTGCAAAAGCCGGTGGACGACGATGTGTTTCTGGATGCGGTACAGGCTGCTGTACGTCAGCACATCGCCAGCCGTGAAAAACTTGCAGCCACGCTCGAGGCTACGGAGCGCCTGGGCACATTATCGGGTCGCGAAGAAGAAGTCCTGCGGCGTGTCGTCGAAGGGATCAGCAATAAACAGATCGCGCGCGAACTGGGCCTGTCGCCCCGCACCGTAGAGACCTATCGAGCGAATGTCTTCACCAAACTCGAAGCGCAATCTCTGGCGCAATTGATACGCCAGTATGCCGCTTTGCTCGCCTGAGTCTCCGTAGCGCTACGGAGACTGGAGCGTGTTCGTGCGCATATCGGCGCACAGCGTATCTCAATACAATGTCCTTGTCGTAACTACACAGACCAAGGACTCCACCATGATCCGCAAAACCCTCGCCCTGCTCTGCCTCGCAGCCCTGTCCCAAGCCGCCAATGCCGCCGTCGTCACCACACACAAGCTCGCGCTGGCAGATGCCCAGAAACTCGCCGCCGACACCGTTGCCGTCTGCCAGGCCAAAGGTTACGCCGTGAGCGCCGCCGTCGTCGATGGCAGCGGCCAATTGCAAGCCTTTGCGCGCGCCGACAAAGCCGGTCCGCACACGATCGATGCGAGCCGCGCCAAAGCGTTCACATCGGCATCGGCCAAGCAGCCCACGCTGGCCATGATGGAAAACTCACAGAAGAACCCGGGCGCGGCCAACCTGAAAGACATTCCGGGATTCTTGTTATTGGGCGGTGGCGTGCCGCTCAAGCAAGGCGATGAAGTCATCGGCGCTATTGGCGTAGCTGGCGCGCCCGGTGGACATCTCGATGCGCAATGCGCCGACGAGGCCATGAAAAAATAAGACGGATCGGTCAGTATGAAGGGACATGGGCCGCCACCCCGGCTGCGGTCCATGNCCGCGCCACCGTCGATATTTGAGAATACGCGCTTTCCTCTGAATGGCTAGGACTCCATCTGAGGGCGGTTCATTCAGCGGCTATGTACCACACTGTATCTGTTTCTCTACACAGATACTCAACGTCTCTCAGCCTGTTCGGACGCGACACAAGGCAGATACAACCAAGGCTTTCAATACTCCTACCAACTTTTGAGGAGTGAAAGTCATGTCGGAACCCATCAATACCCGCCGCCGTCGCCTGATCCAGACCACCGTGGCCGGTCTGGGCCTCATGGAATTGACCATGAGCGGTCTGGCCCACGCACAAACATCGATCGCCAAAGCCGGCGCAGCCGCGAGTCAACCGTTTGCAAAGTTCGACGAGATCAAGCAGATCCAGGTAGGTCCCCTGAATATCGGGTACGTGGATGCAGGTCCGCGCAATGGTCCTGTCGCCCTCTTGGTGCATGGCTGGCCCTACGACATTTATAGCTTTGCCGAAGTCACCCCTCGGCTCGTGGCTGCAGGCTATCGCGTCATCGTGCCCTACCTGCGCGGCTCGGGTTCGACCACGTTCCTGTCGGCGGATACTGTCCGCAATGGCCAGCAAGCGGTGTTCGCGATGGATCTGATCGGATTGCTGGATGCGTTGAAAATCGAGACCGCCGTCCTGGGCGGATTCGACTGGGGTGCGCGCACCGTCAACATCATGGCGGCGCTTTGGCCGAAGCGATTCACCGGCATGGTGTCGGTCAGCGGCTATCTGATCGGCAGTCAGGCTGCCAACAAAGCGCCCCTGCCCCCCGAAGCAGAATTGGCGTGGTGGTATCAGTTCTACTTTGCCACCGAGCGTGGCCAGGCCGGCTACGATGCAAACCGTGATTCGTTCAACAAGCTCATCTGGAAACTCGCTTCGCCTCATTGGAATTTCGACGACGCGACTTTTAACCGTACTGCCCAATCTTTCCAGAATCCTGATCACGTTGCGATCGTGATTCATAACTATCGCTGGCGCCTGGGTCTGGCACAAGGCGAATCGCGCTACGACGACCTGGAACAGCAACTCGCAAAAGGACCGGTCATCACCATCCCATCAGTCACGATGGAAGGTGACGCCAACGGCGCGCCGCATCCCCAGCCGGCAGCCTATGCGAAAAAATTCACCGGCAAATACCAGCATCGCAACGTCAATGGCGGCATTGGGCACAACCTGCCCCAAGAGGCTCCTAAAGACTTTGCCCAAGCGATCATCGACGTCACCCGTCTGTAAAACACCTGGAGCAAGGATCACGACATGCAACGCGTTCATCGTGCACGGATGTTCTTGTCGGCCGCACTCATGCTGTGTGCCGCTGCAGGCTCTGCATCGGCGGCGGAGCTCACGACACAAGCCGTTTCACCGATCTTCGGTGTGTCTATTCCAGAGGGCTATCGTAATTGGCAACTCATCGCCCCCGCAGAGGAGGCCGCGCCACTGGATGAGCTACGTGTCGTGCTGGGCAACCCGGCAGCAGTCAAAGCCATTCAAGACCTGAAGGGGCCGTTTCCCGACGGTTCGATATTGGTCAAGCTCGCCTACAAACGCAAGCAATCTCCCGAGTTTGCCTCAGCCACTGTACCAGGTCAGGCGACGACGGTTCAGATCATGGTGAAAGACTCGAAACGCTATGCATCGACGGGCGGTTGGGGATTTGGACGTTTCATCGGAGGCGTTCCAACAGATGCCGCGCAACATCAGACCTGCTTCGCCTGCCACGAGGCACGGGCCGCCAAGGATCGAGACTATGTATTTACGCGGTTTGCACCTTAGTCTCCCAAACGCCGCAAGATTGACTTTTGACCCTGCGCGGCGAGCCGAGCCTGTGACCCGGCGGTTGCTTTCCTCACTGCTCGGGCAGTCGTAATGGGAAAGAAGGAGCGACGATGTTGCTCCTATGACAACTCAGCCTGCAGAATCGACCCCGAGGCAGACTCCGTGAACACCACGCGCTTGCCGCCGGGGCACACGGCAACGTTAGTCACGGTGCTGCCATCGATCGGGCTTTTCAGATAATGCGTAATCTCGCCACGCGAGTTCAGGACAAACACACCGCCTAGACTCGCATGTGCAACCAGCAATTCGCCGCTCGGCAATGTCGCCAGTCCGTCCGGTCCGCTGGTGCCGAAGAATGTCTGGAAAGCACCCATTTTGCTGATCGAACCGTCATCCAGAATCGGAGCCCGCCACACCTGATTGGCGCGCGTCACGGCGACGAACAACACTTTTTGTGCGGCGTCCAATGCGATGCCGTTAGGGCTGGGCGCATTACTGAGCAGGAGGTCCAGCCGTCCACTACGCTCGTCGTATCGATAGACTCGACCTTGGGGGTCATGCAAACCGGTCTGTCCTTGATCAGTGAAGTACAGTCGTCCCTCGCGATCAAACACCAGGTCGTTGACGCCCTTGAACGACTCGCTATTGCGGTGGCCCAGCACTGTCGTGACAGATCCGGTCGCGGGATCGCAACGCAGAATTCCTCTGCGATAGTCTGCCACCCACAGGCTGCCGTCGTCATGCAGCGCCAGGCCATTCGGCCATCCGTCGGTTTCGGCAACGAGATGCCAGCTATCCGCGCCGTCAACCCGGAATATGCGGCCATGAGGGATATCGGTCACATACAACGCTCCCGTCTTGTCAAAGACAGGCCCCTCCAGAAAGCAGTCGACAATATGTCCGGCCTTGTTCGCGTCCGCCCACGCACTGCGGCGCGGCAAACGCAATTCCCGAGGCATGGAGGCGATGACGTTGGCTTCAATGACAATCGGCGGCGAAAAAGACAGATTCCACATGGCCGGTTCCTCACTCGGGTTTGATGCCGACACGCCGTCCGATGTCTGTCCAGAAAGTCACTTGCTGCTGAACATACTCGCCGAATGGCTTGACCGCCACCGAGCGGTGTCCGGCTCCCTGCCGAGCCATCAATTGCTGCATCTTCGCATCGCCCATTACCTCATTAACCAGGCTGTTCATTTTCTCGATGATCGGCTCGGGGGTACCCTTTGGCGCGGCCAAGCCAAACCAATTGATGACCTGATACGAAGGCAGTCCCGCTTGCGCGAATGTCGGGACCTCCGGCAAAGACTCCAGACGCTGATCGCCACTGACCGCGAGCGCCCGCACGCGCCCGCCCTGCACCGGCGGAATAGCGGTTGGCGCAGCCGTCACCAGGAGGTCAATCTGACCAGCCATCACATCGGCCAAGGCAGCACCAGCGCCACGGTACGGGATATGGGACATCTTGATACTGGCTTCCGAAGCAAACATCTCGGCAGCAAGATGCGTGGAACTCGCTGGCCCGCCCGAGCCGAAATTCAGCGCGCCCGGGTTTTTCTTCGCATGTGCGATCAGATCCGCCAGAGTCCTGAACGGCGATTTTTCTGGGACAACCAATACCAGCGGGGTCTCGATGATCTCAGCCACGTGAATCAAATCGTGCTCGTAGTCCCACGGCAGTTTCGCAAACGACAACGGCAACATGGCATACGTCGTATCGGTCACCAAAAAAGAACTCCCATCCGGCTTGGAGCGAACTACATCCTGAGTAGCAATAGTGCCGGATGCGCCGGATTTGTTTTCGACGATGAAAGTCTTTCCCGTAGCTTCGGATAGTTTCTGCGCGACTTGTCTGGCGGCATAGTCAGTAGTTCCTCCGGGAGCATAGGGCACAACAAGCCGAACCGGTACCGATGGCCAATCCACCGCGCTATCGGCCGCATGGGCATGACCGAACAACAGACCAAGCGATAACACAAACAATCCGCGTGACAATGCTCGGCGGCAGGTGATCGAAGTTTTCAAGCGATAATTCATTTTCCTGTCTCTTTATTCAACGCTTGTGCAAGCGCTTTTGTAAATGGCCCTGCAGCTCACTGCGGATGGCATCCTTCAGTGATATTCCTGGCCTTCAAACTTTGAATCTCTTCGTCGGAATATCCGGCTTCGCGCAATAGCGGGTCGGTATGTTCCCCGACCTCAGGCGGTTGCGTACGCAACGGCGGCTGTACACCATTGAATGCCATCGGCGTCAGCGGGACGTGCGAGGGTTTCCCGCCAGGTAACATGATTGGAGCCAGCCCCCCGGTCGCCAACAGATGAGGATCATCAAACAATTGCTCCGGGCGGGTGATCGGCGCGTATGGCAAGCCCTCTTTTTCAAATACCGCGGCCAATTCCGCCGCAGGCGTATCCGCGAGATGGGCCCGCAGCATGGGCATCAGCCAGTCCCTGGCCTGCACGCGATCATTGTTTGTCTTGAGCCGCGGGTCCGCAAACCATTCGGATAGGCCAAAGGCCCGGCAGAATATTTCCCATTGCTTGTCGCTGACCACGGCGAGAAAAATCTGCTCGCCGTTCTTGACGGTGAACACGTCGTAGATAGCCCACGCCGAAATCCGGCTGGGCATGGGTGCTGCTGCACGGCCGGTCACGGCGTACTGCATCATGTGCTGTCCGACGAGAAAGACGTTGTTCTCGAATAGCGAGGTCTGCACCTCCATGCCCTCGCCCGTGACTGCGCGCTGAGCCAGTGCCGCCATGGCGCCCATCGCGCCAAACATGCCGCCCATGATGTCGTTGACGCTCGTGCCGGCACGCAATGGGTCGCCCGAACGCCCTGTCATATAAGCCAGCCCCCCCATCATCTGCACGACCTCGTCCAAGGCCGTGCGATGCTCATAGGGGCCGGGCAAAAAGCCTTTATGACTGACGTAAATGATTTTGGGGTTTCGTGCTTTGAGCGCGGCATATCCCAAGCCGAGCTTCTCCATGACGCCTGACTTGAAGTTCTCGCTGACGATGTCGGCAGAATCGATCAAGCGCAATGCGGCCTCTATGCCTTCAGGCTGTTTGAGATCCAGCACAATGCTTTTCTTGTTCCGATTGAACATCGGAAAGAAACCTGCGCCCGATCCCAGTAGCCTGCGCGTGGAATCGCCGCCCAGCGGTTCGACCTTGATCACCTCCGCCCCGAGATCCGCCAGCAACATACCGCAGGTGGGCCCCATGACCATATGGGTGAATTCGATAACGCGGATGCCTTCGTACGGAAGACGGGACGCGGTGTTGTTAGACATGGGTTTGCAACCTATGTTGAGAAAAAGGGCCTGGAAATCCCGCCGATGCTAGGCGTGTTGAGCAAAGCCTTTCGGCAAGCCCGCGTCCGGCGTCATTCCATACAACGCCTCGCCCGGTAGCCCTGCAGCGAGCGGCGCACGTGCAGCGACGAGCTTTTCGATATCGACGCCGGTGGGCACACCCATTGCTTCAAACATGAAGACGAGATCTTCGGTCACCACATTGCCAGAGGCGCCTGGCGCATAAGGACAACCGCCCAGTCCACCCAATGAGCTATCGAACGTGCGCACGCCCTCGTCCCATGCCGCGAGGCAATTAGCCAAACCCAGTCCCCGAGTGTTGTGCATGTGTGCAGCGCCAGCGTGCTCGCCCAACTCTTGCCGCAACCGCCGAAACAGGCGGCGTACTTGTGCGGGATTCGCATAACCCACCGTGTCCGACAAGCCCGATTCATCCGCACCAGCCTGTACACACATGACCGCGAGCTTGATGACATCATCCTCGGGCACTTCACCCTGCAATGTGCATCCGAACGCGGTGGATATGCCGGCCTCGAGTTTGACGGACGGCGCGAGCTCATCGCGCAAACGTGCGATGGCTTGCACCTCTTGCACCATTTCCTGCGGTGTCTTGCGCACATTCGCGAGCGAGTGGGCATGGCTCGCCGATACGGGCATGGTCAGCTTGTGCACGCCTGCTTCCAACGCGGCTTGTGCGCCGCGCAGGTTCGGCACCAACGCCATGATGGTGACACCCGGGTGCGCCCTGGTCGCATACGTCACGACCTCTGCTGCGTCCGCCATTTGAGGCAGCAAACGGGTAGGCACAAACGAAGCCACCTCGATTTCCCGAATGCCAGCCGCCACCAACGCATCGATCCACTTGAACTTGTCTGCCGTCGGCATGGTGGCCTTGACTGACTGCAATCCATCACGCGGGCCGACTTCGCTAATCAAGACCTCGGGCTGAGGGGGCAGACTCGGCATATACGTCTCTCTTGTAAAATTCTAAATGATAGAACATCATTCTCTTGTATGAAATTAAAATACAAGCCTCGCCCCGTGTCAACCGCCCCGATTTTCCCGGGGTGAGCCCCATACGGGCGCTGATAAATTCGAACAAAGATCCCAGACGTTCTATAAGATAGAATCCTCGAACTCTGAATTGACGGAACACAAAATGCCCCGCAAAGCTGTGACGGAATCCATCGCTGACGCCGATGCAGCCCAAGGCGGTGTCGCTGCGGTTGATCGTGCGCTCAGCCTGATGTCGGTGTTCACCAGCAGCGACCATGCGTTATCCCTGCGTGAGCTCGCAGAACGGACCAGGCTATACAAAAGCACGGTATTGAGGCTCTTGGCATCGCTGGAACACGCGCAATGGATTCAACGCCTCGAAGACGGACGGTACGCCCTCGGCCCCGAGGTCGCGAGATTGCACGGTATCTACTCGGCATCTTTCTCACTGGAGCGTGTTGTCATCCCGGTGCTGCGCGAGTTAGTCGCCACCACAGGGGAAAGCGCTGCCTACCACGTGCGTCAAGGCGATGCACGGTTATGCCTGTATCGCGTTGACTCTCCCCACCCTGTGCGGGATCACATTCGGGCGGGCGATTTGCTGCCTCTGGATCGAGGCAGTGGCGGCCGTATCCTGACTGCCTTCGACGACATTCTCGGTAACGCCCCCGGCCCGGACCAGGAGCTGTACCGAAAGATCCGCAGCGACGGCTATTTTGCCGCGATAGGCGATCGCCTCTCCGAGGTCGCGGGCATATCCGCCCCTGTGTTTTCAGCGGCAGGCACCCTCGCTGCCGCCGTGACACTGACCGTTCCTGTCCATCGCTACAACCCAGCTCATGTGACAGCGGTACGGCGCGCCGCCAGCCAATTATCGAGCCGGGTTGGCTGAAAAGAACGCAATAGCGCGAATTCTCCGCTCATGACACAGGATCAGAAGTAGAATTTTTACGTTGAGTAAGGCAAGCACGCATACATCGCTATTCCTAGCCAGCTACAGGAAGCAGACATGACTCAATCCGTTCCTGCGTCACCAGAAGTCCGGCCTCTTCAGATTGACGACATCACCGTCATCGACGATAGCAAGCTTAAAAAGGCCGTCACGGCCGCTGCTCTGGGCAATGCCATGGAGTGGTTCGATTTTGGCGTCTATGGTTTTGTCGCCTTTGCATTGGGCAAAGTATTTTTTCCCGACGCATCCCCCGCGGTACAGACCATCGCTGCGCTTGGCACGTTTTCCGTGCCATTTCTGGTGCGGCCTTTAGGCGGCGTTTTCTTCGGCGTGATGGGAGACCGATTCGGGCGGCAAAAAGTGCTCTCGCTCACCATCATCATCATGGCGATCAGCACGTTCTGCATTGGATTGATCCCATCCTATGCGAGCATCGGCCTGTGGGCACCCATCCTGCTGCTGCTGTGCAAGCTCGCTCAGGGGTTTTCCGTCGGTGGCGAATACACAGGCGCTGCAGTCTTTGTGGCCGAATATGCGCCGGACCGGCGACGCGGATTCCTTGGCAGTTGGCTGGACTTTGGTTCGATCGCGGGCTTTGTATTAGGTGCTGGCCTCGTTGTGTTGCTGCAGACGATCCTGGGCGACGAAACGTTCCTGGAATGGGGCTGGCGCGTGCCTTTCTTCATCGCAGGTCCTTTGGGACTGCTTGGCCTTTATCTGCGCCACGCCGCAGAAGAAACGCCCGCGTTCACCCAGCAACTGGAAAAAATGGAGCAAGAAGACCGCGAGGCACTGAAAGAAAAGCCGACCATCTCTTTTCGCGAAATCTTCTCCAAATACCGTAAGGCACTGCTGGTCTGCATCGGCATGGTGCTGGTCACCAACATCACCTATTACATGCTGCTGACCTATATGCCGACCTATTTGTCCAGCAGCCTCGGCTACTCCGAGGACCATGGCGTACTCATCATCGTCGTGGTCATGATAGGGATGCTGTTCGTGCAGCCTGTCGTGGGTTTTTTCAGTGACAAGATAGGCCGTAAACCATTTTTGCTCGTTGGCAGCCTGGGCCTGTTTGTGATTGCGCTGCCGGCCTTCCATCTCATTGGCAGCGATAACATCGGCCTGATTTTCCTCGGCCTGCTGTTGATCGCGATATTTCTCAACTGCTTGATTGGCGTGATGGCATCGACCTTGCCGGCGCTATTTCCCACCCGTATCCGCTATAGCGCGTTGGCCAGTTCGTTCAACATCGCGATCATCATTGCTGGCTTGACGCCGACCGCCGCAGCCTGGCTGGTAGAGACAACGGGCAACCTCATGGTGCCGGCGGTCTATCTGATGATTGCCTCGGTGATCGGTTTGATCACCTCGCTCTATCTGCCAGAGACGGCCAACCGGCCATTGCGCGGCGACACACCCAACGCATCCAATCGGCGCGAAGCCAAAGCCCTGTTGCAACAAGCACTCGATCATATCGAGCAAACGGTGCAAGACGTCGACGCAGAAATCGAAGTCCTGGAGCAGCAGATCGAAACGCTGAAAGCGCGGCGCCAACGGCTGACAGATAGACATCCCGATCTGGAGTAAATCAACGCCGGGAGCGGATCATCGCAAACGGCTGCACAGACGCGTCCATATACGCCGCACCTGCAGCCGCCTGCGAGTGGGAGTATCATCAAGGGGAAGGAGAAGGCATTCCGCCGATGGCGGCGACTATGCTCGCTTTGCCACAGCTTCAGAAAAACAACTCAGTAGACGCAATGAATCGAGCAGCACCGACATGGCTAATGCCCATCGTGGCAATTTTCACGCTACAAACCATCTCGGCGTTTTTAAATCGGCTCATTCCCATCCTGGCCCCGGCCATGTCCGAGGACTTTGGCTGGAGCGGCAGCACAATCGGTTATCTGACTGCCAGCAATTCCCTGGGTGGCTTGATGATCCTGGTCGCGGGCTCCGCCATGCTCAAGCAAATCGGCGGCATGCGTACGCTGCAATTGACTTTGTTGATCGGGGCCGCGTGTATGGCATGGCTATTGATACCTAGTCTTGCCATTGCGCTGATAGCATGTTTGTTCATGGGATTGAGCGGCGGCGCGGCCAATCCCGCAGGCAGCGAAGTCCTGCAAAAGTATTCTCCTCCCGGCAAACGCAACTTGATGTTCTCCATCAAACAGGCGGGCGTCCCTCTGGGCGGTGTGATCGCGGGTCTGCTCGTTCCACTGCTGGTCGTGCTGACGGGCTGGCGCATTGCTCTCTTCTTTTGCGCGCTCATCGTATTGCTGCCGACCATGATGACCTGGCGTTTGAGCGCCAGTCTGGACGAGACACCGGACAAGAAGGATCACTTTTTTCATTTCCCGACACTGGCGTCCCTACGCACACTCACTGTGCCGCTGGCCTCTTTACGGCACAACAGCGGCCTGATGAAAATATCCGTTGTGGGCAGCCTGTTTGCCATCGCTCAGAGCTGTTGGTTCACGTTCACCGTCATTTATCTTGTAGACCAGCTCGGCTATCCACTAGCCTTGGCCGGAATGGTCTTTGCCATCATGCAGGCGGGCGGCGTCATCGGCCGCATCGTACTGGGCTGGCTATCGGATTATTTGCGCTCGGCCAATATCACCTTGACGATTGCGGCGGTTTTTTCTGCAGTGACCACTGCACTGCTGGGATTGACCAGTGCTGACTGGCCGCTCTGGTCTGTGATTGCCCTGGCGTTTGTCGCAGGATGCTCGGCGGCCAGTTGGAATGGCGTACAAATCGCCGAAGTCGCACGGCGCTCACCACCACAGATGATCTCGGAAACGTCAGCCGGCTCCAGCATTCTAGTGAACTTGATGAACATGGTGGCGCCCACGCTTTTTGCGGCATTTGTTGCCGTCAGCGGGCGCTATGACTATGCGTTCATTTGTGCCGGCGCATGTTCGCTGCTCGTTCTGGTTTGCCTGCCGCGAGAGCGGCGCGGCAATGCGACGCAAGCAGGCAAATAAAGCAGACCGGCGTTTGACACACCTCCAGGTTTAGCCATACAGTCTGCGCTGCTCACAGGGCTCGCGACTCCCGTGGACACATGACAATGCCCCGTTCTATGGTGACGGTGTCATGCTTAATACCTGCTTGGTGATTCTGAATACCATGCGCATTTTGCTAGTTGAAGATGAAGTCGACATGGCCCTCTGGCTGCGTCGCGCTCTCGCACAGAGTGGTTTTGTTTCTGATCACGCCGCCGATGCCCGTAATGCCGAAGGCTATATGGTGGGCAGTGACTACGATGCAGTTGTTCTGGACTTACGTTTGCCTGACAAGCACGGACTCCACGTGCTGCGCGACATGCGTGAGCGTGATGACCGTACGCCCGTATTGGTGTTGACCGCGCAAGGGTCACTGCAAGATCGAGTACGCGGCTTGAATATGGGCGCTGACGATTTCCTGACAAAGCCTTTTGCCCTCGAAGAACTGGAGGCCCGCTTGACCGCACTGGTACGGCGCAGCCGGGGCCGCGATCACCCGAGGCTGCAGTGCGGTTCGCTCAGCTACGACAGCGAAAGCCATCTCTTTACGCTGGATGGCTCAATGCTGATGCTCACTCCGCGAGAACACGCTACCCTGGCCGCGCTCTTGATACGCGTCGGATATCCGGTCGAGAAAAATCAGCTATTCGAGAAAGTCTTTTCTCACGACAGCGATGCCAGCCCTGATGCCATCGAAGTGATTTTGCACCGCCTGCGCAAGAAACTGGCCGGCAGCGATGTGTGCATCGTCACTGTGCGTGGCCTGGGATACATGCTGTCGGCTGTCAAGTCAGCAGACGGTTGATCAGCCGCTGCCAGCCAGCCTGACCCTGCAATCCCTCAGGGAATACCCTGGAATTCAGGAAACCGACAGCGCACAGAAAGCGGATCAACAGCTTGCCTCCGTAATCTGTGCGCCGAACCGTCATTAAAACCCAAGCTGCGTTCGAATCGAACGCAGCGTCGAGGCCAATACGACGCGGTTTTCTGGAGGATAGCGTGCAGAAGGCAGTAAATAGAAAAGACTATTACGGCGGCGCCTTGATGGTGCTAGTCGGATTAGGAGCGATATACGCAGGGACCGATTATCACGTCGGGTCTCTCAGCCATATGGGGCCGGGATTTTTCCCCGCGGCCTTGGGAGGTTTGTTGGCTATCACGGGGCTGCTCATCGCGCTTTCCGCGCGCTCGGGCCAACCCAGTGAAAGTGTGCCTGGCGAAGGACACGGACATGGGCTGCCGGATCTGCGCGGTGGCGTCTGCATCGTGCTCGGCATCTTGGCGTTTTTGCTATTGGGAGAATACGGCGGCCTGCTGCCCGCCACGTTCGCCATCGTATTCATCTCTGCGTTGGGCGATCGCAAGAATACTGTCAAACAAGCCCTCGTACTGTCGGTACTGATGTCATTGATCGCAATTGTCGTGTTCTGGTGGGCGTTGCAACTGCAGCTTCCCCTCTTTCGTTGGGGTTGATGCGCCATGATTTCACAATCTTTAATGGACCTTTGGTACGGCTTTAGCGTTGCCTTTCAGTGGCATAACCTCGCTTGGTCGTTCTTTGGCGTGCTGGTGGGCAACCTCATCGGCGTATTGCCTGGAATGGGCGCACTGTCGGCCATTTCGATCCTGTTGCCGCTGACCTATGTCATGTCGCCGGTCCCGGCCATTCTCATGTTGGCAGGGATCTTCTATGGTTCGCAATATGGCGGCGCAATCGGCGCGATTCTGCTGAATCTACCGTCGCATCCGCCTCACGCGGTGACCTGCCTGGATGGCTATCCGCTGACCAAACAGGGCAAAGGCGGAACAGCATTGGGTATCACGATGATCTGCTCGTTCTTTGCTGCGTCAGTGGGCATTATCGTCATGATCTTTGCCTCGCCGCTATTGGTTGAGGTGGCCTTCAAATTCGGGCCTACCGAGATTTTCTCGATCATGTTGCTCGGTTTGTTGGCAGGCGCCACCATGTCGCGCGGATCGGCGCTCAAGGGCGTAGCGATGACGCTCTTTGGCTTGCTGTGCGGCGTGGTCGGAACGGACGTGAACACCGGCACCATCCGTCTTTCTTTTGGCTTGCTGGATCTGTCAGATGGCTTAGAGTTAGTGGCCATTTCGATGGGCTTGTTCGGGGTTGCCGATTTCCTCATGAGCGTCAACCGCATGAGCATCATCGGCAGTGGCGCCAAGCTGAAGCTGCGCGATATGCGCCCATCCAAAGCGGAAATGAAAACAGCCTTCATGCCCATGGTCCGTGGCACACTGGTCGGCACACTGTTTGGCGCCATGCCCGGCACAGGCCCGACGATCACGACGTTCATCTCATATGCGTTGGAACGCAAGCTTTCCAAAACACCGGAGAAATTCGGAACCGGCATGATCGCGGGCGTAGCCTCGCCCGAAGCCTCATCTCATTCCAAGACACAGGTGGACTTCATTCCGACGATGAGCCTCGGTATCCCGGGTGATGCCGTGATGGCACTGATCCTCGGTGCCTTGCTCATTCAAGGGATCCAGCCCGGTCCGCAACTCATCACCGAGCATCCGGATATTTTCTGGGGGCTGATCGCGAGCTTCTGGGTGGGCAACGTATTGCTCATGGTATTAAACGTTCCGCTCATTGGCGTGTGGGTAAAGCTTCTTCAAGTGCCGTACCGTTATCTCTTTCCATCGGCACTCTTTTTTATCGCGGTCGGGGTGTTCAGTACGCAGAACAACCTGTTTCAGATCTGGGAAGTCCTGGCATTCGGCCTGATCGGTGCGCTCTTGATGACGCTGGAGTTTTCCGTTGCGCCTATTTTGCTCGGTTTCGTGCTGGGACCGATGGTCGAAGAAAACTTCCGGCGTGCACTGCTGCTGTCTCGAGGTGATATGGCGGTGTTCGTCGAGCATCCCATCAGCGCCTGGTTCATCGGCGCCAGCGCACTGCTGATCCTGGTCCAGGTCTGGGCATTCCTGCGACGCTGGAAAAAGAAACCCAAGGGCAACTCTGAGCAGTTGCAGACCGCCTAGCAGATAGCACTGCCAATGCGGGTAAACAAAAGGCCGGCGCACCGCTGTTGCGCCGGCCCTTTTATTGACGGGTTGTGCCTAGATAAATCACGTAGACAAGCCAAGACCATTACGGCGCGGCGGGAAAGCGCAACGTAATACGCAGGCCTCTCTCATCCGGGCTCGCGCCAATCTCAATACTCGCATCATGCAAGCGCGCAATGCGCTCGACCAGCGACAGGCCGATGCCACTGCCATGCCCCTGCGCCTCAGGCATCCGAAAGAATCGATCCAGAATGCGTTCACGATATTCTTTTGGCACACCGGGGCCATCATCCTGCACGGACAATCGAACACTTCCATCGGCATCCTGTGACCGGCATGCGATGCGAATATTGCTGCCATGTCCGCTATAACGTGTGGCATTATCCAGCAGGTTACGCAACAGGATACCGAGGCTATCTACGTGTCCGTGCACAAAGCAGGACTCGATATCCTCGGTGAGATTCTGGTCGCGCGCCTGTGCTCGCTGTCGATAATCCTGGACGACGGCACGCGCGACAGCGCCTAGATCAATGCGCGCGGCGGCTTCCTGCAGCCCCGTTGATTCCAATATCGCCATGTCCAGCAATTGCTCGGAAATACGTGCACTGCGCTGCGTAGCCTGATGTATCTGCCGAACAGAATGATGAACTTCGTCGATATCCTGACTGCGCAACGCATTGTCGGCCTGCAACGACAGCACTGCCAAAGGTGTGCGCAGCTCATGGGCGGCATCCTGCAGAAAACGGCGCTCGTTCTCTACTGCTGCCTCGACTCTGGCCAATTGCTGATTGAAAGATTCGACTAAGGGCTTGATCTCGTCAGGCAGATCCTGGGTGGCCAAGGGATCAAGGTCAAGAGGGTGACGGCGGCGTAACAGTGTCGACAAGCGCAGAACGGGCCGGAAGGTAGTGTAGGTGACTGCCCACGCTACCGCCGCCAGCGGAAAAAACAGCGCGGCCATGAAAATCAGCGCATTGCCCATCTTGTGATGCAATTCCTGCTTCAGGTCTTGTAACGCCTTTCCGACTTGAACTTGAATGCGGCCATCTTCATCAGAAATGGTATAAGTACGCCACTCCTCCCCGCCAGCCATACTGGTGGCGAATCCATCCTGACCTGAAGTCGTGAGGGGCTCTGCAGGGGCTTTCGGAGAACGCAGCAGCAACCGGCCATTGACGAGCGAGTAGACCTGCAGCACCAGCTCTGCCTCGTTATCGTGCGGTACGGCTTGAGTCGCCAGTTGATAGCCTCGCGGCAATGCAATGGCTTCCAATCCCTGAGGCAGAGTCCGCAAGGCAATCTGTCCCGCACGCTCCAGACTAAGATCCCAATCTCCCGTGCGCTCGCGCGTCTGATCACGCTGGTACCAGATGAGCAGGATCAGCCACGCCACCATCACCGTCACGAGCATGCCAGCCAGCAAACGCCATCGTAGCGATCGATGCGAAGGAGTACGGATCATGAGCTACATCCCTTTTACACGGTAACCGTAGCCATGTACCGTTTCAATCAAATCGTCACCCAGCTTGCGACGTAGCTGGTGAATATAAACCGCCACAGTGTTGCTTCCTGTGGCGCCGCTGTCACCGTAGACGGCGCTTTCGAGCGCGGTGCGAGAGACAGCCCGGCCACCCCGCTCTACCAATGCAAGCAAGGTGCGGTATTCCAGCAAGCTGAGCGCAACGGGATCGCCTGCAAGCAGGACCGTCTGGTTAGCCGGGTCCACGGTCACGTTGCCTGCCACCAGGACAGGAGCGACGCGCCCCTTGCTGCGCCGGACGGTCGCGCGGGCACGTGCCAGCAATTCGTCGATCTGGAACGGCTTGACCAAATAGTCGTCGGCGCCCGCATCGAGCCCTGCAATCCGCTCGCTCAGGCGATCTCTCGCCGTCATGATAATCACTGGCGTCGTGTCATAACGCGCTCGTAGTTGGGCCAGGATCCCCATGCCAGACCCGCCAGGCAAGCCCAGGTCCAGCAATATCAACTCGTAGTCGTGGTCGACCAGCGCCGTCTGCGCCAACCTTGCATCGGCCGCAATATCGACGCTCGCACCTTCACGGCGCAGCGCCAGCTGGAGCGCCTCGGCCAGCATGGCGTCGTCCTCGACTAATAGTGTGCGCATTGGATCCGTCCTCGTCATCGCGCGACATTGTTACGCCAACGGATTAAATCCGGTTTAAGACCCATACGAGGCTTAAAGAATTCCTAAAACTGTCGAGGCAGTATAGCGGCTGAAATTCGGTCGCCTGTCAGGCAGCCGATGAACTTGGATCCAGGGAAATAGAATGAAAGCAATCACGATGACACGCGGTGCAGTCGCCATAGCCCTGGCCGCAGCAGCAGGCCCAGCCATCGCGGAGGGCACGAATCTGATCGGTATAGGAGTGGGCGTGAGGCCCGTCTACGCCGGCTCTGACGAGTATCGAGCCGTCCCCACGCCGCTGATCAACTACCGGTCCGGCCATTTTTTCATCACGCCGCGGGCAGGCCTGCCCGCGCTGGGGCTGAGCTATGAACTCGCCCCCGACCTGGAAGGCGGGGTGTTCGTCGGCCTGGGCCTGGGCCGGGACTCGGATGATTCGGATCGCACCCGCGGTCTGGACGATATCGATTTCCACGGCGTATACGGCGCCTTTGTGGAATGGACACCGGGCCGCTACTCGCTCGGCGCTGCCTATCGCCAAGCTGCAAAATCCGGTTACGGCGGCACGTTGGAACTACGCACTTCCTATGCGGTGGTGCAAACCGAACGGCAGCAATTGCGCTTGGGCGTCAGTACGCAATGGGCCAATAGCAGCGACATGCAGACCTGGTATGGCGTCAGCACATCCGACGCAGCGCGCAGCCGGGAACACCTGTCTCCCTACTCAGCTTCGTCCGGTTTCAAGAATGCAGCGCTGTTCGCCAACTGGACCTACCAGTTGACAAAGGACTGGACGGTAATGAGCACATTAGGGGTCAGTACCGTACTGGGCGATGCGCGCGATAGCCCGCTGACCGAACGCAAGACCAATGTTTTCGGCAGCCTGGGAGTCGGCTACCGGTTCTGATAACAGGGGAATCAGCGCGGGGGGAGGCCGGCCTATGGCACACTGGAGTTTCTCAGAGTCCTTACCATCACTCCACGCGCAATGACGACATCAGATCAGAAAGAGACTCCGGCAGCAGGAACAGAGACAGCCGCTCCCTATGGGATGCAGAGCCGTTCCGCCGACATAGCAAAGCGAAAGAAGGTAACGACGGTACGGCTTGCCGACATGCGCCGGCAGGGCGAGAAAATCGCCATGCTGACGGCCTATGACGCGACCTTTGCTGCCATCGAAGATGCGGCTGGCGTCGATTGCATACTGGTGGGCGACTCGCTGGGCATGGTCTGCCAGGGAAAAAACAGCACCGTGGGTGTCTCGCTCGATGAGATGGCGTATCACACTCGCTGTGTGGCTAAGGGCCTGGAAAAAGCCGATGGCGCCGCACTACTCGTAGCCGATCTCCCCTTCGGTTCGTATCATCAGTCACGAGATCAGGCGATGGCATCATCCGTATGCCTCATGGAAGCCGGCGCGCAGATGATCAAACTCGAAGGCGGGGGCTGGACGACCGAGGTGGTTCAGTTTCTTGTCGAGCGCGGCATACCGGTGTGCGGGCATCTGGGGCTGACGCCTCAAACCGTATCGGCGTTGGGCGGTTTTCGTGTGCAAGGCAAGGACGACGATGGTGCAGCGAAGCTGGTGCGTGACGCGAAAGCGTTGGAAGCCGCTGGCGCATCGTTGTTGGTGCTGGAAATGATTCCGGCAAAACTCGCCGCAGATCTCACCAGCCAGATGCAGACCTGCGCGACGATCGGCATCGGCGCAGGATCAGGCACGGCAGGCCAGGTGCTGGTAATGCATGACATGCTGGGGATCAATATCGGGCGCATGCCAAAATTTGTCCGCAACTTTATGGACGACGCAGACAGCGTCCACGCGGCGTTTTCTGCTTATGTCCGCGCAGTCAAAGACGGAACGTTCCCCGAAGACGCACGCCACAGCTGGTAGCGCTGAAGCATTGCGTAACGGCACTGTTCCCTGCCGTCGTTCTGCATTCTCATGCAGAACAAGCATAATATTCCACTAGACCGTCAGATAGGCGCTGCCCTGAGGCTGACGGCCGACCCCGTCTTCCCCCTGTGTGAATACACAGACTCTCGGAGCAATGGATGAAAAAGCTGATCAACAATCCTCGCCACATCGTACGAGAAGCCCTCGAGGGATTAGTTGATACGACAGACCATCTCGCACTGATCGAAGGCGAGAACATCGTCGTACAGCGTGATTTGCCTGGTCTTGCGGCTCGCTCGGTGGCGGTGCTCTCTGGTGGCGGCAGTGGCCACGAGCCTGCTCATGCCGGATATGTGGGCATAGGCATGCTCACCGCGGCGATTGCGGGTGACGTATTCACCTCTCCGAGCGTGGATGCGGTACTGGCGGCGATTGTCTCCGTCGCAGGTCCCGCTGGTGCCTTGCTGGTCGTTAAAAACTATACCGGCGACAGGCTGAACTTTGGTTTGGCCGCTGAACTCGCGCGAGAAAAAGGCATTCCGGTCGAAGTCGTCCTGGTGGCCGATGACGTATCGTTGCGCGACATGGTTCCGACCGATCGCCGTCGCGGTATTGCTGGAACTGTATTCGTGCACAAGATCGCCGGAGCAGCCGCAGCTAAAGGCTGGCCCTTGGAAAAAGTGGCGGCCATCGCCGCACGCGCCGCAGCGGCTGTGGGCTCCATGGGCGTTGGCCTGGGTGCCTGCACGGTACCTTCTGCTGGTACGCCCAGCTTTTCACTAGGCGATACCGAGATCGAGTACGGTCTGGGTATTCACGGCGAGAAGGGGGTACGCCGCGTCGACATGAAACCCGCAGATGCGATAGTGGACGATATCCTGGCGCAGATATTGGCAGAGATACCTGACGATGCCAGTCGAGTCGCTTTGCTGGTCAACGGCTTGGGAGGTACGCCGCCCATAGAACTGCAGATTATCGCGCGCCACGCGCTGGCCACCTTACGCGCCAAAGGCCTGACACCCACGCGCGCGTGGGTGGGCAACTACATGACCGCACTGGAAATGCCCGGATGTTCGTTGTCGGTATTGCCTGTGGATGACGAGCTGCTCGAACTGCTGGATGCGCCTTGCGGCGCTCCGGCATGGACACACTCCGGCCGGATCAATGAAGAGCGTACGACTGTGCCTGTGCCGAGCGGCCTCGAAGCAAATCTCGCGTCCATGCCTGCCGGCCCGTTGGTAGCAGCGCTGGAGCGAGCAGCAAAGGGCGTCGCGCATGCGTTGATCGCTGCCGAAACCGAACTCGGGGAGCTTGACGCCAAAGCCGGTGACGGCGACTTGGGCGCCAGCATGGCACGCGGCGGCCAGGCCATACTCGACTTGGCTCCTGAGGCTTTTCACACACCCGGTCAATTCTTTGCCTCGGCGGCGCAAGCGATGCGCAGAGCGATCGCGGGCAGTTCCGGCCCGTTCTACGCCGTAGGGTTACTACGCGCCAGTCGCGAACTGGGGGACCTGGCCGAGCCATCGCCGGCGCAATGGCAGAAAGCCTTTGCCGCCGCGGTAGCTGCCGTGATGGAGATGGGAGGCGCTAAAGCGGGAGATCGCACGATGGTCGACGCCCTCACGGCGGCCAACAATGCATGGCATTCGGCGTTGGCGGCAGGCGCTCCAGGCAGGGACGCGTTTCGCCAGGCTGTGCAAGCAGCCGAGAAAGCCGCAGCGGACACTGCCCATATGCAACCTCGTCTAGGCCGTGCCAGTTACTTGGGAGAGCGGGCCGTCGGCATTCCGGATGGTGGCGCTGTCGCAGTAGCGTATTGGCTGAAAGCACTGCAAAACGGTATCGAGGAAATCAGGTAAGTCACCCGTGCAATAGCTTGTGCTCTGATAAAAGCGATCTTCAATGGAAAAAGGCATTTCTCTAAACGACATCTGGTACTTTGTCGAAGTCGCAAAGCGCGGGAGCTTCAGCGCCACCGCGGCGGCATTGGATATGCCAGTCGCTACACTTTCGAGGCGCATATCCGAGCTCGAAAAAAATCTCGGATATGCGCTGTTCCTACGCACGACACGCAAGGTTTCATTAACCGACTTGGGCACGCGCTACTTTGAGGAGTGCGTCTCCCAAATCGAAGGCATTCTGAACGCGCACGAGAACGTCAAGACATACCTTGAGTCGCCTGAGGGAAAATTGCGGGTCTCGATCATGCCCGGACTGGCGCCTTTGTTGCCAGGCGTCTCAGAAGAGCTGCACCAGCGCTTTCCAAAAATCAGCTGCGATTTCGATCTCAGCAGTTCAACAAGAATCAACGACCTTTCCGGTATGGATTTATACATCCGGGGAGGGCGCCAGGAGGACTCTCCTCTTATTCAAAAGCCACTCGTGAATTTTCGTCTCATCCTGGTGGCGTCGCATGATTATCTGCAACGGACGGGATATCCTGAGTCGCCTGCCGAGCTTCAGCATCATGCGCATATTTGCATGCATGGAACGGACACTTGGGAGCTCAGAAGAGGAACAGAAGTCGAGACGATTCGGCTCAGCCCGAAATTTTCCAGCAACCAGATCCTTTTGAATCTACAGCTCGCCGGCAGAGACCTAGGCATCACTCCCGTTCCCTACCCCTTTTCTGGCAACCAATTACTCCAGAATTACCGGCTGGAACGGGTGTTGCCTGATTGGGAATTGTCATCTGCCATGCTGTATGCGCTGTTTGAAAGCCGCGTGATCTCGGCCAAAGCCACGGCGTTTCTCAATATTCTCGTCAAACATTTGCAGGCACATTTTTCGCTGGATAGCCAATCGGTGCCTCCATCTGCCGTGTGGAGTGAATGGGCGAATGGCGGGAACAGGGTCGGATGAGGAGGCGCTGATCGGTCAGCATCTCAGATCAAGCTGCGTGAAGAGTTAGGTCAGATAGGTATTTTCGTCCTGCGCATCCAGGAACGCGAGATATTGGGCAACCGTATTCTCCAGCGCTTCGGCGTTCCCGGTGCCCGCGGTTATCAAGGGTTGAGCCTCAGGCATCAAGCGGCATATCCGATCGAAGTACTCCAGGAACATATCCGTCTGCGCACACGCCAGCAATGTGGGCACGCGCACCAAAGGCAAACGAGAGGTCTTGTCATAGCCGATCGCTGCGCGATAGGGAATGTGATATGTCCGCGTTGCCTTGATGACTTCTACTGCCTTGTCATGCAGCTCGTCGGCACTGGGCAGACCTATAGACCGCCGATGGGCCGCATCGCGCTTATACCAAGGCCAGAATAAATACACGTCCCGGACAAACTGATATATCCATGCCAGTTGGCTGCCATTCATGTCTATGGCAACACCAGGCGCGTAATGCTTGAGCATGTCATCACGCTCGTCATCGGTGTATTGCGAGACACCGTCCAGGATCAGCTTTCTGACTCTGCCGGGATGGGCAATGGCAATTTCGCACGCAATGTTTGCACCGGTGTGGCTGCCGTATAAATCAAAGCGCTCTATCCCTAGCTGATCGATGGCCTGCACATGCACTTGTGCAAAGTAGCGGATGTCCGCTTTATCGCTGACAGGGGCGGATGAGTCTCCATTGCCCAAGGTGTCAGGTGCATACACCGCTCGGCTATTGCCCAGACGGGCAATCAACGGCTCGAGCAGTTTTGCGGATCCCGGTGACGCATGCAGCATTACCAGTGGGATGGGAGATATACCGTCTCGCTCCGGCAAAGCCGGGGATGCCGTGCGATAGTGCACTTGGCAATCCGGCAACGTAACGAAACCCCTTAATACACGGGCCAACGCATCACATGTCACTTCAACGATACCCCGACTGATTTGACCAGTTTTGCCCAACGTTCGCTGTCTTGTTTGATTTTGGACGCATAGTCGTCAGGGGTTGTGCCTTCGGCCTCGAGTCCCATGCTCTGCAGCCGTGATTTTGTTTCCGGCTCCATCAGGATGCCATGCAGGGTGGTATATAGCTTGTCGATGATAGGCTTGGGCGTTCCTTTGGGAGCAACCATTCCGTACCAGGAGTTGACCTCGAATCCCGGCAAGGTTTCCGCAACCGTCGGCAGCTCGGGCAACACTGATGAGCGCTTCAGCGTGGTAATCGCCAGCCCTGTCACGCGACCGTCTTTCATCAAACTCATCGCGGCAGCAATATTGATGAACGCAAATTCGATCTGACCACCGATCAAATCAGTACTGATTTGACTATCGCCTTTGTATGGGACGTGCAGTAGCGAGACCTTTCCCAGCTGAGCCAGCATCTCGCCAGCCAGATGCGTGGTGCTGCCCACCCCCACCGAGCCATAAGATAACTTTCCGGGATGCGTACGCGCGTAATTCAATAGATCATTCACTGATGTGAATTTCAGATCGGGCCGGGACACCAGGACGATCGGACTCGAAACGATCTGCGTGATCGGTTCGAAATCACGAGTCGGGTTATAGGGGAGCTCCTGCAATGCCGGACTGATCGACATTGGACCGACATGCGCCAGGAACAAGGTGTAGCCGTCCGGATTTGCGCGCGCTGCCTTGGCAGCGCCAATGGTCCCGTTAGCGCCAGGCATGTTCTCCAGAATCACGGACTGACCAATGACGTCGCTCATCCTTTGAAGAAGCGGCCGGGCAATGGCGTCAGACGCCCCGCCTGCTGTCCAGGGATTAATTACTGTTATGGCTTTGGATGGATATACACCAGATTGGGCCGATACCGCTGGACCCGCATAAGAGCCCAGAGTCACACCGAGGAAAGCCGTCAACGCAATAGCACCTGCTTTAAAACGAATAACCGCCCAACTGATAGCGACCATGAAAACCCCTTTTCCGTTCGCACAACAGCAATATCGAATAATTCGCTATGCAAATAACCTATTCGCAGCATAAATCAGTCTATGCAGATGCCAAAAGGCCGTCAATGCTCGTTAACGCGTAAAGACTAGAACGCCACGTTTCGGTGACGGGCCACATGCTCGCCCGCCAATGCCGGAGCGATCTGCCGGGCTAATTCTTTAAGCGCTGCCGCGATGGGTCCCGCGAGACGCTCTTTAGTCATATACGAACTATTACCCCCGCATGTCAGTGCCAGGATACGGCGCCCGTCCGGAGAAATGACCGGCACTCCGATCGCGTTGACGTCACGATGCGAATGTCTCAGGTTGAACACAAACCCGTGCTCGTTGTAATGCGCGATCGCTTCTTCTACGGCAGTGGCATGCACTTTCCACGCTTTGCCCAGCTGTTGCTTGATTGCCGTCAATAGAGATGTCCGTTCTGCGTCGGGCAATGCGGCCAGATAAGCCCATCCCAACGACGAGTTGACCATCTCCAGCTGTGATCCTACATGCAGGATCAGCTTCAAGATGGCGGGGCTTTCGGCGCGCTGCACGATCACCATATTGTGCCGATCAGGTTCGGCCAAGGATACCGAAGCTTCAAACTTTTCGGCCACGACTTTCATCAGCGGATACGCAAATTCCGCGACACCCGCATGGGTGATGGATGCGTGTCCCAACGTCAGCACACCAGGCCCGACACGCAGCCGATCGGCGTTGCGGCCGGGAATCAAGTATCCCGATTGAGACAAGGTATAGCAAAGCCGCCACACCGTAGGTTGCGGCAACCCGGTCATACGCGCAATCTCGCTAGTGCCCAGCTCGGGGGTGTCGGGAGTAAAGCAGCGCAAAACCTCGAGGCCCCGATGCAGCGCGGTCACGAACATCCGATCTTCTTTCACTAGTGTTTTCCCCAAATCGACGGCGAATTATCGCCTGAGCCATTGACTGGCGCTCGCATAAGCCAAACAATAGATTCATTAAGCGAATAGCCTATTCACTATACGAATAAATATCAATGGATAAATCGGAAGGCCTATGCACCTCGAAATAAATAGCGCGCTGGCCGAACTCCGGCCTGCACTGCGAAAATTCGTCACAGAACGCTTGGACCCTATCGCGGCGCGCATTGACTCAACCGGTGAAGTTCCGTCCGGCACTCGCGAGTTGATCGCCGCGCAGGGCTATCTGGGCATGCGCCTGCCTGCCGAGTACGGCGGTGCAGAGACGGATCTGTCGACGTATTGCCTGGCGATCGAGGAGATGGGACGCTCGCACCGGGTTTTTACATTGATGCTGGATGCATCCAGCGGACTGACCCCTATTGCGCTGGTTCGACATGGCACCTCGGCGCAAAAACTCACCTATCTGCCCAAATTGGCCAATGGCGAATGGACGGCGTCATTCGCCCTGACAGAGCCCGACGCGGGCTCTGACGCTGCAGCATTGCGCACACGGGCACAGCGTTGCGAGGGCGGCTGGCGTATCACGGGTACGAAGCAATACATCAGCGGTGCGCATTATGCCCGCGTCATCATGGTCATTGCCGTCACCGATGCCGCCAAACGCGCTGGCGAGAGAATGACAGCGTTCCTGGTAGACAAAGACACACCGGGCATGACCATCAGCCGCATCGACAAGACCATAGGATCGGATCCCATGCAGCTTGCCGAGCTGCACTTCGACGACTGTTTCGTTCCTGATACCGCGGTGCTGGGCCAGGTGGGACAAGGATTCCCCATAGCCATGGGATCGCTCACCAGTGGCCGCATGGGCGTGGCGTGCTCATGCCTGGGCACTGCCGACAAACTGTTGGAACTGTCTATCGGCTATGCAAAAAACCGCAGCACGTTTGGCAAGCCCCTATCCGAGCGCCAAGCCATTCAATGGATGTTGGCCGACTCCGCTACGGAACTGGCCGCGGCCCGCGCACTGGCCTATGACACGCTGCGCCGTATCGATGCCGGCGAGGATGTCGGTACGGCGCCGAGTGTGGTCAAGCTCTATTGTTCCGAGATGGTCGGACGGGTTGCAGACCGGGCAATACAGATTCACGGCGGCGCTGGCCTCATACGCAATGAACCCGTAGAACGCTTTTATCGGGACGTACGCCACTATCGCATTGGCGAAGGCTCGTCGGAAATACAACGCATGCTGATCGCCCGCGATCTGTGCAGGTAAACGGGCGCGATTCGCCCCATTCGATTAAGGACCAAACCATGAGCAAGTACGACATGCTGGCCATAGACGCGGTGGTCAACATCTGGACTCCCGAGACTTATGAGCTGCGACCCAATCGGGACGCGTTTTTCGGCGGGAAAATGAAAGTGCAGGATCACACATTGCGTGGGATCACTCATGATGAAATGCTGCGGCGCATGGATGCCGCGGGCATTGAGCGAGCCTTTCTGATTGCCAGCAAAGTCGGCACCAAAGGGCATCGCGCCAGCTACCACATTCCTTACGAGATGGTGGCCGAAGCCATCAATCTGCATCCCGATCGTTTTCTAGGTCTGGCCGGCATCGATCCCACAGAAGGCATGGATGGCGTCCGCCAGTTGGAGGCAGCGGTTCGGGACTATGGATTCATCGGCGCACACGGCTATCCGCATTGGTTTGAACTCGCCCCGGATCACGCCAAGTGGTATCCCTTTTATGCCAAGTGCGTAGAGCTGGATATTCCCATTCAACTGCAGGTGGGGCAATCCATGCTTTATGACCCGAACTATCGCCTGCGCAGCGTGGGTAAACCGATCACGCTGGATGCGGTTGCTTGCGACTTTCCCGAGTTGAAACTGATCGGCATCCATGTAGGCATCCCATGGACAGATGAAATGATCGCCATGGCATGGAAGCATCCTAACGTATACATCGGTTGCGATGCACATGCACCCAAGTACTGGCCGGATTCGTTCGTCCACTACATCAATACGTACGGCAGCAACAAAGTGCTGTTCGGCACGGATTTTCCGATCCTGGATTTCGAACGTACGCGTGACGAGATAGAGGCCCTGGACCTGCGCCCTGAGTCCAAACGAAAGCTGCTGCGCGACAACGCCATACGTGTGTACAAGTTGAATGAAGGGGCCGCACGGTGAGCGTTCCTAATATTGCAGACATGTTGTCCCTGCATGCACAGATGCGGCCCTCCAGCGTCGCGCTCGTGCATGGCGATGAATCGTTGACGTACGCCGAATTGAATCAGGCCGTCTTACAGCGCGCAGCGATGTTGCAGGACATGGGAATACGCAACGGCAATATTGTCGCGGTAGCGCTAAAGGACGGGATAGAGCATGTATTGATGCTCTATGCCATCGCGCGTGCGGGTGCAGTGATTCTGCCCATGGATTGCCGTTGGAAAGAGTTTGAAAAGCTGCGCGTTGCGAAGCACTTCCAGCCGACGTTGATCATGGTGGAGCCGGGCGGCGACATTCCTGGGGCGGCATGCATTGCAGCGGATGCAGGCTGGAATAAGAAAATCATCGGAACATCGATCGATCGTGTCTTTCCCGATGGCAATCGGGGCGTTGTCATGTCATTGTCGTCGGGGACGACGGGACGCCCCAAAGGTCCCATGCTGACGCATAGCCAGTTTCAAGCACGATTCTGGACACACTGGGTGGATCTGGGCTTTGGCAGCCGGGAAGTCTACGTCAATGCGACGCCCCTCTATTTCGGAGGTGGCAGGGCATTCGCCATGTCCACGCTGCATGCGGGAGGAAAGCTGGTTCTATTTCCTCCTCCTTATGCTCCAGAAGACTTGGCCATCGAGATTGCGCGCACACAGGGCACGATTCTCTTTCTGGTACCAACGCTGCTGCGCAGAATGATGAACACCGAGCCTGAGAAGCTGACTTCGATGAAGGCCCTCACCACACTGATCTCATCCGGCTCGGCCTTGACAGCGGAGGAACGCAAGCGCATCAAAGAAGACATATGCCCGAACTTTCTTGAATACTACAGTTCCACCGAAGGCGGCGGCATTACCGTACTGCCGCCCGCCGATCAGACTGAACATGGAGCATCCGTCGGCCGGCCAGTCTATGGCGTCGAGGTTCAAGTCGTAGACGACAGTCATCATCCGGTATCCCGCGGAGAAACAGGACGAATTCGATATCGCGGGCCTGCCGTTGCCAACGGGTTCTACAACGACCCGGAGGCCAGCGCGGAAGCCTTTTATCAAGGATGGTTCTATCCAGGAGATCTGGGCAGCCTGGATGCCGATGGATACCTGACGCTGAAAGGCCGATCCAAAGACATGATCATCCGCGGCGGAGTCAACATCTATCCCCTGGAAATCGAAACTATCTTGTCAGCCCATGAATCGATTGCTGAAGTCGCCGTAGTCGGCTGGCCATCGCGTGAGTTCAACGAAGAAGTCGCTGCCTTTGTCACATTGCGCCAAGGACATGCTCTCGATGAGGAGGCGCTCAAGAGAATGTGCAAAGCTACGCTCGCACCTTATAAAATTCCACGCGAGATCTTCCAGTTGGACGAGTTGCCTCGCAATTCAGGCGGAAAGGTCATCAAAAGCGAGCTCACGGCGAAACTGCCCCCGTTGTAGTAGCCAGTCAGTGCCAGGCGTCATGCAACGCAGCCGCTGACCGGTCAGCATCCCAAAACCTCAGGACGTTGTTAGCGTTTCGCCTCTGCCAACAGAGGCATCTGCTTTTCCTGTTGTGCGGCTGACGGCGACTCGGCAATTGGCTTTCCACGTTGAGAAGCATGCCAAGGCAATAGATGTTCTTCGACGATCTCCAGCCCTTTGAACAAGATCACACCGAGTATGCAAAGCAGCGCCAACGCCACAAAGACTGTCGGCGTGTCAAAGCTGCCCTGGGCGACGAGGATGACATAGCCCAATCCACTGCCGCCGGCGACAAACTCGCCCACAATCGTACCGACCAGGGCAAAAGAAATACCGACCTTCATACCGGCAAAGATGCTGGGCAATGCGTTCGGAAAACGGATCTTCCACAGCACTTTGCTGCGAGAGGCTTGATTTGCACGTGCCATGTTGAGCATTTCTGGATCGATGGATTTCAAGCCCAGTACCGTATCGATCAAAATCGGGAAAATAGCGATCAGCATGGCAATTGCGATCTTTGGGGCAGAACCTGTGCCGAGCCAGATGACGAACAACGGCGCGAGTGCGACTTTCGGCACAGCGTTCAGCGCAACCATCAAGGAATACAAAGTACGGTCAAGGAAACGAGAATAGACAATACCAATAGCCGCCCCAACGCCGAGCACGACGGCCAGAACAAAGCCCGCCATCGTAGTCTGCAAGGTATCCAGGGTCTGCATTAATAGAAACCCTGGCTGCGCCATGAACTCGGCAAAGATCTTGCTGGGTGCCGGCAGCAGGAATTCCCTGACGGCAAACCATCTGACGCCACCTTCCCACAACACGAGAATAACGAGCATCGTCAACATAGCCAGCCGACTCTCTTCGGCGCGTTTCCATAAGCCTTTCATCGCTTACCCCTTGTAGATTCCGAGTTCGCGGAAGATCCCGCGGATCTGTGACACGTAGTCGGCAAAGGCCTTTGTTTCACGAATGGCCAAACCGCGTGGTCTATCGAGCTCAATAGGAATGACGGCTGCTACACCACCGGGATTGCGCGACATCACGACGACGCGATCGCTCAAGTAGACCGCCTCGGAAATCGAGTGCGTGATAAAGAGCACCGTCTTGCCGGTATCCATCCAGGTACGCTGGAGCTCTTCATTCAGTTCGTCCCGCGTAAAAGGATCGAGCGCCCCAAAGGGTTCGTCCATCAGCAGCAACTGAGGATCGACCAGCAACGCACGGCAGATCGAGGCACGTTGTCGCATGCCGCCCGACAGTTCCCACGGAAATCGATCGGCAAAGGCGCCAAGTCCGAACAGGTTCAACACCGCGCGGGCTCTTTCTTCGTAGTCCTTTCGGTTCAGATTATGAAATTCGGCAGAGATCAGCACATTGTCGAGAATGGTGCGCCAATCCAAAAGCAGGTCACGCTGAAAAACGACTCCCATGTTCGACGGCGGACAGACGATCGGATCCCCCTGCAGCGCAAGATGTCCGCTCGAGATAGGTTCTAACCCCGCCACGCATTTCAACAAGGTGCTTTTGCCACAGCCGCTCGGCCCGACAATGCTCACAAACTCGCCCTGTTCGATATCGAGGCTCACGTCCTTGAGCGCGTAGAGCGGATCGCGCTGAGAGCGGTAGATTTTGTTGAGCTGACCTATCTCTAAGAATGCCGACATGTTCGCCCCTGTCTCGTCAGTTTGCCAACATCGCGTTGGTGTAATAATCGGACGGCTTATGGCCCGGCTTGATGGCCCCCACCTGTTCCATGGACTGAATCGCCGCGACCCAGTCAGCATCATTCTGAGCCCCGAAGGGCGCGCCTTTTTGTGAAGGGCTTTCAAAGAACTCCCGGTACGCTGCGATCTGTCCACGCAAAATCTCCGGATCGAGCTTTGCATTCGGCCGCTGGGCGACGATGGCAGCAACCGCCTCGTCTTCATGACCCGCATAGATGTATTCCCATGCCTTGACTTGGATTTGCGTGAACTTCTTGATCGCGTCCCCACGTTCAGCCAACGCCTTCGGTGTCGTCACCAGGCCGTAACTGGGAAAGTTGATCCCGCTATCGGCCAGCAGCAGTGTCTTGGCCGGCCGTACCTTGGCCACCATCGGCTGGCCAAAAGGGGCCTGCGACAGGAACCCGTCGCTATTCCCGGAAGCGTAGGTGGAAATCATGGCACTGGGCGCGACCATCACGACATTGGTCTTCGACTTCGGTACGTCACTGGCCTTGAAATAGGGATCGATAAAAGGAGCCCAAGGACTCGTAGTGAAGCAAACGAGCTTCTTGCCGATCAAATCGGCGGGAGATTTGACGTCCAGCTTTTCGTCCACCAGCACGGCCAGGTCGCCCTTCCGGGCAAAGCCGGCGATAGAGATGAGATCCAATCCATTCTCTTTGGCGATGGCCATCGTGCCCAATTGCACTTGACCGATATCCATCTGGCCGACGGCAACCAGTTGCAGTGTGTTGATCGTGCCGGTGCCGTCTTGGATTTCCACATCGAGGCCGGCATCTTTAAACCAACCCTTTTGTAGCGCCAGATGCATGGCCGCATGCATACCCCACGCGGAAAAATCCATTCGCACTCGCAGTTTTTCGCTTTCCGCATGGACACTCGTTGCGGTGAAAGCGAACAACATCGTTGCCGCCAGAACGGTATGGTGGATCCGGTTCAGAAAAGACGAACGCATTTTTTAATCCTCGTGAGGCATGTGTAGGTGACGTCAGACAGAGATTCGGGCTTTTCCTGAACGGCTCGCTATGCAGCCTGCGCCATGGCATTGCGGCGCAGCGCTTCGCTGGCCGTGTGATCCACTGCACCGGTATGAGGATCTACCACGACCTTGTAATGCTGAAGGACGTACTTTGCGGTCAGCTTGTGGTTCCACACGTCTTCACGGATGCGATCCCAGTCACGCTCCATAGGATCGCCAAAGCCCCCGCCTCCGGGTTGAATATGCGTCACCACATCATTGCGTGCAATCGTCATGCCGACTTTGCTGGGCAACTCCGTCAGTTCATCTCCATGCTGCAGCACATTGCGAGCAGGGCTTGCTGGCGTACCGCCCGCCAAGCCATAAGGCGAGAATTTCATGCGATCGGCACGAAGCTGCAACAGCGCATCTGGTGCCAGCACACGATAACTGCGGCGGATACCTAGCCCACCGCGATATTGGCCGGCGCCACAAGAGTCCTCCACCAGCTCGTAGGCTTCGACCCGCACGGGATGTTGAGCCTCCAAGGTTTCTACGGGAGTATTCGAAAGATTCTGTGAAGCATTGGTAATGGCTTCAATTCCGTCGCTGGCAGGACGGCCACCCCATGCACCGCAGATCATGTCGACAATAATGTACGGCTTGCCTTCGTCGCTTTTCCCAGAAAGACATACTACGGTGTTGCCGCCCTCGCCCGCGGCCGGGATCCGATGCGGTACGACCTGGGCGAGCGCACCGAGCATGGCGTCAAACACGCGATAACCTGTTAACGCGCGGGCCGCCACGGCGCTCGGAGGCAGCGGATTCAATACTGAGCCTTCGGGTACATGGACATCAATGCAGCGGAATACACCTGCGTTGTTTGGAACGTCTCCCAGCAGTGCACAGCGCACGCTCAAATAGGTGCATGACTTTGTATATGACAACGTGGAATTGATCGCTGCACGGACCTGCGGCGAAGATCCGGTGTAGTCCGCCGACACACGGTCTTCGTGTACTGTCAGTGCCACCTCGATACGAATAGGGTCTGGCGACAGGCCGTCGTCATCAATGTAGTCAACGAAATGGAATGTCCCTTTGGGCCACCTTCTGATTTCTTCACGCGTCAGGCGTTCCGCATAGTCCAACAGTTCGTTCAGGTAGGCGCGCGAATCGTCTCTGCCATAGCGATCAAATAGGGCCGTCAATTCTCGCACCCCGATTTGCGTGGCCGCGTATTGAGCCTTCAAGTCGCCGAGGACACGATCAGGGACACGAACGTTTTGCGCAATGATGCGTTCCAGCGTTTCATTGACCTTGCCGGCCTCGTAGAGCTTTAGCACCGGAATGCGCAGGCCCTCCTGATAGATCTCGGTCGAATCGCTGGCATTTGATCCGGGGACACGTCCGCCCACATCGGTGTGATGGCAGATGACAACGCAGTATCCTTCTATCTCGCCTCGGTAGAAGAAGGGAACGAACATGAAGATATCCGGGAGATGCATTCCTCCCTCATAGGGATCGTTCACGATCACGGCGTCTCCGGGCTGCAGTGTATTGCCATAACGCTGCTGCAGCGCCGCCATGGCCTCCGGAATAGCGCCTAGATGCAAAGCAATGGTTTTTGCCTGCGCGACCATGCGGCCATGGCGATCGCATATGGCCGCCGAGTAGTCCATCACGTCTTTGACGATTTCCGATCGCGCCGTGCGGATGACGGTGTATGCGATTTCGTCGACGATGGAATCCATCGCATTTTTGACAACGGCAAAGGTAACGGGATCGAATTGCGTACTCATGCTTGCTCCTGGGCGATATCGATGATGATGTTGCCGATCTTGTCTGCATGGGCCGAGGCGCCAGGCGGCACGACAATCGTAGTGTCATATGACTCGATGATGAGCGGGCCATGCCACGGTTCATCTTGAATGGCCGATCGAGGTACCAGACGCGTCTCGTACGGAGGCTGATCGCGCTCGAAACTAACCTGGCGTGTGCCCGATACGCCCTGCAGCGCGCTTGCGTCAACGCGAATATCATTGAATTTCAGTCGTTGATCACTACGGCCGTAGGCGCTTAGCCTGATATTCACAAGTTCCAGAGGTTCGTCATTGACGTAACCGAAGGTCTGCCGATATTGATCACCGAAATCTTCGATGAGATGAATAATGACTGCATCGTCAATTACCGAAGTCGCTGGCTGGCGTAATGCAATAGTCAGCTCGGAACTCTGGCCCAGATAACGTAGATCCAAACTGACTGCCATCTCAACGGCATCTTTGGAATAACCTTCCTGTGCCAGGACGGATAAACCTTGCATGCGCAGTTCAGCGATTGCAGCGTTGATCGTTTCCTTATCGCAGTTGGCAAGCGGACGCAGTACCGCTTTGACGAAGTTGTGCTCCGCATCTGCCCCCAGCATACCTGCCGAGCAGAATACGCCAGCCATCACAGGCGCAATCACCCGTTTGATGCCCAGCAATTTGGCAACATCGACGGCATGCAGTGGGCCGCCGCCACCAAATGCGATCATCGTCATATCGCGCGGATCGCGGCCGCGCTCGACAGTCACCGCACGCAGCGCACGCGCCATACTCACATTGGCTACATGACGGATACCGTGTGCGGCTGCCAGCATATCCAGCCCCAATGGCTCGCCGATATGCATCGCAATGGCATGCTGCGATTTCTCGGGATGGACCTTCAGACTGCCTCCGGCCAGCGCCGTGGGGTTCAGGAAACCTAATGCCATGTTCGCGTCCGTCACAGTAGGACGTTCGTTGCCACGGCCATAGCACGCCGGCCCAGGATTCGCGCCAGCAGATTCGGGCCCGACACACAACAGACCGCCAGCGTCGATACCGGCCAGGGAGCCGCCACCAGCTCCGACTTCCGCGATGTCAATAGCGGGGACCTTGAGTACATAGCCACCGCCCTTGACAAAGCGGCTCGGCGCGCTGATTCCGTCGCGGAATTCGTATTCGTTGGTTAATGAAGGTACACCGCCCATGATGATGGAGGCTTTCGCGGTAGTGCCGCCCATATCAAAAACGATGAGATCCTTGCCATCGCCTAGCGCGCCTATCTGGGCAGCGCCTGCCACGCCTCCCGCAGGCCCTGAAGCCACGGCGAAAACGGGCTTTTCACTGGCGCTATCGACGCCCATCATTCCCCCATTGGAGGCCATCACCTGCAATGACGCTTTGACTCCCATACGCCCAAGATCGTCTTTCAACCGGCGCAGATACGTGCGCATGGCCGGCAGAATGTAGGCATTTACCACGGTAGTGCTCGTGCGCTCGTACTCCTTGATTTCCGGTAGCACATCGCACGACGCCGTAACCAGCAGGTGAGGAAATTCACGCTCCAGCAATGCCTTGGCCTCAAGTTCGTGAGCCGGATTGATATAGCTGTTCAAGAAGCAGATCGCCAACGCCTCCACGCCTTCGTCGATCAGATCGCGGGCAACGGACAGGACCTCATCGGCATTCAGGGGAGCTACGACATTTCCGCGCGCATCCATTCTTTCATTGATGCCTCGACGGTAGCGACGGGCGGCTAATGGCTGCGGCTTTTGCCACCCAAGGTCGAACATCGTAGGCGTACGAATACGGCCGATTTCGAGCACGTCTCGGAATCCCGCGGTGGTCAGCACGCCGGTACGGGCGCCGACCTTTTGAAGAATTGTATTGGACGCAGTGGTGGTGCCATGGACGATCTCCGTGATGTCGCCCGGCTCGATACCTGACTGCTTAATCAATGCGCCCAGGCCGGTGACGATGGCTTCCCCGAGATCGTGGGGCGTTGTGGACGTCTTGTTCACAAAGAGCTGTCCATTCGGTAATGACAGGACGATGTCCGTAAAAGTCCCGCCGATATCGCACCCGACACGGGCGCCTGCACTGGTTCCTACTTGCATTGTGCAACTCCAAGGAAAAGGGGACGTAGCCGCTGCTGTGCCGGGCTGTATGGGCTTCAGGGCCGCGATCGAGCTCATTTACTAACTAACTAGTCAGTACAATAAGCGTGAAAAATGGGCGCGCCAATTCGGGTTTTCACGTAGCCTAACGTATTGCAGGGATTGAATTTTCAGCATCGTTTCGGATCAACCGATCCGGTGTAGACTAACCAACTAGTTAGCCGATGCATCACAACAACGACGCGCGGCAGAACCGCTAATGAGACAGACAGGACCCATGCCCACCACGAAACCCAGCGGAAAATCAAAGCCCCGTGACGCGACGGCCACGCGGGAAAAAATCCTCCAGATGGCCGCTCGTGAGTTTGCCTCTAAAGGCTATGACGGTGCACGCGTTGACAGCATCGTGGCACGCAGCAAAATCAGCAAGAACCTCGTCTACCATTACTTCGAAAGTAAAGAAGCGCTCTTTATCGAGGTCATGGAACGGGCATACTCCGCCATGAGAGAACGGCAGAATCAGTTCGGCCTGCTGGGCGAGAACCCTGTCGAAGACATGCGAACCTTGGTGATGCAGACGATTCGGCATTTCATTGAGCATCCAGAATTCATTCAACTGTTGAGTACGGAAAACCTGCACAAGGCCGAGCACATCCGGAAATCCAAAGTGATTCCGGCGATGTTCAATCCGCTCAAGAGCGCGCTGGCAGAGATTCTGGAACGAGGCAAGAAACAAGGCGTATTTCGTGCCGACGCGGATTGGGTCGACCTCTATGTATCGATATCAGGCCTGGGGTCCTATTCGATATCGAACCGGTATACCTTGTCGTTTGTGCTGGGCGTGGATCTCGGTGCACAAGAACGCGTGGAGGCTCGCCTGCAGCACGTGTGCGAGATGGTGATGAGCTATTTGCTGCAGCCGCGTCCGGAGCGCCAGCCGAACGCTTGAATAGCGGCTCAGCCGATCAGCGCCTCCTCTAACGCACCAGGCGTAAGGTCCGGCGCAAGCTTTCCCAGGAAGTCGTATAAATGACGCGGCCAATAGGCGCCGCGCCGGGCCAGGACGTGGACAATACTGATCGGAAATAGATGATCGACGGATTGAGCCTGCAGCCCTCTATCGGCAGACTGAGAAAACGCAATCACGGGAATGATGGCCAGTCCTACGCCGGACGCCGCGTAGTGCTTCATGATCTCGACGTCCGTGCCTTGTACTGCGATTTTGGGAGTCAACCCTGCGGCGTCGAACGCCTGGGTGATATGCCGGCCGATGGCGTGTTGTTCGCTGTACGTGATCAGCGGGTAACACGCGATGCTCTCCAGTGTCAGTGGCTTGTCCTTGAGAACAGGATGACCTCGTTTGCTGACCAGCACATGATTGAGTTCGTAGCACGGGATTGCCGCCAGAGACGGCGGCAGGACGGGTGGCACCGTGGACAAGCCAATGTCTACTTTGCCCGTGACGACGAGATCGGCGATCTCCAGAGGTGTCGCCTGAATCAGGCGCAACGCCACGCTGGGATTGCGCCTGCAAAATTCCGGCACGATGTCCTGCAGCGCATAGCGTGCATGAGTATGCGTCGTCGCGATAGCCAGACGCCCCTGGGCCTCGAGCTGCTGGTCTGCGACGATGTTGGAGATGTCTTCGGTCGCTGCCATCATCGTGCGCATGCATCGCAAGACCTGGTCCCCCACCTCGGTCAGCGCCAGAATACGACTCTTGGAACGAATCAACAGCGCGGTACCGAGTCGTTCCTCTAGCTGGGCGATCTGTTTGCTGACGGCCGACTGGCTGGTGTATAGCGCCAACGCGGTGCGTGAGACATTCATGTCGTTTTCCACGAGCGCGCAGAACGCGCGTATCTGTTGCAGGTTCACACTGTCTCCTTTCGTGGTTTCCGACGCCGGCTACTTTCGGCCACGCCAGGCCTGAGGCCATTGATTGACCGTAGAAGAATGTATTCCAATTTGGAATTGACATCCACAATCTATCACTTCTTGGAAATCCTGCGAGGAACTA
Source organism: Bordetella muralis (assembly GCF_965139205.1). Classification (GTDB taxonomy): domain Bacteria; phylum Pseudomonadota; class Gammaproteobacteria; order Burkholderiales; family Burkholderiaceae_B; genus Bordetella_A; species Bordetella_A muralis. Next base: position 749,760 of record NZ_CBCSIU010000001.1, read on the forward strand.
GGATGAACGCATAGGCAACCATTCCAACGAAGAAACGTGACCTCTGAGACGACCCCTGAAGCGCTCCAAGCCCTGCAATCCTGGATAAATCGCAGCGAAGAAACCACCGATATCGTGACTCCGCAATTGACCGAACGGTTGTCGGCGACATTGGAGTCCACCCGCGACGTGAGGTGCGAACGCGGTGTCGAATTTCCGCAGATGTGGTATTCCGTGCTTTTTCCGCGAGTCGTACCGCGATCCAAAATCGGAAACGACGGCCATCCAGCCCTCGGGGATTTTCTGCCACCGGTACCGCTGCCCAAGCGGATGTTTGCGGGCAAGCGCATCCAGTTTGTTAATCCCATTCTGATCGGAGATGAATTGCGGCGGGTGTCGACCATTGCCTCGATCACGCCGAAGCAAGGCAGCACCGGGCAATTGGTCTTTGTCACGGTTCGGCACACGATCAGCAACGCTGCAGGTGTCTGCGTGATAGAGGAACAGGATGTTGTGTACCGTGAGAACACCAACAAGAAAGACCAAGGAGCAGCCAGAACGCCCGCTGCGGACACTTTCGAAGCACGCTACCGATCAGAGCCCATCGTCGCAGATACTGTGATGATTTTTCGCTATAGCGCTTTGTGTTTCAACGGCCATCGTATCCACTACGATTACCCCTATGCCACACAGGTGGAGGGTTATCCCGGTCTGGTCGTCAATGGCGGACTCTCAGCGCTATGTGCGACGGAACATCTGCACCAGGCCTGGAACGGTACGTCGTTTTCCCATATCACGACGCGCAACGTTGCGCCGCTGTTCGAGGGACAGACTTTTCATGTAGAAAGCCGCGCCGGCGAGCGTGATGGTGAAGTTGAGTTCCGCGTTGTGTCACAGGCCGGCGTCACGACGCTGCGCGGTTCGGCCACGGGAGTTGCGGCATGAGCCATATGAGATCCGCTCCAGATGTATCCGACGCGGCGAAAGCGCCTCTGGAAGGATTACGCATCATCGACCTGACTCAAGTCGTAGTGGGTCCTTATGCCACGCAGTTCCTGGCGGACTTTGGTGCAGAAGTCATCAAGATCGAGCATCCGACAGGCGATCTGGCTCGCTGGATAGGCGGCAGGTCCACGACGCCCGGCATGGCGGCGAAGTACCTGCATCTGAACCGCAACAAGAAAAGCATTGCGCTCGATCTAAAGAAACCCGGCGCCGCAGACGCGCTGAAGAAACTCATCGCCACAGCTGACGTCGTGATACACAACATGCGGCCCTCCGCGGCATCTCGCCTGGGACTGTCCGCACAGGATCTGCTGGAGCTCAAACCCGACCTGATTTACTGCAGCGTCGTGGGATTCGGACAGGGCGGGCGCTACAAGGACAAGCCAGCCTATGATTCGATCATCCAGGGCGCATCCGGACTGGCTGCGATCAACAATGGAGGAGGCGGCGAGCCGCGCTTTGTCCCCATGGTGATCGCCGATCGCACGGTGGGCATCATGGTCGCCAACACGATTCTGATGGCGGTGGTGCAGCGGCTGCGCCACGGCGGCCCGCAAATCATCGAAGTCCCCATGTTCGAAAGCATGACCGCATTCGTCCTGGCCGAGCATTTGTTTTTAAAGACCTTTGATCCACCATTGGGGGAAACAGGGGACTCGCGTCTGCTCAATCCCAACTCGCGCCCCATACGCACAGCAGATGGGTATATCTGTGTGACGGCCAATACAGACGAGCAGGTGTTCGCGATGTTTGATGCGATGGGCCGCTCTGATCTACGTACTGATCCACGCTTTGCGGAAAAACGCGCGCGTTTCGAGAACATTGGCGAGATGTTCCGTATCCGCAATGAGATCTTTGCGAGCCGCACCACCGTGCAATGGCTGGAAATATTGGAGGCTGCCGATGTCCCTGCAATGCCATTGCACACGCTGGACTCTGTGCTGGAGGACCCGCATCTCGCCGATACAGGACTATTCCAAGCGATCGACCATCCGACCGAGGGAAAGATCATCAATCTACGCAATCCCATCCAGTTTTCCAGCTACGAACCATCACTGAAATGGCCTGCTCCGCTGATCGGACAACACAGTGTAGAACTGCTGCGCAGCGTCGGAGTCAGCGACCGGGACATTGAAGCCATGCTGGAAAGCGGAGCGACCGTCAACCATTGTTCAGCAGCTTGAGAATCAACCGTCGCACAGCACCGCGCCATATGGCGCGTACTCATACAAAACAAACGACGCGCGACCCCTGAGGAGACGATAAAAATGTTCCATAAGCTCGTGTTTGCATCGCTGATGACGATTGCAGCGATTGGTTCCGCTCCATCGCAAGCTGCGCAAACATACCCCTCACGGCCGATCACGCTAGTCGTACCATTCACGCCGGGCGGCAGCACCGACATCATTGCACGTGTGATGGGTAAACAGCTGGGCGAGATCCTGGGCCAATCCATTGTGGTGGAAAATCGGCCCGGTGCTGGCGGCATTGTCGGCGTGCAATACGCGAAGTCACAGCCGGCTGACGGCTATACGCTGCTGATGGGGGCCATCGGGACATTCGGTGCCAACGCGACGTTGTACAAACGTCTTCCCTATGATCCGGTGGAAGACTTCACACCGATTTCTCTCGTTGCGGGAGTACCCAACGTCCTGGCGGTGAATCCGGCCAAGCTGGATGTGCACAACGTAGATGAATTGATTCGGGCCGTACGGGCCAAGCCCAATGGTTATGACTATGCATCGGGCGGAAGCGGCAGCGCCGCGCATCTGGCTACCGAATATTTTGCGCTACGGGCCGATGTGGAAATCCAGCACATCCCCTACAAAGGCACCGCACCGGCGTTAAACGACCTGGTTGGCGGAGTGACATCTCTCGTGCTGACAGGGTATCCACCGCTGGCCCCCTTCCTTTCTTCCGGACGCTTGCGTCCGATTGCCGTTGCCTCGGCAAAACGCTTGCCACAGCTGCCGGACGTCCCGACCATCAGCGAAACCAAAGGTCTGGAAGGATTCCAGGCGGATCAGTGGTATGGCATCCTGACGAAAGCAGGGACTCCAAAACCCATCGTCGACAAACTGAACGCGGCCATTGTCAAAGCGCTGTCGGATCCGGAAACGCTGAAACAATTCCACGCAGAAGGCCTGGAGCCCATGTCCAATAGTCCGGAGGCGTTTTCCGCGTTCATCAAGGAGCAAATCCAACTATGGGGATCGGTGGTCCGCAAGGCGGGCATCATCATCGACTGAATGCCGATCGAACGATGTCCGCGTCAACCTGCCGGTAGAAGACCCGAATCAACCCGGTGCGATGCGGACCAGTGTCTTTTCTCCCGTCGCCATACGCGAGTAGCTTGCGATGGCGTCTAGCGTCAACACCTCAGGCAGCGTGATTTCCCGCGTGTAATGGCTGGCGAATGTGCTGGTCAGTTCGTCGACGATGCGTTGCTTCAGTTGCTGGACGCGTTCGGCTCCTGCTCGTTGCAGGAAGGGGAAAAGCAGCCATCCGCCTACCGCCCATGCCGATCCGAAATTGCGCTCTATCTCGATGGGTGACCGGTTCAGGCTGCCGTAGACGTAGACCTGTTTATGAACGTCGGTGCCATATCGGTTGTAGGTGTGGCCCGGTCTCTGCAGCAATGCGGCTTCCATCGCAAAAAGGAGTCGCCCGGCAAGCTGGCCGCCACCAATCGCATCAAACGCGATGGTCGCTCCTGTGACCAAGCAAGCTTCGACAAGCTTGGCATTGAAGTCCTCGGCACTGCTGTCAACCACATGCTTGGCACCCTGTTTCGTCAGCAGTTCGGCCTGTTCTGGTCGACGCACAATGTTCACCAACGGAATGCCGTCCTTTAGACAAATGCGGTTAAGCATCTGTCCCAGGTTGGACGCGCCAACGGTGTGCACAAGTGCACGATGTCCTTCCATGCGCATGGTTTCCACCATGCCCAGCGCCGTCAAGGGATTCACGAAGCACGAGGCACCCTGAGTTGCCGTCGCGCCATCAGGCAAGACCAGGCATTGTTTGGCTGGCAGTGCACGATACTCGGCATACATTGCACCGCCTATCATGGCGACTTTTTTCCCCAGCAAGGCCTGGGCCGTGGGGGAGTCGCCTGCGGCGACCACCGTACCAGCCCCCTCGTTGCCTACGGGCATCGCCTGGCCGACCCTCCCTGATGCCGCCGCCATCGCGGCGGCCGACAACGGAGCTGTAATCACCGGGCGCTCGCCGGTGCCAGACTGACGGGCTTTGGCAATATCGGCGCCAGTGAACATCACCCCTATGTCCGAGGGATTCATGGGCGAAGCCTCCATGCGCACGATCACTTCATCGGCAGTTGCAGGCGTTGGTACCGGCACATCGGCCAGCGACAGCTCCAGTGTGGCGTCGGGTCGAACAAGCGATCGTAATTGCAGCGGCATAGGGCCTCCGGTGAGCCATTCAGGCAGGTCCCCGTAGTTTGACGTGAAGCGGGGCAATCTGTCGATAGCCATTTGTATAAGTTAAGGTATAAGGCCCGAATCGATCTGATCTCGTGCAGGGAAGCGTGTTCTTCAAAGGCTTATCTGTATTTCGTTGAAACCCACTGACAAGGAATCCAATCATGATGACCCGATTTGGCCGTGTGAGCGCTGCTGTCATAACAGCATTTGCACTGACTGTCCCGTTGCTCCAAGGCTGCGCCACCGGCAGCCAGAATGATCCCCGCGTCGTGGCCGCAGAGATGGATAAGCCTTTTAATAATTGGCTCGATACGCTCGTTACTCAGGTCAAGGCCGACCCAAAATACAAACGCCTACCGCTGGATACGGAGGCACAGCAAGAGGAATTCATGGTGTGGCTCCATAACGCCTACCATCATCGGGTCACGAAAGAGGAATTTGCGGCTTGGGTGAACAGCCAATATCCGAACCATCAATACGAGGTTTCCTTTATTGTCTCCAGGCTCCCGTAATCGGGAAAAAACCACAGCGCTGCTGCCGACCTGGATCGACGCGGTGCTGGGGCCGCTCGCTGGGGTACTCCCCGCGAGCGGAGCGG
>NZ_CBCSIU010000001.1:754794-820540 GCF_965139205.1 Bordetella muralis
GGGGGCGGGGCGCTGGGGTACTCCCCGCGAGCGGAGCGGTCTATATTGCCATTTGATCGCCTAGAAATACGTGCCTCTGCGCCTATCCACGTTTTATATGGTGATAGGGCACGCTCAGCGCAAGATAAACGGATTGGCGGGAGCGCCTTGCGCGTAGGATATCCAGGTGCTCTTGGTTTCCAGATAGTGGCGTATGGACTCGACGCCGCTTTCCCGGCCCAGCCCGGATTGTTTCATTCCGCCGAACGGCATCATGTAGCTGACTGCGCGATAGGTGTTGACCCACACGGTACCGGCTTTCAACGCCTTTGAGACCCGGTGTGCCCGGCCGATGTCTTCGGTCCAGACACCGGCGCCTAGACCATAGATCGTATCGTTGGCCATTCGGATAGCCTCTGCCTCATCGTCAAATCCCATCACCGCCAACACTGGACCGAAAATTTCCTCGCGTGCCACGCGCATATCAGGCGTCACATCCACAAAGATAGTGGGCTCCACGAATTGACCGCCGGGCATGCTGGATGCTGCTTGTCCACCCAAGACGCATCGGGCGCCTTCGCGTTTGGCGATGTCAATGTAGTCCAGGATTTTTTTATACTGCGGCGGCGTGGTGACCGGGCCGATGTTGGTGTCGGCCTCCATGGGATTTCCTTTCTTGGCCGTGGTGCCTAGTTTGATCAAGCGCTGTACGAACTCATCCTTGATGGAGTTCTGTACCAGCAGACGCGAGCCTGCGATACACGTCTGGCCGGTGGCCGCGAAAATGCCCGAGATCACGCCTGCGGCGGCTTTGTCGAGGTCACAATCGGTGAACACGATATTGGGCGACTTTCCGCCCAACTCCAAGGTGATCCGCTTCATCGTCTTGGCCGCCTGTGCATAGATCAGGCGGCCCGTTGCATCGGATCCCGTGAACGTGATTTTGGCTACGTCGGGGTGCTCTACCAGCGCGGCGCCAGTTTCCTGGCCTAAACCTGTCACGACATTGAATACGCCGTCGGGGAAACCGGCTTGTTTGGTGAGCTCGGCAAATTCCAACGTGGATGCCGAAGTAAATTCAGAGGGTTTGATCACGACCGCGCAGCCCGCGGCAATGGCAGGTGCGCATTTCCAGCCCACGAAAAGCAGCGGCGAGTTCCACGCGGTCAATGCACCCACGACGCCAACAGGCTCGTGCGTGGTGTAGGCGAAGTGATCGGCCTTGTCGATGGGCATGACCGAGCCCTCGATCTTGTCGGCGAGCCCGCCGTAGTAACGCCACCACTCGGGGACATAGTTCAACTGGCCTTGCATCTCGGCAATCAGCTTGCCGTTATCGCGTACCTCGGTTTCGGCCAGACGCTTGGCATTGTCGGCGATCAACTGTGCCAGACGGTACATCATCTGGCCGCGCTGAGTTGCCGTCATCTTGGAAAACGGGCCTTCTGTCATGGCGCGCTTTGCAGCCTGGACCGCCAGATCGACATCGCGTTGATCGCTGCGGGGAATCTGCGCCCACACCTCGCCGGTATAGGGATTCACCGTGTCCATCCAGGTTTGGCCTACGGGTTCAACAGCCTTGCCATCAATGAAATTGCTGTAAGTTTTCATGATCATCCTTTGGAGTGAAAAAAGGCAAACGGGCAACCGACGTACGCCTTATTCCATCAAGATCAGCGGTTTGATTTCTTCCAGGCGGTGCATCTTTTCCAGAGCCACATTCACGTCCTCCAGTCTGTAAGTACCGGAGATCATTTTCCTGAACGGAATGTGATCGATATGCGCCGACGCGAACTGCAGGGCTTTCCAATATGACTTTACATCACCCGAGAAGGAACCGATGACTCGAATGTTCTTCTTGACAATGAGAGAGGGGCTGAACGTCGTCGAGCCAGCGCCAAGCTGGCCCACGGTGAGATAGCGCCCGCCCTTGCGAACCAGGTCCAGCCCCTCATTGAACGCGCCTGGAAACCCCGTGAACTCCAGCACCATATCCGGGCCCCGGCCTCCTGTCATTGCCCGAAGTTGCTCCGCGCGCTCCTCGTGAGTAGAGCCTTCCAGGTTGAAGGTATGGGTCGCGCCGAAATCCTTGGCCATCTGCAGGCGGCTGGCGGGCGCGCCAATCACACTGACCGTACGCGCGCCAGCCACACGTGCCACCGCGGCGGCGAGAATCCCCAGCGGTCCCGCACCCTGAATAGCGACATGTTCTGAAGGATCGATCGGACCCAGATTGTCGAACGCATTCATGACCGATCGAAAGGCACAACTGCACAAGCTCGCCACGGCGTCGTCCAGATTGTCAGGGACGCGCACACGGCCGGACTCAGGCAATACATAGCCATACTCTGAAAAGCCACCCAGCAGATACGGGGGTTTTTCACTGCTCTCGTACATATAGGCACGTCTGTTTTCACAGAGCGTCGGCTGGTTGGCGACCGTGCAGAAGTAGCAGGAACCGCAGGAGGTGTGCGTCCATAAAATGCGGTCACCGATCCGTACGGGTTGGCCGACGCTATCTCGCTCGGCCCCTTGCCCGATAGCAACCACACGGCCGACCATTTCATGTCCGAGAATAACCGGGAGGTCTACTTTCAACGCCAAATTGCCTCGCGCCAAATGCACATCGGTGCCACATATCGAGCATGCAGAAGTCTTGACGATCAGCGCGCCAGGCTCGACCTCCGTCGGAATCGGCACGTCTTTGATTTCCAGCGGTGTGCCGAATGCTCGCACGACTGCAGCCTTGGAAAACCTGGGCAGCGCAGCGCCCAGGTATGTTTCGTTGTCATCATTCATGTGTGAGTTCACTACGGGGAAAAGTTACCGGAACCAGAGGGTGAAGAAGGGGACATAGGTGATCAGCGCCTGGCCGACCAATGCTGCAGTGAAGAAATACGCGAGATACCGCAGCATCTTCAGCATCGGCACATTGGCCGCGCGTGCCGCGACATAGAGGTTGGCCGCCATCGGAGGAGTGAGCAGGCCGATCTCCAGATTGGTTGCGACGATGATGCCGAAATGGACCGGGTCGATATTGAATTGCGCGGCGGCGGGCGCCAGTAGCGGCCCCATCAACAAGATCGAGGCATTCGTTTCCATAAACGACCCGACCACGAGCAGGACGACATTGACGGTGAGCAGAAAAATGAGCGGACTATCAATATGCGTAGCTACCCACATTGCCAAATCCTGGGGCACTTGGTTCAGCACCATGGCGCGATTGAAAACCCCGGTCAAGGCAATGACGAACAAGATCCCCGCGCCAGTGATGACAGCCTCGCGCAATGCGCCGGCCATCACTTTGTGGCTGACCATGCGGCGCAGAACCACGACGACTACTGCATAGAGACAGCCAACCGCCGCCGCCTCGGTCGGGGTCATGATGCCGCCATAGATACCGCCCAGGATAATGAACGGCAACAGCAGCACCGAGCTCGCTCGACCAGCTATCCGCAACGGGATGACAGCCTGATGGTCAAGCGCAGCGTTGTTTTCTGAGGTGCGCTGCTCCACGCCGTTGGGCAAGAGACGGCGTGATAGAAACACATGCACGATCAGAAAGAGTGTCGCCATCAATGCGGCCGGCAGCAGTGTCGCCGTGAACAATTGCGAGACAGACACGCCCACGGTCGCGCCATACAGAATGAGCGGAATGGAGGGAGGCAACAAGACCCCCAACAGACCTGCTGTCGCTGTCAATGCGGCCACGTAACCCGCGGGATAACCTCGCCGTATCATCTCCGGACTCACGATGCCGCCTACAGCGGCCACGGTGGCAACAGAAGATCCGGTGATGGCCCCCAAGAGCGCTGACGCGGCAATGGCGATATAACCGAACGCGCCGCGAATCCGACCCAAGGCGACATCCGAAAGCGCGATCAGTTCCCTGGCCATTCCACTGGCACTCATCAGGCCGCCGGTGAACATGAACAGGGGTATGGCGATCAGCGAGAAGGCGGATATTTCCTCGTAAGGGATATTGCTGAGGCTCGTGATCGATAGACCCAATGCATCGAGACTGAAAAAAATAGGCAGGCCAAATCCCACCGCCAGCGGCGCACCGACAAGCAATATGACGCCCATCAGGAAGAAAATCATCACCATGGATTGATCCCTCCAGGTGAGCGGCCCGCACAGGCCCGCAACAGGTCAACAATGGCGTGAAAACCCATGAGAAGGGCGCCCAGCAAGATGAACGCGACCGGCACGGCAAGCGGAGTGCCCAAATCGGTCAGCCGCTCACTGGAGGACAAGGCATAGTCAAACAGGTCGAGCGCCAAGGCAGAAAGAAACACCGAGAAAATAATGAACAGGATTGCGATCACAGCCTCCAATACCTGCAGCAGCGTTCCGCGCGGCAACATCTCGACGATGTCGGCCGTCAAATGCTTGTGCAGATGACTACACAGGGCGGCACCCACAAATGTCAGCGGCGACATCGCAACCAGCGCCCATTCGCCTGTGTCGGGGATGGGCAGTGCAAAAGCGCGAATGACCAGTGAAGCCAGGACGGATAGCGTCGCCACCAACCAACTGGCCATGGCAATCCTGCTTTCCACTCTGGCCACGATCAGTTCGAATCGCATCAACTTGTCCAGTGCGCTATGGAAGCAGGACTTGAGCGGGCGCGGCGACACCAGGGCACCTGCGTCCCTGCCAACATCATGGTGAGACATGAGGGGGCCTCCTAGGGACGCGAGGCGGCCGCGATTTCGTCTTTGAGCGCTTGAATCCGATCTTTGCCGTAGGTCGATGCCAGTTGTTCCCAACCGATCTGACCCACCTTGACGAATTTCGCCATTTCCTCAGGTTTGAGGCGGGTCACTTTGACCCCGGCCGCCGCGATTTTTTCGAGATATTCGCCGTTCATCGCCCTGCTGTTTTTGACTTCTTCTGCGGCGGCCTCGATTGCCGCCTGGGTAATGATTTCACGTTGCTTGTCGGTCAGTCGTTTCCAGAATCGCTGACTGGCCGTCACGGTGCCCATGGCGTAAACGTGATTGGTCAACGTCATGTATTTCTGTGCCTCAAACAACCGTGAGTTGTAGGTGATCGTGGCGCCATTGTCCTGTCCATCCACAGTGCCTTGCTGCAGGGCGACAAACAAGTTCGAGAATGGCATCGTCACCGTCTGCGTGCCCGCAGCCTCAAAGAAGCTGCGTATCGAGGCCGAGCCTGGAACGCGAACCTTCAGCCCTTTCAGATCGGCAGGCGACACAACGGGCCGCTTTGAGTTGGTCACGGCACGAAACTCCAACTCGAAGAACGCGAGTGGTGTCATGTTCTGTTTGACAAGTGCAGCGCTCAATGTCTTTTGCAGGATGCCATCCGGGTTGAAGAAAAGTTTGTCTACTTGGTCGAACGTGCTGGCGATATAAGGGAGATAGTGAAAATCCAGCAGAGGATCCAAGCCCGCTAACGATCCCGGATTGAGAAAGGCGAACTCCAACGAGCCACGGCTCAGGTCCCGACCCAAGGCCTCATCGCCGCCTAATTGATTGTTGGGGAAAATGGTGATCTGCACTTCGCCGTTCGTGCGTTCCTTTACCAAGTCTGCGAATTTATGGCTGGCGACGTCGGCAGGCGACCCTTGCGCGAACACATGACCCAGGCGCGCCTTGGTCTGCGCGAAGGCGGATGGCGCGGCCGCCATGACGGCGACGGCAATAGCCAAGCATCTGAAAATTGAATTCATGTCTCTGTTGTCTCCAAGTAGGTTATTGTTTTTCTCCGGCATTGCCGGGAACCGCCTTTTCTTGTCTATAAGCAGCTCAATTCATTCTGCGATACCCAAGCCGTTTTCACAAACGCGTTATATACATAAATAGTTGAATTGAATTCACATATTGACTATGACAAACCACATCCCGGTCGTATTGCTGCGCAGCTTCGAAGCCGCCGCACGCACCCGCTCGATCACGAAAGCAGCCGCGGAGCTATTTCTGACACCCAGTGCCGTCAGTCATGCGGTTCGAAAACTGGAGGCGCAGTTGGGGACGAGCTTGTTTCAACGCGAAGGAAGGAGCGTCCAACTGACTCCGGATGGCGAAGCCTTGATGCTGTACGTGGGGAGAGGATTCGATGACTTGCGCCGTGGAATCGAGGCGATCTCGGGCGCTACGCCCGAGCGCCTGCGCTTGCATTGCGCCCCCAGCTTTGCCGCGCAATGGTTGACTCCGCGCTTGTCTTCATTCGTCTCACGGCATCCGAGCATTGAGCTGCATTTGTCGGCCGACACGGACTATTTGCGATTTCAACGCCATGAATTCGACGCCGACATTGTGTTTGATCACCGGCCGGCAGATGGCCTTTGCGAACTTCCCCTGGGCAATGAAATCATTACTCCGTTGTGCTCGCCGGAATTGGCGCGCCGGATCAAGAAACCTGCGGATCTGCTCAAGCTGCCGCTATTGGATAGCTACAACCGTCAAGTCCGTTGGATGCAATGGTTTTCGGACAATGGCGTTGCTGCGCCTGCAATCAAAGGCCTGAGTTTTGATCGCAATTTCTTATGTGTCCGTGCAGCAGTAGACGGTCTGGGCGTCGCCCTGGAGTCTTCACTGATTGCACAACGGGAGATCGCAGAAAGAAAACTAGTCGCGCCATTGACCAGAAAATCGGTCGATATTCACACGTGTAATCACACGCTGGTCTTTCCCGTGGCGGCGACAATCAAACGGCCGCTTCATTACTTCATCAATTGGCTCGGTAGCGAATTGGGCATTGAACTGAATCGTCATACCTCGCCTTGAGTTTGCGTGGAGAACGGGCTGGTGAGTGTTCTCCTGTCGCACAGGACTGCGTGCCTTAGCCAATACCACTGGCATTACAAAAACATGACGGTCAAATGACAAGAAACAAACACGTCTCTCTATCTGCGCGCATGATGAATAAATCTGCCCCCACATAAACGTCTCTGTCTTTTCGTCGAACGGATACGCGCTTTCATCGAAAAAAGCTAGATCGGCCGCTGTTGTTCATGTAGTTTTCTCGCGTTAATCCACGCGTCACGAAACGCGTCAGCCAACTACGGTGGTGAACATGGCACATTCAAAGAGCGTCCAACCCCCAGGCCGGAGCAATATGTGGCGATCCATCGCATTGTCTGCCGGCATGGCGCTGATCCTGGGGGCGTGCTCGGATGGAGGATCGTCTTCTACCAACCAGAAACACCTGAAGCTCTCGGGTCTCGTTCAAAGCAGCTCGGCAGGTGTTGAGGATTATCGCGTCGAGCTGTACGGCAGCTTTTCGGATGATGGCGGATCGCGGGTTCCGCTGGGCTCGGGATCGACAGACAGTGACGGTGCGTTCACCATTCATTATGCACTTTCGGATGCGCAGCGTAGTCAGCAAGCCGTCCTGTTTGTCGAAGCGACGTCAGGTCCCTCGATGCTGGCCAGTGCGATCGGCAGTGATAACGGTGAGGTGAGTTCGTCTATCGTGATCAATGACCACACAACCGTTGCCACGGGCAACGCGTTTGCCCAATTCATCAGCGCATTGGGCATCGCGGGCGACGCCATCGGAATGCGCAATGCGGCCCAGATGGCGACGAATCTGGTTGATCCCATTTCCGGCGCTGTCGGCGCTGCGATTGCCTCGTCGCCTAACGGTGATGAGACTTCAACATTGGCGACATACAACTCGCTGGCCAACGTCGTCGCAGCCTGCGCCGCAGAGCATGATAATTGCGCCAAGCTGTTCGCCGCGGCAACGCCACCCGGCGGTAGCGCGCCGGTCAACGTATTGCAGGCGCTGTCCAATATCGTCAAGCATCCCTCGTACCCTGGATATCCGAATGATGCAACCGATCCCTTGTTCAACCTGGCTAAAGCATCACCGGCAAATTATCTGGGCCTCGCTTCACGCCCTAACAACTGGCTGCTGTTCCTGAAAGTCACTGGCGGCTTTTTCAGCGAGCAAAGCCCCACCAATGTCGTCAACGGTGTAGGCAACATCGCGTTTGATGCCGAGGGTAACGCCTGGGCAAACGACAACTACGAGCCACAGTATGTTGGCCAACCGGCGTGTGCGGGTTTGCGACTGATCAAGTTCTCGCCCGCGGCGCAGGTCATATCCGGCTCACCTTACTTTGGTGGCGGCCTGAGCGGCGCGGGGTTTGGCATCACACTCGATCTGGCCGGCAACATCTGGACGGGCAATTTCGGTTTCCAGGATCCGCCCTGCATTGGCACGCCGGCGGAGGCGCCTCACAACAGCGTTTCGGTATTCAAGCCCGATGGCACCCCGATTTCCCCGAACACCGGATTCACGCAGGGCAAGATATCGTGGCCGCAAGGCACATCGGCGGATCGTGCAGGCAACATCTGGGTCGCCAACTGCGGCAACGACTCGATCACCAAGATTCCCAACGGAGACCCGGCGCAGGCTGTCAATATCCCGCTGGGCCCGCTCGGCCCTGAGGGGCTGCCGCGGCTCAAGCCATTCGGCACGGTAGTGGACCTGGATGGTAACGTCTGGGTCACCACTAACCGCGGCGACACGGTGGTGGTGATTGCGCCGGATGGCACCATCCTCAAGACGCTGACCAATGCCGAGGCTGACCCTGCGCGCCCGCTGATTAATCATCCCATCGGAAACGCCGCCGATAGCAAGGGAAACGTCTGGATCGCGAATTCGGATTGGTTGGATGCACCTTGCCCGGCCAGCGCGCGCGAAGGTCCTGCGACGAACCCTTCCATCACGATGTATCAAACGGGCACCCACGATCCTTATCCGGGCTCTCCTTTTACCGGCGGCGGCCTCACCGTGCCATGGGGGATCTCGGTGGACGGCGATGACACGGTGTGGGTGTTCAATTTCGGACCTGACGGCGTTGAACCCACACCGACAACCGCGCTGACAGGCATCAGTCGATTCTGCGGCGCGGATACGAGCAAATGCCGGCCAGGCGCAAAGGTGGGCGATCCCATCTCGCCGGCGACCGGCTATACGAGTGATGCACTGGAACGCATCACCGGCGGCCAGATCGATAGATCGGGGAATTTGTGGGTAATGAACAATTGGAAGCAGAACCCAAATCCTGATCTGAACCCCGGGGGCAACTCGGTAGTTATCCTGATTGGAGCGGCTGCGCCGTTGAATACGCCAGTGATCGGACCGCCAGTGCCATTGAAACCCGTAGCACCAGGCAAGAGTTAGGTATGCATCACTGTCGTAATTCGGGATCAAGCATTGGAGGATAGCCGCACTTGACCAGACTGGAGGACCTTAGCCGCTAACCAAGTCCGAGAGACAAAGCCCTGCAGGGCTCTTGGGATCGCCCAAGGCCAGAACAATCGTGAGATGGTTCGCCCCCGCTTCGGTCCGGAACTGCCCGTCGTGCGTGGTGCGCTCGAGCAAAGAGGCAAACTCTCGGCCTTGAGAGTGAAATGGAGCGGTGTCCGTTTCACTGACCATCACGATACGTCGAGGACCGGGGAATTGAAAAGAGGTCAGAGGCGACCATGCCGCGGCCTCAGCCGGCGTCATCTGCGCTTCGTTCTTCAGGAAACTGCCTGGAATATCGGTCAGGTCGTAAATGCCGCTGACGAGCAGCAGGCCGCCAAGCGCAGGCAAGTCCGGTGGTGCACCTTCCTCGGGTCCCTGCGCAGCTAAGTAACTCGCCAAATGTGCGCCTGCCGAATGGCCGCTGACAGTGAGCCTTGTGGGATCCGCCCCAATATCGGCAGCCATCTTGACTACGTGCCGGACAGCCGCGCGAACTTGGGAAACGATGGTGCCCAGTCTCGTGGCAGGCATGAGGTCGTACGTGACAAGGACGGCAACACCGCCCGCAGCCAGCACCGGCGCAGCAACCAGCCAGTGAGCTTCTTTGCTGCCCGAGCGCCAGTAGCCGCCGTGAATGAACACATGGATCGGAGCACCTTTTGCCATACGAGGCGGAAGAATGATGTCCATCCGTTCGCGCGGGCTCGAACCATAGGGCACGTCGAGCCGCATATCGACACCCCTCGCGAACTCGCGAGAACGTGCAGCCGTCTCGGCAACGATCTCGTCGAAGTCCGGGATGAAGTCACGGTTTCGATAAAGGTCCTGGGCCATCGTTGAAAGTCCACCGTTAAATACTGCGATTACGTGAATTTGAGCGCGCCTGCTATGCTGCCTTTGCGTCCCGCATCAAATCGGCGACACCAAAATAAGACGCCTCAATCAGCGTTCGCATGTTATTGCGATCAAGCGGACGAGGGTTGTTCTGGATCAGCCGCTCGATGCCGCACGCTTGATCCGCTACCCAATCCAGTTGGTCTTCGGCCAATCCAAGCTGGCTTAGCGTGGATGGAATCCCGATACGGGCGAATAGCGCCGCGACGGCGGGGATCACAGCGGCACCATCAGCCAGATTCATGACGGCAGCCATTTGATCCAGTTCGGTGCCGATCACCGGACGATTCCACTCCATCACCCAAGGCATCAAGCAGGCTACCCCTGCACCGTGCGCGGTGTGGGTAACGGCCCCAACGGGATATTGAATGGCATGGGCTGCGGCCGTTCCGGCGACACCAAAAGCCAGGCCCGCGAACGTCGCCCCCTGCATGACTTGAGACCTGGCGGCCAAGTTGCCGCCATCGGCGCAAACAGTCTCGAGTCCTTGCCACAATAATGAGATCGCGGTCAGCGCAAACTGATCTGATATGGCATTTTTGCCGATGAACACCCTTTCCTGAGTCAAGCCTGGAGCCACCTCGCGACGCGCGGCAGTGAAAGCCTCGATCGCATGAGTCAGCGCATCAGCGCCGGCGATAGCGGTCAACGTCGACGGACAAGTCAACGTCAACTCAGGATCGCAGATCGCTACCGTGGGAATCAGATACGGACTGGAGATACCCACCTTGAGTGTGCGCTGGTCATCTGACAGGACGGCGACCGGGGTGACCTCTGACCCGGTTCCGGCAGTCGTCGGGATGGCGATCACCGGCAGAATTGGGCCAGGCACCTTCAGTTCGCCGTAGTAATCCTGGGGTTGTCCGCCATGCCTCAGCAGCAATGCAAGGCATTTGGCCATGTCCAGGCAAGAGCCTCCGCCGACGCCTATCACCACGTCGGCGGCAAACTCGCGCGCCGCGTCGGCAGCAAGGACGGCAGCTCGGACCGGCACGTCCGGCAAGGTTCCGCTTTCGATTCGCACGATCAGGCCGCTGGTCTTCAAGTCCACCATCATGGCCTGGAAATCGGCATCCGCCGCGAGGCGTTGGTCTGTGACGACCAGCGCCCGCTGCCCCAGCCGTTTCGCCACGAGTCCCAGAGCCTTGCGTTGTCCGCAGCCAAATATCACTTCGCCCGGCGATCTCATTGCACCGAAATACATCATCACTGTCCCCTCATTGTGTTCGTTGTCTGCTGGCCGCTGTTTGCGCGCTATCCGGGTGTTGTGCCGGGCCTTAAAATCATATCCTATAGGATATTTTATTTGACATTCGATATGGTATTTGTCACCATCTGAGCATGTCAAGGTCTACTTAGAAGGTGTGCGCGAGCAAAATGGCTGTACAACGAGAAACTCAAACCGGTGTATCCGTACGCCGCTCCAGCGTGGTCGATGACGTCTATGACGCCATCAATGAACGGCTGATGTCGCTTGCCATCGCGCCTGGCGCCCGCATTCCCATCGACTTGATCGCGCGAGAACTGAACGTTTCACAGACACCTGTGCGGGAAGCCCTTTCGCGCCTGGAACGCGAAGGGTTGGTCCACAAGGCACACCTCATCGGCTACAGCGCCGCTCCGCAACTGGGCCGCAAGCAATTCGAGGATTTATTCAATTTTCGCTTGCTCGTCGAGCCGGAAGGCGCACGTTTGGCGGCGCTCAATATGACTCCCGCCGCACTGGACCATATTGAAAGCATTGCCGCCGACATGGCGGACGGCGGGACGCCGATAGATCGGACCAGCCGTTATTCACGCTTTGCTCGGATCGACTCGCACTTTCACGACGAGATCATGCGGATTGCGGGAAACGAGGTCATCCGCACCACGCTTTTCAACCAGCATGTCCACCTGCACCTGTTTCGCCTGATGTTCCACAGCCGCGTTACCCAAGAGGCGCTGGAAGAACATGAGAAGCTGCTGGCCGCCTTCCGAGCAGGGGACGCGGTCGCTGCGCAAACGGCGATGCGTGAACACATCCTGTGTTCACGTGACCGGCTGATGGCGGCCTTCGAATGAATGCCGTGGGCGCTCTATCGCTATCGGCCACCATCCCGTTGGCGGTAAAAGCGCGTACCCCTGCAGCGCTTGCCGCGGAGGGGCTGACGAAGGCCTATGGACCGGTCACCGTCCTGTCCGACGTCACGCTGGATATTCGCGCCGGCGAGGTCCACGCGGTCATAGGTGAAAACGGCGCCGGGAAATCCACGCTGATGAAGCTGTTGGCCGGCTACGTGAGCCCCACCGCGGGTCACCTGCTCATGCAGGGGCAGCCCATCGTTTTCCCCGATGCTGCCGCAGCAGAGGCCGCGGGCGTAGTGCTAGTGCATCAGGAAATCCTGCTGGCGCCGGATCTGACGGTTGCAGAGAACCTCTTTCTTGGCCGAGAGCTGTCGCGCGGCATCCTGATCGATGATCGAAACATGGACCGACGCACTGCCGAAGTGCTGGCGTCTATCGGCGCACATTGCCACCCGCGCGACCATGTGGGCGACCTGCCGTTGGCGCAGCGGCAGTTGGTACAAATCGGCCGGGCTCTGCTGCAACCACGCAAGGTCGTGATTTTTGATGAGCCTACCGCCGTCCTGGCCAACGACGAAGTCGCCGCATTGCTGGAAGTCGTCCGGGGGCTACGGACTCAAGGAGCCGCTGTCCTATATATTTCGCACCGTCTGGACGAGGTCGAAGCACTGGCCGACCGCGTCACCGTGCTGCGCGATGGAAAGATGATCGGCACATGGCCGGCGGCTGACCTGTCGCAACGCCGCATGGCCGAGCTCATGGTCGGTCGCCAACTCGACGTCTTGTATCCCCCTAAACGCCCGCAGCCGTCAGGCACACCACTGCTGGCGGTCGAACAGCTATCGGTCGATCACGGCGCGGTTCAAGCGAGCCTGGCGGTTCGTCGCGGCGAGGTACTGGGTATCGGCGGCATGATCGGTTCTGGCCGGACCGAATTGTTTGAAGGGTTGATGGGCCTGCGGCCCGCCGAGGCGGCCCGAATCGAGCTGGCGGGTAATGCGGTGGAGCACCGCTCTGTCAAGGACTGGCGAGAACTGGGGCTGGTTTATCTCACCGAGGACCGCAAGGGAAAGGGGCTTCTGCTGGACGAGCCGCTGGCCCCGAACCTGACCTTACAAGCGCTCGACCGGATCCATCCGCGCCTTGCGCTGAATCGCGACAAAGAGGCCGCTGCGCTGGATAAGGCCGTTCGCGACTACGACATTCGCGCCCGATCGGTCCATTTGAATGCGGGTCAACTGTCCGGAGGCAACCAGCAAAAGCTGCTGCTGGCAAAGGTGATGATGACCGACCCTTGCGTTGTCATCATCGATGAGCCGACACGCGGCATCGACATCGGCAACAAAAGCCAGATCTACGACTTCATCGATCACCTGGTTCGATCGAATAAAGCTTGCATCGTGATCTCATCAGAGCTGCCGGAGCTTGTCGGCCTGGCAGACAGGGTTCTGGTGATGCGTGGAGGACGCATCGCCGCCGAACTCACTGGCGACCAGATTACCGAGCATAACGTCGTCTATGCGGCCACCAGTGCGAACGCGTACGAGACAGATCTGCAAGACCACATAACGATAAATAAGGTAGGAGACGAGAATGACAAGCGCGACGACGCATATCGCGATCATTAAAGCGCCACGGCGCATCCGCTGGGCCGCTATGGGTCCCTTCATCGCGCTGGCCGTGGTGATGTTGGCTGGCATGGTGCTGAACTCGAACTTCGCGACCGGCACCAATATGGCGAACGTCGTCACGCGATCGGCGTTCATTGCCATCATCGCAGTGGGCGCCACGTTTGTGATCTCGTCTCGCTGTCTCGACTTGTCGGTCGGGTCGATGATGGCATTCGTGACGGGCATCATGATTCTGACGATGAACCGGCTTGAGCCATCGATCGGAGCAAACGCCATCTTTGTCGGTGCGGTCGTGGGGATCCTGGTTGGTGCGGCCTGTGGGCTGCTCAATGGGCTGATCGTGACGGTGGGCAAGATCGAACCCTTTATCGCCACGCTTGGCACGATGGGAATCTTTCGTGCCCTGATCACGTGGATGTCCGATGGTGGTTCGATCCCGATGGCCCGGGCGCTACGCGAACCCTACCGGCCCGTCTATTTCGGCGATGTGCTGGGCATTCCGATACCAGTGGCCATCACACTGATCGTCGCCCTGGTCGGGGCCTTC
This sequence comes from Bordetella muralis, assembly GCF_965139205.1. Classification (GTDB taxonomy): domain Bacteria; phylum Pseudomonadota; class Gammaproteobacteria; order Burkholderiales; family Burkholderiaceae_B; genus Bordetella_A; species Bordetella_A muralis. Next base: position 769,144 of record NZ_CBCSIU010000001.1, read on the forward strand.
ATTCTGTACCGGACAAAATACGGGCGCCGTTGCATGGCCGTCGGCTCAAATGCCGATGTGGCTCGCTTTTCGGGCATTTCGGTCACGAAGGTCCGCACCATTGCCTTTGTGATACAGGGGCTATGTGTCGCCATTGCGGCGATCTGCTACATCCCTCGACTCGGCGCCGCGACGCCGACGACAGGCCAACTGTGGGAACTGCAGGTCATCACCGCCGTTGTGATCGGCGGCACATTACTTCGAGGAGGCAAGGCGCGAATCTGGGGAACCGTCGCCGGTGCATTGATTCTGGAGATGATCGCCAATCTGATGGTGCTATCCAACATGGTTTCGGAATACCTCGTCGCGGCCGTACAAGGCGTAATCATCATCCTCGCCATGCTGGCCCACCGCTTCATCAAATAACCATCACGACGAAGGATGGACGCCTTCAGAGTAGACATGAAATGACAACCATAATCAGGAGAGACAAAATGACATCCATGACCAAGCGTGCGCTCGCCATGCTGGCAGTCAGCCTTATGGCATGTACCGCAACCAGTGCTTTGGCACAAAGCAAAAAGACCATCGCCGTTTCCATCCCGGCGGCCACCCATGGCTGGACAGGAGGCGTTGTTTATCACGCAGAACAGGCTGCGAAAGAGATAAAAGCCGCATTTCCGAATATCGACGTCGTGGTAAAGACATCGCCTTCGGCGACTGCGCAGGTGTCGGCATTGGAAGACCTATCCGCCGGCCGAAACCTCGATGCGTTGGTCATCCTGCCGTTCACCTCAGAAGAGCTGACCGGCCCTGTCGCCCAGGTCAAGGCAGGTGGCGCCTTTATCGCAGTCGTGGATCGCGGCCTGACGGATCCCACGATTCAGGATCTATATGTCGCGGGTGACAATATCGCCGTCGGCGCGAACACGGCGAAGTGGCTGGCGGAAAAGTTGGGCAAGAAAGGAAAAATCGTCGTGCTGCGCGGCATTCCGACCGTCATTGACGATGAACGCATCAAGGGGTTCACCGACGTCATCAAGGGCACAGACATCAAGATACTCGATATTCAGTATGCCAACTGGAACCAGGATCAGGCCTTTACGCTGATGCAGGACTATCTGGCCAAGTATCCCCAGATCGACGCCGTCTGGGCCAATGACGACGACATGCTGCTGGGGGTGCTGGAAGCAATCAAGCAATCCGGTCGTACCGAGATCAAATACGCGCTGGGCGGCAACGGCATGAAGGACGTGATCGAACTGGTAAAGGCAAAGAACCCGGTCACCCCCATCTCAACCCCCTATCCGCCGTCGATGATCAAATCGGCGATCTATATGACGGCGGCCCAGCTCAGCGGTCAAGCGCCGATGCGTGGCAATTTCAAACTCGACGCGCCATTGATCACCCCCGAGAACGCCGACCAGTTCTATTTCCCTGACAGCCCATTCTGACGACAGGTGGCCGGACCACCATCCGGTCGTGACAACAGCCAAAAGGAGAACCAAATGAGTGGCAAGAAAATTCTGATGCTCTGCGGTGAATTCACCGAAGAATATGAAATCTATGTGTTCCAGCAAGGAATGGAGGCCGTAGGCCATACCGTCCATGTGATCTGCCCCGACAAGAAAGCGGGCGAAATGATCCAGACCTCACTGCACGATTTCGAGGGGCATCAAACCTATATCGAGCGATTTGGCCATCTGGCCGAAATCAACAAGACGTTCTCCGAGGTGAACGTCGAAGAATATGACGCGGTATATTGCGCGGGCGGCCGCGGTCCGGAATACATCCGCACGGACAAGCGGATCCAGGCCATGGTGCGTCACTTCCATGAGGCTAAAAAACCGATCTTCACCATATGCCACGGGGTGCAGATTCTCGTCGCCGTCGAAGGGGTGATCCGCGGAAAGAAGGTCGCCGCGCTCGGTGCCTGCGAACCCGAAGTCATCCTGGCCGGAGGCACTTACATCGACGTGAAGCCACACGAAGCCTATGTGGATGGCACCATGGTGTCGGCCAAGGGCTGGACGGGCCTGGCCGCTTTCATGCGCGAGTGCATGAAAGTGTTGGGGACGAACATTACGCATTCATAGACGCAAAGCACGCGGCGAGCTCGGCTTGCCGCGTGTCAGTAGGTATAGCTGATGCCCAATTGCGCGGTACGCGGCGCGCCTGGATAGACATAGCTGTTGAAAGCGCCCTCGTCGTAATTGCGATTGAACAGGTTGGTCACATCCAGGTTCACGCGCAGGTTCTTGTTAACCTGGTAGAAGCTGTAGAGATCCACCACCACATAGGAATCCATGGTGTAAGACGATGCCGCAGTCTGGCCGGCTCGATCGTCCACATAGCGCACTCCGACGCCCAGACCTAGCCCTCGCGCGGGTCCTTCGTGAAACTCGTACATGTTGAGCCAGCTGAACGAGTTGCGTGGGATATTGGCCAGCCGCGTGCCCCTGGGCAGCGTGTTGTCGCGGGTGACTTTGGCGTCCACGAACGAGTATCCGCCGATCATGCGCCATTCACGGGTAATGTTTCCGGCTATGTTGAGATCGAAACCTCGGCTGCGAACCTCGCCGGCCGCTACTCGATAGGTGGAGTCAGCCGGATCGACCGTCAGCACGTTCGTTTTGTCGATCTGATAGGCCGCGAAATCCAGGCTTAGTTGGCCATCGAGGAGTTCCCATTTGGCGCCTACCTCAAACGACTCTCCCTCCTCGGGGTCAAAGCCATTACCTTGCCGATCCGCACCCGTGTTCGGCTTGTAGGAACGCGCGGTGTTCGCGTATATGGCGAGCGTGTCGGTCAGATCGTAAAGAACACCCAGGCGTGGTGTGATGGCCGAGTCAGTGGTCTGCCAACTGCTGCCAGTGGGCAAGCGATCGCGGTAAGTGTGTTCGAAGCGCTCAAACCGCAATCCCGCCAGCAGCTTGAAGCGCTCGGTAATGGCCACCTGGTCTTGCACGAACGCGGCCCAGGTCTTCAAATTTTCCTTGTCATGCGTGGTGGTGCGGGTGAGCGCGGGACGCGGTTGGCCTAGTACCGGATCATAGAGGTCGATAGGGTAGGCGTTGGCGCCGGCAGCAGAGCGCTGGATGATCGACTGATAGTCATAGTCCTCGAGCTCTACGCCGGCCAGCAGAGTGTGATGCAGCCTGCCCGTGCTGAAGTTTCCAGTCAGGTTGAGCTGGAGGTCTCGATCAGTCCAATCAAGCTTGCGGTAGTTGAAATTCCGTCCTAGCGTGCGGCCATCGGCCTGCAGCGCGTTGGCCTCCACGGCATTGCCCTTGAGCGTGCCATCCAGCCATTGCGCGCCTCCGCCAAGCTTCCAATTATCATTAAGTGCGTGTTCGAAGCGCAACTGCACCACGTTATTGTCGTTGTGCAGCTTGTTGTCAGTGCCGGTCTCCCAGACATTGGTGTCGCGCGAAGCGCGCCCAGTTTGATTGGGATAGCGGGTCAGGCCGCGGTCCAGCGGATGGTTGTTACGGATCATCTCGGCTTCGAGGGTGATGCGGGTGGCCGCATTTGGCTGCCAGCTGATAACGGGCGAGACGCCGTAACGTTCGGTGCTGACGTCGTCGCGAAAGGTATTGCCGCCCTCGGCGAGCGCGTTGACGCGGTAGGTCAGGCTGCCGTCCTCGTTAAGGGCGCCGGTCGAGTCAATCGTGGCGCGGCGCATACCATGCGTGTCGAACTGCGTGCCTACCGTCACGCTCGACTCGGCTTCTGGCTGCTTGGTTACCACATTGAACGTACCACCAGGGTCACCACGACCATACAGGCTCGTGTTCGGGCCGCGAATCACCTCCAGGCGTTCCAGGGTGTAGGAATCGGGCGCGTTAGGATAGCCGCGATTGATCGGAAAGCCGTTACGGTAGTACTCGCCGGTGGTGAAACCACGCACAGTCACCGTAGTCAGCCCTTGTCCGCCGAAGTTGTTTGCGCGGCCCACGCCGCCTGCATAATCCAGCACCTGCTCCAAGCGCGTCGCATTGGTGTCCTGGACCACGTCACGCGGCACCACGCTAATCGATTGCGGCACTTCATGCAGGGCCGCGTCAGTACGTGTGGCGCTCGCGGAACGGGTGGCCCGATAGCCTATCACCGGCCCGTCGGCGCGCTCCGTGTCGCCGTAGACGCTGACCGCCTCCAGCTCCACGGAACCAGTCGCGCCGACTTCGTCAGCCAGCACTACGGGAACTGCTGTGTTCAGTAAACATGCCGAAAGGATGACGCGCCGCATTCCATAATCCGAGAATTTTCACAAGGGCGCCATCTTACTATTAATACGACTGATTCGTATTATCTATCTTGTAATCTTGTAGGAGATCAGTGCGGTCCGTCAGCGCACAGCTGGAAATTCGAACGTGCGCGCCCCGGCTATTGGGTTCCGTTGTGTCAACTAACAAAGAGAGAGATGAGGCCACTCTGCGATAATGGCAGACGAATTTTCAGTATCCACTTTGGATGACTGGCATCGCAACACGGAACATCCACTGTGGCCACACTCTACGAAACGGCCGCCCTCGAGAACGAGGGCGTAGACACTACAGACGACAGCATCCACGAATCGCACTTATGGCGTGACAACGGCTGGACGGCGCGTGTCATCAAAAACGAGGAGGACGACGGCTGGGCCGTCGAGATGACCCGCGAGGGCGAGTCCGAACCGGCGCTGGTGGGTCCCTGGACGATGGGACGGGACAAAAAGAACCCTAAACCCTTGGACCCCACCGCCTTTCGCACCTTGGTCAAGACGGCATCCGAGGTGATCCGCAGGCACGAGCAACAACTGCACGCGCAGTTGCACAAGAGCATCAGGGTGACAACGCCGGAGGTCACACTGACGATCAAACTGGACATCGTTCCGGACGAAGATCAGCCGTTTGCAGTACTCAGCGCCGTGGATGAATACGGCGAAACCATTGCGGAAGTGACAGTCGCGCCGAACTACAAATTCACGCTGAGCACAGCCACGGCTTGGGTCGAGAATGACTTTCGTAAACCAGCCTAAAGCACGGAGCCACCGTGGCGGATGAGCGTGCGCAGCCGGGACTTTACTCGGCGTAGCCAGGCATGACCCGATCCAACACGCGCATCATGGCCTCGAAATAAAGCCTCTCACGTTCAGCGCGCGAGTGGCTGTCTTTAGGGTTGGGGGTGTCCACCCTGTCGACGAGCGCGTCCGGCAGCACCGAAAGGGGCCTGCCTGCCGACATCGCCAGTATCTGAGCCCTGCAGACTCTCTCGAGCTTGTAAAGACGGCGGTATGCCTGCGCTACGGTATCACCGACCACCAGCACACCGTGATTTTTCATAAAGAGCACCTGCTTGTCGCCAATCAGGGCAGCCAGGCGCTCTCCCTCGCTCAGGGTATCTGCCAGTCCCGTGTAGCCATCGTCATACGCAATGTTTTTGGTGAAAAACGCCGCTGTCTGGCTGCATGGCAGTAGACGGTTGTCCTCCAACATGTTCAGTGCCAGCGCCCAGGTTTGGTGCGTGTGCAGGATGACCTTGGCGCCGGTGATCCGGTGCAGCGGTGCATGGATACAGAATGCGCTCAGCTCCAAGTCTCCTTCGCCTTCCAACACCTGTCCGCGCTCGTCGAAAACGATGAGATCGCTGGCCCGAGCCTCCGACCAATGGCGGCCGAATGGCAGCACCAGGTAGCGGTCTTCATATCCGGGCACCATCATGGTGAAATGGTTATCGATGCCTTCTTCCAATTGATCATGGACGGCGAGCCGATTCGCTGCGGCAAGATGAACTCGGGCAAGCCAAGCGGCATCAGCTTGTGTTTCGGGAGATAGGGACGTTAGTGAGCGGTTCATGGGTGGCGTCTCCAAAGGGGATTCTTCCTTTTTAATCCATGCGCCTAAAAAGCTCCAGGGGCTGCTCCGGAATGCACTTTCAACCCGCTGTCGAGGCATAGCGAGAACGAGGGTAGCGAAACCACGTCTGGCATACTATCAAGCGAGCCAAAAACCCTTCCTGAACGATATGAACAGAAAACTACGCAGCGTTATTTACGTACCCGCCATCAACGAAAAGGCCATGCGTAAGGCGGCAACCCTGCACGTCGATGCAGTCATCTTTGATCTGGAAGACAGTGTTTTTCCGGAACAGAAGGCACATGCGAGATCCGGACTCGCCGAGTTTCTGACAAAGGAGCGCGCCAGTTTTCAGGGAAAGTATCTGGTCATACGCGTCAATGCCAATGACACGGAGTACTGGAAAGACGATCTCGCCACCGTTGCCCAGATCATGCCTGACGCGGTGCTCTTGCCCAAAGTCACGACGCCACAGCATATACATGACACGTATGTGGAAATCTCTGCAGGCAAAGGTCGGGCGCCAAAGATATGGAGCATGGTAGAGAACCCGCTGGGTATCCTTCGACTGGAACACATCGTAGAGCAAGGCAAAAATTCTGGCCTCGAATGCTTGGTCCTCGGCACCAATGACCTCGTCAAGGACAGCGATATCGATCCCGGCAAAGACCGCCGCAATCTGATGCCCTGGTTTAGCCACGTCATGCTGGTGGCAAAATCGTTCGATATGGCGGTCATCGACGGCGTGCTTAACGATATCAAGAACACAGACGCACTACGCGCAGAATGCGAAGTCGCACGCGCGCTGGGGATGAATGGAAAAACCATTATCCACCCCGCTCAGGTCGAAACGGTAAACAAGGCATTCAGCCCCAACGAAGGGCAAATTGCCTGGTGGAAAAAGATAGTGGCAGCCTACGACCTGCCCGAGAACGCAAATGCCGGGGTGATCAGCCTGGATGGCATGATGGTTGAACGATTACATCATGAGATCGCCGTGCGCAAGCTTCAGGAATACGGGCAGGATATCGGGCAATAGATCAGCCGGCGAAGGAAGGACATCGCGCCGTATGACCATCAAATGTCACGTGCGCGATGCATGTTCACTGCGGCGTCAGATTCGCTTGGTTGACTAGTTTTTTCACTATAGGTTGCTCATCACGAATCTGCTCGGTGAGCTCGGCAGCCGTTCCGGAACGCGGCTCAATGCCCATGCCCAGCATTTTTTCGCGTACGACTGGGTCTTGCAGTGTCGTGGTCAATGCTTGTTGCAACGTGGTCAGCACGTCAGAAGGCGTGCCGGGTGGAGCGACAAAGCTGAACCACGCACTGAGGTCGAAAGATGGATAGCCCTGTTCCGCCAGCGTCGGCACATCCGGCAAGGTGGACAAGCGGTTCTTGCTCGTAATACCCAGCACGTTCAGCTTGCCCGCCGTAACCTGAGGCATGCCCGTGGCCACCATGTCGAAGAACACATCGACATCGCCGTTGATCAAGGCGGGCAGAGCTTGTGTCGCGCCCTTGAACGGGACGTGCAACAGATCAACCCCCGCCTCTTGCCTGAACAATTCGCCAGCCAGATGCGATGACGTTCCCGGCCCAAAAGAAGCAAACGTCAGTTGAGCAGGACGCTGTTTTGCCTGTGCCACGATGTCAGAGATTTTGGCAATATTGTTTTTCTTGTTGGATAGCAGAATCATTGGGCCGATTCCGACCATGCCGATGGGAGCATAGGCATCAGGATCGTACGGCAATGATTTATACAGATAGCGATTGGTGACCAAGGTCGAATTGGTGGCCATCAGCAGCGTGTAGCCATCGGGCTGCGCTCGCGCGACATAGGACGCGCCGATCGTAGTGCCAGCACCTGCCTTGTTCTCGACGATGATTTTCTGGTCCAGCGCTGTACTCATCCGGCTGGCCAGAATGCGAGTGAGCACGTCGGTAGCCCCGCCCGCCGGAAAAGGGGAAATAACGGTGATGGGTTGCTCTGGATACGCTGCGTGAGCCAGTCCTGCGCACGCCGACAGCGCTACCGCAGCGGCAAATGTGGAGACGCGTTGAAACATGTTTTCCCCTTGATGAGTTGTGGACGAGACTGTCTGCTTCTTTTGAATTCCGTACGGTGAATATGATCTGGCGGACAGACGGCCGCCGCAGACGAGGTTACTACAATTGGCTCGAGCGGCTGCGGTCGCGGGTCGGGGCTCTGGCGTATTTTGGCACCCAATTAACGGGAGCTTTGCCTCATTATTTTATCTGTTGGCTCAATTCCTCCGCGGCGTTCTCGAACGATTTCAGCATCTGCTCCACGACTGCATCGTCGTGTGAAAACGAGAGATACAGGCGGCCGTATGCCGACGGCATCATCAGCAGCCCATGCCTGCGTAATGCCAGATGAAGGCCGTTCGAAAAGGGACTGTCTGCCGTCGTGGATGCCAGCTGATAGTTTTCCGGGACTCGCGGCCCAGGCCAGATGCTGAAAACCGTTCCGAAGCCAGAGGTCCCAATGTCGATTCCTTTCTCCCGAAAAGAAGTCTCCAACGCTGTTCGCAGGCCTTCTCCACGACGATTGAGTTCGACGTAGTCTTTCTGTCCAAGCGCGGAAAGGGTGGCTATCAACGCTGCGCATGCAAGAGGATTTCCACTATACGTTCCACCTCTTGCCACTCTGCCCTCCTCAAAAGGAGCAAGAATATGCGGCTTACCCACGACGCCAGCCACTGGTACGCCGGTGCCAATCGCTTTTCCGACCGTCGCAATATCGGGATCCAGTCCCCAAAGATGGGAGGTCAGTCCCGCGTGCAAGCGAAATCCCATGAGCACCTCATCGCTGATCAACAGCGCTCCGTGTTTTCGCGCGACGTCTTGTACCTTTTGAAGGTATCCAGGCTTGGGCAGGATGCATCCCGCATTTGCCAACATCGGTTCGTACAGAATGGCGGCGATATCATGACGTTCACGAAAGAGCTGCTCGAGATCGGCTTCGTCGTTGAATCGCAGCACAGTGGTCCGGCCCGTCAGGGGGCGCTGTCCCGCCGTAAACACCGCCTCCTGCGTGCCGACATTTGCCAGCGTGATCTCGTCAAACCAGCCATCGAATCCCGCCGCCATCTTCGCGATGACAGGCTTGCCCGTATAGGCGCGAGCGGCGCGACAGGCCAGGTGTACCGCTTCGCTGCCCGAATTCGTGAACATCACCTTACTCAAGGCACCTGTGTAATTGGCGAGCATGGTCGCAGCGGGGTGCTCACGCGTATGCGCAAATGACGGGGCGGCGCCTGAATGCAGTGCCGCGGATACTGCCTCCACAACGGTTGAGGGAGAATGCCCAAGCAGAATCGCGCCAAAGCCCAGCGCGGTATCGACATAGCGTTTTCCGGCCTTGTCCCAGACGTATGGCCCTTCTGCGCGGGAGATGAATAGTTTCTCGCCGTCGAGATCAGGTAGGATGCGCGCGCTGCTGGATACGTCGCCGATCAGGTTTTTCATCAGTGAGGGAGCCGGGATTGAGTCAATGGGAAGGGCGCTGCGGAGGTGTCCAGGTCATGACCTCAGGTGCAAAAGAAATGGGGTCTACCGGATAAATAGGTCGCGCCAACGAGAATGGCAGCCGCTCCGGATGGAATCCGCTATAGCCCGGCGTCTCGATACACAGGCATGGGCCGAACACGTCGAAGGCAAGCTTGAAGTGATACCCGGATTTCGTCACGATGACGTCGGCCGAATCCAGATCTATTCCCACGTCCAGGTAGCAGCCGGGGTCCTGGGACATCACAGCCTCTCTCGTAATGAGCAGCTGATAACGGTCGCTTTCCAGCACGGCATAGGGCCCAAGCCGCATAGTGGCCCCTCGCATGAACTTGCCACGATTGCGGTAGGCCCCGTCTCCCAGTCTGGAGATTCGTCCGCGAGCGATCATCGGCGTGCAGTCGGGCGAAAGACGGCCTCCGACTGAGATCTCCACGTCTGCACCCTCGCCGTAGCCAACGCACGCCTCGTAGGCGACGGGATCAGTCACTACGGCAACCACCCGCTTTCTGGAATGAGCAAGCACGCTTTCCAAGAGGTACACGCTATCGCCTGGAGCGCCGGCCAGCACGCGATCGCCGAAATCGCCTAGCGTGAGCTTTTCAGTACTGCCCTCGTGGGCCCGAAGAACCTCTTCGAGCCCAGGCAAGGTGTGCTGAAACAGGTCTCTGGCGTCCCAGAGACCTTGGGCCAAATCCCGAGCTAGCGTACTAGCTTGATCGATACTGCCCGGCTGAGCATACACGAGCACACTCTGCCCTACCCCTTTACCGTCAATGAACGGATTTACATTGAACAGGGATGCGTCAATCAAGCCAACATTTTCCAGAATAGAATCTCTGGCCTGCCGATGAAGGATAGCCAATGGACCATGCGTGGTTTCATCGTTTCCTCTGGTCAGCATCGGCACATGTGCATAAGCGGCGCGTGGCGTTGATGTGCCATCGAGAATTTTCAGCAATTCTTTCGCGACGCGCTCGCCTGTATCCCCTGCATCACCGTGGGGATTAGTTTTATATGCTGAGCAAAACGTCAAGAGCCTCAACATCTGAGGAATGGCGTTCGCATGCAGATCGAAGCCTGCCACAATAGGCATGTCGTGCCCCACGACCTCGCGCAACGCGCTCAAGAGATCCAGCTCTGCACTATCCAGACTTTCTGTTTGCGTGCAACCGTGCAGACATAATGCGATCGCATCGAAGCCCTTGTTTTTTGCGCCGGCGAGAATGACTTCCTTGATATATCGATAGCTGTCTTCCTCCACGCGCCCACCCGGCCGCGCACGAGCCGCCAGCGTTGGAATCACTTCACAGTGGTTCGAGGCGAAGACGCGCAACATTCCACCCAATACGGAATCAGCATCGCGATTCGCGCTTAACATTTCTGCCCCATGCTCGAACTCAAAAGCAGACATCGGCGTCAACACGGGAGTAAAGCCGTGCGTCTCCTGGAAAAGCTGTGCGACGAGAATGCGGTAGGCGCGATGTTTCATGGGTCGATGAAATGATTAGTGAAGGACGATATTTGCGCGCTTGGCAGTTGCTCGTTGCTTCTCAATTTCCTCTTTTAATTGAGCAGCGAATGCTTCGGGCCGGTTTCCCACGGGAACTGCAGAGAATCCGCCAAGACGTGTCTTGACCTCTTGCGTGGCGAGCGCTTGTTTCGTGGCCTGATAGATCTGCTCTACGATCTCCGGCGGGGTTCCCGCAGGGGCGACCAAACCAAACCACGAGGCGTCATTCAACTCGGGAACGCCCGCCTCCTTGAAAGTCGGCACATTGGGGATAGAGGAGACTCGCTCAGGCGCGGCAACCGCCAACGCCTGCAGGTCGCCACTCAAGATGTATGGCAACGAGGACGGCAGGTTGTCGAAGACTGCTGTAATCTGCCCGCCCAATGCATCCTGCAGCGCAGGCGCTGATCCTTTATACGGGACGTGCAGCATGTCTGTTTTGGTCGTCAGTTTGAACAGTTCTCCCATCATGTTCGCCTCGGATCCAGAACCCGCAGAGCCATAGGTATACCGCCCGGGATGGGCTTGGACAGCCTTGATGAAGCTCGAGAGATCGTCCACCTTTAGTGACTTGCTTACCGTCAGCACATTGGGGACGGAGGCTAGGCGGGTAATAGGCGCCAAGTCGCGCTCAACGTTATAAGAGATATCGCTGTACACAACGGGGGTGACGGCGTGCGAGCTGACCGTTGCAATGCCCAGCGTGTATCCATCCGCGGGCGCCCGGATCACATACTCCGTGCCGATACGGCCGGCCGCGCCGCTACGGTTCTCCACCACTACGGGTTGACCCAGGATTTTCCCCAACGGATCCGCCACCGCGCGTGCCACCACATCGGTCGTTCCTCCTGGTGGAAACGGTACGATGAGTCGAATGGGCTTGGACGGGAAATCAGCCTGGGCCAATGATGCCGTCAATGGCGCAGCAAGCATCACGATTGCAATAGCCGCAGTAAACGGACGAATACTCATGCGCTTTCCCCAAGAAGGCGGTTGAGACAGACTGACTGCACGACACCGCCGAGTTATAGGTATTTTCCTGGCCAGACTCGCCATGGAGAATGAACTGTCAGGAATGTGCACTATAGAAAAGTGCCAAGGGGATGTCGCTGGGGAAACTACGGATCGTCAAGTATTTCGACCACACACATGCAATTTGACGGCGGGAATGGCCGACCATGTTGAGTGGTCATTCACCAAACATCGCTAGTATGTGGGCGGGGTCACCGCACTGACAATCTGGCTCTCGCCCTCGTCCACATTCCTGAATCGGTGGGGCCGCCTGCTGTCAAAATAGTATCCATCGCCAACGCGGAGGATTTGCACTTCTTCGCCAACGGTCAGCTCGATCGCTCCTCGAGTCACCACGCCAGCCTCTTGAGCCGAATGGGAAAAAGCATCGCCGGACTCTCCGCCAGGGGCGTAGGTTTCATGCAGCATCAGGAGATCACGATTGGGATGGTTGATCCCCAGCATTCGATACGAAACCCTTCCCACTTTTCCTATCTCGACAAAGTCTTCTGCTCGATAAAAGGGAGAATAGGCCGTCATGCTTTGAATTTCGGAGAAGAAGCCCACCAGCGTCGTTCCGAGCGCATCCAGAATGGCACTCAACGTGTCCACGGACGGACTGATCTTGTCTCGCTCTATCAACGAGATCGAAGAATGCGAAACGCCGGAGCGGCTGGCCAATTCGCGTACGCCCAGGTCACGCCGGCGACGAAGTTCGCGAAGCTTTACACCAATTTTTGACACGATTCGGCTCCATGGTGAATAGACGATCACCCGATGCCCTGGAGCCCGCCGGGATGCATTCAGCGGGCGCCTGGCAGCACAGGTTCACATGACGGTGTGCAACATACCTGGAAATTATATTCACCACACCAGTGCCATGGCTCTGTAAGCGGCTGTGAGGAATGCAGAGCCGCTATCGTATGCTTGCGCCGTATTCACCCTGACGCTGCGGCGCCCACTGATTCAGACGACCTTGAGCGAAATATCCGGCAGACCATCAATATGCGCGACCATGACATCGCCGCGCACGACCGGACCTACGTTTTCGGGTGTGCCCGAATAAATCAGGTCTCCGGCCTTCAATTCGACGGCTTCGGACAGCTTGCTGATCTGCTCGGCCACACTCCAGATCATTTGATTAAGATTGGCGCTCTGCTTGACTACGCCATTTACGGATAGCGTGATCGCCCCCTTTTCAAGTTGGCCGGTTTGTGCCACGCGATGGATGGGTCCGATGGGCGCTGATAGATCAAAGGACTTGCCGATCTCCCACGGTTTCCTCTGGTCCTTCATGTCGCTCTGCAAATCTCGCCGGGTCATATCCAAGCCAACGGCATAGCCATAGACATGCTGCAGCGCCTGCTCGACAGGAATGTTGCGGCCACCACTCTGCAGTGCCGCCACCAGTTCCACCTCGTAGTGATAGTTGCGCGTGAGGCTGGGGTATGGATGATCCACGGTCTGGCCGGGCGGCACGACCTGCACCGCGTCACTGGGCTTTTGAAAGAAGAACGGCGGTTCGCGCGTAGGATCCGATCCCATTTCACGTGCATGCGCCGCGTAGTTGCGGCCTATGCAGTAGATGCGATGAACGGGGAAGACTTCGTCGCTGCCAGCGATCGGAACGGAGGGTTGCGGTACGGTGAAGGGGGTACGCTGGGCAGACGTAGCGGCTACGCTGGCGCAACCTGCTGTCAATACACCGCCAATGGATGCGGTAGATATCATCAAGGCGTCTCGTCGATTCATGTAGCAGTCTCCTCAGGTGATAGTTATCGTCCCGAGTGTAGATTCATGTGCCGTTCAAAAACCGGACAATTCCGCGCAAGACTTGGACATAACCTCGACTAACCCAGTGCTTGCCTCTGTGCGTCTCGCCATGCGCGAGGACTCGTTCCATACCATTGGCGAAAGCGCCGCGCGAAATAGGCCTCGTCAGTGAAACCGCACCGCCGAGCAACCTCACTGATGCGTTGACTGGTTGTGAGTAAAAGCTCCTGTGCGAGTGCCAATCGCCGTTCGGTGAGCAAGTCGGTGAATGTCTTGCCAGTTTCCTTTTTAATAAGGTGAGCGAGATAGTTCGGCGACAGGCTCGCGGCCTGGGCAGCATCAGCTAGCGTGGGCTCTTGCGCGAGCTCGTCGCGCAGATAACGCAGAACGCGCGCTAACGCAGCACGGCGGCTGCTCTGTTGGGCATGTGTGTTGGCCAGAGCGCGCAGTTCGCTTTCCCACTGCTGGCATGTCAGTGCGAGCAATTGCAGCAGGCAGCCGCGGATGCGCGCGAGCGACGCCAGGCGGCGCGTGATGTTCTCGTGTTGCATGATCGCGATGAGCCCGAGCACCTCGTTGAAGGTGGCTTCGTCGAATGTGAAATCCAAATGTTCCTGAAACTGAAATGGAGCCAACTCAGGCGCGACAGTGAGTGGCACATCTTCCAGGTCCAACGGATCCACATCCAGATCTGGCCGCAAGAAGCGCTGGCTGAAGTTGATCACCAACCAGCGCGCACCGGGCGGATGCGGCACCACATGCATGCGATGCGGCAACACGAAGCTCAGCGTTCGCGCGATGAACGGCCGCGTGATGCTGCCCACGTGGTGCCGTGAATCTCCAGCGAGGTTTACCTGGATCTGGAAATACTCATGCTTGTGCGGCTGTGTGAGTGGCGCACGCAGGCTCTGGTCTCGAATATCGAAGTCAAGATGGTTTGACCGCTCCACCATCGCATAGGTGTGCACGGTGGTGTGGGTTCCGTGATTCGAAGCGGGCCGCCCCTGGCCTGGACGAGAATTGCTGGATTTGCGAGACAGGGCAATCATGGCAACTCGTTCGAGGTGGCAATGGCAGGATTGTAGTGGTTTCGGTTGCCAACTGCGTACTATCTCGCGGCGGGATTGCTGATGCCCCCACCCCGCACTGAAGCCGGCGGGGCTTGCGGTGCATCGAGTCAGACAACTCCTTTCTTAATGATTGTCGATATGCGTCTCGTGTGCCCGCTCTTTAATCATGAAAGCGGAAATCACACCGAGTACGACACCAAACATCACGTAATACGCAGGCGACATGGCTGAACCCGTCGCGCGAATCAGCCAAGTCACAATGAATTGCGCAAAGCCGCCGAAGACCATGACCGCAATGTTGTACGCCATGGACATACCGGCCGAACGGACGTTGGCAGGGAACAGTTCTGCCATGACCGTCGAGAAAACGCCAAAGAACGCTGAAACAAACAAACTGATGATTAGCTGAACGGTCAGCAGTTTCCCGATGCTGGGTTCTGCAACCAACCATGCATAAAGCGGATAGAGGATGACCAGATAGCCGAGCAACGACGTGATCAGTAGCGGACGCCGCCCTATGCGATCCGACAAAGCCCCCATGAACGGCATCAACACCACCATGAGGGCGGCGCCTGCCATCTGAACCAAGAACGTGTCATGCAGTGGAAGTTTCAGCGTGACCGTGGAAAAAGTGATGAGGTAGGTGAACGTGATGTAGATGGAAACCGTGCAAGTCACCACCAGTCCCATGCCTGTCAGCGTTTCGCGAGCATGGGTGCGAAGCATCTCCATCAAGCCCATTTCTTTGACGGTGCCGGCGGCTTTGGCAGCCACCAGACGCTTGAAGGTCTCCGGCTCGTCGACATGGCGGCGGATATAGATCGCGACAGGAACGATCAGAAGCCCAAAAGCAAACGGGATACGCCAGGCCCACGCCATGAGCTCTTCTTGGCTAAAAATATCAGTGATAAGCGTCCCGACCATAGCGCCAAGCAGCAGCGCAATCATCTGTCCGGTCATCTGCCAAGAGCCGTAGAAGCCGCGCTTGCCAGGCGGCGCCAATTCAATCAGCAAGGCCGTCGAGGTGCCGAACTCGCCGCCCGCTGCGAATCCTTGCAGCAAGCGGGCGATGACGATCAACAACGGGGCGAGAATCCCGACCGCAGCATAGGTTGGCGCCAATGTAATGACGGCAATGGCCACGGCCATCAATCCCGTCACGGTAACCATCGCCGCTTTTCTGCCCTTGCGGTCGCCATAGATGCCCAGCACGATGCCGCCGACAGGCCTCATGAAAAAGCCGACGCCAAATACCGCCGTCGTCAGCAGAATCTGGTTGATGCTGTCGTCGGGATTGGCTGGATTGCTGGGGAAAAACAGCTTTGCAACAATAGGTGTCATAAAGGCAAAGACCAGGAAGTCATACCATTCCAGGGCATTGCCGATCACTGCTGCAAGAATACTTCTTTTAGGGACTTTGTTTTCGCTCAAGAACTGCTCCACGCTATCGAAAGGCAGGCTGGATTATTACCTATACCGCACAATGGGATCTTTAAATTGCTGATGCAGACGTGTTTTAACAAGAAATGAATTGCCCCGGGTTCGAACAAGCCGGGGCAATTCAACCGCTGACGCAACGTCTCACGCCACTGAGGCAGCCTCTTGACAGTAAAAACCCGGAGCGATGCCTACGAGCCCCATATCTAGCCTCATTCCAATACAAGTTAACTTTCAAGTTCGATAGCAAAAAACAGAGCGATTAATAAAAATCCCTGTGAAAACATGTCGCGTGCATCGTTTTTTTCTGCTGCACTCGATATCGACCACACCAACAAGACAAGTAATGGATCACAGACATCGTCTATTTCGGCACTTTGCTTTTTCCAATGTTTGCGCGCAGTCGGCGGAGCAGGTCGGATTGGCAACGGCCCCCATGGTGGCTGTCTATCTGTTTTCTGCAACAGCTAGCGAAACAGCTTTTCTTCAAATGGTGCAGAGCGCACCTTTTTTATTACTTGCAATTCCCTCAGGGATCTTAGCTGATCGACTTCCTCGCCGTTCCATGTTGATGAATGCAGAGATGCTCCGGGCATCCTGCTTTGCGATCATCCTCGTACTGTTGATCAATGAGTCACTGGACATGATTTCTTTAGCAGTATTGAGTTTCATCGGCGCTGCGGGGACTGTCGCTTACAACGTTACCGTCCCCGGAACTACTCCCTTGCTCGTGTCCCGTCAAAATCTGGCTGTCGCCAATAGTCGCTTAGAGTTGGCCAGGAGTGTGGCGTTTACAGCCGGTCCGAGTATAGCGGGGCTAATCTACGCAGCTGTCGGCGGAGCTCCATCCTATGCGATTGCACTTATCTTATCGCTTAGCGCAATTGGTTGGATCATCAGGATCCCAATAGCAACACCTTCCTCTTCAAAGCGAAATCTATATTTGGAATTGAAAGAAGGTTTCACTTTCACTTTTGGGAACATCCACCTTCGACCGGTCCTATTCACCGCCGTCATGTTCAATACATCATGGTTCATACTGCAAGCATCGTTTGTGCCCTATGCTGCGTCCCACCTCAATATGGACGCGGCTGCCGTTGGAACGGCCATGGCCGTATATGGCATCGGTATGATATGCGGCGCATTAGTTACACCACGACTCGGCAGGATTCTGACATTTGGCAATCTCGTCGTTTTGGGGCCGGTGGGCGGAGTCATTGGGGCCGCATTGATGGCTACGTCTGTATGGCTGCCGACAGAGCTAACCATTTGGGCTAGCTTCTTCTTTTTCGGATTCGGTCCGGTTATTTGGGCGGCTACCACGGCGACACTGCGACAAGCAGTTACTTCACAAGCATTGATCGGCCGCGTGTCCGCCGTAATAACGACATTCACGTTTGGCGCACGCCCCATTGGTGCGCTGATCGCAGCCGGCATTGCAGCTTGGTATGGGCCCGCGGCATGTGTAATAGCTGCATTAGTAGGTTTCGCCATTCAGTTGGCAATTATTTTGCCTTCCACAGTCAGCAAACTGGCAGAAATCCCGGTGCAGAAGGTGCCTGATGGAGGGCCTATGCAATCCGTCCGATCATTCTAAGGTCCAGGGGCTCATACAAAACCATCGCTGTCGGACAATGCGCCTGAAGCAGCACGCGGAAGCCCCATTCATGCGAGACAGGCTAGTGAATCCCATGCCTCTCGGATGTATTTCGCTGATCGGGAAGTACCTTTGCGGCGACCCAAATCGCAGATATAATGACCATATGGTCATTATATCAGGAGACCACCATGAAAAGCATCACCGTCGTCGAAGCAAAGGCCAGATTCTCCACCTTTCTCGCTGAGGTCGAAGCTGGCGAAGAGATTGCTGTCACCAGGCACGGCAAGATCATTGCACGCCTCGTGCCACAGCCTCCACGCATGGCCATAGAGGCCTTCCGTCCCCTGTGGGACGACGCATCGGAGGACCTCCAGGCTCCGGCAGACCTCCCGACCGATGATGTTATCTCGCTCGACGACTGAAGCATGGCCAAATTCTATCTGCTGGATACCAATATCCTTATTGCCGCATTGAAGCGGAACCCACTTGTCATCGAACAGTTGCAACGGATTCCCGAAGACAGCTTGCGGCTCTCCACCGTCGTACTGGGTGAACTTTATTTTGAGGCGGAGAAAAGCCAATTCGTCGAACGCAATCGCGCCAAGATGGACTCTTTAGTCCATCGTTTTATCCAAGTAGGGGTGGATCAGATCACGGCGGATTGTTACGGCAGAATCCGCGCTGCCTTGGAGAAACAAGGCACACCCATCGGGGCCAATGACCTCTGGATCGCCGCCCAAGCTCTCAGCATTGATGCAACGCTAGTCACTGACAACCAGCGTGAGTTTGATCGCGTTACCGGCCTCACGCTGGAAAATTGGCTGCATAGTTGACGTCTGCTCTCATGCCTAGCCTATGTACCCTGCAAACCGTCACCGTCCGTCTTTCTCTCTGACCACTCTACACGTGTTCGTGGCGGTTGCGCGCCTGGGCAGCTTCACACGCGCGGCAGAGTCAGTTCATCTCACACAAAGCGCGGTGAGCAAACACATCGGTCTGCTGGAGTCACAACTGGGCGTGCCACTGTTGACCCGCTCGGGCGGCGTAACCCTTACCGAAGCAGGCCAACAGTTCCTGGAAGCCATCGAACCCCCGCTGGATCAGATCACCCGCGCAGCGCAGCGCATCGCCCAACCGCATACTGAGCAGACCGTCATCAGCTTGCTGGCACCGCCCGCCGTGCTGCAATATTGGCTGATAGCATTACTACCGCGCTTTGAACTCGAGCACCCCGATATAGACCTGCGGCTCACGCCGCGTCTATTGAGCGCTCGGTCGCCCCGCTTGGACCTGGATGCGGAGATCCGTTTTGGCGCTGGCATCGGTCAGGGCGTTTGGGCGCGCTATCTGTTCGGCCGCGAGATGTGCGTGGTCGCCAGCCCCGCGCTGCTGGAGCGACAGGCACTGCGCACGCCCGCCGATCTCGCGCATATGCGCCGCTTTAGTCACACGCTCTACCCCTCCGCATGGTCGGAATGGGCTTTAGCGATGAACGCCGGTTTCACGCCCACCCAAGATGGTCAGTTCTACGACCACTATTCGGTAATGATCGAAGCCATTCAGGCGCAACTGGGTATCGGCATCGTGCCCAGGCTGCTGGTGCGTAAGGTGCTGGCCAACGGCGAACTGGTTGCACCTTTCGATGAAGTGATGTTGGGCAGCAGCGGTTACTACTTGGTACTGCGAGATGGCTCCGGCGGCGCAGCCGGCGCGCTGCGCCAAGTGGGAGATTGGCTTAAGGCGCGCGCTGACGAGTTAGCCAGCGAATGGCTAAAAAACGTGACGACGAGGGTGCACTACAGCGCCAGCAACGCAAGGCGGTGAGCACAGTATCCCGACCTCGTTCTCGGGATACTGTGCGACTCGAAAATGTGCTTAGTGTACCGATCTGAGCAGTATGGCTAGACCAGCGCTAGCAATTCGACGCACGCTTGCCTCACGTGCGCGCGAGCCTGGGCGCTAGCTGTGAGCATACGCGCAAAACCATGTGGCATAGCCGCCGCGCGCAGCAGAACCACTTTGAGCCCACCTTCGGCAAGCCGGTGCGCATAGGCTTCGCCTTCATCGCGCAGAATATCGCAGGCAGCGGTCATGATGACAGCCGGAGGCAGAGATGCCGGCCGCGTCCAGAGATCGAGATGCAAGCGCGGATCGTCCGCATGTTTGTGCGGATCACCGATGTAGGCATCCCAGAAGTGGCGCATTGTGGCGGCCGACAATCCGGGGCCGCGGTCGAACTCGCGCAGACTAGGCGTATCCGCATGCCTGTGCACAGGCGGATAGAACAGCAGCAAACGATCAATGGCAGGACCGCCCTGATAGCTGGCTTGCATGGCGCAGCCCAGAGCCAGGTGCGCGCCGGCGCTATCACCGCCAAGCGCCAGCGGCGCCTGCGGGTCGGCGCCGAACAATCCACCATGTTTTGACAGCCAGCGCACCGCCTCCCAGCCATCGTCCAACGGCGCCGGAAAGGGATTCTCCGGCGCGCGACGGTAATGCACGCTCGCCACGACGTAACCCATTTCCAGGGCCAGTTGTGCACACAGCGCATCGTGGGTCGCCACACTGCCCACCATCCAGCCGCCACCATGAAAATACACCATCAGCCGACGACGAGTGGCCTGCGCACCTGGCGGTAGATACAGCCGCACGGGAATCTCACGGCCCGCCGCACCAATATAGGTGTCGCGACGGGCAACGCCCGTATCCGGCTGCGACGGTAAGGCCAGCGCAATTAGCTCACTCACGTGCCGGCGACGCTGCGTATCATCCAGACCGCTATCGATCAGACTTGCGTCCAGGTTGCTTACTTTTTGCAGAAAGGCATGCAGTTCGGCATCAAGGCCACCCGCAGAAACGCACATGCTATTGGTTGTCACGAATATTCCTACTTTCCACGATGGTGGCCCATTTCTTGGTTTCGTCAGCCACAAAACTGCCAAACTGAGATCCGAGAGGGCCACCGACTGTGACCCCCTCGCTGGAAAAACGCTTGCGCAAAGATTCATCCTGCAGCGCCCGCCCTAACACGGCCGCCATCTGCTGAGTAGTTGCCGGCTCGATGCCTGCCGGTGCAAACATGCCAAACCAGTTAATCACTTCAAAGCCCTCTACACCACTTTCCATCACTGTCGGCACGTCCGGCAACGCCGAGTTGCGCTGCGCACCGGTCACGGCTAAGGGCTTGTACTTACCCGAACGCACCAACGGTAAGGCCGAACTGGGGTTCTCGAAGATACCCGACACTAGCCCGCTGACCACATCGGCAGTATGCGCCGAACCACCCTTGTAGGGCACATGCGTAATGGGCACGCCAGTCGACGACGCCAACAGCTCCATGGACATATGACTGAGCGTGCCACGTCCACCGGAGGCCAGCGTAATAACCTCGCCCTTCTTGGCGGCCTGCACCAGATCGCCAACGTTCTGATAGGGCTTGTCGGCGGCCGTCACCAGCAGCAAAGGATTGGACACGACCAGGCCGACAGGTACAAAGTCGCGGACCGTGTCATACGGCAGATTGTCGAACAAGGCATTGTTGACGGCAAAGCCGCCACCGGCCAGCAACAGGACGTACGCATCCCCTTTGGCACGGGCAACATATTCCGTACCAATGCGCGTATCAGCGCCAGGCTTGTTCTCGACGACGAAAGGCTGGCCGGTCTGCTCGGCCATCTTTTGCGCGGCCGAGCGCGCAGCGATATCGGCAATGCCGCCGGGTGCGTAGGGAACCACAAGGCGTACGGGCTTGGACGGCCATTCTGATAGCGCGGCCGCCGCGACAGGCGAAAGGCCGAAACACGCCAAACTCAGAAATACGGCTGCCAGGCTCGCCCATGGACGTTGCGTACGAGTGGCCTGGCTGGTGGGATACAGCTTCATGGTGTTCTCCTCCGATACCTGATTTTGCTTTTTTGATGAGCCTTCACTATGTCATGAAGATCGGTAGACGGAGATGAAAAGTGCACATGCTCATTCCGAATTGGAATGCCCATATATGCGAATAATATGAAGCGGGATGCCGCCTTGAAGGATCTGGCTTCGGCTCGCACAGAGGTTGAGTTGAGTGTCGCCGCTGGCAGCGTTAAGAAACACACCGCCGGCAGCGAGCGTGTCGCCGTCACACGTGCGGGCGCACTTGAGCGAGCCCACCGGACCGGGGAGCGAAGAGAACCGGTGGCCGCACTACTCGCAACCGGCGAAACCGGAAAGAAAGCGTTTTTCGATGCACTACGTACAGCCCACTGACAACAGCGGCGAGTCGCTTCCGTTCCGATAAACTGCAACTGAGGTCGATATCGCTCACGCAGCAGCTCGTCACTCCACCGTCACACTCTTGGCCAAGTTGCGCGGTTTATCCACATCTGTCCCACGCGCGCATGCCGTGTGATACGACAGCAACTGCAGCGGGATCGTATGCAGGATCGGCGACAACACGCCATAGTGTTCCGGTATACGGATCACGTGCATGCCTTCGGCGTTGGCAATACGGCTGTCGGCATCGGCGAACACATACAGCTCACCGCCGCGTGCGCGGACTTCTTGCATGTTGGATTTCAGTTTTTCCAGCAAGGCATCGCGCGGGGCAATGGTCACGACGGGCATGTGTTCGGTGACCAATGCCAGCGGGCCGTGCTTGAGTTCGCCAGCAGGATAAGCCTCGGCGTGGATGTAGCTGATTTCTTTCAGCTTCAGCGCGCCTTCCAAAGCGATCGGATAATGCATCCCGCGCCCGAGGAACAAGGCGTTTTCCTTGGTCGCAAAGCGATCGGCCCAGGCCATGATCTGCGGCTCGAGCGCCAGTACTGAACCGATTGCGACAGGCAAGTGGCGCAATGCCTTCAGATGCTCGGCTTCTTGCTCGGCATTCAGGGTGCCGCGCACCTGGGCCAGGGCCAGCGTGAGCAGGAACAAGGCGGTCAATTGTGTAGTGAACGCCTTGGTCGATGCGACGCCGATCTCGACACCGGCACGCGTGATGTACGACAGCTTGCATTCACGCACCATGGCACTGGTAGCCACGTTGCAAATGGTCAGCGTGTGCTCCATGCCCAGCGACCGGGCGTGTTTCAACGCGGCCAGCGTGTCGGCGGTCTCGCCGGATTGCGAGATGGTGACGACCAGCGAACGCGGGTTGGGCACGCTGTCGCGATAGCGATACTCGCTGGCGATCTCGACGGCGACGGGAATCTTTGCGACGGATTCGATCCAGTATTTGGCGGTCAAGCCGGCGTAGTAGCTGGTGCCGCACGCCAGGATGAGCAGCGAATCGATGTCTTTGAAAACCTTGTACGCCTCGTCGCCGAATAGCTCAGGCGTGATGGTCTCGATGTCTTGCAAGGTATCGCCCACCGCGCGCGGCTGTTCGAAGATCTCTTTTTGCATGTAGTGGCGATAGGGACCGAGCTCGGCAGCGCCAGTGTGTACCTGCACGGTATGAACTTTGCGTTCTACGGGCTTGCCTTCGGTGTCGGTGATCCAGACGCGCGACAGTTGCAGGTCGACGACGTCGCCGTCTTCCAGATAGATGATCTGATCGGTAGTGCCGGCCAGCGCCAAGGCATCAGAGGCGAGGAAATTTTCGTTCTGGCCTACGCCAACGACCAAGGGCGAACCCTGGCGTGCGCCGACCACGCGGTGCGGTTCGTCACGGCAGAACACGGCGATCGCATAGGCGCCCTGAAGGCGGCGGACAGCCTGCTGCACGCTGTCGAACAGATCGCCGTTGTACAGGTGATTGACCAGGTGAGCGATGACCTCGGTGTCGGTCTGGCTTTCGAAAACATAGCCAGCGGCCTGCAGCTCGGCGCGCAGTTCATCGTGGTTTTCGATGATGCCGTTGTGTACGAGTGCGATGCGCGGCTCATCGTTGCCGAGATGGGAAAAGTGCGGGTGAGCGTTATGCGTGGCGGGCACGCCATGGGTGGCCCAGCGGGTGTGTGCGATGCCGGTGAAGCCGGACAGTTTGTCCTGGGCGATCTGGTCGCCCAGCTCAGCAACGCGCTGCGTGCTGCGCGTACGGCGCAGATGTCCGTCCATGTACAGCGCGACGCCGCAGGAATCGTAGCCACGGTATTCGAGCCGCTTCAGGCCCTCGACCAGGATGGGGGTAATGTCGCGTTGAGCGACGGCGCCAACGATGCCGCACATAAGGTGGATCTCCAATAATTTGGGTATGGGGCAGATTGTGCGCCGGATGGAGTGAAATTTGATTTCCTTATTTGATTACCTATGAAATCTTATTTTCTTACTTAAACGTGATTAAATATATTTTCGTTTAATCCATATTTATGAAATAAAAATGCAAGACAATGACCCCCTCCCGCTGGAATTGGATGATTTGGATCGTCGCATCCTGAATCAGCTGCAGCAGGACAGCGCGCTGACGAACCAGGAGTTGGCGGCGCGGGTGCATGCATCGCCACCGACCTGCCTGCGCCGGGTGCGGCGATTGGTGGAATCGGGAGTGATCGCACGGCAGGTGGCCATCCTGGCGCCGGAAAAGCTGGGCAGCAGTTTGACGGCGATTGTGGAGATCACGCTGGATGTGCAGGCGGCAGAAAGTCTGAATGCGTTTGAACGCAGCCTGATGGATGAACCGGCCGTACAGCAATGCTATCGGGTATCGACAGGTCCGGATTTTGTCGTGATCGTGCAAGTGCGGGATATGCCCGCCTATCATGCGCTAGTGCATCGGGCGTTCACGGCACAAGCGAATGTGCGTAACGTGCGCACGTTTTTTTCAGTGCATCGGGCAAAATTCGAAACACGAGTCGAAGTGCCCGATGCATAGCATCGATCAGACTCGGCGTGAGGCCAGCAGTTTGTTGAACTGCGCGAGGTAGCGCCGTCCCATCTCGGTGACGTCATGCTCGGTGCGCACATAATCGTAGGCGCGTTGGGTGCAGTCGGCGCGAAAGGCCGCATCATCCAGACAACGGGCCATGCCTTGCGCCATGCCTTGCATGTCTCCCACCGCGCACAACACGCCACGGCCATCTGCGAGGCTTTCTTTCAGGCCACCGGCGTCGGTTGAGACCACAGGCACACGCTGCAGAAAGGCGTCGAGCACGCTGCTGCCCAGCGCCTCTTCGAGGGAGCTCATGACAAACACGTCAAAGATGCTGTAGTAGTCTTCGATGCCTTTACGAAAGCCGGCAAAGAGATAGATATCTTGTAATCCGAGTGCCTCAACCTCTGCCCGGGCCTGCACCTCGCGATCACCTCCCGCGCCAAAGTGCACAAAAACAAAGTCGCTACGCGTGCGGGCCAACTCGCCGACCGCACGGATCAGCGTGATGGGATCTTTGTCATGAATGAGCGCGGCTGAGGTCGCCAAGACCTTTTTGCCCTGCAGGCCCAGCTCGGCAACCAAGCGCCCGACGTTGCCGGTATCGATGGTGTGCGGCTCGACCGCGCTGCGGATGATGACGGGATGCAAACCGAGACGGCGCGGCTCGGCAGCGGCCATTTCGCTGATGGCGACAAAACAGTCGACACGCCGCCACTTGGCGCCGGTTTTCCATTCTTCGTTGGGTTTGACCTCGAACGAGGTGCGGCGGGAAAACACAACGGGACAACGATGCAAGGCCTTGGTCAGCACCGCCCAGGTCACGGTGTTGGCCGTTTGCGCATGGATGATGTCGTAGCGGTGGCCGGCGCGTGCCAAATAGGCGAGTTGCGCAAATACGTTGTGTACGCCATGGGCGACGAAGCCGTCTTCGGCAGCACGTGCCTGCAGCGGCGCGCCCGCACGGCACAGCACCTCTACGTCGTGGCCCGCGGCGCGAAAGGCGCGCATGCAATAGAGCGTTTGACGTTCGCCGCCGCGCCAGCCTTTTTCAAAATTGAGTTGCAGGATTTTCATGCGCAACGTCTAAGGAAGCCTATATCGGCGCATTATAGGAGCACGACATGCGAGGGATGCTTTCGGGATTTCAATCTGTCCGAAGCTTGTTGGCTCGCACTGTGTTGACGCCTATCGCCAACGCCGCGCATACCGTTGCCAATATCAAGGCGACAGAAGGTCCGTGAGCACCACCCATACCAAAGGCGATAGCGACCAATGCCGTACCGAAACTCTGACCAAATACGCGTGTCGTCGCCTGCATACCGCCCGCAGCGCCGCTGCGTTGCCGCGGTGCCGAGGACAACATGGCCCGGTTATTGGGGGTCTGAAAAAAACCGAACCCCATGCCAGTAATGAACATCGCGACCATGATCCAGGTATTGCTCGCGCTGAGCGGCAAGAATGCCAGGGTGGCCAGTCCCAACATCATGGCCGCGGCCCCCGCGCCACTGAGCATCGCAGCGGAATAACGATCGGACATGCGGCCTGCCAAGGGCGCCACGATGGCGGTACCGACTGGCCACGCCCCCATCAACATGCCGACCTCTAAATAGGGTCGGCCCAGGACCTGTTGAAAATAAAACGGCAATGACACAAACGAGGCCATCTGGGCCGCAAAAGTACATGCCGACGCCGCTACCGCATAGGCAACGGATCGAATCCGCAACAGATCGATGGGCACCAAGGGCGCAGGTTGATGACTCACACGACGCACCAATATGCAGCCCGCCACAACCGCTACCGCGATGAGCAACACACCGCGCCAGGCGTTCTGGCCCAGCGTGTCCACACCGGAAATAAAGACGCCGAGCGTCAACATGCATAGCAAGGCACTGCGCCAATCGAGACGAATGTTGCTGCGAGGTACCTCGGGTAGATGCCGCAGGCCAAACATGACGCCGATGCAGATGGGAAGATTAATGGCAAAGATCCAGCGCCAGTGTGCGAGCTCGAGGATGACCGAGCCTATCGTGGGCCCCAGCACGGACATGACTGCCACAGCGGTCGCATTGATGCTGATACCGCGACCGAGCATGTGCAGCGGATAGATATTGCGCACCAACCCGCCGAACATGCACATCAGCGAAGCTGCGCCGATGCCCTGCACCACACGCGCAGCGGTTAATTGCCACAGCGACGTCGAGATCGCACCGCATAACGATGCGACGGTGAACAAGGCCAACCCGATCGAAAACATGCGCCGAAAGCCGATGCGCTCGGATAAGGCGGACAACGGCAGCAACAGCATCACCACTGCCAAGTTGTAGGCGTTGACCACCCACACCGCCTGCGAGGGCTGCGCCTGCAGGTCGACGGAAATGGTGGGCAGCGCCACATTGGCGATGGAGGTATCCAACACCGACAGGCTGATGCCCGTCAGGACCGTAGCGGCTGCCCAATATCGCCGCGGTGTCGGCAAGCCATCAGGCAACGCAGGACGAGGGCGAGGCTCTTCGCGAGGTTCCGGTTCCTCCGGTGCTGCGGCGCTCACGACTTTTTCTGGGGGCGCTGCCAGCCCTCGATCGTGCTCGGGCGCGCCCGTGGCGAGATGGTCAGTTTCCCTGCGGGTGCGTCGGTGGTCAACGTGGTGCCAGCGCCTAATGTGGCGCCACGGCCCACGCGCACCGGAGCAACCAGTTGGCTATCCGAACCGATAAAAGCATCGTCCTCGATGGTCGTGCGGAACTTGTTGGCACCGTCGTAGTTGCAGGTGATGACCCCTGCGCCAACGTTGACGCGAGCGCCGATATCGGCGTCACCGATATACGCCAAATGGTTGGCTTTGCTGTCCACGTCCAGCACGCTGTTTTTGATTTCGACAAAGTTGCCTACATGAGTGCGATCGCCCAACTGTGCGCCGGGACGCAGCCGGGCATAGGGGCCGATACGCGCGTCGCTGCCGACAACGGCTTGCTGAATATGGCTGAATGCCTCGATCTGCGTGCCGGCGCCCACAGAAACGTCACGCAATACGCAATGCGGGCCGACGCGCACGCCATCGGCCAATTCGACTTTGCCCTCGAATACGCAGCCCACATCGATGACCACGTCGCGTCCGCAGGTCAGCGAACCGCGCACGTCGAAACGTGCAGGGTCAGCGAGCGTCACACCCGCCTCGAGCAGACGACGGGCTTGTTCTTGCTGGTAACGGCGCTCCAGCTCGGCTTGCTGCACGCGACTGTTTACACCCAGCGTTTCCCAACCTGCAGCGGGCTGGGCAGCGCCCACCGGCACACCATCGGCGACAGCCAGGCCGACCACGTCGGTCAGGTAGTACTCGCCCTGAGCGTTGTTGTTGTCGATACGGCTGAGCCAGTCCTTGAGCTTGGCCGTGGGAGCTACCAGAATGCCGGTATTGACCTCGCGAATGGCGCGTTCAGCCTCGCTGGCGTCCTTGTGTTCGACGATGCGCGTGACCTGGCCCTGGTCGTTGCGCACGATACGGCCATAACCCGTCGCATCGTCCAGAATCTCGGTCAAGACGGCAGCACCCTCGCCGCGCGCGTCAAGCAAGCGGCGCAGTGTGTCGGGCTGCACCAACGGCACATCGCCGTATAGCACCAGCGTCACATCGTCTTTACCGTCTTCCTGCAGGAACGGAACTGCCTGCTGAACGGCATGGCCTGTGCCCTGTTGCGGCTGTTGCAAGGCAAAGCTGAGGTCTGCGCGGCCGTCGAATGCCCCACGGACACGGTCGGCGCCATGACCGACCACGATCGTAATGCGGCCGGGATTCAGTTGGCTGGCGCTATCGAGCACATGCTCGAGCATCGGTTTGCCCGCGAGGGGGTGCAAGACTTTGGGCAGATCGGACTGCATGCGTTTACCCAGTCCGGCGGCAAGAATAACGACATTTAGCATAGGAATTCAGGAAACAGCTTTAGGGCGACAAGCAACAGGCTCGCCGCGCGATTGAATGGAAAGGTTATGACTTCGGTGCGGCGGGCGCACGTTTGGCCGCGGCTTTGCGCGGCGCACGCTTGCGAGGAGCCGCAGGCGCAGCGGCTGGTGCAGAGTTCGCTTGCGCAGGAGGAGCCCCGGTCGCCGCTTCAGCTGCCGCTTGCATGGCGGCGGGATCGGGCATGCTGGAGGCCGTGGCTGTCGCGATCTGGTTGAATTGCTGCTGCAGCAGATTCCACCATGCTTGCGAGGCCTGATTCATCTGATCGGCCATGCTGGCAGTATCGGCACCAACGGATGGCGCCGGTCCCTCATCGCCAGAGGAAGCCGGTGCCTCGGCAGTTGACGGGCGGGGTTCGGAACGGGAGGACGCCCCCGTCGATGCCGGCGCAGGCTTAGCCGCACCCTGAGCAGGTTTCAGTCCCAGCACGATCTCCAGGGGAGATGGACCATTCCCGGTCGCGCCAGCCACAAAGGAGCGCAACGTTGTGATGGTGGAACGCTGAACCTCCATGCCTTGGATGGCGCTGCTCAACATTGACAGGTTCATGCGCAGCCAGCTTTCGACGGTACGCAGTTCGGCAATGCGGCGCTCGAGCTCCTCGAGATTCATCGGAGGGGCAATAGGCAACGATTGTGCCAAGCCCCCCGGGCCCGCCAGTCCCGCCCATGCCTTGCGCATCATCTCCATGCTGGCCAGCAACGGGTTACCCGAAAGGTCGTTGTCCTGCCCTAAACCAGGCAAAACAAAGGGATTGGTATTGGACTTGGACATGCAGTCTCCAGGAGGCGATGCTTAGCGTGGCAGCAGTTGGTCGTTTTCGACGCGGACGTGATCACCGGAGGCATAGGCAAACGGCTGCGAGCTGCGAAACGTACGCTTGCTGCCATTATCCATGCGCACCGTCAGCTCGTAGTGTGTCACGGTCTGTTGCTGTCTGATATTACGCTCGATTTCATGACCTGCCAAAGCGCCACCGACGGCGCCCAGCACGGTCAGAGCGTCTTTGCCGCTGCCCCCACCGAACTGATGGCCTACTACACCTCCGACGACACCGCCGGCGACGGTGCCCACCACGTTATAGCCCTCGTTTTTCTTGGGAACCTGGACGGTCCGTATGGTCTCCACCACGCCACAGTTCGCGCAAGTGGCAGAGGACACGGACGATTTGCCGGCCGCCGAGGTCTGAGAGGCAGACGATTTTGAGACGCTGGCGGACTTGGCTGGCGCGGGCGATGGGGCTTTGGTGCGGCCTTGCGCGGAAGCATCAGCCTGGGAGGCCGGGGGAGCAGTCTCCCCTTCGCCTACGACGCCTGATGAAGCGTCGGGGTCAGCCGAGGCCTGCTGCGCCTCGGCCTCGGCCTGGACTTGAGCTTCGTGCACAGGCGTCTGGCCGGTAGGCTCTGCCCCGGGTGTGGGAATCCAACCCAGCAAAGAGGCCACTGCGACTGTGGACAACACGATGACCGACACGGCGGCGGTAGCTACCAACGGGTGCAAACGGCGACGCGGCGTTTCGCCCGGCGTAGGAACTTGGGTATTCATAATGTGCCTCCATCGACAACACGGCCCGTTATATAGCATCTGGCCGCAGTATCGGCGTGTTGCTATCGTGACGCTTTGCAAACCGTGGCGGACTTCTCACGCGTCGTTCTGGGACAATACCAGCATGAATACGCCCATCTCATTGCCCGACCTCGAGCAGGCCATCAATTATTGGCGCAACCGGCTGCCCTCGCAAGGCGAGGAGGCCCGCCTATGTGCCGAGGCTGCCGCCCTGGCGACGCCTTACGCGTTGATGATCATGGGACATCAGCGCGAGATCACGCCGGCCGAGTTGACGCCTGCGGCGCTGGCCGCGTACCAGGCGTGGCGCGCAGCGCATGGGTGAAAAGGGCATTGCCCGGTGTAGCGTCCGCGACGGTTTATCTCAGAAAAGCGAATTTATTGATATATTTGATTTCGCTTTTTTCCCACCGCCGGGCGAGATATGACTCTCAAACAACTGGAAGCGTTCTATTGGGCAGCAATCTGCAAGAACTTCGCTATTGCCGCCAACCGTTTGAATATCTCCGTCTCGTCGCTCTCCAAACGCATCGGCGAACTGGAGACGTCGCTGGGCGCGCAACTCTTTAATCGCAGCGCACGCACCGCAACGCTGACGCCGTTGGGCGATCACCTGCTGCCTCATGCGAAGGAGTTGCTGCGGGGAGCGGACCTGTTCATGCAGCAAGCCGGCACACATCTGAACTACTCGGGGCGCTGCTGTTTCGGCGTGGGGGAATTGACCTCGTGGACGTGGATGCCGCAGTTTATCGAGGCCATTCAGCGCGATCATCCCGATTTGCGGGTCGAGCCCTTTGCCGATGTCGGCCATCTGGTAGAAGACAAGCTGGAGGAAGGAGAGCTCGATTTCGCGATCATCGGCGGCCCCTCGTCCCGACCCGCCATTGCGTCCAGCACCATCGGGCAGGTGGAATTCTCGTGGGTGGGCACACCTCGCGCGCTCGGCCGGCGCGGCCCGGCACTACCTGCACAACTGTCCGAGCTGACACTGGTGACGCTGCCGCATAACTCCGGCGTCATCCGTATCCTGGACGAATGGCTGACCAGCAACCGGCTTGCTCCCGGACGTACGCTGTCGTGCAACAGCTGGGGCGCAGTGGCGGGGATCATCCGCCAGGGATTGGGCGTAGGCTTTTTGCCGAGCGCCTGGGCACAGTTGCTGTGTCAACGCGGCGAAATGGTGCTGCTGGCGGAGTTTCCGCCACTCACGCCGCTGCAATATTGCTTTGAATGGCGGCGCGACGATACCCGGCCCATGTTGGAAAGCATGCGCAAACTGGCTGTGGAGACCATTGATTTTCACGCGCCCAGCTGCATGCTCTGAGTCGACGGCATGCGCGCGGCGCCTTTGCACGCCTTTCTCGCCAATCTTTGTTTCCTAAAAGCGTTTTATTTTTTGGAAAAATATTCGCTTTATTTCACCACATAAGTTCCGTACAGTCCTCGAAACGACATCATGGAGACTTGCGCGCCGCGACTGCCTGAGTAGGCATCCGGCCCCGCGCACTGTCCCTTGCTTGTCCGAGCGCGGCGGCTTAGCGCGCACCGCACGTTAAAGGACGGTTTGAGAATGACACCTCTTGTTTGCCGATTGGACCTGTGGGTCAATCCGATTTTTGATGAACTGGTCGCGCAATCGGCCACGCTATCGGTATTGCCGGCCCGCGGCAACAAGGATCACACGCTAGCCCAGCTGCAGCAGGCCCATGCCTATCTGGCTTCGGCGGCCAAGGACGAGCTCCCGCACGAATGGTTTGTCTCACGCGAATTGCTGCGCAATTGCCCTGAGCTGCTTTGCGTCTCGTCCTCAGGAGCCGGCTACGACACCATCGACGTGGCCGCGTGCACCGAGGCGGGCGTAGCCGTCGTGAACCAGGCGGGCATGAATGCGGACTCGGTTGCCGAACACACCTTTGCCTTGCTGCTGGCCGTACAGCGACGCATCGTCCTGTCTCACCAGCAACTCCGCACTGCGACCGGCTTCAGCCGTGAATCGCTGATGGGCCATGAAATACGAGGCACCTGCATAGGCCTGATCGGCGTCGGCGAAATTGGCCGCCGGGTAGTGCGGATCGCACAGGGTTTTGGCATGCGTGTGTGCGCCTATGATCCGCTGCTGGATGCAACGACGATCCGCGAACGCGGAGCCGAACCGATGGATCTGGACATGTTGCTGGCCACCGCGGATGTCGTCTCGCTGCATTGCCCGCTGAATGCTCAGACACGCGGGATGTTCAGCACGCATCAATTTTCCGCCATGAAGCGCGGATCGGTATTTATCACCACGGCCCGTGGCGGCATTCACGATGAGGCCGCGCTCAATGCGGCCTTGACCAGCGGTCACTTGGCGGGCGCTGGCCTGGACGTCTGGGATCAGGAGCCTCCGGGCAACGACGCCCCGCTGCTGCAGCATGACAACGTCGTAGGAAGTTTTCATACGGCGGGCGTGACCCACGAAGCCCGGCGCAATGTCGCGCGAGGCGCGGCAGAACAACTCATCATGATGCTGCGCGGCGAACGGCCGCCACGTCTGTTGAACCCCGATGTCTGGCCACGGTTTCTAGAGCGCCTTGGCCGGCATTCTTTCTGAAAACGAGCGGGACATCCGCCATCACCAGGAGACAACCTTATGCAGACTCTGAACTTGCGGCGCCATTTCATTCGCTTGACGGCGAGCGCAGCCTGCCTTGGCGCGGTAATGGGCCTGACAGGCACGGCACAGGCCGCTAACTATCCCTCGCACCCTATTAATTTCATCGTGTCGTATGGCCCTGGCGGCGGGACGGATTTGGTCGCCCGCATGATGGCGCCGTTTCTACAGAAGTACTTGGGTAGCGACAGCCGCATTGTGGTGCTGAACCGGCCTGGTGCGGGCGGCGCCATCGGTTTTGCGGAGCTCGCGCGTGCGCAGCCGGATGGCTACACCATCGGTTTCATCAACACCCCGAATCTGCTCACGATCCCCATTGAGCGCGAAACCTCATTCACCTGGAAGAGCTTTGATCTGATTGGCAACGTTGTCGATGATCCCGGGGCTTTCGCGGTGCTCGAGACCAATCAAGTGAAAACCTTGGCCGATCTGACTGCCTATGCCAAGCAAAAACCGGGTAAGGCCACCGTCGGCACGACCGGCACAGGCTCTGATGACCATTTGGCGATGCTGCAATTCGCACGCGCGTCAGGCGCCAAGCTGACTCATGTGCCCTATAAGGGCGCGGGCGAAGTGCGCGGCGCAGTGGCAGGCGGCGAAATCATGATCGGCGCCATCAACGTCGGCGAAGTTCTGCAATACAAAAAAGGCGGCACGCCGCTGCATTTCCTGGGGCAAATGGGTTCGACGCGTTCATCAGCGCTGCCCGATATCCCCACCTTTAAGGAACAGGGTTTCGATATCGAGCTGGCCTCATTACGCGGCCTGGCCGCGCCCAAGGGTCTGCCGGCGGATGTGCGCGACAAGCTGGTCGATGCCTTGAACAAGACTATGCAAGATCCGGAGTTTCAGGCCAAGGCGCGCGATATGTTCGCCCCGCTGCGCTATTTGGCGCCAGCGGATTACGCCAAGGAACTGGAGGTGGGCGAAGCCAATTTTCGCAAGCTCTGGCAGCAATCGCCCTGGATCGACAAATAGGCCGATGATCAGTCGAGCAATAGCTTGATATCGTGCACCATCGCCTCAACGCCGATGGTGCTGTTGGCCAGCACACGCGACTCGCCTTTACCGTCGAACAGGTAAAACGCGGCAGTGTGATCCATGGTGTAGTTCTTGCCGTCCCCGGTCGGGACCTTGGCGTAATAGGCCTTGAACGAGGCGGCCGTGGCTTTGACTTGATCGGGCGTGCCGGTCAATCCCAGGAAACGCGGGTCGAACGTCGTGACGTATTGCTTGAGGATCTCGGGCGTATCGCGCTCGGGATCGACACTGATCAGCAACACCTGGACGCGATCGGCATCGGGCCCCAGTTTCTGCATGACCTGCGACAGCTCTGCCAAGGCCGTGGGGCAAACATCGGGGCATTGGGTAAAGCCGAAAAATGCCACGACGACTTTCCCGGCGAAATCCTGCAACGTGCGCGCCTGGCCGTTATGGTCATTCAATGCCAGCGCTTTACCCAATTGCGTACCGGAGATGTCGTTACCTTTGAATTTCGGTGCAGGATCGCCGCAGGCGGCCAGAGCACTCGTCAGCACAAGGGCAGCCGCGCCACGCAGCACGGCACGGCGATGGGTAGAAAACACGGACATGAAACGGGATCTCCCAGGTCAAAGCAATATGCCGGCCCAGTGGTCCACCAACAACGCGGCGAACA
Source organism: Bordetella muralis (assembly GCF_965139205.1). Taxonomy (GTDB): domain Bacteria; phylum Pseudomonadota; class Gammaproteobacteria; order Burkholderiales; family Burkholderiaceae_B; genus Bordetella_A; species Bordetella_A muralis. The sequence goes on from NZ_CBCSIU010000001.1 coordinate 803,519, forward strand.
ACAGCGACAGATACAGGATGGAAAAGCGGAACAGCCGGCGCGCCAGCTCGTCGCTGTATTCACGATAAAGCCGCCAGGCGTAGGCGACAAACACGGCGCCCAACACGAGTGCCGATGCCAAATAGAATAACCCGCTCATGCGGATGATATAGGGCAGTGTGGTCGAGGCCAGCAACACGAGGCTATACAGCAGGATCTGCAACTGCGTGTATTTCTGCCCATGCGTGACCGGCAGCATGGGCAGGCCCGATTTGACGTAATCGTGCCTGCGATACAGGGCCAGCGCCCAGAAATGCGGCGGCGTCCAGATGAAAATGATCAATACCAGTATCCATGCCTCGGCCGGCACGGAATTCGCGACTGCTGCCCAGCCCAGGGCCGGCGGCATCGCACCCGACAGCCCCCCGATGACGATATTCTGCGGCGTGCGCGGCTTGAGAATGATGGTGTAGATGATCGCGTAACCCACAAATGTGGCAAACGTCAGCCACATGGTCAGCGGGTTGACCAGGTGATACAGCACCAGCATGCCTGCCCCGCCGAGCAAGCCCGACAGCGTGATGACCTGGGCAGACGAAATCGTGCCCTGCGCCGTAGCGCGGCGAGCCGTGCGCAGCATGCGCGCATCGACTTCCTGTTCGATCAGGCAATTGATGGCAAAGGCCGCGGCGGCCAAGAGCCAAATACCGAGCGTGCCAAAAACGACATGGTTGAGATCAGGTACGCCTGGCACGGCCAGGAACATACCAATGACGGCACAGAACACCGCCAGTTGTGTCACGCGCGGTTTGGTCAGCACGAGATACTGGCGTAGCAGGCCGGATTGAGGAGCGGCAAGACTGGACATAATGGGGCTATTTTAAACGCTGACGGCCATCAGGCGGTCGGAGCAGGGCGCCCGGCGTTGGAAAGACGCACCAACATGACCACGCAGGCCAGGGTCAGCCCGGCTGCGCCCCCATTATGTAACACTGCAATCAGCAAGGGCCACTGGAAGAAAATCGTGGTCAAACCGGTACACAACTGTGCCGCCAGCAGGGCCAAGGTCAGGGTGGCCGGCCCCCTCAGGCCGGGCTCCGCCCGCAGGCGCCACGCCAAAATCCCCAGGTAAATCAACACTACAAACGCAAAATTGCGATGTACCCAGTGAATTGCCGTCAGGGCATGCTGGGAAATCATCTCGCCAGAGGGCAATTCACCTAGCCCCCGGATGATGGAAAAACCACCGTGAAAATCCATATCCGGCAGCCATTGCCCGTGGCAGGTCGGAAAATCCAGACATGCCAAGGCGGCATAGTTCGTACTGACCCAGCCCCCCAGGGCGACTTGCACGGCCAACAGCGCAACGCCCACGATCAGCCAGGGACGCCATCGGATGGCAGTGGCCGGCAGCGGCGCATGCGGGTGCTCGCGGGCCGACAGCCACGTCATCAGCGCCAGCAGCGACAGGCCCAGCACCAAATGCGCGGTCACCACGGCAGGCATGAGCTTGTGCGTCACCGTCCAGGCGCCAAAAGCCCCTTGCACGCACACCGCAACCAGCGTCACGACCGCCAACGCCGGAGAACGCCCCAGTTCGCGGCGATAACGCCAAGCCATGAACACAATCGCAATGATCAACATGCCCAGAAACGCACCGACATAGCGGTGAATCATCTCGATCCACGCTTTGGAAAGCGTGACCGGCCCGTAGGGCATGGATTGCGTGGCCTGATGAATGTCGCCCATGGCGCCCAGGGGCGTCACCTTGCCATAGCAGCCGGGCCAATCCGGGCAGCCGAGCCCGGAGTCGGTCAAGCGCACAAACGCACCGAACATGATCAGGTCGAGCGTCAGAAACCAAGTGAAGAAAACCAGCTTGCGATAACGTTGTTTGATGTGTTGCATAGTAAGACCGGCCGTCAGCCAATGCGCGAGCTATAGATCAGTTTGCTGATGTCTTTGCGCACCTTGACGCCATCGGCCTCTGGGGGAAACTGCAGCATGAGATTGCCCAGAGGATCAATGACCCAGATGGGCCCCAATAGGTCCGAAGGGGCGGATAAAGCGGATTGACCGGATGAAGAGGAATTCGATAACGATGGAACAGGTGAATCAGACGGCTGGCCAGAGGTGGGGGTGGTAGGCGCCCCCGCATCCCGCGCCACCAGGAAACGCGCCAATTGCTCGGGCCGCGCCCGGACCATGATGGTGCCTTGGTAGGCCTCCAGCACTTTGGCGGGGACGTCGCCGTCGTCAGTGATGAACCAGACACGCGCCAGACGATCGACGTTTTTTCCCTGGCTGGCATGCGAATTACGGGTGATGAAGAGCTTGCGGGCGCAGGATTCCGGGCAGGCCGCTTCACCCACACTGAGCAGCAACCATTTGCCTTTCAAGCTTTGCAGATCGAAAGGCTTGCCCTCTAGTGTAGTCAATTGCAGCTCGCTCGCGCTCGGCATGGGGCGCTGCGGCTCGATCAAGGTGCCGTAGTTGCTGGAGTCGTCCGGCCACCATTGCGGGTTGTTGTACATGACAAAGGCCGCCAGAATCGGTGCCAAGGTGCACAGGAACACCAATACCAGCGGCATCAGCGAGCGTTTTTTTGCAGGAGCAGTAGGAGTTACTTGGGCCACGCGCGTTTTCCTGTGCAAGAATGAATGATCAGACCGGCGACACATTCAAGGGTTCTGGGAACCATCGAATTGGCGTTCGCGCCGGCGGCGCAAGGCACGCCATGCCAGCACCAGCCAGGCAGCCGCCGCAATCGCAGCGAACGAGAACCACTGCAAGGCATAACCCCGATTCTGGTTGTAATCGACCGAAGGTTGGGGCCAATCGCGCACCAGTGTATCCGCGCCACGCGTTTGCATCAGCACGGCCGGCAGCAGGCTCAGACCGGTGGCTCGAGCATAGGCGGGCAACTCCAGATTCTGGACTTGAGGCACACGGCCGTCCGCGGCAGGCAGCGCGTCGGGTAACTGCCCCTGCGACGCGCCGCCCAATGACCAGAGTTCGAACAAACGAGGCACGCGCGCAGACAGCTCGCCGATGACGGACTGCACACCGGCCGGCGTGTCGGGTAATTGCGGCGCCGATGACCTGGGTGACGGAGATGAAGACGACGGGGGGGACAGCGAGCGCGGCAACCAGCCTCGCAGAACCAGCACCGCCCGGTGACTCGCGGCGTCCAGCAATAGCGGCGTGGCCAGCCAATAGCCGGGCTTGCCGTCCTGATTGCGGTTATCCAGCAGGACGCTGTATTGATTCAGCCATTGCCCTGTGGCCTGGGCCGGCCGCCAGGCAGTCAGCACATCGGACTGCGTCTCGGGGGTCAATACCAATGGCGGCTGTGCCCGTCCAGCCTCGATACTGGCGGCAATGGCTCGCCGTTCATCGGCACGGCGCAGTTGCCACGCCCCCAGTGACGCCAGCACTGCAACGGCTACGCCCAGCAATACCAAAGCCGCAAAGATACGCCGAACTGAATGAGCCATGTCTGCAATAATTCCGTTTTACCCGGAGGCCAAAATGCGCATATTTGTCGTCTTGGCATTCATCGGTATTTTGGCCAGTCTCGCCTCTGCGCTGATTTATTTGATGAAAGACAAGGGCACGACCAATCGGACCGTCAACGCACTGACCGTACGTATCGGGCTGTCGGTCGCCCTATTTCTGTTTGTCTTGTTCGCCCATCATATGGGCTGGATCGAAAGCACCGGTTATCGATGAGCGCCAGCGTGGCTGGCCGGCCACAATACGGCCGTCGGTGCATTCCCTCGCAGCAAATCACAATCGCTGGTGTGCGAATGCCCCCTGACGGGGGCATTCGCGGTCGCTCAGACGATTTAGAACCAATACACGAACAGGTACAGGCCGAGCCAGACCACGTCCACAAAGTGCCAATACCAGGCTGCGCCCTCGAAACCAAAATGATGGTCGGCCGTAAAGTGTCCGCGCATCAAACGAATCAGGATCACCGTCAGCATGGTCGCGCCCATAATGACGTGAAAGCCGTGGAATCCAGTCAACATGTAGAACAGCGACCCATACACGCCTGAGTTGAATTTCAGATTCAGTTCGGTGATGGCGTGATGGTATTCATAAGCCTGACAGGCCACAAACACAAAGCCCAACACCACGGTCGCAAACAACCAGAACATGGTTTTACCGCGATGGTTCTCACGCAAGGCATGGTGCGCGATGGTCAGCGTCACGCCCGAGGACAACAGCAAGGCGGTGTTGATGGTGGGCAGCCAGAACGGGCCGACCGTCTGGAAATGCTCGACGACGCCTGCCGGCCCGAAATTCGGCCATGCCGCCTGGAAATCCGGCCAAAGCATCAGTTTGTGGTCCAGGTCTCCCAGCCAGGGCGTCGTGATCGTACGCACGTACCAGAGCGCGCCAAAAAAACCCGCAAAGAACATGACCTCGGAAAAGATGAACCAGCTCATGCCCCAGCGATACGACAGGTCGATGCGCTTGCTGTTCATTCCCGTCTCGGACTCGTGTATAGCGTCGCCGAACCAGAAATACAACACGACTATCAGACTGAGTATCCCGGCCAGGACCAGCCACTTTCCCCAACTGACATCGTTGACCCAGGCAGCCGCGCCTATCCCCGTTGCCAGCAAAGCCACAGCGCTGCGCACGGGATGAGCAGAATCCGCCGGTACGTAGTAGTACGGTGCCTCTTTTCCTTGAACCGAGTGGCTTGCACTCATGGTCTTCTCCTTAGCTCAAACTAGCCACGGCCCATCGCACGATAGCGACTAGCACCAACACAAAAATCACGCCAGCCAACACGCCGGCCACGATCAGATGCACGGGATTCAGTTTGCCCGCATCCTCTTCGTAGCCTGCCCCGCGCCGCACGCCAAACATGCCCCACAACACCGCTTTCAGCGTTTGCAGGAAATTCAGCTTGCGTTGCGAGGCATTCCGGATGTCGTGTGTCATGGTTACCTACTTCACGGCTACGCCACCCAGCGTCGCCGAACCTCGAAAGAAGGTCCAGGCAAAGATGGCCACCACCAGCGCCAGCAAGACCAATCCGATAATCCGGTTACGACGACGTTGTTCTGGAGTCATGACAACCTGCGAGTCGGATTCACTTGACCTCGGGCGGCGTTTCAAAGGTATGGAACGGGGCCGGCGATGGCACGGTCCATTCCAGGCCCTCGGCGCCTTCCCAGGGTTTTGCGGCAGCGACCTCGCCCTTGCCACGGTAACAACGCAGGATGGTGTACAGGAACAGCAGTTGCGACAGGCCGAACCAGAATGCGCCGATGGTGGCGATCTGGTGGAACGTCGTGAACTGCGCGGCGTAGTCGGCATAGCGGCGCGGCATGCCGGCCAGACCCAGGAAGTGCATCGGGAAGAACGTCACGTTGAACGAAATCAGCGTCGACCAGAAATGCCATTTGCCGAGTTTTTCGTTGTACATGCGGCCGGTCCATTTGGGTACCCAGTAATAGGCGCCTGCAAACAGGGCGAACAACGAGCCAGCCACCAGCACGTAATGGAAATGCGCCACCACGTAGTAGGTATCGTGCACCTGGATATCGATGGGCGCGACCGACAGGATCAGGCCCGTAAAGCCGCCCATGGTGAACACAAAGATAAAGCCCACCGCGAACAGCATCGGGGTTTCAAAGGTCATCGAACCGCGCCACATGGTCGCGATCCAGTTGAAAACCTTTACCCCGGTCGGGATGGAAATCAACATGGTGGCGTACATGAAATACAACTGGCCGGTGACGGGCATGCCGGTGGTAAACATGTGGTGAGCCCACACGATGAACGACAGCACCGCAATCGCCGAGGTCGCATACACCATGGAAGCATAGCCGAACAGCTTTTTGCGGGCAAAGGCGGGCACGATGGCCGACACGATGCCGAACGCCGGCAAGATCATGATGTAGACCTCGGGATGCCCGAAGAACCAGAACACGTGCTGATAAAGCACCGGGTCACCGCCGGCGGCCGCGTTGAAAAAGCCGGTGCCAAAATGGCGATCGGTCAGCACCATGGTGATGGCAGCTGCCAGCACGGGCATCACGGCAATCAGCAAGAACGCCGTGATCAGCCAGGTCCAGCAGAACAAGGGCATCTTCATCAGCGTCATGCCCGGTGCACGCATGTTCAAAATCGTGACGATGACGTTGATCGCACCCATGATGGACGACGCGCCCATGATGTGCACGGCAAAAATAGCCAGGTCCATGCCTGGGCCCATCTGGGCCGACAGCGGAGCATACAGCGTCCAGCCGGCAGCCGTCGCGCCGCCTGGCACAAAGAACGATGCCGTCAGCATGATGGCAGCCACGGGCAGCAGCCAGAAGCTGAAGTTATTCATGCGGGCAAAAGCCATGTCGGACGCGCCGATCTGCATCGGAATCATCCAGTTTGCAAAGCCCACGAATGACGGCATGATCGCGCCGAACACCATGATCAGGCCGTGCATGGTGGTGAACTGGTTGAACAGCTCCGGCTGAAAGAACTGCAGCCCGGGCTCAAAGAGCTCGGTGCGCAGCAACAGCGCCAGCGTGCCGCCCTCGAGCAGCATGACAAACGAGAAGATGAGATACATCGTCCCGATGTCTTTGTGGTTGGTCGCAAATAGCCAGCGGCGCCATCCCGTAGGGATCGCGTGGTGATGGTCATCGTGGCCGTGGTCGTGGCCCTGTCCGTGGCCTGGCGACACGTGGTCTACAGTGACGCTGCTCATGATCGACTCCTTCCTGCTATGTGCCGGCCTCGTTTGACGGGGCCGGTCGTGTCTCGTAACGGGTGCGACTACAACAAGGGCCGGGGCCGGCGACTAGCGCTTGGCCACCGAGTCCTTGGGCTGTACCACGGGGTCTTCGCCCTTGCCCGCATTGCTCCAGGCGTGGCGCGTATAGGTAATGACGGCGGCGATTTCAACGTCATTCAGCTGACCGGCAAACGCCGCCATCGCGGTACCGGGACGGCCGTGCAGCACCGTCTGCAGTTGAGCGTCCTTGGGACCCAGCACCGTCTTGTCGCCGTCAAGCGCAGGGAACGAACCGGGTACGCCCTTGCCGTTGGCCTGGTGACAGGCCACGCAGTTCGCGCCATAGACTTTCTCGCCGCGGGCGATGAGCTCTTCTTTGGTCCATTCCTTGTTGGGATCGTCGGCGTTGGCGGCCATTTTCTTTTTCTGGTCTTCGGCCCAGGCGTCGTACTCGGCCTGAGGCAGAACCTCGACCACGATGGGCATGAAGGCGTGGTCTTTGCCACAGAGCTCCGCACACTGTCCTCGGTAGATGCCGGTTTTTTGTGCACGGAACCAGGTATCACGCAGGAATCCGGGAATCGCGTCCTGCTTGACGCCAAAGTCGGGGACCATCCAGGAATGGATGACATCGCCCGCCGTCAGGACGATGCGGATTTTTCTGTCGACCGGCACCACCAGATGGTTGTCGGTCTCCATCAAATAGTACTGGCCCTTGGGCTCTTTACCCTCGATCTGGGCACGAGGCGTGGACAATGTCGCCAGGAACTTGACGCCGGCGGCGGGCCCATCGAGGTATTCGTAGCCCCATTTCCATTGATAGCCCGTAACCTTGACAGTCAGATCGGGACTGGACGTGTCTTTCATGGCGACGACCGTCTTGGTAGCCGGCAGCGCCATGGCGATCACGATGAAAAAGGGAATGACCGTCCAGGCGACTTCGACGCCCAGATGCTCATGGAAAGTGGAGGCTTTATGGCCGCGTGATTTTCGGTGCGCCCAAATGGAGTAGAACATGACGCCGAAGACGCCAATGAAAATCACACCACAGATTATCAGCAGCAGCCAATGCAGCCACATGACATCCTGTGCTATCTGGGTGACGCCTTCGTGCAGATTCAGCTGATCAACTTTTGGGCCGCCGGGCATGTCTTGTACCTGCGCACCAACGGCACAGCTAAACAGCAATACACAGGCGCCCAGTATCCCTCTCCACCACTTCTTCATGCTTACTCCGAAACATGTCGCGGGCTCTTCCGCGCCCGCTTAGCCGCGAGAGGGCGGAATCCACGCAATTATTTAAGACGGCAGGTGCGAAACAGACTCGAAGCCGGTTTACCCCACTCGAATCACAAAGAACCGCGGAATTATAGCGGACGCACCACCGCCGATGTTATCCAGCGCTCTAGCATCATACACAACTGTGCGAGATCGGCCCGTCTGCGGTGCTCGCGGTGCACTAAAATCCCCTCATGCTGACGACTTCTTTTCATCATGAACCGGCCCGGATGGCCGCGCTGTACGCGCAATTCACGCAACGTGTACAAGAGCCGCCCCCCGAGTTGGCGCGGCCACTATACATCGCCGATCGGTGTTGCGGGTGGGCGACGCACGCCGCCTGCGATGCGCTCAGGCGGCTGCCGAAAGTACAGGTAGAGACCGATGCGCTGCGCATCGGTGCCGGGCTTGCCATCGGACCTGAGCTGAACGCACTATTGGCTCAGGTTGCGCAAACACTACGCGAGGCGGACTGCCTGCGTGGGTGGCGTGACGAGCTGATGGATGTCCTCGGCCCTGACGGATGCCTGGGCATCATCGAACGCGCCGCCATGCGTCCGCTCGGGCTATTGACGCGCGCGGTGCACCTGAACGCATGGACCCCGGATGGCCGCCTGTGGGTAGCGCGACGCGCACTCAGCAAATCGACGGACCCCGGCATGTGGGACACCTTGGTAGGCGGCCTGGTCAGTACACAAGAAGATCTGGAACAAGGGTTGTTGCGAGAATGCGCAGAAGAAGCCGGCCTCGCGCCCGCGTCGCTGACGACACGCACGCCACTGCGCACGATACTGCGCGTGCAGCGTCGATTGCCGGAGGGGTATCAGGTCGAGGACCTGCTGACCAGCACCTGCGTCCTGCCGGCTGACACACAACCGGCAAACCAGGATGGCGAAGTCATGGAAATCGCCCACATCACGGTCGCCGAGGCCGTGCGTCAGATCGCCGATGGCGAATTCACCGTCGAAGCGGCACTGGTGATCCTCGAAGACATCACCCAGCGCCGCGCCCACGGCGAAATCTGACGCTCACGCCTCTTGCGCAGCAGAAGGGGGCGATGGCGGTCTCGCCGGCGTCTCCACCTCGGGGGCAGCCGCAGGCGCTGGTTCTGACGGTGCGGTGCCTCCGGATACGGCCGCAGACGCCAGATTCGACGACGCTGCTGCGGCGGGCGCAGCGGAAGGCGTTTCGGGCGGCGGTGCAGTCACTTGCGGGACGGGTGTCGCCGAAGGCGACGTTGTCCCAGTCTGAGAAAACTGCCGCCAGACTTCGATAGCGCGCAAGCGCTGTTTGGCCACGACCTGGACTCGTTCGCGCAAATTCACGTCCCGCGCCAAAAGGGCCTCAAAATCACGCAGCGACAGCATCAGTAATTTGCTGTAGCCCAACGAATAGACATCGGGCGTGATTTGTTGCTCGCCCAATAGCGCCAACTCGCCGAAGAACTCACCGCTGCCCAACTCGATCGCGGTGCCGTCAGGCAACTGCACAGACACCGCACCAGAGGCTACGAAACACATTTCCAGTCCATGCCGACCACGCGTCAACACGGGTTGATCGGGCAAGGCCAGGCGTGGTTTCAGGAGCCGGCTGATGGCACGCAATGAATCGGCACTCAAGCCCTCGAACAAAGGCACCCGGGTAATCAACTCTGCAGCGCCGAGCTCCATATCCAGAGGGGGATGCTTGTCAATGTGACGCCAGCGGCTCTTCAACTGGTTCATCAGATCTGCGTACACTTCACCACTGATGAGGAATTGCTCCAGCATGTCGTGATAACGGATGCGTTCGAGCTCGCGCGCCGTACGCCCCAGATAGCTTTCTTGCAGCCACAAAGCATATGAGGGGTATTGCAGATTGAGCGCCTGCAACGCATGGGCGATCAGATCCAAGCGCCGTTGATGTACCGCCACAATTTGCTGGGCAGCCGTCTCGCCCAGTAATGGCGCGATCTGTTCTCGAGAAAAGACAATCAGCCGTTGAGCCACGGATTGCTTGGTCAATAGACCGGCAAAGCGCTGTCCCAGCTCATAGGCCAGCCAGCCTTGAAAGCCAAACATGTAATGCATGCGCAGAGCCAGGCGAAACGCCCTCGAATAGCGCACGTCCGCTACGATGCCGCGTTCAAAGCCCTCCACCCCCCCCGTGCGTATGGCGTCTTCCAGGCGTTCGGACCGGGCCAGCAAGGATTCCGCCATGCGCCAATCCACAATTTGCGCTTTCAGAATATCAAAGAACATTTCCTGCTCGCGCTGCGCCAGGATGACGAGCCCCACCGCGACGCGTTGCTCATCGGTCATCTGGCTCACCTGACCATCGTGCACACTGGCCAGGCTCGCATCGAACACGGCGTGAATACGATCACGGGCCTCGGGGCTGATATGGTCTGTTTTCGCGATGTCGTCGGCCTTGTCCTGCAAACCCTCGAGCGCGACGACCAGCGCCTGATTACGGATCGTGCGTTCGACCATCGATAGCTGGTTCAGCCCCAGCATGCGAATCAACGGACGCAAGGTCATGCCATTAACAAACAGTGTCGACAGTACAAAGCCCGTCGTCACAACCGCGATAAAGTGCCGCGCGTCCTCAGGTACTGCCGCTTGTTCCGTCACGGCCAGCGCCAAGGCCAACGATACGGCGCCCCGCAGGCCGCCCCACATCATGACAAGCTTGTAGGGCGTACTGACTTTGGTGCCCAGCGGCGTCAATCCGAGCAGCGGCAACAGGCCGAACACGACGATACCGCGCGCCAGCAGTGTCACCACAAAGACCACTACGACCAGCAGCAGCTCTTGCAGATCGGTCGCGGCCATCAGTTTGGGGACCAGCATCGCGGCAAAAATAAAGATCAGCGAGTTCGCCCAGAATCCGAACTGCTCCCAGGAACTGGCCAGATGCTCGAACGTCACGGGCGACATGCGGGTCCGTCCCGTCGAGCCCACCACCAGCCCTGCAATCACAGTGGCGACCACGCCAGACACGCCCAAATAATGTTCGGAAATGAAAAAGGACAGATATGCCAGGGTCAGCGTCAGCGTGATCTCGGCGGTAGGAAACCCGCGCAGCCAGGCAAATAGAAAGCATGCCCCGCGGCCCATGACATAACCCGCCAATCCACCGCCGATAAAGTGCACGACGAAGTCAGTGAATATGCCGCTGACCGACAGCGTGCCCGTGCCGCCCAGCACCGCGAGCAGCACGGAATACAAAGCAATCGAGGCGGCATCGTTGAACAGGCTTTCGCCCTCGACGAGCGTAGTCAATCGCTTGGGAGCTCCGACCTCGCGGAATATCCCCACCACCGCCACCGGGTCTGTCGTGGCCACGATCGCCCCCAGCAGCAGACACGCCACCAGTCCATACGACGACACGGCATTGACGGTGAAACCGACCACGACGGTACACACCACCACCGCCACGATGGCCATCATCAAAATAGGACCGATATCGTCCATCAAGCGACGCACATTCATGGCCAGGGCGGTTTCAAACAACAGCACCGGCAGGAACACCATCAAGAAGGTTTCGGATGAAATCTCGAAACGTTCGATGGTGTCGAACAGATCCCCCAGCACGGGCGGAGCCCAACCATGCAAGTGCAGTCCGATACCCAGCAAGCAACCCACAATGGCCAACAGGACTGAATAGGGCAGCTTGACGCGACCGGCCAAGGGCGGCATGAAGCACACCAATGTGAGTAGGCCGGATAAACCGAAAACAATAAAACCTATATCCATGAAGGGTGTACAAGCCGCAAACGTATCAGACAGAGAACAAGGATAGCTTTTTTTACGGCGTTCCAGCGAAGATGCCGCTGCGGCGCACGTTTCGTTACGGGTCGGGACTGTTCAAATGGTCCAGTGGGGACGCTTTTTGGGTATGGTACTGAGCTTTATTGGATATTCAGGAGGCCTCTTGCCGGGTTCGACTACCAGCGCGGGCCGCGCCGACGCGCCAACACTGCTGGTGCAGCTGACGGATTTACATCTGATGGCTGAACCAGAAAGCGTCATGTGCCAAGTCAACACCGATGCCAGTTTGCGTGCGGTGATGGACTTGGTTCGCGCCAACGGGCATCGCCCCGATCTATTGCTGGCGACCGGAGATCTGTCGCAAGATAGCTCTGTCCAGGCCTATCGACGCCTGCGCAGTCTGCTGGAGCAGACTGACTGGCCAGTGCGCTGCCTGCCGGGCAATCACGATGATCCGCGACTCCTGCGTGAAACCATGGGACTCTGGGCACAGCCTGTCACGGACATCGGCGCCTGGCGCATCATTTTGTTGGATTCCACGGTACCCGACTCGAACGCGGGCCATATCAGTGAAGAACAATTCGATCTGCTGGAACAGGCATCGGCTTTGGCAGGCGATCGGCACGTACTCGTTGCGCTGCACCACAATCCGGTACAAATGGACAGCAGCTTTCCCGACAAGATGATGGTGGACAATGCGCAAGCGCTGTTTCAGCGTCTGGCCAACCTGCCGCGCGCGCGGGTGCTGTTGTGGGGCCATGTCCACCAGGCATTTGACCGCCGCCGCCACCACATGCGCCTGCTGGCCACCCCGTCGACGTGCTTTCAGTTCAGCATCCGCGACGGCCAGCACGTGCTGGACGACTCCCCGCCGGGGTACCGCTGGCTGAAACTGTACCGTGACGGATCGCTGGCGACCGGCGTACGGCGCCTGAGTGATGCCGCCTGGCTGCAGGCAAAAAAATAGGGCACCGATATGCGAGGTGCCCTGCAAGCATCCGTTTCATAGGGGAGGGGAAGAGGAGAAGCCGAAACGGATGCAAGACTACACGCCGGGATGCGGCAATTGCGGTCTACAGGTATTTAGTCTCGGCGGCGTCGAATAAGTTTCCTGTGCGAGCCGTCTTCAGCAGCAGAAAATCGAATCAAATTGTATCTATAACGGAAATTTTGTTTCAACCATAACCCTGCCCAAAACGCGAAAGCCCCGGCATCGCTATGCCGGGGCTTTCGCGTACAACAGAATGGGCGAATCAGGCGGCAGCCAAGGCGCCACGCATTTTCTTTAGTGCAGCAGATTCGATCTGGCGAATGCGCTCTGCGGAGACGCCGAACTCTTGTGCCAGCTCTTGCAGCGTGGTTCCGCCTTCGTCTTGGAGCCAGCGGGCCTCGATGATGCGGCGGGAGCGTGCATCCAGGGCTTGCAAGGCGTTCGCCAAGCCTTCGCCTTGCAGCTCATCGTGTTCACGGCGATCAAGCACGCGCGTCGGCTCTGCATGGCCCTCGTCGGACAAATACGAGATAGGCGCATACGCCTCGTCCTCGTCGTCCTGTTTTTCCAGCGACATGTCGCGGCCCGACAGGCGGACCTCCATTTCGCTGACGTCCTCGCGGCGCACGTTCAGTTCCTGGGCAATGCGATCGACCTGCTCGGGGTCGAGTGTATGACCGTCGGGACGCATGCTGCGCAGATTGAAAAACAGCTTGCGCTGGGCCTTGGTGGTGGCCACCTTGACCATGCGCCAATTGCGGATGATGAACTCGTGAATCTCGGCCTTGATCCAGTGCACGGCGAACGACACCAAGCGCACGCCACGTTCTGGGTCAAAGCGCTTGACGGCCTTCATCAGACCGACGTTGCCTTCCTGGATGAGGTCAGCATGGGGCAGGCCATAGCCTAGATACTGGCGAGCAACGGATACCACTAGGCGCAGGTGCGACAACACCAACTCACGGGCGGCCTGAATGTCGTCCTGGTCGCGCAAACGGCGGCCGAGTTCGGTTTCGCGCTCGGCAGTCAACACCGGCAGGTGATTGACCGCCGAGATGTAGGCTTCGATCGTACCTAGTGAGCCCGGATTGGCAACGGCCAGCGCCAGAGCGTTGCCGGACAGGGCCAACGAACTACTGGGTTGCTTCATGGTTGCGTCCTCCAAGATAGAAATTGACAGGGGCATCAGTTGATATTAGCACTCTATTAATACGAGTGCTAATTCGACTGCCGCAGTGCATCAAAGTTCAATCCGAGTCACGCCTTCCGGGGTCATGCACCAGGGCGGCCGAGGCAGCAGGACGGACAGAATCACAGGGAAAAGGCGGGCTCGTCGCGTCCCCGCGCAACCGGCCCCAGGTCGAAGGTCTGACCGGCCAACGGGTGAGCCGCGCGCACCTGTGACGGCATGCCTTCCCACGCCGAAGTCACATACAGGCGGCCGGCCCCGAATGCCGGGCAGGTGGGCTGAGGCGAGGGCAGATCGCGGCGAGCGAGGCAAGCGCCCCCTGCGTCATAATGGCCGACGCAACCCGCGCCCCAATGCGCGATCCAGAGCGCGCCGTCTGCGTCGGTGACTGCACCATCGGGATACAGCCCTGCCGCGGCAAAATCCATGAACACCTGCGGTTCGCCTAGCGGCCAGCCCGCAGGATCCAGCGTCCACTGCCACACGCGCTGGATCGCCGTGTCGGCAAAATACGCACGGCTGCGATCCGGCGCAAAGCAGATCGCGTTGGGTATCGTCAGCCCGGCCCTCATGCGCACCAATCGGCCCTGGAAAAAACGGTAAAGGGCGCCAGCGCCAGGCTGGGCCTGCTTGCCCATGGTGCCGATCCAGAAACCGCCCCATGGGTCGGCGCGGCCATCGTTCGAACGTGTCGTGGCGTCTTGCGCCTCGATTTCCGCCACGAGAGTACGCTGCCGGCTATCCAGATCAAAGCACCACAGACCGGTCTCGGAGGCCAGCAGCAGCCGACTGGCATCGATCCATGCAGCGGCTGAATGCCGTTCGAAAAGCTCGGCCTCGTAGATACCATCCGTTCCCCGCCCCAACAGACGGTTGTCCAGAATGTCGAACCAAAACAGCATTTCGCGTCGGGGATGCCAGAGTGCGCCCTCGCCGAGATGGCACGGACGGCTGTCGAAAACCGTGCTCATGCCGCTGGACCCGTGGTCACGGCTGTGCTGGCAGACAATGACAAATCGAAGGGCGAAATCACCGTACGTCTGCCGAGGCTGAGCGCATCGGCCACATGCACCATAGGCATCAGGTCGACCTCGGATTCGCCGTTGGCCACCAGGTCGGCCATGCGGGCATACAGTGCCGGGTACTCTCCCGCGATGTTGTCCTGCCCGGCGACCGCTTTGCCGTTGATCTCCAGCACATTGCCGCCCAGGCGCAGGGCGAGCTTGCCCTGATCGGTATCGATCTCCATATCCCAGGTCTGCGGCCCTGTCTGACGCCAATCCAGCTCTGCGTACACGTTGCCGGAAAACTGCAAGCGCGCAGCAATAGGCACGTGCCAGTTCTCGGGCACCTCAAGCGAGGCCGACTGCAGATACACGGGCGCGGGCAGGATCTCGGTGAGGATGGAGAAAGCATTGATACCCGTATCGAACACACCCATCCCCCCAGGCTGCGACACCCAGATCTGGCCGGGATGCCAATGCCGCACGTCTTCCTTCCAGACGATGCGCGCGGCGCTGACGGTCTTGCCAGCCAGCCACACCTTGGCTGGCGCGACGGCGTGAGCGAGGCGCGAATGCCAGGTCGTGTAGATCGTCAACCCGCGCTGTCGAGCCAGGGCGGACAGGATCTCGACTTCAGCCAGAGTCGCACCGGGCGGTTTTTCGAGCATGATATGGCGTCCTGCCTCCAACGCCCGGTACGCATAGTCGAAACGCGCCGCGGGCGGCACACACAAGGACACAACGGGAATATCGGGATTTTCGTCCAGGAAGCGGTCGAAATCCGTATAGGCCTTGACGCCATTCACACTGCCCTCCTGCGAGACCGTCGCCGCCAGACGCCAATGCGGCGAGGCCTGCAAAGCAGGCACATGCTGGGCCTGGGCGATCTTTCCCACACCTACGAGCGCGATTTTCATCAGTGGGACTCCTTGCCGACCGCCGAGCCTCGGCAACCTTTCAGAAAATCGAGGTCGGCACCAGTATCGGCACCGCCGACATGCTGTTGGTGCAGCCAGATATAGCCGGTGGACACAGGCTGATGTACTGGACGCCAGGTCGCCAGCCGCTCGGCCAGTTCGACGTCCGACACCTCCAGGATCAGCGATCGAGCGTGCACGTCCAAGGAGATCATGTCTCCGGTACGCACCACCGCCAACGGGCCGCCCGCTGCCGCCTCCGGCGCGGCGTGCAGAATCACTGTGCCATAGGCCGTCCCGGACATGCGCGCATCCGAGATTCGCACCATATCGGTAATCCCCTTGCGCAACACCTTGGGGGGTAACCCCATGTTGCCGACTTCGGCCATGCCTGGATAGCCTCGGGGGCCACAGTTCTTCAGGACCATGATGCAGGTTTCGTCGATATCCAGCGCCTCGTCGTTGATCTTCGCCTTGTAATCGTCGATGTCTTCGAAGACAACCGCGCGTCCTCGGTGCGTCATCAGGTGGGGACTGGCGGCCGAGGGCTTGAGCACCGCCCCGTTCGGTGCCAGATTACCCTTGAGCACGACGATGCCGCCCGAAGCCGCCAGCGCCCTGCCTTCAGGCAAAATCACTTCCTCGTTCCAGTTGCGAACTTCCTTGACCTCGTCCCACAGCGTGCCGCCAGAGACCGTCAACACGTCTTTATGCAGCAGACCGGCTTCGCCCAGACGCTTGAGCACGACAGGCAATCCGCCCGCGTAGAAGAACTCCTCCATCAAGTACTCGCCCGACGGCATCAGGTTGACGATTGTGGGCACGTCCCGCCCGAAACGATCCCAGTCATCCAGCGTCAAGTCGACCCCGATGCGGCCAGCGATGGCCAGCAGGTGAATGACGGCATTGGTCGAACCGCCTATCGCGGCATTGGTGCGAATGGCGTTCTCGAAAGCTGCCCGGGTCATGACGTCCGACGGTTTGAGGTCATCCTTGACCATCTGCACGATGCGCCGGCCCGATAACTGCGCCAGCACGCGCCGACGGCTATCGACCGCGGGGATCGCGGCATTGCCCGACAGCGCCATGCCCAGCGCCTCGGCCATTGATGCCATGGTCGAGGCCGTACCCATGGTGTTGCAGGTGCCCGAANNG
>NZ_CBCSIU010000001.1:820626-948183 GCF_965139205.1 Bordetella muralis
CATNGTTGNCNAAGCGCGACATCGACTGCTCTGCCTGGAGGAAGTCCTCCTGCGTCATTTCGCCAGCCTTGACGGCCTCTGAAAATCGCCACAAATGCGTGCCGGATCCGACGCGCTCACCTTGAAAGTAACCGTTGAGCATGGGCCCCCCGGTCACGACGATGGAGGGCAAGTCGGTGGACGCCGCTCCCATGAGCAAGGACGGCGTAGTTTTGTCGCAGCCGACCAGCAGTACGGCACCATCGATGGGCTGACCGCGCATTGCCTCCTCGACCGCCAGTGCGGCCAGATTGCGATACAGCATCGCGGTCGGCCGGTAGGTGTTCTCGGAAACCGAGAACACTGGTACCTCGACGGGAAAGCCGCCAGCCTCCCAGATGCCGGCCTTCACCTTCTCGGCCAATTCGCGCAGGTGCCCATTGCATGGCGTCAGGTCAGACCAGGTATTCAGGATGCCGATGACCGGACGGCCGTCGAACAAGTCGTGTGGATGGCCCTGATTCTTGAGCCAGCCGCGGTGATAGATGACATCGCGCGTATTGCCTCCATACCAATGCTGTGAGCGCAGCGAACGTGGCCAGGGCGCGGGTTGAAAAGCCATAGGGTCTCCCTTTCTTTCTTTATAGTGATTTGATCCGGATCGGGATCAGCTTTGCCTGCGTCGGTTATAGACATCGAAGAAAACGGCGGCCAGCAGGGCGCATCCCTTGATGACTTGCTGGTAGTCGATACCGATGCCGAGAATAGACATGCCGTTGTTCATGACACCCATGATGAAAGCCCCCACCACCGCGCCGATGATCTTGCCCGTGCCGCCCGAGGCCGAGGCCCCACCGATGAACACGGCGGCAATGACATCCAGTTCGAGTCCGAAGCCGGCCTTGGGTGTGGCCGTGTTCAGGCGCGCGGCAAAGATCAGTCCCGCCAACGCCGCCAGGAAACCCATGTTCACAAACGTGAGAAAGGTCAATCGTTCGGTCTTGATGCCCGAGATACGCGCGGCCTTCTCGTTGCCGCCCAGTGCATAAATGCGTCGACCCAGGGTCGTCTTCTCAGTGATGAAGACGTAAATCGCAGTCAGTATTCCCATGGAGAGCAGCACGTTGGGCAAACCGCGAAAACCCGCGAGCTTCCATGTGAAGAACAGGATCGCCACCGAGATGATGGCCAGGCGTCCCACGAAAAACCCCAGCGGCTCTGCGTCAATACCATATCGGCGATTACGCGACCACGCCCGACAGGATGAGTACATCAGCAGCGCCACACCCACGATTCCCACTATCAGCGCGGTGACATTGGGCTTGCCCGCGCCGAACAGGTCCGGCACGAAACCGGTGGACAGCAGTTGGAAGTCGCGAGGAAAGGGGCCGACCGATTGCCCTTGCAGCAGCCACAGTGACAGCCCCCGGAAGATCAACATGCCGGCCAATGTCACGATAAAGGCTGGGATCTTCCAGAACGCAATGAAGTATCCCTGGACCGCACCGATAGCCATGCCGGCCAGCAGGCATGCCGGCACCGCTGTCCAGACGGGCCAATCCTGTTGGACAATCAGCACGGCGGCCAGCGCGCCGACAAAGCCCATCACCGACCCCACCGACAGATCGATGTGTCCCGACACGATCACCATCAACATGCCCAAGGCCATGATGACGATGTAGCTGTTCTGCAGCAGCAGGTTGGTGATGTTGACCGGCCGCATCAGCGTGCCGTCGGTCAGCACCTGAAACATGATCAGGATGGCGACCAAGGCGATCAGCAAGCCGTATTCGCGCACATGCTTCGCAAAATAGGCGCCGACGCTGTTGCGGTTGCCGCCCGGCGCTGACAGGGAAGTCGAGGTATTCATAAGCTCTGCTCCTCGTCGCTGACGATGAGCGACATGATGCGTTCCTGGGTTGCCTGCCCGGCGTCGAGTTCTCCGATGAAAGCGCCCTCGTTCATCACGTAGATGCGGTCACACATGCCCAGCAACTCGGGCAGTTCCGAAGAGATCATGACCACGGCTTTACCCTGTTCGCTCAACTCGTTGATGATTCCGTATATTTCGTATTTCGCGCCCACATCGATGCCGCGCGTGGGTTCGTCCAGAATCAGCGCGTCCGGTTCGGTGAAAAGCCATTTGGACAAGACCACCTTCTGCTGATTGCCGCCGGACAGATTGGCGACCTTCTGAAATACCGAAGGCGTGCGGATGCGCATGATCGTTCGGTATTTTTCCGATATCTCGATTTCGCGCCGACGGTCGATTACCCCTGCGCGAGCGACGCGCTCCAGGCTGGCCAGGGTGATGTTGCGCAAGACCGTGTCCTCCAGAAGCAGACCCAGCGACTTGCGGTCTTCGGTGACGTAAGCCAGGCCGGCCTTGATGGCCCTGGGTACGTCCGACACATCGACTGGCTTTCCCCGCATTCGCACCTGACCGGAGATATGGCGGCCATATCCACGCCCGAAGATCGACATGGCAAGTTCGGTTCGGCCCGCTCCCATCAGTCCGGCAATACCCACCACTTCGCCGGCGCGCACTGTGAAGGACACATTCTTGATCATCTGCCGGCCTGCCTGCTCGGGATGCCAGACGTTCCAGTCGCGTACCTCGAGCACCGCCTCGCCGGCACGGCGCTCGCGCGGCGGATAGCGCTGCGACATGTCCCGTCCCACCATGTCGCGCACGATGCGGTCCTCGCACAAAGCTTCGGTCGCGGCATCCAAGGTCGAGACCGTCGATCCGTCACGTATCACACTGACCCGATCGGCGACGCGGCGCACTTCGTTGAGCTTGTGGCTGATGATGATGGACGTCACGCCCTGTGCCTTCAACTCCAGCAGCAAGTCCAGCAAAGCCTGGCTGTCCGTTTCGGACAAAGCTGCCGTCGGTTCGTCCAGAATGAGCAGCCGCACGTTCTTGGAGAGCGCTTTGGCGATCTCGACCAACTGTTGCTTGCCGACTCCGAGCGTTCCGACCATCGTGCCGGGCGCATCGGTCAAACCAACCTTGCGCAGCAGTTCTCCCGCCTGGCGAAAGGTTTCGTGCCACGACACCACGCCGCCTGACGCACGCTCATTGCCCAGAAAGATATTCTCGGCAATGGACAACTGCGGCACCAGCGCAAGTTCCTGGTGGATGATGACGATACCGTGCGCCTCGCTGTCGCGGATGGAGCGAAAGCACATAACCTCGCCGTCGTAGGCGATCTCGCCGTCGTAGCTGCCGTGAGCATAGACGCCCGACAATACCTTCATCAGCGTGGACTTGCCTGCGCCGTTCTCGCCACAAATGGCGTGAATCTCGTTATGCCTGACCGCCAGATCGACCCGGTTCAGCGCCTTCACGCCTGGAAAGGTCTTCGTGATGGCGCGCATTTCCAGAAGATAGGCCATAGATGCGACCTACCGGATATCTGATTTCTGGTAATAACCCGACTGGACCAGCACCGCCTCCCAATTGTCTGCGTTGACCACCGTGGGTTGCAGCAGGAAGGCGGGAACGACTTTCACGCCATTGTTGTATGTCTTGGTGTCGTTGACTTGCGGTTTGCCTTCCTTGAGCATCGCGTCGACCATCCCTACCGTGACGCGTGCCAACTCTCGGGTGTCCTTGAATATCGTGGAATACTGCTCGTTGGCGAGAATGGATTTGATCGACGGCAACTCCGCGTCTTGACCGGTAACCACGGGCATACTCTGCCCGCCCGAGCCATATCCCACGCCTTTGAGCGACGAAAGAATGCCGATGGACATGCCGTCATACGGCGACAGCACGCCGTGCAGGCGCTCTTTGGTATAGCTCGAGGACAGCAGGTTATCCATACGGGCTTGGGCCGCGGCGCCATCCCAGCGCAGGGTGCCCACCCTGTCCATGCCGGTCTGACCCGACACGATCTTGATGTCACCGGCATCAATCAACGGCTTGAGCACGGACATGGCGCCGTCGTAGAAGAAATAGGCGTTGTTGTCGTCGGGACTGCCGCCGAATAACTCCACGTTCCAGGGTTTGACGCCGCCAAAGCGCTGCTTCAGCCCGCTGATCAGCGACTGCGCTTGCTCTACGCCCACTTTGAAATTGTCGAACGTGGCGTAGTAATCGACATGTTCGGTGCCGCGGATCAGGCGATCATAGGCAACGACCTTGATGTCGGCCGCCGCAGCGTTCTCGAGTGTGTTGGTCAGCGTACTGCCATCGATGGCAGCGATGACTAGCACATCCACCCCCCGCGTGATCATGTTTTCGATCTGGGCCAACTGATTCGGAATGTCATCCTCGGCAAACTGCAACTGTGTGTCGTAGCCCGCTTCCTGGAACAGTTTGACCATCGCGTTACCGTCCGCGATCCAGCGCGGAGACGACTTGGTGGGCATCGCAATGCCAACGGTCTCGGCAGCGGCCACCGAAACCGCGCACGCCGCCCCGGCCGCCAGTACGGCGGTCACAATTTTCTTGAACATTGTCTTGTCTCCTTTGATCTTTGATCTCAGGCTGGGCTGGTGCTCGCCGGGCCTGCAGCCCCTCGATCTAGGGGTAGCGCATGCATGCTACGCCGCCCAAAACATAACAGTAAAATGCTATTTTTTGACTTTTACATACCAATAAAGGTATGAGATATGCGATCTCGCTTTCTGCTCAAACCCGCGCAGATGCAATTACTCGCGGCAATCGCCGACCTGAACCAGCTTCAACTCGCCGCGCAGAAAATCGCCATGTCGCAACCGGCCGCATCCCGGATGCTGGCCGACATCGAGGCCGCGGCCGGCGGGACGCTTTTTCATCGACACGCCAAGGGCATGGTGCCCACCGAACTCGGCCTGCTGGTCATTCGGCGCGTGCGCGCGTTGTTGCGCGAATTGCATAGCTTGCGAGAGGACATCGAGACCTACCACTCAGGCGGCGGCGGCGAAGTGAAAATCGGGGCGGTGACCGGTCCCGCCGCAGGCGTCCTGGTCAATGCCGTCCGTGCCTTCAAACAGACGAATCCCGGCGCAGTAATCACCGTCGAGGTATTACCTTCGCGCGAGCTGGTTCAGCAATTGGCCAAAGGCGAGCTGGATTTCGCGTTGGCTCGGCTGCTGTCAGAATTCGATAGCCGCGAATTCGACCTGCAGCCCATGCGCGATGAAAAAATCGTATTGCTGGTACGAGCCTCGCATCCCCTGGCACATCAGCACCCGGCCTCGCTGGCAGAGTTGGCGGACTATGAGTGGATCATGCAGGCACGCGGCAATCCGATCCGGGAAACCGTGCTCGAGTGTTTTGGTCAACTCGGCCTGTCCGAGCCGGCCAACATCATGAATTCGCCGTCCCTGGTCTTTACCATTGCCTATCTGCGTACGACCGATGCCATCGTCGCCCTGTCCGAAGAAGTGGCCGAATTACTCACGCAGGACGACATGGGGAATGCCTTTGCCGTGCTTCCGGTAGGCGGCGAAATGCGCGTGCCACCGTACTTCCTGTTGACCTTGCGCAACCGGCCGTTATCACCGGCCGCGCAAAAACTGCGCGAGCACGTGCTCGAGGCCTCGCACGAGGTTCACCAAGCGTCGCGCTGACCGCTCGGGCAAGGCGGCCGGATTGGTCCTTTTTTTCTGAATGGTGCCTTGACCTGCGTTACCAACCCGCTTGGCGCAGCGCATCCTCGGTCGCCTGACCGTCGGGCCGTATCACGACGCCACCCCGGGGGTCCATATAGACCTGGTAGCGCGCTCCGTCGAGCATGGGCATATAGGCAGCACTGCCATATTGAACATCAACAAAAGGCAGCCAGTTCGGGAACACCTTTCTCAACTGAGCCAGATCGGGCACGGGCCAATCGGACAAGTCGTGAACGCTGCGCGTCGCCGTCTTCTCCTGTTCAACGTCACGATAACGCCCGGACAGGCGTTCAAACGCATACAGGGGCGGCGCGCCTGCGAGCAACGCAGGCAAACGCCAGCGTATAACCTTGGCGTCGATCTGCCACTGATCCCCCGAAAGAGGATAAATACGCTCGCCTTTGCCGGGGAGGTCGGTCGTAACCAGGAACTGCCCCGGCGTCTGTTCATGCATGGTTACCGTCGCAACGGGCACATCGGTAGTCAATCGGACGAACTGAACCAGCGTCAATGCCAGCATGGCCGATACGCCTGCCAGGGCGATCAGCAGAACACCGAACAAGCGCCGTATCGGCCGCAGCCTGAATACCCGGCGCCCGGAAGCATCGCGCGGCCCTCCACGCCCGAATAACAGGGCCATCCCCGGTATCAACACAATCAAGGCCGCCAGGGCCATCCAGACAAAGGGGGCAAAACCATTGATCACTAGGCAATCCTCACGTTTGTGGGCGAGGGCGGCCCTGCTAAACGGGCAGCAAGGCGGCCGCCGTCAACAATAGCTCGATTTGCTGGCGTACCGTTAACAATGTTGATCAGCGTGAAACCGCACGTGATCCTGCATGAAGGTAGAAATAAAATAGTACCCATGGTCGTAATCGGCATGACGCCGCAACGTCAGCGGCTGGCCGGCCTGTTGGCAGGCCTGCTCGAATACCTCGGGATACAGTTGCTCGGCCAGAAAACCATCGGCCAGACCCTGATCAATCAGAATGCCGTGCGGAAACGGCTGCCGGGCGCGCGACATGAGCTCGCTGGCATCGTAGGCCCTCCAGGCGTTCATATCGGGCCCCAAATAGCCGTTAAAGGCCTTCTGACCCCATGGACAACGGGTCGGCGCCGCGATCGGCGCAAAGGCGGAGACGGAACGGAATTTGTCAGGATGGCGCAATGCCAGCACCAGCGCGCCATGCCCGCCCATGGAATGGCCAAAGATCCCTACGCGTTGGACATCACCGGGCAAATCCTGGGTGACGATGCCGTATAGCTCGTCGGTCACATAGCTTTCCATCCGATAATGGGTGCTCCAGGGCTGCGCTGTGGCGTCGAGATAAAAGCCCGCTCCGGTGCCGAAATCCCAATCCTGGTCCTCGCCAGCGACGCCAGCGCCGCGGGGGCTGGTATCCGGGGCAACCAGCATCAAGCCATATTCGGCAGCCAGACGTTGCGCGCCGCCCTTTATCATGAAGGTTTCCTCGGTGCAGGTCAGCCCGGCCAGATAAAACAGCACCGGCACTGGCCCCCGTTCTACCTGCGGGGGGACATACACCGAGAATCTCATGGGCAAGCCGATCTGGACCGAGTCGTGGCGGTAATAACGTTGCCATCCACCGAAACAGCGGTGCTGGGAGATCAATTCCAAGTCTGCCATGGCGCAGGGTTTTCCTTACTGGTTGCGTATACGACCGATGTTAACCTGCGTGTCTGACCGCGCTGACAGAGAGAGACACAATTGTCTACGGGTACCATCCCCTCTCGACGGCTGTGGCACTATTTATATATAGTGGTCAACACCACCGTTCTTTCTGGCTTGGTGCCCCTACACGCTATGGCTCGACTGCCCCGTTTGTACGCCCCCGGGTTACCGCAACTGGTACAGGCCAACTTCGTTCAGCCGCTGGCAGCGCCTTCGCAGCCGGCGCCCCAAGAAGTGCTCAACCAATTGGCCGCCTGGCTTGGCGATTCTGCTCAGCGGCACCGCGTTGCGGTGCACGGATGGGTGTTGGCCAACGATCGCATCCTGCTACTGGCGACGCCCAGTGACGAGGAGGGTTTGCCTCGCTTGATGCAGACACTGGGCCGCAATCTGGCGGCTCGCTTGCGCGGCGGGCGGGTTTTTGCCGGGCGTTATCGATCCGCCTTGCTGGAGCCGGGTGTCTGGGTGCTGCCCGCCTTGGTCTGGCTCGAGACTTACCCGGTACGCAGCGGTGCCGCACACGACCCCGATTCCTGGCCTTGGTCATCGGCAGGCAGCCACACAGGCAACACGGCAGCGGCCACGCCCCCGTCGCCGTGGCAGTCTGATCATGCCGACTACTGGGCCTGCGGCAATACGCCGTTTGATCGCCAGGCGAATTACCGTCGGCGCCTGCAAGAGGGCTTGTCGCGTGAGGAAAGCCAGCGCATCGACCAGGCAGTGTCCGGACAGTGGGCACTGGGCGGCGCCGATTTCATTGCCAGCCTGACGCATACCGCCAGCCGCCGCGTCGCCCCCGGCCGACGGGGCCGACCGCGCAAGACGCCCGTAGAAACAAAAACCTCATAGGCTTCGGCGCCAACGCACCGGCTCACATCACAACATGACGTCATGCGCCGCACCATGTGGCGACAACGAGGCGCCGCGAGCGCATTGATTGAAAACTGCGCCGCCATTTCACAACAAAAACGCCCCCTAAAATAGGGACACATAAACATGTTTTTGTCCTGTTGGAAGGTGCCTGCCTCTGACCTAGATTAACGTGAATACATAGGCATTTGATTTTTATATGATTTTAATATGTCCCCATATATTGGCACCAAAACAGTGCCCTGCTTAAATTAGGGACGTACCACATTTATTTTTGTTGCGCCCTAACCCGTACCGCAGTATTGTCGAGACCTTGCACTGCAACATTCCGACGCAGTTCTCTGCGGAGCGCGCTATGTCCTCGAATTCTCAAACCGATTCCTGTCGCCCGGTGGCGACGCCTATTGATGCAACCCGCATCGGCATTCCCGCCGCACAGGGTCTGTACAGCCCTCAGCACGAGCACGATGCCTGTGGCGTCGGGTTCGTCGCACACATTAAAGGGCGCAAGAGCCACGCCATCATTCAACAAGGCCTGAAGATCCTGGAAAACCTGGATCACCGCGGTGCCGTCGGCGCCGACAAGCTGATGGGCGATGGCGCCGGCATTCTGATTCAAATTCCCGACGCGCTTTATCGCGACGAGATGAGCCAACAGGGCATCACGCTGCCGGCACCGGGCGAATATGGCGTGGCCATGATGTTCCTGCCCAAGGAAACCGCTTCGCGACTAGCCTGTGAGCAGGAACTCGAACGCGCCGTGCGCGCCGAGGGCCAGATTGTGCTGGGCTGGCGCGATGTGCCGGTGGACGTCGACATGCCGATGTCGCCTACCGTGCGTTCGGTCGAACCCGTCATCCGCCAGCTGTTCATCGGCCGTGGCGCCGACGTGATGGTACCCGACGCGCTGGAACGCAAGCTCTACGTCATCCGCAAAACCGCCAGCCACGCCATCCAGGCAATGAAGCTGGCGCATGGCAAGGAATATTTCGTGCCGTCGGCCTCGGTGCGCACCGTCGTGTACAAAGGCTTGTTGCTGGCCGATCAGGTCGGCCGCTACTACCGCGACCTGGCCGATCCGCGCACGGTGTCGGCGCTGGCGCTGGTGCATCAACGTTTCTCGACCAACACGTTCCCCGCCTGGCCGCTGGCTCACCCCTACCGCATGATTGCGCACAATGGTGAGATCAACACCGTCAAGGGCAACTTCAACTGGCTGCGCGCTCGCGAAGGCATGATGCAGTCGGCCGTGCTGGGCGATGATCTGAAAAAACTCTACCCCATCGTGTACGAAGGGCAGTCCGATACGGCGACGTTCGACAACTGCCTGGAACTGCTCGTGAATTCGGGCTACTCGCTGTCGCACGCGATGATGATGATGATTCCCGAGGCTTGGGAACAGCATACGCAGATGGACGCGAGCCGCCGCGCGTTCTATGAATATCACGCGGCCATGATGGAACCGTGGGACGGCCCCGCGGCCGTGGCGTTCACCGACGGCCGCCAGATCGGCGCCACGTTGGACCGCAACGGCCTGCGTCCTGCACGCTACCTGATTACCGATGACGATATGGTCATCATGGCGTCCGAAGCCGGCACGCTGTCGATTCCCGAAAATCGCATCGTCAAAAAATGGCGCCTGCAGCCGGGCAAGATGTTCCTGATCGATCTGGAACAGGGCCGCATCATCGACGATACGGAAATCAAACTGCAGCTGGCCAACAGCCGCCCGTATCGCCAATGGATCGAACGCCTGCAGCTCAAGCTGGAAGCCCTGCCCACGCCGCGCCAGGCGGCACAAGCACCCGAATCGTCGATTTCGCTGCTCGATCGCCAACAAGCATTTGGCTGGACCCAGGAAGACTACAAGTTCATTCTGGAACCCATGGCCACGTCCGGCGAAGAAGTCATCGGCTCGATGGGTAACGACGCCCCGCTGGCCGTGCTGTCGAACCGCGCCAAGCCGTTCTACAACTATTTCCGCCAGTTGTTCGCGCAAGTGACCAATCCGCCCATCGACCCCATCCGCGAACAGATGGTGATGTCGCTGGTGTCGTTCATCGGTCCCAAGCCGAACCTGCTGGACATCAACAACGTGAATCCGCCGCTGCGCCTGGAAGTCTCGCAGCCGGTGCTGGATTTCGCGGCCATGGCGCAGATCCGCGACATCGAGCAAGTCACGGGCAAGAAATTCCGCAGCTACGAGTTGGATATCACCTATCCGGCCGCCTGGGGTTCCGAGGGCATCGAGGCCCGCGTGGCCGCGTTGTGCGCTCGTGCAGTGGATGCCGTACAAAGCGGCTACAACATTCTGATCGTGTCTGACCGCCTGGTCGACAGCGAGCGCGTCGCCATCCCGGCGTTGCTGGCCACGTCGGCAGTCCACCAGCACCTGATCCGTTCGGGTCTGCGCACGGCAACCGGCCTGGTCGTGGAAACAGGCTCGGCCCGCGAAGTGCATCATTTCGCGCTGCTGGGCGGCTACGGCGCCGAAGCGATCCACCCCTATCTGGCGCTGGAATCGCTGGGACGCATGGCCGATCCGGAAAAGGCGGTCAAGAATTTCATCAAGGCCATCGGCAAGGGCCTGAACAAGGTCATGTCCAAGATGGGCATCTCGACCTACATGTCCTATACCGGCGCGCAGATTTTCGAAGCCGTCGGCCTGCAACGCAGCCTGGTGGACAAGTACTTCACGGGTACGGCATCGAACGTCGAAGGCATTGGCATTTTCGAGGTCGCCGAAGAAGCTCTGCGCCAGCATCGCGCGGCCTTCAGCAGCGATCCCGTATTGGCCAACGACCTGGATGCAGGCGGCGAGTACGCATTCCGTATCCGCGGCGAAGAGCATATGTGGACGCCGGACTCGATCGCCAAGCTGCAGCATGCTTCGCGTGCCAACAACTACCGCACGTACAAGGAGTACGCGCAGATCATCAACGACCAGACCCGCCGTCACATGACGCTGCGCGGCTTGTTCGAATTCCGTTTTGATCCCTCGCGCGCGATTCCCCTGGAAGACGTCGAACCTGCCAAGGAAATCGTCAAACGCTTTGCCACGGGCGCGATGTCGCTGGGCTCGATCTCTACAGAAGCCCACTCGGTGCTGGCTGTCGCGATGAACCGCATCGGCGGTAAATCGAACACGGGCGAAGGTGGCGAAGACGAATTGCGTTATCGCGCCGAAATGCGCGATGGCAAGAGCACCATCAAGGACGGCGATACGCTGTCGTCCGTCCTGGGCACCGACCGCATCGAAGCCGATGTCCCGCTGAAGGCCGGCGACTCGCTGCGTTCGCGCATCAAACAGGTTGCATCGGGCCGTTTTGGTGTCACCGCCGAATACCTGAGCAGCGCCGACCAGATCCAGATCAAGATGGCGCAGGGCGCCAAGCCCGGCGAGGGCGGCCAATTGCCCGGCCATAAGGTCACGGACTACATCGCCAAGCTGCGTTACTCGGTGCCTGGCGTCGGCCTGATTTCGCCCCCGCCGCACCACGACATTTATTCGATCGAAGACTTGGCTCAGCTGATTCACGATCTGAAGAACGTCAACAGCAAATCCTCGATCTCGGTCAAGCTCGTATCCGAAGTGGGCGTGGGTACTGTGGCCGCGGGTGTGGCCAAGGCGAAAGCCGATCACGTCGTGATCGCCGGCCATGACGGCGGTACCGGCGCATCGCCCGTCTCGTCG
This sequence comes from Bordetella muralis, assembly GCF_965139205.1. Lineage (GTDB taxonomy): Bacteria > Pseudomonadota > Gammaproteobacteria > Burkholderiales > Burkholderiaceae_B > Bordetella_A > Bordetella_A muralis. The sequence goes on from NZ_CBCSIU010000001.1 coordinate 832,470, forward strand.
ATCAAGCACGTGGGCACGCCCTGGGAACTGGGCCTGGCCGAAACGCAGCAAACGCTGGTGCTCAACCGCCTGCGCAGCCGCATTCGCGTGCAGGCCGACGGCCAGATGAAGACCGGCCGCGACGTTGTCATCGGCGCGCTGCTGGGCGCCGACGAATTCGGCTTTGCGACCGCACCGCTGGTCGTGGAAGGCTGCATCATGATGCGCAAGTGCCACCTGAACACCTGCCCGGTAGGCGTGGCCACGCAAGACCCGGTCCTGCGCCGCAAGTTCCAGGGCAAGCCCGAGCACGTCGTGAACTTCTTCTTCTTTATCGCCGAAGAAGTCCGCGAAATCATGGCGCAGTTGGGTATCCGCAAATTCGACGACCTGATCGGCCGTTCGGATCTGCTGGACATGCGTGCCGGCATCGAGCACTGGAAAGCGCAAGGCCTGGATTTCGGCCGCGTGTTCTATCAACCGCAGATCGATACCGAAAAACGCCAAACCGAAGCACAAGACCACGGCCTGGCCGGCGCGCTGGATCACCTGTTGATCGAACGCAGCAAGCCTGCGCTCGAACGCGGCGAGAAAGTCTCGTTCATCACGCCGGTGCGCAACCGCAATCGTACGATCGGCGCCATGCTGTCGGGCGCGGTCGCGGCACGCTATGGCCACGATGGCCTGCCTGATGACACCATCCATATTCAGTGCAACGGCACCGCAGGACAGAGCTTTGGCGCGTTCCTGGCGCATGGCATCACGCTGGACCTGGTGGGCGAAGGCAACGACTACGTGGGCAAGGGCCTCTCGGGTGGCCGCATCATCGTGCGCTCGCCTAATGATTTCCGTGGCTTTGGCCCGGATCACATCATCGCGGGCAATACGGTGCTGTACGGCGCCCTGGCTGGCGAGGCTTTCTTTAATGGCGTGGCAGGCGAGCGCTTTGCCGTGCGCAACTCGGGTGCAGCGACCGTTGTCGAAGGCACCGGCGACCACGGTTGCGAATACATGACCGGTGGTACGGTCGTGGTGCTGGGTGAGACCGGCCGTAACTTCGCGGCCGGGATGTCGGGCGGCGTGGCCTATGTCTGGGATCCGGACCGCAGCTTCAAACACCGTTGCAACCTGTCGATGGTCGAACTGGAAGGCATCGTGCCGCATGCGGAACAGCTGGCGCAAAACGATCAGTCCTGCTGGCACAGCGCTCAGCGCGGTGGCGAACGCGACACCGACGAGGCGATTCTGCGCAAGCTGATCGAGGATCACTTCCGTTATACCGGCAGCTTCCGCGCCCGCGAAATCCTGGGCGACTGGGAAACCTCGCGCGGCAAGTTCATCAAAGTGATGCCGACGGAATACCGCCGCGCATTGGGCGAAATGTGGCGTGCAGCCAATCCTGAACAATTGGCTGCGTAAGGCCTAAGGACCAATCATGGGAAAAATCACTGGCTTTATGGAATATCAGCGGCTGCAGGAAGCCTCTGAAGCTCCGCAAAAACGCCTGAAGAACTGGCGCGAATTCGTCCTGCACCTGAGCGATGACCAGTCCAAGCAACAGGCAGCTCGCTGCATGGACTGCGGCATCCCGTTTTGCAACAGCGGGTGCCCGGTCAACAATATCATTCCTGACTGGAACGACCTGGTCTACCGTCAGGAATGGCGCCGCGCGCTGCACGTGTTGCATTCGACGAACAACTTTCCAGAGTTCACGGGCCGCATCTGTCCGGCACCGTGCGAGGCGGCCTGTACCCTCAACATCAACAGCGATGCGGTGGGCATCAAATCGATCGAGCACGCCATCATCGACAAGGGCTGGGCGGAAGGCTGGGTTGTGCCGCAAGTCCCTGCTCGCAAGACCGGCAAGAAAGTCGCGGTCGTGGGCTCCGGCCCATCCGGCCTGGCATGCGCGCAACAGTTGGCGCGCGCGGGCCACGCCGTGACTGTGTTCGAAAAAAGCGACCGCATTGGCGGGCTGCTGCGCTACGGCATCCCTGACTTCAAGTTGGAAAAATCGCAAATCGACCGCCGTATCTCGCAAATGGAAGCCGAAGGCGTCGAGTTCGCACCGTCCACGTATGTGGGCAACGCCAGCGATTCCGTGGCCGACGGCTTGACCGTGCGCACCCCGAAATCGTTGACCGATGAATTCGATGCCGTCGTCATGACGGGCGGTTCGGAAACGCCGCGCGATCTGCCTGTGCCGGGCCGCGAGCTCGAAGGCGTGTACTTCGCCATGGACTTCCTGCGTCAGCAGAACAAGGCCGTGGCAGGCGATCGTCTGACCAAACAAACGCTGGCCAAGGGCAAGCACGTCGTCGTGATCGGCGGCGGCGATACGGGCTCGGATTGCGTGGGCACCAGCAACCGCCATGGCGCAGCCTCGGTCACGCAATTCGAATTGATGCCCCAACCGCCTGAGTCGGAAAACAAGCCGCTCGTGTGGCCGTACTGGCCCCTGAAGATGCGCACCTCGTCGTCGCACGAAGAGGGTTGCGAGCGCGACTGGTCGGTAACGACCAAGCTGCTCAAGGGCAGCAACGGTAAAGTCGAAAAACTGGTCGGCGCACGTGTCGAATGGTTCAAGGACGAAGCCACCGGCCAGATGAAAATGCGTGAGGTCGAAGGCTCGGAATTCGAAATCCAGGCGGACCTGGTGCTATTGGCGATGGGCTTTGTCTCGCCGGTGCAGCAGGTGCTGGACGCCTTTGGCGTGGATCGCGATGCACGTGGCAATGTGCGCGCGAATACTGACGACTATCGCACCAATGTCGATAAAGTCTTTGCCGCTGGCGACATGCGTCGCGGCCAATCGCTGGTGGTCTGGGCCATCCGCGAAGGACGTCAATGTGCTCGCTCAGTGGATGAGTATCTGATGGGCGCCAGCGAATTGCCACGCTGATCAGCACCGTCATGCCATCAAACGGCCAGTTTCTGCGGGGACTGGCCGTTTTTTGCCGCCGGGCCGTCCCAAGGCAAAAATGCCCCCTCGGGGGGCAGCAAGCCAAAGGCGTAGCGTGGGGGCCTTTTTTGCCGCCGGGCCGTCCCAAGGCAAAAACGCCCCCTCCGGGGGCAGCAAGCCAAAGGCGCAGCGTGGGGGCCGTTTTTTATTTCTAGACGCGATGCGTCGCGAGTTTGCCGGCCTTCTGGTAATGCTCAATCACGGCCAGAGCAAGCGCGTCGATCGAGTCCGTCGTCACCACGCCCAACGATGGCCGCACCGCGTGGGGAATGGCCAACGGCAACTCCGTACATCCCAACACCACGGCATCAGCACCACGTGCACGTAGCCGCTGCACGCACTCCACTGCAGGCCCCAAGGAATCATCCAGCCGGTTGGCTTTCACCGCGCGGATAGATGTCATGCACAATGACTCTACCTCGTCGTCCTGTGGCACGATGCATTCGTAGCCGTGCTGTTCCAGGGTGCGTTGATACAGGCCCAATGCCAATGTCGCCGAGGTCCCCATCAATCCTATCCGGCCGCGCGTCACGCCTTGGCGGCGCAGATCGTCGGCAACGGCCTCGATGATATGCAGGACGGGACATTGCGAGGCCAGGGCCAGTTCGTCGTACCAGAGATGCGCCGTATTGCAAGGAATGGCGATCAGGTCCGCTCCCGACGCATTCAGAAATTCAATGCCTGCGCGCATTGCTGGCAACGGGTCTTCGCCGCCAGCCAGCCGCGCTGCGCTGCGGTCGGGTATCCGCGGGTCATTCAACAACAGGGTGGGAATGTGTTCTTGATCCCTGTCGACCGGCGTCAGCGCCGCCAATCGCAGTGCGAACGCTGCGCCTGCCAGCGGCCCCATTCCACCCAATACACCCAACATATGTCTTGTTTCCATGCACGTTCGAGCGCCCGACGGCGCAACATTCCAATCCTGCTTGTTGCGGCTGCCCCTATGGGCTCATGCCGACGATGCCGGGGCGCAATACCTGGCCGGGCCGTGCGCCGCTGGCTTGGTCCCCGTTCCAGACAGATTGGCCGTTGACCCAGACACCGTCAATGCCCTGGCTGACCTGGACAGGTTTCTCAAAGGTCGCCAGATCGGTGACGCGTTCGGGATCCAGCAATACCAAGTCAGCATAATAACCGGGCTGGAGCAGGCCTCGCTGCGACAGGCCATACTGCGTTGCGGCCAAGCCTGTCATGCGATGAATCGCCGCCGTGAGTGTCAACACGCCTTCTTCGCGCACTAAGCGGCGCAACACCTGGGGAAAGGTGCCCCATTGACGCGGATGCGGATGGGGATCAAAGGGCAGGCCATCGGATCCGACCATGGTGAGCGGGTGCTCGAAAATACGCCGCACATCGTTGGGGTCCATCAAAAAATAGATCGCGCCCGCGGGCGCCAGCCGCGCCAGCATGGCTTCGTCGTCCAGGCCCAATTCGGCCTGCACATCGGCGTAATCACGCCCCGTGGCAGCCGGATATCCCTTGGACCACGTGATCATGGTGCGGCTGGCAATGCGCACACGGTCCAGGCGCAGCATCGTGGACGTCGCAGGGTACGGGTGGCAATCCAGGCAGACTGGCTGACTCGCCGCGGCTCGGCTGATCATATCGAGCGTTTCGCGGGTGCGGCCATGATTGCGGCTGCCCGCCACTTTGTGATGCGAGAACACAACCCGCGCATCGACGGCACGCCCAATGGCCAGCGCCTCCTCCATGGCCGGCACGACGTGATCAGCCTCATCGCGTAAATGCGTCGCGTAGATGGCATGACGTCCAGCCATCGGCGCGCAAACCTCGATGATCTCGTCGGTGGGCGCCGCGGCGGCAGGGGGGTAGAACGTCCCGGTCGATACCCCGAAAGCGCCTGCGGCCAACGCCTCGGCCAGCAACTCGCGCATGGCCTGGCGCTCACCCGCGTCGGCAGCGCGATCGACCGCGTCGCCCATCACTGCCACACGCAGCGTCGTGTGCCCCACCAATGGAATCACATTGGTGGCGGCCGGCGCCTCGCGCAAAGCCTCTATCCACTGCGCAAAGGTAGAAAAACGGAAGAACTCGGCAGGGCCGAGCAGATCCAGCGGTTGCGGCACATCCTGACGCGTCAACGGGGCCAGGCTGATGCCGCAGTTACCCGTGACCACACTCGTGACGCCCTGCGACACCTTCGGCGTCATTTCCGGATGTGCCAGCAGATAGCCATCATCATGCGTATGCGAGTCGATAAAACCCGGCGCCAACACGCGCCCGGCGGCATCCAGAACAGGAATGCCGGCCGGGTGCGGGAAATCGCCCAGAGCGGCGATACGCTCACCTTTAATGGCCAGGTCGCCCTGCACCGGTTCTGCGCCACTGCCGTCAACCAGCAGGGCATTCGTAATAATCAGATCAGCTTGCATAGAATGATGATGGGTTGTGTTGGTCAGTCCAGCTTTTCGATGCCTGCGCTCTCGATCAGTTTGCCCCACTTAGCGGTTTCCGCATCCATGAGCCGCTTGAAATCCTCGGGGCTGCCGCCAGCAGGATCGGCGCCGAGCGCTGCCAATGATTTTTGGACCTCGGGATTTTCCAGCGCCTTGTTCAAGTCGGCGTTGAGCTTTTTGATGATATCGGCCGGCGTCCCTGCAGGCGCCACCGCACCTCCCCAGGCGATTGTCTCGTAGCCCTTCAGACCGCTTTCGTCCAGTGTCGGAACATCGGGCAGCAAGGCCAGGCGTTTGAGACTGCTGACGCCCAAGGCGCGCACTTTGCCGCTTTGAATCAGCGGTACGGCCTCCGACGTATTCGCAAAGGTAAAGTCCAACCGTCCGCCCATCAAATCCTGCATCGCGGCCGGTCCGCCGTTATAGGGGATGAACATGACATCGACTTTAGCCATGCTTTTAAAAAGCTCGCCACCCATGTGGCCCGTGGTGCCGACACCCGAGGCGCCATACGAGAGGCGGCCCGGCTCGGCCTTGGCACGGTCGATCAGGTCTTGCACCGATTTGATCGGCGAATCGGCCGGCACGATCAGCACGTTATAAATATTGAACATCTGGCCTACCGGGACGAGATCCTTGTCCACATCGTAAGGCAGCTTTTTGAATAGCGAGCGGTTCACGGCCAAGGTGTTGATATTGCCGTAGCCGATGGTGTAGCCATCAGCCGTTGCGCGCTTGATCTGCGACACGCCGATGTTGCCCGCCGCACCAGGACGGTTCTCGATCACCAGCGTCGCGCCAGAGTCTTTGGCGATCTGCGTTGTGATCAAGCGCGATAACACGTCGGGCGATCCCCCTGCGGCAGAGGGCACGATGAAGGTAATCGGCTTGTCCGGAAAAGCGGCGTGGGCACTGACGGCGGCGCCCGTTGCCGTGCAAGCAACGGCTAGAGCGCTCAAACAACGGGCAAGAGTTCGATACATGTAATTCCCCTGGATATATGTGGTTTGGTTTCATTGCTGCACTCCTCGGGACCGTGCGTTACCGAACCAGGCCCGCGGGAGCAAGAAAACGAGGAGTGACCCGGCGTCTTCTTGCAAGTCAGGTTATCACCGGCATCCGCCAGAGCACTCATCGAAAAATGTCCCACACCTATAATCCGCCGTTATTGCCCCAGACAGGAAAACCGCGATGCAGGACGACGCGATCACCGAAGCAGGCACCCCAGCCCACCCCGCCGCGAGGCCTCTGAATCTGCGCCAGATCGAAGTCTTTCGCGCCATCATGATGGCGGGTTCGATCAGTGGAGCGGGCCGGTTGCTGCACGTCTCGCAACCCGCGGTCAGCCGCGTGCTGTCGCTCACGGAATCGCGCCTCGGCTATCCGCTTTTCGAGCGTGCGAAAAGCCGGCTGACGCCTACGCCTGAAGCGCTGCGCCTCTACGCGGAAGTCGAGCAAGTCTATGGCGGCATTCAGCGCGTCAACGATCTCGCGATTGCGTTAGGCGAAGCAGGCGCCGGCGTATTGCGCGTCGTGTGCTCTGCCAGCTACGGGCAGCGCCTGGTGCCGCGTACGCTGTTGGCCATGCGCGGGCGTACGGAACGTAGCCGAGTCGACTACCGCAGCGTTACCTTTGACGAACTCGCGGGCTACTTTCTGACGGGACGCGCCGATGTCGGACTATCCATGTCCCCACCTCAACATCCCCATCTGAATTCCGTGCGGCTGGGAACCGTGCCCATTGTCTGTATCGCGCCGAAAGGTCACCCGTTGGCAAGCCACGATATCGTGCACGCTGACGACTTCGGCTCTGCGCAGTGGATAGGTTACCCCACCGGAACGCCCCTCGATCATGCACTCACCGCGTTCTTTGGTGACACGCAGCCCTGTCCTGCTGCAGTCGAAGTCCATTCTCCAGTCACGGCCTGTGCTTTCGTACTGCAGGGCTTGGGGCCGGCCCTCGTAGATCGCTGGTGCATCACGCCGGAGTTGGCTGAGCGCGTGGCAATCCGGCCCATTCATCCAGACGCTCATGTGGAAATCTGGGCCACCCACTCCACGCTCGCTCCGTTGCCGCTGCTCGGCCGCCGTTTTCTCGACGCCGCGCGATGCGTCATCGAACAGGGCGCTTAGCCCTGACGCGCTGCATGAGTTTTTCGCGCAATGCTGCCCTGCTTGATATGGATCAAGCCGGATATCGATAGACCCTGCCACCATCTCCGTGCCGATAGCTTTCGGTCTTTACGGAGAAGTCATGTCATTACGCAGTACCTTGGCGGCCGCATTCTGCCTGACCAGCCTGAGCGCCATCCCCGCCCACGCCCACGAAGCCGGCGATTGGCTTTTCAAACTGGGCGTCACCCAGGTCAGCCCGAAATCCAACAATGGCAGCGTGCTCGATGGCACAGTCGATCTCGATGTCAGCAGCAGCGTGCGGCCGAGTTTCACGGTGACCTATATGGCCACTCGACATATCGGTATCGAACTGCTGGGCGCGTTGCCCTTTCAGCACAACGTATCCGGTGACGCCGGGTTGGGAAAAATCGGCACAACCAAACAGCTGCCCCCCACGCTCAGCGTGCAATGGCATTTCCTGCCGGATCACACGGTACAACCCTACGTCGGCGTGGGGCTGAACTACACCCATTTCTTTGACACGCACACACGCGGCCCACTCGCCGGCTCCAGCCTGAAGCTCAGCGACTCCTGGGGATTCGCCGGACAGCTTGGCGTTGATATTAAACTCAGCGACCGCTGGTTTATGAATGCGGATGTCCGTTACATCGACATCTCGTCAAAGGTAAAACTCGACGGCCAACGCATCGGCACGGCGCGCATTGACCCGTGGGTCACGACCTTGGCGGTCGGTTATCGCTTTTAACGCCAGCGCGGCAGCGGGCGCGAAGAGGTCATAACGGTCATAATTGTTGGCTCCGCGCTACGTCTAAGAAAGAGGAGCTCGCGCATGAAATCTTTACGTCCCTTGCTCGCCAGCCTGTTGGCGATCGCCACTGTAGCCGGCGCGTCGCAGGCCCGCGCCCAAGATCTCGGTGATTGGCCGTCCAAGCCGATTACCTTCATCGTGCCTTATGCGCCCGGCGGCTTTGCCGATACTCGTATGCGTCTCATCGCACGCAAGCTGGGCGATGTGCTCAAGCAAACCGTCGTTGTCGAAAACAAGGCGGGCGCGGGCGGTGTCATCGGCACAAACCTGGTCGCCAAAGCGACTCCCGATGGCTACACCATCGGCGCGGGCAATCTGGCTCCCCTGGCAGTCAATCCCAGTCTGATGGCGCAGATGCCCTACAAAGCAGACAAAGACCTGGCGCCCATCATTCTGGTCGAGAACAGCCCTCTCGTGCTGAGCGTGACGAATGCATTGCCGGTCAAAAACCTGCAGGAATTGATTGCTCTGGCCAAGCAAAAACCGGGGACACTGACCTTTGGTTCCTCGGGCGTAGGCGGTGCGCACCACTTGTCAGGCGAAATGTTCCGCGAACAGGCAGGCATCGATATCGTCCATGTGCCGTATAAAGGCGGCAGCCCGGCGTCTGCGGATCTGATGGGTGGACATATTTCGATGATGTTTGAAATGGGATATGCAGCGTTGCCCGCCATTCAGAGCAAAAAAGTTCATCCTATTGCCGTGACGTCCGCCAAACGCCTGACGGTGCTGCCCGATGTGCCCACACTGGCCGAGGCAGGATTGCCTGGGTTCGAGTCATATAACTGGCAGGGGATCATCGCACCGGCAGGTACGCCCGCCCCCATCATCGCCAAGCTGAACGCGGAGCTGAACAACATCCTGCAAGACCCGGAAGTGCAACGAGCCATTGCCGATACGGGTAGCCAGGCAGGAGGCGGCACCCCGGAAGATTTCGCCAAATTCATCGCCAGCGAAACCCGGAAATGGGCAGAAGTGATCCAGAAAGGCAACATTACGCTGCAGTAACGGCACGGTTGCGGCGACAATCACCGTGAGGCGGCAAGTTACAATAGCATCTGCCTGAAACATGCCGCCGCAATAATCACGGTCGCCTGGCAGGTACAGTACCCGAGGTCGACGCCTTGACCGGTTCGGCCAAAAACTCTATGGTCGTCCCCTTTGTAGGACACTGTTCACCTGTCCAGGCCCACACTGTTGCCTATGCCCGATCACACGCCCGATAGCCCGCCCCCTGTTTTGTCACTGGACGCAGTGGCGCTTGGCTATGGCGAATTCACGGTGCTGCAAGACATCACCATGACAGTCCAGCCCGGGCAGGTTGTAGCCATCATGGGCGGCTCCGGCTCCGGCAAAACCACGTTGTTGCGGGCTGCGACAGGCCAGCTTCAGCCCTTGCGCGGCCAAGTCCACGCATTCGGCACCGATCTAGGCCGCGTCGATCATAATGAATTGCAGGCGTTGCGCAAACGCATGGGTGTGCTTTTTCAGCAAGGCGCGCTGTTTACAGACCTGAATGTCTTTGAAAATGTCGCTTTTCCCCTGCGCGAGCACACCCAGTTGCCAGAGGCAGAGATCGTGTCCCGCGTCCTGGACAAGCTCGACGCCGTCGGACTGCGTGCCGCGGCACATCTGCGCGTAGCGGAAATCTCTGGTGGCATGTCCCGGCGGGTAGCGCTGGCTCGCGCCGTGGTGCTGGAGCCCGAACTCATTCTGTACGACGAACCCTTCGCGGGGCTGGATCCGATCTCGATGGGCATCACGGCCCGCCTGATCCGCGATCTGTCTGACCGGCTGCACTGCGCATCGGTGCTGATCACCCATGACGTCCAGGAATCCTTTGCCATTGCCGATCAGGTCTACCTGGTAGGCCAGGGCCGCTTGGTTATCTCCGGGTCACCGCAATCCCTATCCGAATCGCAAGACCCTTACGTCAAACAATTCCTGGGCGGCGAGCCCGACGGCCCTGTCGCCTTTCAGTATCCCGACACGCCGGCATTTCAGGCCTGGCTCGCCAAACAGGCGGGCCCCTCCGGGGCTGGGGCGAAATCGACCCCGTCTCCCAAAGCCGACGCAGCCCAATCTTCCCTCGGAGGCCGAAAATCATGACCGGGCCAGTTCGAGCGATCAGCACCCTGGGCCGCTGGGTGCGCGACAGCATCAGCGGCGTCGGCGGGTTCACCCGCTTTGTAAACAGTCTCCTGGCGCGCAGTGGCATCGCTTTGTCGCGTCCCCGGCTGGTCTCCCAGCAAGTGCACTTCATCGGCAACTATTCCCTGCTGATCATCGTCGTATCGGGCCTGTTTGTCGGCTTTGTGCTGGGATTGCAGGGCTATTACACACTGAACCGCTACGGTTCCGAAGAAGCCCTCGGCCTGCTGGTCGCTCTGTCCCTGGTTCGCGAGTTGGGCCCTGTGGTGACGGCGCTCCTGTTTGCCGGCCGTGCCGGTACCTCGCTGACGGCCGAGATCGGCCTCATGAAGGCAGGGGAGCAGCTCTCGGCCATGGAAGTCATGGCCGTCGATCCGATGCGGCGGGTGCTCGTGCCGCGTTTGTGGGGCGGCATCATCGCCATGCCGGTATTGGCCGCTGTATTTTCCATGGTGGGCATCCTGGGCGGCTGGGTCGTCGGCGTACTGCTCATCGGGGTAGATGCCGGCGCTTTCTGGTCGCAGATGCAAAATGGCGTGGACGTCTGGGATGATGTCGCCAATGGCGTCCTGAAAAGCATTGTGTTCGGCGTCACGGTCACGCTCGTCGCCCTCTACGAGGGCTGGCACGCCCGCGCCACCCCCGAGGGCGTGGCACGAGCCACCACCCGCACTGTCGTCGTAGGCTCGCTCGCCGTGCTGGGCCTGGATTTCCTGCTTACCGCCCTGATGTTTGGCAATTAATACGGATTTGCATCATGTCACGCGAAAAAACCGATTTTTGGGTAGGGCTCTTCGTGCTGCTCGGCGCAGCCGCCCTGGTGTTTCTGGCCTTGCGTGCCGGCAACCTCAGCAGTTTCTCGTTTGCGCCGACATACACGCTGACCGCCGACTTTGACAATATCGGCGGCCTGAAAGCCCGCGCGCCCGTCAAAAGCGCCGGCGTGGTGGTGGGGCGCGTCAGCAGCATCACCTTTGACGACCGTTCTTTCAAGGCCGTTGTCGCGCTCAACCTGGAAGAAGGCTATCAATTCCCCAAAGACACGTCGGCCTCCATTTTGACCTCGGGGCTGCTAGGCGAGCAGTACGTAGGGCTGACGGCCGGTGGCGACGAGCAAAATTTTGCCGATGGAGGCAAAATCCGCTATACCCAAAGCGCCGTTGTCCTGGAAAACCTGATTAGCCAATTCCTCTACAACAGCGCGCAAAACCAAGGGTCCAATTCGGAAAAATCCGGCGAAACACCCAGTGCGCCGCCGGCGAACTGAAATACCGCACCGCCTGACGCTGACCGAACGCCCTTGCGCGGCCTGCTGCGGCAGGCTACTTGAGAACAGAACCTTTGCTTGGCATTGACCCCATCATGACTATGCCCACCTACGCTCGATTTGCCTCTGTCCTGGCCGTCTGCGCACTGACCGCCGGTTGCGCCGCTCCAGGCAACCCGGATCCCCGCGATCCCTGGGAAGGCTTCAACCGCGGTGTATACAAGTTCAATGACACTGTGGACCGGGCCCTGTTCAAGCCCGTCGCGCAGGCATACACCTATGTCACGCCCGAGCCGGTACGTAGCTGCGTCCACAACATGTTCAGTAACGTGGGCGATCTCTGGTCAGCCACCAACAGTTTCCTGCAGGGCCGCGGCCACGATTTCGTCAACACGCTCGGACGATTCCTGTTCAACACCACCATGGGCGTGGGCGGCTGCTTTGACGTCGCTTCGGCCAATGGCGCCCGCAAGATCCCCAACGACTTCGGCACGACGCTGGGCGTATGGGGCCTTGGCCAAGGTCCCTATTTGGTGCTGCCGTTCTTTGGCTCGAGCAGCGTGCGTGACGGCGTGGGCCTGATCGGCGACTGGCAAGGCGGTCTTTACACCTACAGCAGCCCGGGCGCGATCGAGAACGTACCGATCCGCAACAGCCTGTGGGGCCTGGATCTCGTCGACACGCGTGCGAGCCTGCTCGACACCACCGATACGGTCGACCGGGTAGCGCTGGACCCCTACAGCTTCATTCGCGATGCCTACCTGCAACGCCGCGCCGCCATGGTGCGAGGCAGCGCCGAGGGCGAGGGTAATCTGCCGGATTACAGCATCGAGGACGAGGACGATGCAGCCGCCACGCCGGCTCAACCTGCCGGCCCTGCGCCTACGCCTACCCAATAATCAAGACGCCCCACTCAAAAGGAGCTCTCATGCGAATTTCCGCTTTTTCCTTGCTGCAACGTCTATTCCTGGCTGCGGCCATCGGCCTGATGGCCGCTACCGCGGCCCACGCCAAGCCCGATGCCCACGGCGCGCCCGACAAGTTCGTGCTTGACGCCGCCAATGAGGCGCTGGACGTGCTCAAGGCCGATTCCAAGGTCAAATCCGGCGATCTCGCCCACATCAACCAGGTCGTCGACACCTACATCCTGCCGTACGTCAATTTCCGTAGAACCACGCAGTTGTCTGCCGGCCGTTACTGGCGCCAAGCCACGCCCGAGCAACAAACGGCCTTGGCCAACGCTTTTCGCGGCACCCTGGTGCGCACCTATAGCGGCGCCCTGACCGGTGTGACGCAAAACACGTCCATTAAATTGCTGCCGTTTCGGGATGATCCCAACGCAGACGATGTGGTCGTGCGCAGCCTGATCACGCAGGCAAACGGCCAGCCCGTCGGTGTTGACTATCGACTCGAAAAAGACCCCAAGCAGGGCTGGCGAATCTACGACATGAACGTCGAAGGCATCTGGCTGATCCAGAACTACCGCAATCAATTCGCGCAACAGATCGAGCAGTCCGGCATTGACGGATTGATCAAGGCGCTGAACCAGCGCAACCAATAAACCCAGGCGGCAACCGGGACAAAGCCGTCCCGGCGGGGCCGCCATTTATAATGGGCGATTCGCTCTTTCCTGGGCCTTCGCCGTCGCCATGTCAGCAGTCAGTCTAGAACACGTATCCAAGATTTATCCACCACGCCAGGCGGGTTGGAAAAAATGGCTTGGACGTACCCCCGGCCAGGGATTTCAGGCCCTGAACGATGTCAGCCTGCGCATCGAGCCCGGCGAGTTTTTTGGCTTGCTGGGGCCTAATGGAGCCGGCAAGACCACCTTGATTTCCATCCTGGCCGGCTTGGCGCGTGCCTCCAGCGGCAGTGCCAGTGTCTGTGGCTACGATGTTTCCGCCGACTATAAAATGGCCCGCCGCGCGCTGGGCGTCGTACCGCAAGAATTGGTCTACGACCCGTTTTTCACCGTGCGCGAAACGCTGCGCATCCAGTCGGGCTATTTTGGCCTGCGCAAGAACGACGACTGGATCGACGAAATCCTGTTCAATTTAGGCTTGGCAGACAAGGCTGACAGCAATATGCGTGCCTTGTCGGGCGGTATGAAACGACGCGTCCTGGTCGCTCAGGCGCTGGTGCACCGTCCGCCCGTCATTGTGCTGGACGAGCCCACCGCGGGCGTGGATGTCGACCTGCGCCGCACCCTGTGGGAATTCATCTCGCGGCTGAACAAAGCCGGCCACACCATCATGCTGACCACGCACTACCTCGAAGAAGCCGAGGCTTTGTGTGGCCGTATCGCCATGCTGAAAGGCGGGCGCATCGTGGCGCTGGACACCACGCAGGCCTTGCTGGCGCGCGTGGGCGGTGTGGACCTCGAAGACGCCTTTGTGCGCATCATGCACCAGGACACGCCGTTGTCGGCCGAACTCGAACCTGAAGAGGCCCTTTCGTGACCCCGCCGCTGACCCCGACCGAACAACCATTGGTGCAGCCTCGTCTGGATGCGGGCTCCGGCTTTCCTACGCTGTTGCGCAAGGAGCTCCTGCGTTTCTGGAAAGTGGCGTTCCAGACCATTGCCGCCCCCGTTGTCACGGCCTTGCTCTACCTGCTGGTGTTCGCCCACGTCCTGGAAGGGCGCGTCATGGTGTACAACACCGTGCCGTACACCGCGTTCCTGATCCCGGGGCTGATGATGATGAGCATGCTGCAAAATGCTTTCGCGAATCCGTCATCGTCGTTGATCCAGAGCCGTATCACCGGCAACCTGGTGTTCGTGCTCCTGCCTCCGTTATCGCATCGCGAGATTTTCTCGGCCTATCTTCTGGCGGCGATTGTGCGCGGCCTGGCGGTGGGTGCCTGTGTGTGGCTGGTGGCCATCTGCTTCACATCGTTGCCTTTGGCCCATCCAGGCTGGATCGTCGTATTCGCTATTCTGGCCTGCGGCATCATGGGCACATTGGGCCTGATTGCCGGTCTATGGTCGGAAAAATTCGACCAGCTCGCTGTATTCCAAAACTTTCTGATCATGCCGGCCACCTTTCTGTCCGGCGTGTTCTACTCCATTCACACACTGCCGCCGTTCTGGCAAACCGTGTCGCACTGGAACCCCATTTTTTATACGATCGATGGCTTTCGCTACGGGTTCTTCTCCGTATCGGACGTCTCGCCATGGCACAGCCTGGCCGTCGTGACAGGGGTCTTCGCCGCCTTGGTGATCTGTGCCTTGCGGCTCCTGGCCAGCGGTTACAAACTCAGGAATTGACGCCATGCTGCCTACCCCCGAGCAGGTTCGCCAATATATCGCCGACGGGCTGCCTTGCGATCATCTGGATGTGCAGGGCGACGGCTCCCATTTTGACGCCGTTATCGTCAGCCCCGCATTCGAAGGTAAACGCTTGATCGCACGCCATCAATTGGTCTACGCCGCACTGGGCGACCGCATGAAGGCCGAAATCCACGCGCTATCCATGCGCACCCTGACTCCCGACGAATACACCAAGGCGGGCAACTGATGGACAAGCTATGTATCACCGGCGGCGCGCCCCTGCGCGGCGAGGTCACCGTTTCTGGCGCCAAGAACGCGGCATTGCCTATTCTGTGCGCAGGCCTGCTTACTGCCGACACCGTCTCTCTGGCCAACGTGCCAGCCCTGAATGACACGTCCACCATGTTGCGCCTGTTGGCCCGCATGGGGGTCAAGGCAGAACGCGGCGCCGACGGCATCGTGACCTTGCAAGCCCACCAGGTCGACAATCTGGAAGCTCCCTACGATCTGGTCAAGACCATGCGTGCCTCGATCCTGGTGCTCGGGCCGCTGCTCGCCCGCTTCGGCGAGGCTCGCGTCAGCCTGCCGGGCGGATGTAGCATCGGGCAACGCCCCGTCGACCAGCATATCAAGGGCCTGGCGGCATTGGGCGCCGACATTCGCATCGAACACGGCTTCGTCATCGCCAAAGCTGCACGGCTAAAGGGCGCCTCCATTCTCACAGACATGGTCACCGTCACAGGCACGGAAAACCTGCTGATGGCCGCCGTATTGGCCGAGGGCCAGACCGTTCTCGAAAATGCTGCCCGCGAACCAGAAGTCGTCGATCTGGCCGAGCTGCTGATCAAAATGGGCGCGCGTATCCAGGGTCATGGCACGGACCGCATCGTGATCGATGGCGTGGACAGCCTGCATGGCGCCGAGCATCGTGTCAGCCCCGACCGGATCGAGGCCGGGACCTTTCTCTGCGCCGTGGGTGCGGCGGGCGGCGACATCGTTCTGCGCAACGTCGCCCCGGACATGATGGGTGCGACCTTGGACAAACTCACCGAAGCCGGCCTTACGCTGGAAACCGGCCCGGACTGGATTCGCGGCGCCATGCAAGGCCGGCCGCGCGCGGTCGGCTTCCGCACTCACGAATACCCGGGCTTTGCCACCGACATGCAAGCCCAGCTGATGGCCTTGGACACTATCGCGCAAGGCACCTCGGTGATCGTAGAAACCATCTTTGAAAACCGCTACATGCACGTGCAAGAGCTACGCCGCATGGGTGCGGACATCGACATCGATGGCCACACCGCGGTGGTGCGCGGCGTTGAACGCCTGTCGGGCGCCACCGTCATGGCCACCGATCTGCGCGCCTCGGCCAGCCTGGTCATCGCCGGCCTGGCCGCCGAAGGGCAAACCACCATCGACCGCATTTACCACCTGGATCGCGGCTACGACCGCATGGAAGTCAAACTACGCGCGCTGGGCGCTGACATTCAGCGCTTGAGCGGCAAGGAATCCCTATGAGCCCCGTCGCCAACGCTCCCATCACCCTGGCGTTATCCAAGGGCCGCATTTTCGAGGAAACACTGCCACTGCTGGCTGAGGCCGGTATTGAGGTCCCCGAAAACCCGGAGAGCTCGCGCAAGCTGATTCTGCCGACCAGCGACCCCGGCCTGCGCCTGATCATTGTTCGTGCCTCCGACGTTCCCACGTACGTCCAGTACGGCGCTGCCGATCTCGGCATCGCCGGTAAAGACGTGCTGATCGAGCACGCAGCCCAGCAGCCCGGTGGCCTGTATCAGCCCATCGACCTGAACATCGCCAAATGCCGGCTGTGCGTCGCGGTGCGCAACGGATTCGACTACGAAGCCGCTGTCCACCAAGGCGCACGCCTGCGCGTAGCCACCAAATACGTGCAATCTGCACGCGAGCACTTTGCGGCCAAAGGCGTCTACGTCGACATCATCAAGCTGTATGGCTCGATGGAGCTCGCCCCGCTGGTCGGACTGGCCGACTGCATCGTCGACCTGGTGTCCTCGGGCGGCACGCTGCGCGCCAATGACCTGGTCGCCGTAGAAGACATCATGGCTATCTCGTCGCGCCTGATCGTCAACCAGGCCTCGCTCAAGACGCGCGGCGCGCGGCTGCAACCCCTGCTGGACGCGTTCCAACGGGCGGCAAATGCCGGCGCCGCGGCCTGACGCGGCCTGCGCCCGCTACACTATGTCTTTACCTGCTCCGGTGGCCGTGCTGATATACGCCGCCGGGGGTCTCTTTGCTTCACCATGACGCCATGGCCCTGATCAATCGCCTCGATTCCCGTCAGCCGGATTTTGCTGCCGCGCTGTCCAAACTGCTGGCTTTCGAAGCCACCGAAGACGAATCCATCGACCGCGCCGCGGCCGGCATTCTGGCGGATGTACGCCATCGCGGTGACACGGCGCTGCTGGAATATACCCAGCGCTTTGATCGCGTTGCCGTGTCGTCGGCCGACGCTCTCGAAATTCCCAAGGCCGACTGGCATGCCGCCTTGGCGGCTTTGCCCGCCGCGCAACGTAATGCGTTGGAAACCGCCGCCGATCGCGTCCGCGCCTATCACGAACACCAACGTGGCGAGACCTGGACCTACACCGACGCCGAGGGCACCTTGCTGGGCCAGCAGATCACCCCGCTGGACCGCGTGGGCTTGTACGTGCCGGGCGGCAAGGCTGCCTATCCCTCGTCGGTCCTGATGAATGCGATCCCCGCCAAAGTGGCAGGCGTCCCCGAGTTGATCATGGTCACGCCCACGCCTGACGGCGTACGCAATCCGATCGTCCTGGCCGCTGCCGCCATAGCCGGCGTGGACCGCGCATTCGCCATCGGCGGCGCCCAAGCGATCGGTGCATTGGCCTACGGCACGGCGACCGTGCCGGCAGTAGACAAGATCGTCGGTCCGGGCAACGCCTATGTCGCGGCCGCCAAGCGTCGCGTATTCGGCACCGTGGGCATCGACATGATCGCGGGCCCCAGCGAAATCCTGGTCATCTGCGACGGCAATACCCCGGCCGACTGGATCGCCATGGACCTGTTTTCGCAGGCCGAGCACGACGAATTGGCACAATCCATTCTCTTGTGCCCCGATGCTGCCTTCATCGACGAGGTCGAGGCCGCCATCGAGCGTCTGCTGCCCACCATGCCACGCGCCGACATTCTGCGTGTGAGCCTCGCCAATCGCGGCGCGTTGATTTTGGTGCGGGATCTGGACGAAGCCTGTGCCATCGCGAACGACATCGCTCCCGAGCACTTGGAAATCTCGACGGAGCAGCCCGAACACTGGACCGCGCGCATCCGGCATGCTGGCGCCATCTTCATGGGCCGTTTCAGCTCCGAATCGCTGGGCGACTATTGCGCCGGCCCCAACCACGTATTGCCCACATCCCGCACCGCCCGGTTTTCCTCGCCGCTGGGCGTGTATGACTTTCAAAAGCGCTCCAGCCTGATTCAGGTATCTCATCAGGGTGCTCAGACACTGGGCCGCATTGCCGCCGAACTCGCGCTGGGCGAGGGTCTGCAGGCCCACGCAGCCAGCGCGCAATACCGGCTGGACAAACCATGACGCCGCGCACCGCGGCCGACCGCATCGCCGGTACGGTTCGGGCGGATATCCGGGCGTTGAGCGCCTATCCTGTGCCGCCTGCCGCGGGCGGCATCAAGCTCGACGCCATGGAATGCCCATACGAGTTGCCGGATGCCGTACGCGACGACATCGCTCGCGCCGTCCACGATACGGCGCTCAATCGTTATCCGGCGGGCGACACTACCGAACTCGCCCATGACGTACGCCAGGCGTTCGGCATTCCTGCCGAGTCCGGATTGTTGTTTGGCAACGGCTCCGACGAACTCATCCACCTGATCGTTCAAGCCTGTTGCGAGCCCGGCGACACCGTGCTGTCGCCGTGGCCATCGTTTGTCTATTTCGACATGGCGGCGCGTTTTGATCACGCGCGTTTCGTCGGCGTACCACTGACTGCGGATCTGCAGCTGGATTTGCCCGCGATGTTGCAGGCCATCGCCCAAGATCGTCCCAAAGTGGTCTTTTTAGCCTTGCCGAATAACCCCACCGGCGGCCTGTGGCCCGACGAAGCCGTGCAGGCCATCATCGATGCCGCGCCTGGGTTGGTGGTCCTGGACGAGGCCTATCAGCCCTTCGCCAACCATACTTGGATGACGCGTCTGCCTACGCTGCCCCATGCCGTGATCTTGCGCACCGTTTCCAAGATCGGCCTGGCGGGTCTGCGCTTCGGTTACCTGTCCGGCCATCCCGACTGGATCGCACAGTTCGACAAAGTCCGTCCGCCGTACAACCTGAACGTGCTGACGCAAGCCGCATTGCGTGTGGTATTACGCCACAAAGCCGTCCTCGACCGGCAGGCAGCCCAGTTGCGCGCCGATCGCGAGCCGCTGGCCCGCGCGCTGGCCGATTTGCCGGACGTCACCGTGTTTCCGAGCGCCGGAAACTTCATTCTTGCCCGCTTTTCCGGCGAGTTCGACGGTAACGCTGTGCATCTTGCGCTGAAAACGCGCAAAATACTGGTAAAGAACGTTTCCAGCGCGCACCCGTTGCTGGCCAACTGCCTGCGAATCTCGATAGGCACGCCCGCCGAAAACACCGCGTTGCTATCCGCTCTACAAGACATTCTCCGTTCCCATTAGGCTCGCCCCTCTTTTTATGCGTACCGCCGATATCACCCGCAACACCAACGAAACGCGCATCCGCGTGTCCGTCAATCTGGACGGCACCGGCAAGCAAACCCTGGACACAGGCGTACCGTTTCTGGACCATATGCTGGATCAAATCGCCCGGCATGGCTTGATCGACCTGGACATCAAGGCCGAAGGGGATCTGCACATCGATGCGCACCACACCGTCGAAGATGTCGGCATCACCTTGGGTATGGCCGTCGCCAAAGCCGTCGGCAACAAGGCCGGCCTGCGCCGCTACGGACATGCCTACGTGCCGCTGGACGAGGCCCTGTCGCGCGTGGTCATCGACTTTTCCGGCCGGCCGGGCCTGGAATATCACATCCCGTTCACGCGTGCGCG
This sequence comes from Bordetella muralis, assembly GCF_965139205.1. Classification (GTDB taxonomy): domain Bacteria; phylum Pseudomonadota; class Gammaproteobacteria; order Burkholderiales; family Burkholderiaceae_B; genus Bordetella_A; species Bordetella_A muralis. Next base: position 852,537 of record NZ_CBCSIU010000001.1, read on the forward strand.
CATCGGGAATTTCGACGTGGACCTGACCCGCGAATTTTTCCAGGGCTTCGTCAATCACGCGTTGACCACGCTGCACATCGACAACCTGCGCGGCTTCAACGCCCATCACCAATGCGAGACCGTCTTCAAGGCGTTCGGGCGTGCCCTGCGCATGGCGCTGGAAATCGATCCGCGTATGGGCGACGTCGTGCCCTCCACCAAAGGCGTGCTGTAACTCCACCACCCGCAGGCAGAATTCAGTGACCACCATTGCCATCGTCGATTATGGAATGGGCAATTTCCATTCCGTGGCGCGCGCGCTGCGCTACGCTGCGCCCGATGCCGACATTCGCATCTGCAACCGTGCCGCCGATATTGATGCGGCCGATCGCGTCGTATTTCCCGGCCAGGGCGCCATGGCCGACTGCATGCGCACCCTGAACGAATCGGGGCTGCGCGACGCCGTCGTGCGCGCTGCTCGCGCCAAACCGCTGCTGGGCGTATGCGTAGGCGAACAGATGCTGTTCGAAAGCAGCGAAGAGGGCAACACCCCGTGCCTGGGCGTGTTCCCGGGCACCGTACGCCGATTTTCGGGCGACCAGTTTGCGGACGGCACCCCATCCACCGGCACTGAACGCCTGAAAGTCCCTCACATGGGCTGGAACCAAGTCCGACAAACGCGCTCCCATGCTTTGTGGGACGGGATTCCGGATCTCACGCATTTTTACTTTGTGCACAGCTACTATGCCGCGCCTGCCGATCCCGCGCTGACTATCGGGGAAACCGACTATGGCGGCAAGTTTACGTGCGCTGTCGCAGCCGCTAACATTTTCGCGGTGCAATTTCACCCCGAGAAAAGTGCGGCTCACGGTTTGCGCCTGTATCGCAATTTTGTAGACTGGAACCCATAACTCCCGTACGAGCCTCGGGCCGGACTTTTTTCAACCACCTTTTTCAACGCTCGCTATTCACCATGCTGCTGATCCCCGCCATCGATCTCAAAGACGGGCGCTGCGTACGCCTACGCCAGGGAGACCTCGACGAGGTAACGGTATTCTCTGAAGAACCCGCCGCCATGGCCTCGCACTGGCTCGACCTGGGCGCACGCCGCCTGCACTTGGTCGACCTGAACGGCGCCGTCGCCGGCAAGCCCAAGAACGACGCTCCCATCAAAGCCATTCTGGAGGCCGTGGGCGACGAAATTCCCGTGCAAATCGGCGGCGGTATCCGTGACCTCGACACCATCGAGTCTTATCTGGATGCCGGCATCTCGTACGTCATCATCGGCACGGCTGCGGTGAAAAACCCGGGATTCCTGCAAGACGCCTGCGGCGCCTTTCCCGGCAAAATCATCGTGGGCCTGGACGCCCGGGATGGCAAGATCGCCACTGACGGCTGGAGCAAACTCACCCGCCACGACGTGCTGGACTTGGCCAAAAAGTTCGAAGACTACGGTTGCGAATCGATCATTTACACCGACATCAGCCGCGATGGCATGCTCTCGGGCGTGAACGTTGATGCCACAGTCAAGCTCGCGCAGCACGTCCGCATTCCCGTGTTCGCCTCGGGCGGCATTGCCGACATGAAAGACATCGAGGCCCTGTGCGCAGTCGAAGACGAAGGCGTCGAGGGCGCCATTCTGGGCCGCAGCATCTACGAAGGCACGCTCGACTTTCAGGCCGCCCAGGCTCGCGCCGACGAACTGAATCCATGAACACGCCCACCGCCACGACAACCGCAACACCGGCCACGTCCGCGAATACCGCTGGACCATCCGGTGCGCTGACCCGCCGCATCATTCCGTGCCTGGACGTCACGGCGGGACGCGTCGTCAAAGGGGTCAACTTCGTCAACCTGACCGACGCCGGCGACCCGGTTGAAATCGCGCGCCGTTACGACGAGCAGGGCGCCGACGAGCTCACGTTCCTGGACATCACCGCCACCAGCGATGATCGCGATCTGATTCTGCCGATCATCGAGCAGGTCGCCTCGCAGGTATTCATCCCCCTGACCGTTGGCGGTGGCGTACGCCAGGTCTCCGACGTGCAGCGCCTGCTCAATGCTGGCGCCGACAAGATCAGCATCAACAGCGCGGCCGTCGCCAACCCGGAATTGGTGCGTGCTGCTGCCAGTTACCACGGCTCGCAATGCATCGTGGTCGCCATCGATGCCCGCCGGGTCTCCGCGCCTGGCGAGCCAGCCCGTTGGGAGGTCTTTACCCACGGCGGACGCAAATCGACGGGGCTGGACGCTGTGCAATGGGCCAGCCAGATGGCGGCCTATGGTGCGGGCGAAATCCTGTTGACCAGTATGGACCGCGACGGCACCAAATCGGGCTTTGATATCGAACTGACCCGCGCCGTCTCGGACGCCGTGCCGGTTCCGGTGATTGCCTCAGGCGGCGTAGGCAGCCTGCAGCACTTGGCCGACGGCGTCACCGCCGGGCGCGCCAGTGCAGTGCTCGCGGCCAGCATTTTCCACTTTGGTCAACACACGGTACGCGAATGCAAGACATTCATGGCCAACCAAGGCATCGCCGTCAGACTAGATTAGACTGTACCCATGAATACCGATCCCGCCTGGATGGCCGAGGTTGTTTTTGACGACAACGGCCTGATTCCCGCCATCGCTCAAGACGCCGAAAACGGCCAGATCCTGATGGTGGCCTGGATGAACCGCGAGTCCCTGGCCGAAACTGCCGCCACGGGGCGCGCCGTCTATTGGTCTCGTTCACGCCAACGCCTCTGGCGCAAGGGCGAAGAATCCGGCCACACACAGACCGTGCACGATTTGCGCCTGGACTGCGACGGCGATGTCATCCTGCTCAAGGTGCACCAAGAGGGCGGTATCGCCTGCCATACTGGTCGGGCCAGCTGCTTTTTCCGCCACCTGGAGGGCCCGGCCGACAGCGCCTCCTGGGTGACTGTCGACCCCGTCCTGAAAGACCCGGAACACATTTACAAATGAGCCAGCCCTTATCCGGCGCCGACACGCTCGCGCGTATCGCCGACACTCTGGAGACCCGCCGCCCCGAAAACGGCGGCGATCCGCAATCGTCGTATGTCGCCAAACTGCTGGCCAAAGGCCCCGACGCCTTTTTGAAGAAAATCGGCGAAGAAGCCACCGAACTCGTCATGGCGGCCAAAGACGGCGTGCCAGACCGCATCATCAGCGAGACCGCCGATCTGTGGTTTCATTGTCTCGTCACGTTGACTCACTACAATCTGCGCCCCGAAGACGTGTTGGCCGAGCTGGCACGACGGGAAGGCCTCTCGGGTCTCGAAGAAAAAGCACGGCGCCCCGCGTCTTGAGTACGGAACAACCATGAGCGACAACTGTATTTTCTGCAAAATCGCCCGCGGCGAAATTCCCTCGAAAATCGTCCACCAGGACGAGGAATTCGTTGCGTTTCACGACATTAACCCAGCCGCGCCCGTCCATCTGCTGCTCATCCCGCGCCGACACATTGTCTCGCTGCAGGACGTCGGCGCAGACGATGCGGGCTGGTTAGGTAAAATGACAGTATTGGCATCCCGCCTAGCAGCGGAAAATGGCTGCCGACCGGGCCCCGATGGGGGATTCCGTCTCGTTGCCAACGCCGGCATCGACGGTGGCCAGGAAGTACCGCATTTGCATTTCCATATCATCGGCGGTCAGCGTCCCTGGAAAGGGCGCGTGGCTCCCAACGCATAACCCCGGAGAACCGTCATCATGGGTAGCTTTAGCATCTGGCATTGGTTGATCGTCCTGGTCATCGTGGCACTCGTATTCGGCACCAAGAAACTGCGCAATATCGGCGGAGATCTTGGCGGCGCCGTCAAAGGCTTCAAGGAAGGCATGAAAGAAGCCAACAGCGATACCAAGCCCGAACAGGTCTCGCAGCAGAAAGTCGCCGACGACACCATCGACGTCCAGGCCAAAGAAAAGACCAACAACTCCTAATCCACGTGGCTCGGGTTTAACCGTCCCGCAGGCAACGTCGTCAGACGTTGCCTTGCTGCGTTGTCCTTGTCTCTTTGTTTAAGCGAGCAGATGTCGCATGTTTGATGTCAGTTTCACTGAGCTGATGGTGATTGGCGTCATTGCGCTGATTGTCATCGGGCCGGAACGGCTGCCCAAAGTGGCACGCACCGTCGGACATTTGCTCGGCCGTGCCCAACGTTACGTCAATGACGTCAAAAGCGACATCCAACGCGAGATCGAGCTCGATGAACTGCGCAAGTTCAAAAGCGAAATGGACGATGCCGCAAGCAGCGTGAAAACGTCGCTGCGAGACACCGAAAACTCGCTGCGTACGGGTCTGAACGATACAGCCCGCGAAGCCACGCAAAGCATTTCGGATCTGAAAAAAGAAGTCGAGGCCCCCGCGGGCGCCGATAACCGTTCGACAGCCACGGACGCTCCTGCACTGGATGCAACCCCGCCTGTCGCGACCGGCACGGCAACTGCCCGTGCAGAGGCCTCGACCGCAGCAACGACCCCTGTTGGTGCGGAATCGCCCGCCCCAACGGCATCGCCGGCTTCTGCGTCCGTTAACGATACCGCGGCCGTTACTGACTCGGCGGCGCCCCCCCAACCGAAAACCTCGACCACGCCGTGACTCAGACCACCAAGCACGACGAGCTGGACCAGGATCAGCCGCAAGAAACCTTCATCTCGCACCTGGTCGAGCTACGTAGCCGTCTCATGAAGGCTGCCGCCGCCGTACTCGGTGTCTTCATCATTTTGTTTCTCTATCCGGGCGCCTCGGTCATCTATGACATCCTGGCCCAACCCATGCTGGCTTCGCTGCCCGAAGGCACACGCATGATCGCCACGGGCGTCATCACGCCATTCATGGTGCCGGTCAAGGTCACCTTGATGGCCGCCTTTGTCATCTCGTTGCCCGTCGTGCTGTACCAGGCCTGGGCCTTTGTCGCGCCTGGTCTGTATCGTCACGAAAAGCGCCTGGCCTTGCCGCTCATCGTATCCAGCACGTTGCTGTTCATGCTGGGCATGGCCTTCTGCTATTTCTTTGTCTTTCGCACGGTCTTTCACTTCATTTCGACCTTCGCCCCGCAATCCATCACGCCAGCACCGGATATCGAGGCCTATCTCAGCTTCGTCATGACGATGTTCATGGCATTCGGTATCACGTTCGAAGTCCCGGTCGCCGTGGTCTTACTGGTCAAGACCGGTATCGTCGAACTAAGCAAACTGCGCAGCGCGCGCGGCTACGTTGTCGTCGGCGCCTTTGTCATTGCTGCGGTCGTCACACCACCCGACGTCGTCAGCCAATTCATGCTGGCCGTCCCGCTGTGCTTGTTGTACGAGGTCGGCTTGATCGTGGCGCGCATGGTCACACCTAACAGCAAAGACACCGGTTCAGACGACACAGGCAACCTCACAGAACAACGGTAACCGTACACAGGCGCCCCAATAACACTGCCCCCAGACCTTGGATCAACATCCAAGCCTCTGGGGGCAGTATCATTCGCGCCTCAGCTCGGCACGCCAGGCGTCTGCTGAACACCAATCCGGTTTCTAGCGCCGCACGGTATGCCGCACGGGAATGCCCGCCTCGCTGCTCTCCCGATTCAACGTGGCTGTGTCGGCCGCGTCCCGATGGTCACCGACATATCGCGCAACTTGCCGCCGCGCATCACACCCAGCGTAGCCTTTTCTCCCGGCGGCAATGCCGCGATCAAGCGCAGCAACGTCATCGTATCCTGCACCTCGGCATCATCCACTGTCTGCACAATATCGCCGACGCGCAGCCCACTTTTGCCTGCAGGACCATCACGAATCACGCCTGCAATCACCACACCTTTGGTATTGGCCGGCAGACTGAAGGCGCGCGCCAGATCGGGAGTGATGTCTTGCGGCTCGATCCCCAGCCACCCCCGCCGTACCGCTCCCGTCTTGATGATTTCTTCCATGATCTTGCGCGCCGTATCCACAGGAATCGCAAATCCGATTCCCAGAGAGCCGCCCGTCTCGGAATAAATCGCTGCATTGATCCCCACCAGATTGCCTTGTGTATCGATCAGCGCACCGCCTGAGTTTCCAGGGTTGATCGCAGCATCGGTCTGGATGAAATTCTCGTACGTATTGATGCCCAGGCCATTACGGCCCAATGCCGACACAATCCCCTGTGTCGTGGTCTGCCCCACCCCGAACGGATTGCCAATCGCCAACACCACGTCGCCTACATGCAGGCTGCGATCGGTCGCCAACACCGCTACCGGCAGCGGGCGCAAGTTATCAGCCAGTTTCAACACAGCCAGATCGGTATCCGGGTCGGCCCCCACGACCTTCGCGGTTCCCGCACGGCCATCGGCCAGCGCCACTTCGATCGCGTCGGCCGCCTCGACTACGTGATAGTTCGTCAGCACGTAGCCTTCGCTGCTCACAATCACGCCGGATCCCAGACTCGTGGACGCCTGGCGGCGGCTCAAGCCCGGCACCTGGCCAAACAACTGGCGCAGAATCGGATCCTCGGGCAACGGCACGACCGGTACATCCACGTGCTTGCTGGTGTACACGTTCACCACAGCCGGTGTCGCGCGCGNCACGGCGTAGGAGTATGACGAGACACCAGGCTCAATGACGGCCGGTACACCTGCACCGCTGACGGGCGCGGCAGGCGCGCTTGGCCTGGCCGCATCGGAGGCGGGCGCAGGCGCCGACAGACGCAGCCAATCGGGCCGCAACGTAGTCACGACGAATAAAATGGCCAGACACACCGTGACGGCCTGAGCAAATATCAGCCAATAGCGACGCATAATCCTGACAAGGTAGGGCAATGAAAACGATCGACACCCGCGAACTGGCGGCCTGGCTGGACGCCACGCTGCAAGCGCCGCGATTCAAAGATTACTGTCCCAACGGCCTGCAAGTCGAAGGCAAGCCGCGCGTAGGCCACATTATCACCGGAGTCACCGCCTCCGAGGCGCTCATACGCGCTGCCATCGAACGTAACGCAGATGCCGTACTCGTGCACCACGGTTGGTTCTGGAAAAATGAGGATCCCCGCGTACGCGGCCCTCGCCGCACCCGCCTGGCACTCACGCTGGCGCACGATCTCAATCTGTTCGCGTACCACTTGCCGTTGGATGCTCACCCTGAATGGGGCAACAACGCTCAACTGGCGCGTGTACTGGGATTGACACCCGAGCGCGACGACACAGGGGCACCCATTACGTGTGGCCACGGTGACCTGATCTGGCTCGGCAATGCGCCAGACTTGAGCACGCTGGGCGCATTGGCGACACGCGTGCAACAACGCCTGGGGCGCCAGCCCCTGCTCATCGGCGATCCCGACCGGCCGCTGCGCCGCATCGCGTGGTGCACTGGCGGCGCACAAAGCATGTTGGCCGATGCCATCGATGCCGGCGCGGATGCCTACATCACGGGCGAGGCTTCAGAACCTACCTACCACTTGGCGCGCGAAACCGGCACAGGATTTATTGGCGCCGGCCACCACGCCACAGAACGCTATGGTGCCCAGGCATTGGGTGAAGCCGTGGCAAAACACTTCGGCATTCGCGTCGAATTCATCGACATCGACAACCCCGTATAAACCCACGCAGCCCACGGCTATCGCGGCAACCGAGCCTCGACGGATGGTCCACGGTCTACGCCCACAACCCCGATGATGACGCATGCCCCTGGCCATCCCAGCCAGGGGCATGCGTCATACCAAGCCCAGTCGTGCGCCGTGGGGCAGCATCATCGGAGACTACTTCCTCAGCAAATCGCGGATTTCGCGCAGAACCACCACATCCTCAGGAGGCGCTTCAGGCGCGGCAGGGGCTTCTTCTTCCTTGCGGCGCGCCGTGTTGATCATCTTGACAATAATGAAAACAACAAACGCTAACAGAATGAAATTGATAAGGATCGTCAAGAAGTTGCCCCAAGCCAACACATTGGCGCCAGCCTTGCTCAAATCCGCATAGGTCATGGGGCCCGTGTAGCCCTCGGGCATAGACAAAACGAGGAACTTGTTGGAAAAATCAACCGAGCCGCCGAGGATGAAATTCACCAACGGCATGATCAAGTCCTTCACTATCGAGTCCACGATCTTGCCAAACGCCGCACCGATAATGACACCAATCGCCAGATCAACTGCATTACCTTTAACCGCAAAATCGCGAAACTCTTTGAGAAAACCCGATGTCTTGCTCATGAATGCTCCTTAGGTCGTTCGCCCGTGACTGGGCAGGCGCTATAATAAGCGGTTGCGACACTGTTACATGTTTCACACAACAGGTGCTGCGTGCGTGAATCCTGATGCTATACAGGTAATGCAGGCGCATCAATAAGGATGGGAAGATGAGTCAGGATACGCTGTTGCATGACGAAGATGGTGCGGTTGATCCCAACCTGCCACCAGATCCTTCTCGCCGCTTCTGGGTCACTACGGCCTGTGCGGTGGGCGGTGTGGCCGGTGTAGCGACCGCCATTCCATTAGTTAGTACCTTTGCCCCATCCGAAAAAGCGCGCGCTGCGGGCGCCCCCGTCGAAGTCGACGTTGCCGACCTGACCCCCGGTCAAATGCGCACCGTCGAATGGCGCGGCAAGCCGGTCTGGATCCTGCGCCGCAGCGATGCCCAACTCGCCGGCATCAAAAAACAAGATCCGTATCTCGCGGACCCCAATTCCGAGCGTCCAGGCTTCACGCCGGAATACGCCAAAAACGAAGACCGGTCTCGCAAACCCGATCTGTTCGTCTGTGTGGGCATCTGTACCCATCTGGGCTGTTCCCCCACTGCGCACTTCGAAACCGGTGGCGGCGGTGGCCTGCCCGCATCCTGGGAAGGCGGCTTTCTGTGCCCCTGCCACGGCTCGACCTTCGATCTGGCCGGTCGCGTGTACAAAAACAAACCCGCGCCCGATAACCTCGAAGTTCCGCCATATCAATACCTGAGCGACACCCGCATCATCGTCGGGGTTGACGAAGACAACAAGGCCTGACGCGCGCTGCGCGCGGCTTTACCCCGACCTTAGCAAAATACGCCTCGTATAGAAGGAGCCATTCATGGCTGGCGAAAAAACCGTCGAGACAACAGGGCTGCTGGGCTGGCTGGACCGGCGCTTTCCGGTAACCTCAACCTGGAAGGCGCATCTTTCCGAATACTACGCGCCCAAGAACTTCAATTTCTGGTATTTCTTCGGGTCCCTGGCCCTGCTGGTGCTGGTCATCCAGATCGTCACCGGCATCTTCCTCGTCATGCACTACAAGCCCGACGCCGAACGCGCGTTCCAGTCGGTCGAATACATCATGCGCGAGGTTCCATGGGGCTGGCTGGTGCGCTACATGCACTCCACCGGGGCCTCGATGTTCTTTGTCGTGGTCTACCTGCACATGTTGCGCGGGCTCTTCTACGGGTCCTATCGCAAGCCGCGCGAGCTGGTCTGGATATTTGGCGTCGCCATTTTCCTGTGCCTGATGGGCGAGGCGTTCTTCGGCTACCTGCTGCCCTGGGGCCAGATGTCCTACTGGGGCGCCCAGGTGATCGTGAACCTGTTCTCGGCCATTCCTTTCATCGGGCCTGAACTGTCGATCTGGATCCGCGGCGACTACGTCGTGTCCGACGCCACCCTGAACCGCTTCTTCTCGTTCCACGTCATCGCCATTCCGCTCGTGCTGATCGGTCTGGTCGCTGCACACTTGGTCGCGCTGCACGAAGTCGGCTCCAACAACCCCGACGGCGTCGAGATCAAGCAAGGTCCCAAAGACAAATACGGCCGCCCGAAAGACGGCATTCCATTCCATCCGTTCTACACCGTGCACGACATCATGGGGGTCGCCGGCTTCCTGATCGTCTTCGCAGCGATTGTGTTCTTTGCGCCTGAAATGGGCGGGTATTTCCTGGAATACAACAACTTCATCCCTGCCGACCCGCTCAAGACGCCGCCGCACATCGCTCCAGTGTGGTATTTCACGCCGTTCTACTCGATGCTGCGCGCCACCACGGCCGAATTCACCTGGATCCTGGCCGGCGCGGCTGTCCTGGGCGCGATCGCGTTGTTGTTCAAGAGCAGCCTGAAAGGCATCCTGCGCATCGCCATCCCCGCGGTGCTGATCATCGTCGCTGTCCTGCTGCGCACGATCGACGCCAAATTCTGGGGCGTGGTCGCCATGGGCGGGGCGGTGGTCATCCTGTTCTTCCTGCCGTGGCTGGACCATTCCCCGGTCAAATCCATCCGTTATCGCCCCACGTGGCATAAATGGTTCTACGGCATTTTCATTGTCAATTTCCTGGTGCTGGGCTTCCTGGGTACTCAACCACCCAACGACGTGTACAACCTCATGTCGCAGATCGGCACGCTGATCTATCTGGGCTTTTTCTTCCTGATGCCGGTCTGGAGCCGGTTAGGGACTTTCAAGCCCGTGCCCGACCGCGTGACGTTCCATGCCCATTGACCCACGAACCGAAAACGGAATGACCATGATCAAGAAGCTGATTGGTGCTGTCGCGTTCATGTTCGCGTGCGCTGGCGCCTACGCCGCAGAGGGCGGCTACCCCCTGGAAACCGCCCCCAACCGCGTCAACGACGTGGCCGCCCTGCAAAACGGCGCCAAACTGTTCGTCAACTACTGTCTGAACTGTCACAGCGCATCCTCCATGCGCTACAACAAGCTCCAGGACATCGGACTGACCGACGAGCAGATCAAAGAAAACCTGCTATTTACCGGCGAGAAAGTCGGCGATCTGATGCATGTCGCCATGACGCCGCAGGACGCCAAGAAATGGTTCGGCACCACGCCGCCAGACTTGTCCGTCATTGCCCGCGCCAAATCCGTCAACGCGGGCCCGACCGGCGCCGATTACATCTATACCTATCTGCGCACGTTCTATCGGGACACCGCCCGGGCCACCGGCTGGAACAACCTGGTCTTTCCCAACGTAGGGATGCCGCACGTACTCTGGGAACTGCAAGGCCCGCGCGAGCTCACCACCGTGGCGATGCACGAGGTTTCGGGCGGCGGCTGGGAACGCGTCACCACCACCTACGACAGCCAGGGTTACGCCCAGGTCAAGACCGAGCCAGTCGCGAATTTCCACGGACACGCTACACTTGAGGCTAAGTTCAAGGCTCTGGACCCGGCCAAAGTGGCCAGCTACGACAATGATGTGGCCGATCTGACCGCATTTTTGTCCTGGATGGCCGAACCCCAACAGTTGTTCCGCAAGCAATTAGGGGTCTGGGTGCTGTTGTTCCTGGGCCTGTTCCTGCTGGTGGCTTGGCGTCTGAACGCTTCCTATTGGAAACACGTTCGCTGAAGTTCGCCCCACCGGACAGCTGGACTATGCAATACACTTCGGGGCCGGCAACCTAATCCCGATCGGGCTACGGTCCGCCCGCCCCACCCTGGTAATCGGGGCCAGCGTTTGCTAGATTAGCGGCGCTGGCCTTTCGCTTTTCATACAAGGACTCACCGCCATGATGGTGCTCTATTCCGGAACCACCTGCCCTTTTTCGCAACGCTGCCGCTTTGTGCTCTTCGAAAAAGGAATGGATTTCGAAATCCGCGACATCGACCTGTACAACAAACCCGAAGACATCGCCGTCATGAACCCGTACGGCCAGGTACCCATCCTGGTCGAACGTGACCTGGTGCTGTACGAGTCCAACATCATCAACGAATACATCGACGAGCGTTTCCCTCACCCGCAATTGATGCCGGCCGATCCGGTCATGCGCGCGCGCACCCGCCTGTTCCTGTACAACTTCGAAAAAGAGCTGTTCGTGCACGTCTCCACCCTGGAAGACCGCAGCAGCAAGCCCGACGAAAAGAAACTGGCCACCGCTCGTCAAGCCATCCGCGACCGTCTGGCTCAGTTGGCTCCGTTGCTGTTGAAAAACAAGTACATGCTGGGTGAAGAGTTCTCCATGCTGGACGTGGCAGTCGCCCCCTTGTTGTGGCGCCTGGATCACTACGGCATCGAGCTGCCCAAGAACGCCGCACCGCTGCAAAAGTACGCCGAACGCATCTTCTCGCGTCCTGCGTACATCGAGGCGCTGACGCCCTCTGAAAAAGTGATGCGTCGCTAAGCGGAGGGCTGTGTACGATGGGTGAAACTTCCACCAAACCGTATCTGTTGCGCGCCTTGCACGAATGGTGCACGGACAACGGCTATACGCCGTACATCACCGTACAAGTCGACGAGCACACCCGGGTGCCCATGGCACACGTCCGCGATGGCCAGATCACGCTCAACGTGGGCACGCTGGCTACCAACAAGCTGGTATTGGGCAACGAATTCATCGAATTCCAAGCCCGCTTCAGCGGCGTCGCGGAAAACGTCTGGGTACCAGTGGCTGCCGTCAGTGCGATCTACGCGCGTGAAACAGGTGCCGGCATGGGCTTCGAAGTCCAGCCCTACGAGGCTCCCAGTGCAGATGATGCCGCCGTACCCGCCGATGCCGCAGACGTCGAACCGGGCGAGCTCGCCCCGGCTGCCGATGACAGCAATGGCGACGGCGATGATGACGAACCCAAACGCCCCCGGCTGACCATCGTCAAGTAGGGCGGCAAGACCGTTCGTCATCGGTAAATGCCTCAGATTTGCCGAAGGAACTCCAGGACGGGCACATGCCCGCCCTGAGTTTCCTATACAATGCAAACCCTTCGCCCCCATGCCCTCCATGGCGGTGCGTCTGCCGGTGTAGCTCAGTTGGTAGAGCAGCTCACTTGTAATGAGAAGGTCGAGGGTTCGATTCCTTTCACCGGCACCACACAGTACATAACCCCGTCCACCATACTCACTGCGTCTGCGCCAGAGCAAAGATCCGTGGCACGACCAAAATCAATCGTGCCCATTGTTCGGTGGATTCGGCACCGCTGCTCCCATTGCTGATCATGCAACTCGGCTCGATGAACGTTTGCAGGCCGATCTGCCCAGAAATCGAGCCGGCAACGGATGCCGGAGATTGGCCGAAAGCGGCCATGACAGTGCATGCGACTAGCCATTTTTGTTCAACATAATGACTCTCGCTGCATAATTGCGTGACGGCCCGCTCAGCGGCACGATCAATTTATTAACATTAATTAAAATTAATTGATCGAATTAGGCCAAACGCAGTGCAGCAACATGCAAATAATAAATATTATTTTTAACAACCTCCTTTCTGTCCGAATTTCACAACGCTGAGGGGGCCACTGAAATCCCGGCTCGGGGTCTACAATGGGGCATCACCTGATCAACGCTGGGCCTCGTGCCCACTGCACTATGTCGACTGCGAACCCTACCTACGAAAAGGCCTACTCCGACCAGCGCTTCTGGCGCAAGGCGACACGCCATGCGTCGGCGGCAGGCAAGCAGGCCCTGGAAAAAGCGCTTTGGCTGTATTACGCCGTCAAGAGCCCCGACACGCCCAAGTGGGCACGCCGCGTCATTTATGGCGCGCTGGGTTATTTCGTGCTGCCGCTGGACGCCATTCCGGACTTGGCGCCTCTGGTGGGTTACACCGATGACCTGAGCGTCATGACGGCGGCGCTCGCGACCGTGGCGTTCTACATCAACGACGACGTCAAACAACAGGCCAGCGTCAAGCTGCAAAACTGGTTTGGCACAGCAGACACGACCGACGCTCCCAACGCTCGTTAATGACTTCGCGCGCCGCCATCACGACGGCCCCCCAGGACAACCCGCCATGGCAAGCCCACTGGCTGGCCGAGACCATACGCCTGCGCGAAGAACACTGGGGCCCGCTCGAAGACGCCGACGCCGTACGCCAGGCGCGTAATGGACCGGGTGCCCTCGAAGACCGGATTTTGGTGCGAGCCCAATGGCTCGGCCGGCGCGAAGGACTGGACCAGTTGATAGGGCGCTGGCGCCAAGGCGCGATCATCAGCTTGCTGCTATTGCTGTTGATTGCCGTCGTGGCGGGGATAGGCTCGGCCGCGGGCGCACTGGGCGACGGGACACGTCCGGTAAACGTGCTGTGGGCGGTCGGCGCGCTGCTCGGCCTGCATGCGTTGACGTTTTTGCTGTGGCTGCTTTCGTTCCTGCTGCGCCCCGCTCACACGACGGGACTGGGGCGCATATGGCTATGGGCCACCCGCAAATTCGCGCGCGGTCCGGATGCCGCGCTCGTGCCCCAGGCCTTGATGAATCTGCAGGCGCGGGCGGGCGCCCTGCGCGGGTTGTTCGGCACCATCAGCCACACACTCTGGCTGGCGGGCTTGGCAGCGGCATTGATTACCTTGTTGATCATGCTCTCCACCGCCAGCTATCGTTTTGTCTGGGCAACGACGCTATTGCAACCGGACACCTTCGTTTTCCTGACGCGCGCGCTCGGCTGGTTACCGGCACAACTGGGGTTTGCCGTCCCGGCCGACGATATCGTGCGAGCCAGCGACAACAGTCAGGTCCTGCCTGCGACGGCGCAGGCGCAATGGTCCGTCTGGCTCATCGGCGTGATCGTGGTGTATGGCGTATTGCCCCGATTGATCGCTTGGCTGCTCTGCCTGATGCAGACGATCCGCGCTCAACGACGCATACACATCGATCCCGCATTGCCGGGCTACGCCACGCTGCGCGACCGGTTGTTGCCGGCAGTACAGTCCAGCGGCATCGATCGTCCCGTGGATCCCCTACATCAACCGCAGATCGGCGCCGGGCGCACCATCGAATCCGGCGCGCTGGAGGCATTGGGCACCCACCCCCTGCTGGTCAGCCTGGAGCTGCCCTCCGATATCCCCTGGCCACCGGGCGATCTCCCCGCCGGCATATACAACGCGGGCAACCTGGACTCGCGCGAACAACGCAATCGCTTGCAAGACGCGCTGGCGCAAAGCCACACTCCGCGTCTGCTGATCGCCTGCGACGCGCGGCAAACCCCTGATCGCGGCACGCTGGGCTTGATCGCATCATTGACCGATAAAGCCGCTCAAACGCGCGTCTGGTTATACACAAACGACGAGCCGTCGTCGACATCGCATCGCACGCAAACGTGGCGCGAACGTCTCACGGAAGCAGGCATGGCACCGGCGGCCATTGTGCAGAATTCCGATCAACCGCTACGCTGGCTGGAGACTGGCGATGACTGATCCGATGCTGAAAATCGCGGTCGTCGGACACACCAATACCGGCAAGACCTCCTTGCTGCGTACGCTCACGCGCAACAGTGACTTCGGCGACGTGGCCGACGGTCCAGGCACCACGCGCCATGTCGAAGGCGCGCGTCTGCAATTGGACGGCAAACCTGCCCTGGAATGGTTTGACACGCCAGGCATGGAAGACAGCATCGCCTTGCTCGAATATCTGGAAAGACTGGACGACCCGGATAGTCGCCGCGATGGGCCTGCGCGTATCCGCCGTTTTCTGGATTCCCCCGAAGCGCATCGACGCTACGAACAAGAAGCTCGCGTACTGACCAAGATGCTGGACTGCGACGCGGCCTTGTACGTGATCGACGCGCGCGATCCCGTGCTGAGCAAGCATCGAGACGAATTGGCCTTGCTCGCGGCGTGCGGCCGGCCCTTGTTGCCGGTGCTGAATTTCGTCAACGCACCTGCGCACCGCGCCGATGAATGGCGAGACGCCATGGCGCGTCTGGGTTTGCATGCGGCACTGGAGTTCGACACGATCGCACCGCCCCTGGACGGCGAGCGGCAGTTGTATGGCAAATTGGCCGTCTTGCTGGACCGCCATGCCGCCACGCTGCATCTTCTCTCCGATGCACTGGCGCGCCAGCGTGACGAACGCCGCCAGGCGGCGTGGCAATTGGCGGCAGACCTGCTGATAGACGTGGCCGCGCTACGGATGGCCAGCCCGGCCGATGACGAGGCGCTACGCACGCACGCTGCGACGTTGCGCGAACATGTCCGCCGCCGCGAACAGGCCTGTGTCGATGCCTTGCTCGCGCTTTACAACTTTCATCGCCACGACTACGCCGACGATGATCTGCCGTTGACGGATGCACGTTGGGGCATGGATTTGTTTCATCCACAGGCGTTGAAAGACATGGGGATTCAATTGGGCACAGGCATGGCCGCTGGCGCCATGGCGGGCGCCGCCGTCGATATGCTCAGCGCGGGCCTGAGCCTGGGTACCGGCATGCTGATTGGCGCCGCCGCAGGAGGCCTCTGGCAGGGCGTCGAACGCTTTGGCGGGCGGCTGATGGGCAAACTGCGCGGCTATCGTGAAATCACCGTCGACGATGCGGTACTGCGTTTATTGGCATTGCGACAACGTCAATTGATTCGCGCCTTGGAACGTCGCGGCCACGCCGCGCGCGACCCGGTACACCTGGATCGGCCCGCCGACCAGACGTGGCGTTCGGGTCGCCTGCCCGATATCTTGAAAGAAGCCCGCAGCCGGCCCGAGTGGTCCGCACTAAACAAGGGCCACGACGACGACGAGCGCCGCAAACGCGCCGTCGCCGACCTGTCTCGCGTGTTGGCCACGCAGGACAGCGCATCCTGAGCCAGACGGTATCGGCGCTTTCCGCCGCACGGCCAAGACACCCTCGGCCGGTGATCCACACCGTCACACCCGGGTTTTTCACTACCCGCAACCGAGTACTAACCCCAAGCCAAAACAGTTGACGCTTAAATCACTGCCTCTATAAGATTCGACGTACCTTGGCAGCACTTATCCCACGCCGAGCAACCGAATCACCCGAGGTCAGGTCTATCGTGAATTCGAAGTCCTATGCAGTGATCAACGCCGCCGCTGCGCGCCTTCATGCGCACGTCGTCGTGCGTCGCCTCATACGAGACCTCGCATCGTTGTAAGCAATACGCCGAGCCCCCGGCCTGTACATACCATTGGGGCGGGGGCCCTGTTACTTCTGTCGCGCAATCCGCGCATTACACGGAGCACAAAGGGCTATGCGTATCACTCCTCTCATCAAGCGTTCGGCGTTGGCGCTAGCCATTTGCGCCGCGACAGTCGCGGGCACCGCGCACGCCAAGACCCTGCATTGGGCCTACCAAGGCGATGCCACCTCCATGGATCCCATGGCGTTGAATGAAACCTTCACACTGGGCTTTCAAGGCAACATCTACGAAACGCTCGCCGGTTACGACGGCGAGATGAAGCTGGTCCCGCTATTGGCAGAGAGCTGGGAAAACACCGAACCGACGAAATGGGTGTTCAAGCTGCGCAAAGGCGTCAAATTTCATGACGGCTCCCCCTTTACCGCAGACGATGTGATTTTCTCGTGGAAACGCAGCATGACGCCGGGCTCGGACATGAAGGGCTATGGCGCCAAAGCTTCCGAGGTCAAGAAAATCGATGACCACACCATCGAGGTCATCACGCCCACGCCGAACCCGATTTTGCCGCGGGAATGGACCTTTCTCTACATCATGAGCAAATCATGGTCGGAGAAAAACAAGACCACCGAGGCCACAAACGTCAAAGGCGACAATCAGGGCAACTATGCCAACCTGCATGCCAATGGCACGGGACCATTTGTCCTGGTAGAGCGCCAGCCCGATGTAAAAACCACGCTTAAACGCTTTGACGGCTATTGGAATAAAGACATCAAGACCAATATCGACGAAGTCGTGTTCCAACCGATCACTCAAGAAGCCACACGGGTCGCGGCATTGATATCGGGCGAGATGGACATCGTGCAACCCGTGCCGGTACAGGATTGGAAACGCCTGGAAGACGCCCCCGGCGTGAAGCCCCTGACCGAACCCGAGGCCCGTACCGTGTTCATCGGGATGGATCAACACCGCGACGAACTGCTGTACTCGAACATCAAGGGGAAAAACCCCTTCAAGGACGCCCGCGTGCGCGAGGCGGTTGTGCTGGCAGTAGACATCAACGCCATCAACCAGAAGATCATGCGCGGCGCCGCCAAACCCTTGGGCTCGTTAGTCGCGACCTCGGTCAACGGCTACGATGCCTCCTACGGCGAACCCTACAAACCCGATCCCGCCCGCGCCAAGAAACTGCTGGCCGATGCCGGCTATCCCGATGGCTTTACCGTCACGCTGGACTGCCCCAACGATCGCTACGTCAACGACGAGAAAATCTGCCAGGCTGTCGCCGGCATGCTGGCGCGCATCGGCATCAAGATCAATCTGCTTGCGCAAACCAAGTCCAAGTATTTCGGCAAGATCCTGCTGCAGGCCGGCAACGACACCAGCATGTATATGCTCGGCTGGACACCAAGCTCGACCGATGCCCACAACGTGCTGTTGAACCTGGCATCGTGCCGAGACAGCAAGACAGCGGCGGGGCAATTCAATCTGGGGGGTTATTGCAATCCGAAAGTCGACGAGCTTACCAACAAGATCGGTGTAGAAACCGATCAGGCCAAGCGCAACGCCATGATCAAAGAAGCCTTTGAGATCGTGCGCAAAGACTACGGCTACCTGCCTTTACATCAGCAACCCATGTCATGGGGCATCAAAGACTCGCTCCAGGTCGTACAGCGCGCCGACGACGTATTGGATCTACGCAACGTCGTCATGCCTTGACGAACCGCTGCGCGAGGATGAGCAGACTTGCAGGATAAGACTCGCTGGTCATCTCGCATCGTCGCGCAGCGCGGGACACGCTGAATTCATGTCTCGCGCGGCAGGCTCGGTCCCTGCTGCGCGATACGCCGCACACGAAAACACGATACGCACGATCCGTCACATCGCGCGTATCTGATTTTCCCCTCACGGAATCCGCTCATGCTGGCTTTTATCGGGCGACGCCTGCTGCAATCGGTCCTGGTCATGCTGACCGTCGCGCTCATTGCATTTGCCATGTTCCGCTATGTTGGCGACCCAATCGTCAGCATGGTAGGGCAAGACACCACCGAGGCTCAACGCGCCGAGCTGCGCGAGAGTTTAGGACTCAACGATCCGTTCGTCGTACAGTATGCGCGCTTTGTGAGCAATGCTGTGCAGGGAAATTTCGGCATCTCGTATCGGCAGCGCCAGCCTGTCAGCGACCTCATCGAGCAGCGACTGCCTGCCACATTGGAACTGTCTTTTGTCTCTGCGTTGATGGCCTTGGCCTTTGGCATTCCCATGGGCATCTACACCGCGCTGCGTCGCCACGGCGTACTGTCCCGGGCTTTCATGGCCTTATCGCTAGCGGGCATTTCCTTGCCGACCTTTCTGATCGGCATTTTGCTCATTCTGGTATTCAGTGTGCAGTTGCGTTGGCTGCCCAGCTTCGGCCGCGGCGAGGTCATCGCGATCGGCGGCTGGACGACGGGTCTGCTCACGCCGTCGGGTCTGGCTGCACTGATCCTGCCGGCGATCACGCTGGCATTGTTCCAAATGACGCTGATCATGCGTCTGGTGCGCGCCGAGATGCTGGAGATCCTGCGTGCGGACTTCATCAAATTCGCCCGCGCGCGCGGCCTGCCGCAGCGCTTGATCAATTTCCGCCATGCATTAAAAAACACGCTGGTTCCCGTCATCACCATCACGGGCCTGCAGCTGGGCTCAATCATTGCCTTTGCCATCATTACGGAAACCGTCTTCCAGTGGCCCGGCATGGGGCTGCTGTTCATTCAGGCCATCAGCACGGTCGATATTCCGGTGATGGCAGCCTACTTGGTATTGACTGCGTTCTTTTTTGTGCTGATCAATCTCATTGTCGACATTCTGTATGTCGTCGTCGACCCGCGCCTGCGCGTGCAAAGCAAGTGAAGGAGCACTCATGATTGCCCGCCTGGCCCCATTGTTTGCACGCGCGGCCGACAGCGACCTTTGGTATAGCTTCAAACGTACACCCAGCGCCGTCATTTCTGCCGTCATCACACTGATCATCGTGATCGGTGCGCTATGCGCACCTTTCATCGCGCCACACAATCCTTTCGATCTGGCATCGTTGAATATCATGGATGCCAACACGCCGCCCGCGTGGAATCCTGACGGCACGACCGACTTTCTACTGGGTACCGATGATCAGGGCCGCGATATTTTGTCAGCGATCCTGTATGGCTCTCGCGTATCCCTGTTTGTCGGTTTTGCGTCCGTGCTGTTTTCCATGGTGCTGGGCGTCTCGCTGGGCTTGATCAGCGGTTACGTGGGCGGCCGTGTCGATAGCATCATCATGCGTATCGCCGACGTACAACTCTCGTTTCCCGCGATTTTGATTGCGCTATTGATCGACGGCGTGGCACGCGGCCTGTTGCCGCGCGACATGCATGATCAATTGGCGTTGTATGTGTTGATCTTTGCCATCGGCATCTCGGGCTGGGTGCAATACGCACGCACGGTGCGCGGCTCGACCATGGTCGAGCGCAACAAGGAATACGTGCAGGCTGCCAAACTGATAGGCATCGGTCCGTTGACGATTTTGCGCCGGCATATCTTGCCCAATGTCATGGGCCCGGTGCTGGTCATCGCGACCATCCACCTGGCCATTGCCATCATTACCGAGGCCACGCTGTCATTCCTGGGCGTGGGCGTTCCACCCACCGCACCATCGCTGGGCACGTTGATTCGCATCGGCAACAGTTATCTGTTTTCCGGGATGTGGTGGATATCGATTTTCCCGGGCATTGCCCTCGTCGCATTAGTGTTGTCGGTCAATTTGCTGGGCGATTGGCTACGCGACGCACTCAATCCCAAATTGCGCTAAAGGACTGTCATGGCATTACTTGATATCGCCCGTATGCGCATAGAATTCGCCAGCCGACGCGGCACCCTGGTCGCCGTCGATGGCGTATCGCTCTCGTTGGATCGAGGCGAAATTCTCGGTGTGGTCGGGGAGTCCGGGGCGGGGAAATCCACCATCGGCAACGCCGTGATCGGCTTGTTGGAATATCCAGGGCGCCTCGCTGGTGGCGAGGTGCATCTGGATGGACAGCGCATCGATACCTTGTCCGAATCCGACAAACGCAAAGTGCGCGGGCGCCGCATCGGCATGATCTTTCAAGATCCGCTGACATCGCTGGACCCGCTGCAAACCGTAGAAAGCCAGTTGGTCGAAACCATGCTGGTGCATCTGGACTTGAGCCAGGCCCAGGCACAGCAACGTGCGGTTGATCTGCTCAGGCAAGTCGGCATTGATCAGCCAGAACTGCGCGTCAAACAATATCCGCATCAATTCTCGGGAGGAATGCGTCAACGCGTGGTGATTGCGCTGGCCCTGTGCTGCGAACCCGAGATCATCATCGCCGACGAGCCCACCACGGCGCTGGACGTATCGATTCAAGCCCAGATCCTCGATCTGCTGCGCAAGCTATGTAAAGAAAAACAGGTCGGCATGATCATCATCACGCACGACATGGGTGTGATCGCAGACATCACCGATCGTGTTGCGGTGCTCTATCGCGGCAAGCTGGTCGAACAAGGCCCCACTGCCAAAATCCTGGGCAACCCCGACCATCCCTACACACGCAGCCTGATTTCAGCCGTCCCACGCCCCGATATCAAACTGCGGCGCTTCCCCTTGGTGACCTACATCGAGGACGTCAGAACACCAGTCAAGCCAATGGACATCGCCACGCACTGGTTAGGCCAGCGCCGCGACTTTGGCGAACACGTCGATGGGCCGCTGGTCCAGGTGCAAGACATCGGCATGCGCTTTGTCCTCAAGAGTGCCTTTCTGGCGCGCAATCGGCGCACGCTGGATGCGGTCAAACAAGTGAATTTTTCGATTGCACAGGGCGAGGTGTTTGGCTTGGTCGGTGAATCGGGCTCAGGCAAGTCGACCGTCGCGCGCCTGATCAGCGGACTGTATACCCCCAGCGGCGGATCCGTGATTTTCAACGGCACCAATCTCACGACACTGAAAGACGAAAAACGCATGAACGCTTTTCGACGCCAGATCCAGATGGTGTTCCAGGATCCGTTTTCGTCTCTCAATCCACGCATGCGCGTACTCGACATCGTTGCAGAGCCAATCCGATTTCACAAATTGGCCGATAACGAAGCCCAGACCCGCAGCATTGTGTCCGACCTGCTCGATGTCGTCGGACTGGGCGCCAGTGCGGCCCCACGCTATCCGCACGAGTTTTCCGGTGGGCAACGCCAACGTATATGCATTGCGCGCGCGTTGGCGACACGGCCCCGCTTTCTGATCTGCGACGAGCCGACGTCAGCGTTGGACGTATCCATCCAGGCGCAGATCCTGAACCTGCTCAAAGACCTGCAGGAACAACTGGGCCTGACCATGCTGTTCATCAGTCACGACCTGCCCGTCATCCGCCAGATGTGCGACCGTGTCGGCGTCATGCGTCACGGAGAACTGCTAGAGGTCGCAGACACCGAAACGCTATTCAAGACCCCGCAGCACGAATATTCCCGCCATCTATTGAACCTGATGCCGCAACTACAAGCCATGTCCCGGGAATCACTGGAAATAGAAGCAACCACCGCCTAACGTGATCGCTTCCCACACTGCATTCCTGCCGGCACGCACCCGGGACGTCTTAAGAACCCAACAGAGCGCCCCTCACGCAGCAGCACTACCAACGCCCTGACGCGCCGCCGCCTCCGCTGCGGCCACCGCCGCCCCCGAAGCCTCCGCGAAATCCGCCTCCGCCNCCGNACCCNCCGCGGCCCCCNCGGCCACCGCCAAANCCACCACCAAAACCGCCNCCNCCACCACCGCCACCCCGGCCGAGCCATTCCCGAAATAGGCGTTTGACCCCCAACACCCCCAACACACCGCTCAGCAACAGGCCCGCCACACCGCCCGCGGCGGCAGCCCACCACGTGCCAAAAAAGAACCATGAGGCGACTGCCGCTCCCAGTCCTGCTACCAGGGTGGATCCTGCCAGGAACAAGACGATCATTCCGATCACAAACGCCAAGTCCAGCTCCGATACACCGAACCCGCTGAACATGGACTCGTCGGGATTTGCGGACGGAGCAGGCAACGCCTCGCCATCGACCAATTTCTCGATCGCCGCGACGCCGGCCTCGATACCCCCGGCATAATCACCCGCCTGCAACCTCGGCACGATCTGTTCGCGAATAATGCGGCCCGCAATCGCATCTGGAATGGCGCCTTCCAAGCCATAGCCGACTTCGATACGCAATGTGCGGTCATTCTTGGCCATGATCAGCAGCACGCCATCGTCTGTGCCCTTGCGCCCCAGTTTCCAGGCATCGAACACACGCGTGGCATATTGCTCGATCGTGTCCGGCGCCGTCGTCGGCACAATCAACACGGCGACCTGCGCACCCTTGCGTTGCTCCAATGCGGCCAGGCGCTGCTCCAGCCCTTGGCGACGTGCCGTATCCAGCGTGCCCGTCAGATCTGTGACACGCGCCTGCAATGTCGGCACGCCGACGGGAGCATCCGCTGTCGAGCCATCGGCTGGCAAGGCCGTCGGCGCCCTCGACGGCGNCGACGCCGGGGTCTCTGGCGCGGGCGCCAGGGGAACAGCGGGGACCGTTCCCGTACCAGGCGCTGCCGGCGAAACCGGCGGAATCGTCCGTATGACAGGAGGCACAGCATCATGCTGTGCGGCCGGCGCGAGCTGCGCACTCACCGGCATGCCAATCAGCATGCCGGACAACACCAGTGTCAGCCCCCGGGGGAGCCAGGATTCACCTTTGCGCCAGACCATACGCGACAACACCCGATTTACCATCACCCGCTTACTGAGCCGGAGCAGGCGCAGTCGTTGCCGGGGCAGAAGACGGAGCCTGATTGCTGAATTGAATGTTCGGCGCCTGCGAAATGGATGCCTCGTTCTCCACGCTGAAATTGGCCTTGGGCGCATAGCCGAACACCTTGGCGGTAATCACGGCAGGGAACTGGCGCACCAGCACGTTATACGCCTGCACCGATTTCACATACCGGCCGCGCGCAACCGAAATGCGGTTTTCCGTGCCCTCGAGCTGCGTCATCAGATCGCGAAACAAGCCATCCGCCTTGAGTTGCGGATAATTTTCCGACACCGCGATCAGGCGCGACAATGCAGACGTCAACTGACCCTGTGCCTGTTGAAAACGCTCCAGCGCAGCAGGGTCGTCCAGTTGATCCGCAGAAATCTGCAAGCTGCCGACTTTACTGCGCGCCTCGGTCACCTGGGTCAGTACCTCGCGCTCGTGCGTCATATAGGCATCGACCGATTTCACCAACTGCGGCACGAGGTCCGCACGCCGTTGATATTGGTTAAGCACTTCGGACCATGAGGCACTGACCTCCTCGTCCGCCGCCTGAATGCTGTTGTAGCCGCAACCCGACAGCAAAGCGGCAATCAACGCCAACCAAGAAAGACCCAGCCAACGGGGAATGTTCATCGTATCCTCAATCCTTTCAACAGAGAGAGGAACATTACAGCAGGTTGAGCCTGCTTTGCCCAGCGCGCGATGTAACGCGCCCCCTATCTCTTGTTACGCGAAATCCCCCGGGCATGGGCTACAATACACGTCGTGTGCTTAGCCAATCAGCACACATTCGCTGGCGCTAGGCCGCCACGCCAGGCCCGACATGAGCCGGGCCTTTCCTTTATCTCCTCACTCGACCGCCTGGATTGGAGTCTCTCAACTAGAGCGACTGGCTGTTGCTGGAGTTGTTTTGACTGCCACTGTTTCTTTTGCCGACCTCGGGCTGGCCGATCCCCTTTTGCGTGCCATTGCCGAAACCGGCTACACCGCGCCCACCCCGATTCAGGCGCAAGCCATTCCTCAGGTACTAAAAGGCGGCGATTTGCTCGCTGCTGCCCAGACGGGCACCGGCAAAACCGCCGGCTTTACGCTGCCCATCCTGCATCTGCTGATGCAAAACAAACCCGCCCTGAAAGGCCCAGGGCGACCGCGCTGCCTGATTCTGACCCCGACGCGCGAACTCACCGCGCAGGTCGCCGAATCCGTGCAGACCTACGGCAAACATACGCCGTTGACCTCCATGGTGATGTTTGGCGGAGTCAACATCAATCCCCAAATCAGCGCGCTGAGAAAGCCCGTGGACATCCTGGTGGCCACGCCCGGCCGCCTGCTGGATCACTGCGGCCAGAAAACCGTGGATCTGTCCGGCGTCGAGATTCTGGTCCTGGACGAAGCCGACCGCATGCTGGACATGGGCTTTATCCGTGACATCCGCAAAGTCCTGGCACTGCTACCCAAGCAACGCCAGAACCTGCTGTTCTCGGCAACGTTCTCGGACGAGATCCGCGGCCTGGCCCGCGGCGTACTGAACAATCCCGGCGAAGTCTCCGTCACCCCGCGCAATACCGCGACCGAGTTGGTGAAGCAGACCGTGCACGTGGTCGAACAACACCACAAACGCGATCTCATCAGCCACATCATCCGCGAAAGCGGCTGGTATCAGGTTCTGGTCTTCACGCGCACCAAACACGGCGCGAACCGGCTGGCCGAAAAACTGGTGAAAGACGGCCTGAGCGCCGCCGCCATTCACGGCAACAAGAGCCAGGCGGCACGCACGCGCGCGCTGGCCGGCTTCAAAGACGGCAACGTGGCCGTCCTGGTGGCCACCGATATCGCCGCGCGCGGCCTGGATATCGATCAATTGCCGCAAGTCGTGAACTTCGAACTGCCCAACGTCCCCGAGGACTACGTGCACCGCATCGGCCGCACGGGCCGGGCAGGGGCGACAGGCGCGGCAGTCTCGCTGGTCGACCAAAGTGAAATCAAGCTGCTCAAAGGCATCGAACGCCTCATCGGCAAAACCATCGAGCGCCTGCCCGTAGAAGGCTGGACGCCGTCCGCCGGCAGCACCGCTGCAGCCTATGCGCGCCAAGAGCGCGACGAAGACTCGCGCCAGCCGCGCCGTCAGGGCGGCCAACGCCCGGGCGGCAGCCGCAGCGCCGGTACGAATAGCCCTCGCACCAACGACGCTCGCAGCGTCAATGGCGAGTCTCGTCCCGCGCGCAATAGCGGCGAGTCCCATGGCGGCAACAATGCGGAACACCGCGCAGCGCGCCCGGGGCAGTCGCCTCGCCATGGTGCGGGAGCAGGCCGCCCCGCGGGCCAAGGTCAGGCAGGCAATCCGCGCCAACCGGCCGCCGCCCGCGGCGACCGCCCAGCCGGCAACCATCGCCAAGACAGCCGACCGTCATCGCAAGGTCCCCGCAGCACCGAGGGCAACGTCCGTTCATCAGGCCGTCCCGCAGGCGCTGGTCGCCCCGCTGCAGGGGCCAATCGCTCTGCCGGTGCTCCCCGCGCGGCGTTGTTGGGCAAGTAATATCTATCCCTCGTTCCTTTCACCCGTGTCATTCTGTCTGTAAACCATCATGACGCTCTCGACCTGGCTGACCTTTTTTGTGGCCTCATGGGCTATTTCCTTCTCGCCGGGCGCGGGCGCCATCTCGGCCATGACCTCGGGCCTGAAGTATGGTTTTAAACGCGGGTACTGGAACACGGTGGGCTTGATCATCGGGATCATGGCGCAGTTCGTGATTGTTGCGGTGGGCCTGGGCGCGGTACTGGCCACGTCCGAGCTCGCATTCTCGATCGTGAAATACCTGGGGGTGGCCTATCTGGTCTATCTGGGCATACGCCAGATTCGTACCGATGCGGCGCCCGTCGCCGTCGATGCCGGCAACCCTGCCGACTTTTCGGTGCGCGATCTGGTGCTGCGCGGCGTCCTGGTCAATCTGATGAACCCCAAAGGCACGGTTTTCCTGCTGGCCGTGGTGCCCCAGTTTGTGAACCCCGCAGCGTCTCTGACGCCCCAGTACCTGGCCCTGGCCGGCACACTGGTATTCACCGACCTGGTCGCCATGGGCGTCTATACCCTGTTGGCCGCCAAGGTGCTGCGCCTGTTGCGCAGCGCCCGCCATATCCGTTGGATGAACCGCATCTTCGGCTCTCTGTTCATCTTGGCGGGCGCCTTCCTGGCCACTTTTCGTCGTCACTCGTAACAAAGCCTATGTAACAGGGCCGGTTACCGGCGTACGATCCGCGTCAGTAAAATCGCATCAACCATGAATATTTCCCAAGAAGTCGCCCGGCGACGTACCTTCGCCATCATCTCTCACCCGGACGCGGGCAAAACCACGCTGACCGAAAAGCTCCTGCTGTTCGCAGGTGCGATTCAGATCGCCGGCAGCGTCAAGGCGCGCAAGGCCTCGCGCCACGCCTCGTCGGACTGGATGGAAATCGAAAAGCAGCGCGGGATTTCGGTCGCATCGTCCGTGATGCAGATGGAATACCGCGATTGCGTCATCAACCTGCTGGACACTCCCGGCCACCAAGACTTCTCCGAAGACACCTATCGGGTGCTGACGGCGGTAGACGCCGCGCTCATGGTGATCGATGCCGCAAACGGGGTAGAGCCGCAAACCATCCGGTTGCTGCAGGTATGCCGTGCCCGTAATACCCCCATCATCACGTTCATCAACAAGATGGACCGCGAAGTCCGCGAGCCCCTGGATCTGCTTTCCGAAATCGAGGGCCATCTGGGCATGGACGCCGTGCCGTTCTCCTGGCCAGTCGGCATGGGCAAGGCCTTTGGCGGGGTATTCGACATCCGCCGCGATCGCATGCGCGTCTTCCGTCCCGGCCAGGAACGCCGCTCGGACGACGACGACATCATCAATGGCCTGTCCAACCCGGAAATCGCCAAACGCTTCGGCTCGGCCTTCGAACAGGCCAACGGCGAAATCGAGCTCATCCAGGAGGCGGCTCCCGCCTTCGATCGCGACGCCTTTCTGGCCGGCAAGCAGACCCCGGTATTTTTCGGCTCGGCCATCAACAACTTCGGTGTTCAAGAGGTCCTGGACGCGCTGGTGGAACAAGCCCCCGCGCCTGGTGCACGCCAGGCACTGGAACGTCTGGTCGAGCCTCAAGAGCCCAAATTCACTGGCGTCGTGTTCAAGGTGCAGGCCAACATGGACCCCGCCCACCGTGACCGCGTGGCGTTCGTACGCGTCAGCTCGGGGCGTTTTGAGCGGGGCATGCGCCTGAAAGTCGCACGCACCAACAAGGAAATGCGCCCCAATAACGTGGTGTCGTTCCTGTCTCAGCGCCGCGAGCTGCTCGACGAGGCCTATGCCGGCGACGTCATCGGTATTCCGAACCACGGCGTATTGCAGCTGGGTGATGTGCTCACCGAGGGCGAAAGCCTGCGTTTTACGGGCTTGCCGTTCTTTGCGCCCGAACTCTTTCAAGCCGTGGAAGTCAAAGATCCTTTACGCACCAAGCAGTTGCGCGTGGGTCTGACCCAGTTGGGCGAAGAAGGCGCGATCCAAGTCTTTCGTCCCGAGGCGGCTGGCGGCACGCTGCTGCTCGGTGCAGTCGGTCAACTGCAGTTCGAGGTCGTCGCCCATCGCCTTAAGACCGAATACGGTGTCGAGGCCCGGATGTTGCCGTCGCGCTACACCATGGCTCGGTGGATCACGTCGGACAACCCACGCGCGCTGCGCAAGTTCATGGATGCCAACGCAGCGCACATCGCCTATGATGTCGTTGATGCGGCGGCTTTTTTGATTGGTTCGCCTGCGCAGCTGCGCGTGGCTGAGGACCTGTATCCGGATGTGAAATTCCACGCCATGCGTGAGCACGGCGGTCAGGTTTTTGGCAGCCATGCGTAAACTGCACAGGGCGCCGCAAAAATGAGGGTAGCAATGTCTTGGCGAGTATTATTCGCGACGCTTCTGCTGGCACTGGGCGTCGCGGCGTGGGGTGGAATCCAACTGGGTGATTGGCTGGTTTCACACGCCCCCAAAGCCTCGGCCGCACCGGGCCAGGAAGCCCTGGCGTCTCAAGAGCCGATCCTGGACGCCAACGGTCGTCCCTATGTCGCTCAGCCTCCCCAGCCTCGGGTGGACGGCAGCCTCGGCGTGCCCGACAAGCCCAACGGCCAGAGCTGGGCCGTACCGACGGTTTCCTTGTTCGAAACGGCCAAGGACCCGTCGATTCAGATTTCGCGTAACAATATCAGTATGGACGAGGCCCGCCACCTCGCAGCGGCATCCAACGTCCCGCTGCCTTCCGGCACCTCTGACGTCACCACGCTGGATCTGCAGGCCTTGCCGCCCACCACCACCACGCCTCCGCCCGCCAATCAGGACGGTTATGCGATCACCGCGGCGAACACTGCGCCAAGCGCCGCGCCTCGAGGAGCAACGCCTGCTCCTGCGGGCAACTGGCAGGAATCCCTGAAACGAGAACTGGCCCAATGCGCCAATGAGGGCTTCTTCCAACGCCCCACGTGCTCCTGGAACGCTCGCAACAAGTACTGTGGCCCGAATCGGGCCTGGGGCACCATCGCCGAGTGTCCGGCACGTCAATAGGACTCGGAGCATAGGTCACCGGCACAGGACGGCAGGTGCACCATCCGCCGGGCGACCGGGCGACTGGTATCACCTCCGCTAAAAAGGGCTGCCTCAAACGAGGTAGCCTTTTTTTATCCTTATTTTCATCGGAAGTGGAATAAAGTAGATATCAGTGACGTCTATAGCAAGCAGTCCCCTTTTCTCATACTGGATGACACGCCATGCACACTCGAATCGCTGCAACCCTGCTCGTCTCCTGCGCCACCCTGTTTTCGGTCGGCGCCCACGCTCAGGCAGTCAAGACCCAGGACGGCATGCTGGTCGACAACGCCGGCATGACGCTCTATACCTTCGACAAGGACACAAACGGCAAGAGCGCCTGCTATGACCAGTGCGCCAAGGCATGGCCGCCGGTGATGGCCGCCGCCGATGCGAAAGCGCAAGGCGACCTGAGCATCATCACCCGCGACGATGGCTCCAAACAATGGGCCTACAAAGGAAAGCCCCTGTACCTGTTCGTGAAAGACAAAAACCCGGGCGACAAGACGGGCGACAACGTCAAAGACGTCTGGCATATCGTCAAACCCTGAACGATAGGGGCCACTGACAGACTGATTGGCAATGAGGCAGCGGCGATATACACCGCTGACCTTCAAATGCATTGAGCCCGTACAGACCAGCAGGCCTGTACGGGCTCATCAACACAACGGCAATGCGGGCGTTAGCGCATCGACGCCACCTGCAACCAATCAGCCTTCGACTTCCATTTGGCTTTGCAGATAATTCTGCAGGCCGACCTTGTCGATCAACTCGATCTGGGTTTCCAGGTAGTCGATGTGTTCTTCGGTATCGTCCAGGATGGCCTGGAACAGATCGCGGGACACGTAATCACGCACTGACTCACAGTAAGCGATGGCTTCTTTCACCGTGGCTTGCGCGCCTTGCTCGACCTTCAGGTCACAGGCCAGCAACTCGGGAACGTCTTCGCCGATCAGCAGTTTGTGCAGGTCTTGCAAATTCGGCAGACCGTCCAACATCAAGATACGCTCGATCAAACGATCGGCGTGCTTCATCTCACCAATCGATTCTTCGTACTCGTGCTTGCCCAGCTTCTTCAGGCCCCAATGCCCCAAGATGCGGGCATGCAGGAAATATTGATTGATGGCCGTCAGCTCATTGGTCAGTTGCTTGTTCAGAAACTGGATGACGGTTTTATCGCCTTTCATGGTGTACTCCTTACGATCCCGGGACGCGGCGCCCGCGACCCTGCGTACGCCTTATCGCGTATGCAACGATCGCAGGCTAACACCGCCGGCAGGGTCACGGCTAGAGCCGCGCTGCATTTGATAAATGGCTTTGCAAGCGCAATCTGAAAGCGACAACACAATGAGAATGAGTATGCGTTTCGGACTATCCGCACATAGCGTGACGCCAGGCTTGCCATTGAGGCCGGCCAATACGGAAAATCTCGGGGAAAATTGCCTGCCGAATGTCGAATTATCAGCACCGTACGGGGGCAAATCGACTCAAATCTCGACAAGGCGTGATGTTGGAGAACTGCAACGCACGCGACCGCGCGCCGTCGCTACCAGGCACGATACACGCGCTGCCTGACTGCGCAACGATGCCCCGGCTCAGGCTGCTGCAACCAGCGCGATCGGGAAACTATTGGCAGCGGGCTGGGCGTCGACCATGGGTGCAGAGGCCGTGAGATCCACAGCCATCGACTTGCCCTGACACACGCTGGAACAGCGGCCACCTGGCAGATATTCTTGAGCCATCTCTGCACAGCAACCACAGCACGAGGCTACCCCCAATTCAAACTGCAAATCGGACAATGTAGTAGCGCCCGCATCGACGGCGGCGTGAACTTGGCGTTCAGTGACGGCATTACATATGCAAATGTACATGAGAATAATTATCGTGATTTATTCTCGCAAAAGCAAGCGGGTCAAATGGCGATCCGTTTCCTCCAAGTCATTGAAAAATAGGGACAAAACTATCGCCATTTCACTCTGGCAGAAAAACCGCCCTACAGACGCACAGCGCCGCAGCACCCGAACTATCTATCGTGCCGCGTGCGCCTTTCGCAGGCTGGCCGGGGCAATCCGCATGGCCTCGCGATACTTGGCCACCGTGCGGCGGGCAATCACGATGCCCTGATCGGCCAGGCGCTTTGTCAATTGGCTATCGGATAAAGGCTTGCCGCGGTCCTCGTCGGCCACCATTTGGCGGATCACGGCTTGTACCGCCGTGGCCGAGGCCACCTCGCCACCGTCAGTCGCCACGCCCGTTCCAAAGAAATGCTTCAGCTCCAAGGTCCCGAACGGCGTCAACATGTATTTTTGCGTCGTCGCCCGTGAAATGGTGGACTCGTGCAATCCCAGCTCTGCAGCAATATCCTTCAGAATCAACGGACGCATGGCAGCGGGGCCCTCACTGAAAAAAGCGGTCTGATGCGCCACGATGGCCTGCGCCACACGCAGGATGGTGTCAAAGCGCTGCTCCACATTGCGGATCATCCAACGCGCCTGCTGCAACTGGGCATGCAGCCCCGCATGGCTGGCCTCACGCTGATTGCCCAGCAATTGGGCGTACAGTGCATTGACCTGCAAACGCGGGACAGCCGCGGTGTTCAGCACCACCTGCCATCCCAGGCGGGTCTTGCGCACAATGACGTCCGGCACCGCATAATCGGCCGCGGGCACCGTCCAGGCGCGGCCCGGGCGAGGGTCCAGTTTGCGAATCAGCGTTTGCGCCGCGCGCGCCGTCGCCTCATCGCAATGCAAGGCATCGCGCAGCCGCGTCATATTGCCGGTGGCCAACAACTGCAAATGCTCGGCACATAGCCGACGTGCACAGGCCAGCACTTTCGGATCGGCGGCTTCGCGCAAATGTTGCACGTCGGGGTTGCGTAATTGCAACACTAGACATTCCGCCATATCCCTCGCACCGATCCCGGGCGGGTCGAATGACTGCAGTAACGTCAGCGCCGCCCTCAGCTCGTCCAGGTCCGTCTCGGCCTCAAGGGGCATCCACGTGAGAATCTCCTCCAGCGAAGACCCTAGATAACCGTTCTCATCCAGCTCATCAATCAGCAACGCGACCAATACTGCATCACGGGTTCCCGCGCGGGTCAGGCCCAACTGTGAAAGTAAGTGCTCACGTAACGTATCGACGCATGCGCGATCCGGGCCGTCGGAACGGTCATCGGGATAGACGCCCCCCGAGCCGGGCATTTCCTCTGTGCGGGGCTCCGTATCGCGTAATGACTCGTCGTCCATCGACGTTTCGCGTTCGGCCGGCGCGTCTGGCTCGGCCTCCGCCTGTTCTTCGCTGCGCTCCAGCATCGGGTTCTCAGCCAGCGCCTGCGAGATTTCGGCCTGCAAGTCCAGCGTCGAAAGCTGCAACAATCGGATAGATTGCTGCAGTTGAGGGGTCAACGTCAAATGTTGACCAGTACGAAGTTCTAATGCGGGCCGAGTCATAGGTACAATATTTTGCATGATGAATGCCGCCTCGCCCGAACGCGTACGCCAAGATCGCCGACTGATCGGCCAAACGCTGCTGAAATTAGCGCTGCCTCGACTCATAGTCCGGGGGGTGGTGCTGGTCATCGCCGCCATCATATGGCTATTAGTCGCCTCGTGGTTGCTGGATTTCGGCCGCAGCCTGAGCTTTGAAGGCCTGCAGGCTTTTGGCCAGCAGGCGATCGACCTCCTGACGCGCGTCAACCCCTATCTATGGTGGGGTGTCGTGGTCATCTGGTCGCTGATTGTATTTTTCGCAGTACGCGCCTGGGTGACCTCAGACATTGACGCCGCGCGTGCCAAACCGGTCGCCCCGAGAGATCTGTCCGCCTTGACTTCGCAGCTCTGCGACGAAGTCACCAATGTTCTGCGCTGGGTCTGGGGCAATCGCGAAGAGCCGTTTACGCTCGGCGACTTGCGCCAGGCGCATATCGAGTTGCGCCATGGCCGCATCGATAAAATCGACTTGGTCCGAGAGCAAGGCAACATTCTTGATGGCCAGACGGCTGCCGCGACACGCTCCCAACCCGCTCGCAGCACACCTGCGGCGGCTCCGGCTCCGGCCCCCGCCCAGGCCGCCATCCTGACGACGCCAGCCGCCGCTACCGAGACACGCCCAACCTCAGGGCGCATCGAGCCCAACCTGTAGCAGGCAGCGCCACTCCGGTCTTTGAAAAAATCGCCTCTCGAGGCGATTTTTTTTCGACTTGGCATCCAAAATGTACCTCCCGGGCAGATCCGCCCGCCTGCTGCTTTGTTTCCGACCAATCCGCAAGGCTTATTGCCGTGAGGCGGACAGCATGCGGCGAGCGCCGTGTGATGCTTTTTACGCTCGTCCCGCCCGTGTCCGTTGCATCTTGGCCAAAAATGTGTTTGACTATCGTCTTATGGCCGATATCCGAATCCCCCTCGCGATTGCCTCCGGACGCTTCAGCGCACCGGGTGCCGGCCTGCGCGCTCGTATTTCCCTCATCGCGCTATCGCTACACCTACCGATCGGTTGCCGGGCCTCGCGCCTGTGGTAGCTCGGCAGCCTCGTACGCCACAAGTTTCTCTGTTCACTTATTGATTCCAGTCGGCCCATCCACGGTCCACTGACGGTCCAGGCCTAGAACCCTGACCAGCCGAACAGAGCATGCCGGTAACAAAACCCGGAAATACTTATCCCGCCACCCCCGGGACTACTGATCAAGGTGTAATGATGCTTGCCAACCCCGCTACCAAATACGTACCGTTTGCCCCGTTCGCGCGTGACTTTTCCGAACGCACCTGGCCCAGCCGCCGCATCACGCAGCCGCCCATCTGGATGAGCACCGACTTGCGCGACGGCAACCAGGCGCTGATCGAACCGATGAGCATCGAACGCAAGCTGCGTTTCTTTGAACAGCTGGTCAAGATCGGCTTCAAGGAAATCGAAGTCGGTTTTCCGTCCGCCTCGCAAACGGATTTCGATTTCGTACGCAAGCTGATCGACGAGAAACGCATTCCCGATGACGTCACCATCATCGTTCTGACCCAATCACGCGAAGACCTGATCAGCCGCACGGTCGAATCGGCAGCCGGCGCCAAGCAAGCGATGGTGCACCTGTACAACGCGTGCGCACCGGCGTTTCGCAAGATCGTCTTCAACATGAGCAAAGACGAGATCAAGCAAATCGCCGTCACCGGTACGCAGTTGATCAAGCAACACATGGCCAAGTATCCGGAGACGCAATGGCGCTACGAATACTCGCCCGAAGTCTTCAGCACCACCGAACCTGAATTCGCGCTCGAAGTCTCCAATGCCGTCGCCGAAACCTGGGGCGCCACGCCGCAGAAAAAAATGGTGCTGAATCTGCCCGCAACGATCGAGGCGACCACGCCGAATCTGTATGCCGATCAGATCGAGTGGATGCATAAGAACCTCGCTCGCCGTGACAGCATCATCATCAGCGTACATCCGCATAATGACCGCGGCACTGCTGTCGCTGCCGCCGAGTTTGCCGTGATGGCCGGCGCCGATCGTATCGAGGGCTGCCTGTTCGGCAGCGGTGAACGTACGGGTAACGTCGACCTGGTCACGCTCGCGCTGAACCTCTACACCCAAGGCGTGCACCCGGGCCTGGACTTTTCCGATATCGACGAAGTGCGCCGTTGTGCCGAGTACTGCAATCAGTTGCCCGTGCATCCGCGCCATCCTTATGCGGGCGATTTGGTGTTCACGGCCTTTTCCGGCTCGCATCAGGACGCCATCAAAAAGGGCTTTGCTCAACAGCAGGCCGATGCCGTTTGGGAAGTCCCCTATTTGCCTATCGACCCGGCCGACCTCGGCCGCAGCTACGACGCCGTCATCCGCGTCAACAGCCAATCGGGCAAGGGCGGTGTCTCGTACCTGCTCGAACAAGAACATGGCCTGGTCTTGCCGCGCCGCCTGCAAATCGAATTCAGCCGCGCCATTCAACGGGTCACCGACGAAACCGGCCGCGAAGTCACAGCGGATGACGTTCACACGATCTTCAGCAGCGAATACCTGGAACAACATACGCCCTGGAAGCTGGTGCGCCACCGCATCGAGGGCGATCCGTCTGCCGGTGAAGGCAAGCAATTCAACATCCAGGTCGAGCTGGACTACAACGGTGAACGCCGCGTCGTCACGGGCTCGGGCGATGGCGCCATCTCGGCCTTTGTGAACGCGTTGGATATTCCCGTGCGCATCATGGATTACCACGAGCACGCCATCGGCACGGGCACAGATACCCGCGCGGCCAGCTATGTTGAGCTGCGCGTCGGAGACTCCGCAACCGGCTTTGGCGTCGGCATCGACCGCGATATCGTCACCGCCTCGTTCCGCGCCGTGCTCGGCGCCGTCAACCGTCATTTGTCGCGCGTTACTGCCGAACAAGCTGAAAGCGAGACGGCCCAGGCTGCGTGATCCGCAGTCCTGGGTAACCATGAAAAGCCCGTCTACTTGAACTGCCCACAAGGAAGTTGAAGTCCAAAAGCCGGGCTGAATTGAAAAGGCCTGAGTCCGATTCTGCATCGGACTCAGGCCTTTTAGCTTGTGTTCTATGAGGCAACCATGGAGTCGCGGCGCATGCAGTCATGCCGTCGGTCCATACTATGGCGCTGATCAATCCACGTCATCGGGACGCAGCACATTCAAAAGCCACCGGGCGAGGGCGAGCGTACGCCTGTCGTCGCCACTGCGCCCCACCACCTGCAATCCCACAGGCAGGCCCTGAGGACCGGTGTAGAACGGCAGATGCACGCAAGGTGCACCGAACAGTGTCCACACGCGGCAGAACAAAGGATCGCCCGTACCCTGGTCAAAAAAAGGAGCCTCGCCGCTGGCGCTGGGCGCCAAGATAACGTCGTACTGCTCAAACCAATCCAGCGCACGCTGGCGGCCTTCTTCGACGCGGACCAGATTCGCGCGATGCTCCTCTGCAGTGATCTGGGATCCAGCATCCAGCAAAGCCTGTAGCGAGCTGCTCAGACTCGCTCGATGACGCGTGCGCTCGAAAGCCAACGACTGCGCCATCTCAAAGCCCATGATATCGGCGTGCACCTGCACCAGGGAACACAGTATCGGTGGCAGCTCCACCTCATCGATCTGCGCACCCGCACGCGACAGCACGCTCGCAGCCTGTGCATAGGCATCGCGCGTGGCATGATCCGTATGCCGCCATTGCGAGGTGCGATACATGCCAATACGAGGCTTGGCATCGTAGTCGAGTTCGCGCAGCTCGGGATCACGCATCAGCACAGAGGCTAACAATGCAACATCGTCAACCGAGCGTGCGAAGCCGCCAATGGTGTCCAATGAATCGGCGGTTGTCTTTAAACCGGCGCGTTGAATGCGGCCAAAGGAAGGTTTGTATCCGACAACGCCACAATAGGCGGCAGGACGAATGATCGAACCGGCGGTCTGAGTGCCCAGCGCCAGTGGCACCATATGATCGGCCACTGCAGCCGCAGAGCCGCTGGATGAACCGCCTGGACTGTAAGCCGGATTGTGTGGATTACGTGTGGGGCCCGCTTGAAAGGTTGCGAACTCCGTCGTTACGGTTTTGCCCGCTACCACGGCTCCCGCCTCGCGGCACAACGCGACCGCTGCCGCGTCCATAGACGGCTGATGATCGTCATAGATGGGCGAGCCATAGCGCGTGGGCAAATCGCTGGTCGCGAAGATGTCTTTCACACCGATCGGCAAACCATGCAAAACCCCTTGCGTGCTCGACCGGTCCAACTCGCGGGCACGCGTCAGCGCGAGCTCCTTGTCCAAGGCAGCCCATGCACGCACCACGCCCTCACGCTGTTCGATGCGCGCAAAACACGCCCGTAGCAATTGCTCGGCGCTCAATTCGCGACGTGCCAATAGCTGCGCCGCACGCGTTGCGCTCAGACGATTCAGTTCAATAGTTTTTTTCTGCTGCACACCCATACCCCTTCCCCGGGATGATCCTCAATTTTGCGTCCTACAGATGTAGCACAGGCGCACCATCTTTATTGCGTTGCGGCAACATTGGTTTTCTGTAAGTTCATACGACAAAAAAATGTCACGATCATGAACTCGTGCCGCATCGCAACACCGATTTTCATTGGCACTGCCATACAAGCACGATACCGTATCTCGTGAAATCTGGCTGTCATGTATTACCCCTAAGATGAAATCGTTTTCATTGCCGAGCCTGCCGTGACCGCAAAAACACCGCACCGACCGTCGATACTGGAGATCGCCAAGCAGGCCGGCGTATCGCCTGCGACGGTTTCGCGCGCCTTCAACCAACCCGAGCTGCTGCGCCCCGAAACGCGTGCGCATATCGCCGCTGTCGCGCAACGCATCGGATTTCGCCCCAACCGGGTGGGCCGCAGTTTGCGCGCCGGCCGCACGCGTACCATCGGTCTGTTGCTGCCTACGCTGGCCAATCCGGTATTCGCAGATTGTTTCGAAGGCGCCGAGCAATACGCACGCAAAGCGGGCTATAGCGTCATGATGGGGATCACGGGCTACGACCCGTCGGTGGAATCGGAATGTGTGCAAGCCTTGATCGATCATCAGATCGATGGCTTGATCCTGACAGTGGGAAATCCCTCGCGCAATGCGACTTTGCGCGCGTTGGATGAAGCAGGCATGCCGCACATTCTGGCCTATAACGAATCAAACTCGCACCCTTTTGTCTCGGTTGATAACAAGGCCGCCGCACATGACATGGTGTCGCGTCTGAGCGCACTGGGCCATCGGCGCATTGCCTTTGTCAGCGGCCCATTGACGGCGTCGGATCGCGCGCGACGCCGCCTGCAAGGCGCGCAGGCCTGTGCGAAAACGGCAGGCTTGCCTCCGATTGCGCACTGGGTCATGCCTGCGCACACCGAGTCCAGCGCGCCGATGCTGCGTGACATGCTGGCGCATCCAGATGCCCCCAGTGCATTGTTTTGCTCTAACGATCTGCTGGCCGTCTCCGTCATTGCCCAACTCGCTTCGCTGGGGATACGCGTACCCGATGACGTTGCTGTCTGCGGATTCGACGGTGCAAGCATTGGCGCACTCATGGTCCCGGCGCTGACCACGGTGGCACAACCGAGCCGCGAAATTGGCGCGACAGCGTGCGCCTTATTACTGGGCTGCCTGGAGGGAGACAAACCCTCATCAGTCAGGCTGCCACACCGTATTTCCGATGGCGGCACGGCTACTGCGCTCTGCATTACCAACCCGTCTGAAGAAGCAAAACGCCCTCATGAAGGGCAGCGTCGCCGCGCTGCAGCAAGCGTGGCGGCGCATTCTTTTCCCCCCTCGCCAAGGAAACGTTCGACATGAAATCCCTCGTCCATTGCGTGTTACGCGCTGCCACATTGGCGCTTTCTCTGACAGGCGCATCGGCCTACGCGCAAAACGCAATCTGCTACAACTGTCCACCCGAGTGGGCGGATTGGGGCACACAGCTCCAAGCCATCAAGAAAGCCACCGGCATCACCGTACCTGCAGACAACAAAAACTCGGGACAATCGCTAGCCTCCATCGCGGCGGAAAAAGGCAATCCCGTGGCCGATGTCGTGTACTACGGCGTCACGTTTGGTATCCAGGCTGCCCAGGACGGACTGGTGCAAAACTACAAGCCGCAACATTGGGATCAAATTCCCGCCGGCATGAAAGATCCTGATGGCAAGTGGTTCGCCATCCATTCGGGCACGTTGGGCCTGATGGTCAACGTCGACGCCCTCGATGGCAAGCCTGTTCCGCGTTCGTGGGCCGATCTGCTCAAGCCTGAGTACAAGGGCATGGTTGGTTATCTGGATCCGGCCTCGGCCTTTGTCGGCTATGTCGGCGCCGTCGCCATCAACCGCGCGCTGGGAGGCACGCCGGATAACTTCGACCCGGCCCTCAAGTGGTTCAAGGACATGAAGGCCAACCAACCCATCGTGCCTAAACAAACGGCGTATGCGCGCGTCTTGTCGGGCGAAATTCCGATCTTGATCGACTACGACTTCAATGCGTATCGGGCCAAATATAAGGACCACAGCAACGTTGAATTCGTGATCCCCGCCGAGGGCACGATCGCCGTGCCTTACGTTATGAGCCTGGTGGCCAATGCACCGCATGCCGACAATGGCAAGAAAGTGCTGGACTTTACGTTGTCGGATGCGGGCCAAGCCATCTGGGCCAACGCGTTCCTGCGTCCCGTGCGGCCGGAAGCCATGTCGGCCGAAGCACAGAAAAAATTCTTGCCTGAGGCAGAGTATGCTCGCGCCGGTACGGTGGACTACGTCAAAATGGCCGAAGGTCAGCGCGCGTTTTCGCAGCGGTACGCCAAAGAGGTGAACTGATGTTCTGCGTGCTTGTCGGCATTGTCCTGGGAGTGCACTGAAATGGGACGTCGCGGATGGATTTGGTTTGCGGCGCCTGCTGCCACGCTGTTTCTGGCATTCTGGCTGTTGCCCATGGCAGGGCTGGCGCTGGCAGGCGCAGAAAGCCGCAACGGGCAATCGGCCTACTGGACGGTGCTGACGGGCACGCAGTATTGGATCAGTTTGTTCAATACCGTCGTGCTGTCACTGGCCGCGACGTTGGCCACATTGCTGGTGGCGTTGCCGGTGGGCCGCTTTCTGGCCCGCCATCGGCATTTTGCCGGACGCCGCTTGCTGATTTCCTTGCTGATGTTTCCATTGGCCTTTCCGGGTGTAGTCGTCGGGTTCCTGATCATCTTGCTCGCGGGACGTCAGGGGATCATTGGCGCACTCACGAAATGGCTCACCGGTGATACCGTGGTGTTTGCCTATGGCATGGCCGGACTGTTTTTGGGTTATCTGTATTTTTCGCTGCCGCGTTGTGTCGGTGTGCTGACGGCGGCGGCCGAACAAATTGATCAGAGCTTGCTCGAGGCCGCACGGACATTGGGCGCGAGCCCGTGGCGTCGCTTCATGGATATTGAATTACCGGCATTGACGCCTGCCTTGATCGGCGCAGGTGCGATGAGTTTTGCGACCAGCATGGGCGCATTCGGTACGGCGTTCACATTGGCAACACAAATCGACGTGCTGCCCATCACTATCTATAACGAGTTCACCAACTACGCGAACATCCCGGTCGCCGCGGCACTGTCTATCGTGCTGGGCCTGGCCACGTGGGCAGTGCTGTATCTCGCTCATAGTCTGGCGGGAGCCCGCGCAGGTGCGGCTGCGTGATGAGGTCCATGATGCATGCTTCCAAATTTGATACGCGCTTGGGACTGACCGTCACGCTGGCGGTCGCGGCGTTCTTGATCGGCCCCGTTGTGCTGTCCGTCCTGGCGGGTCTCACCAACAATTATTTTGTCGGACTTTCCAGCGGACTGACGCTGCGATGGGTGGCCGAGGTGTGGGCACTCTACGCCGATACCATCTGGCGTTCGTTCGCAGTAGCGTTGTTAACCCTGGCGATTTGTACGCTCGTCGGTGTCCCTGCGGCGTGGGTGCTCACGCTGCATCGCGGGCGTCTGGCTCGCGCGCTGGAGGAACTGTTGACCTTGCCCGTTGCCGTCCCGGGCCTGGCCTCGGCGCTGGCCCTGATCGTATCGTGGGGCACCGTCAGCGGGCTGCGCGGCAGCGTCTGGTTCATCGTGATCGGACATGTGTTGTTCACGCTGCCATTCATGGTGCGTGCCGCGCGCGCCAGCATGCAAGGCGCTGACCTGGCAACGCTGGACGAGGCCGCCTCGACGCTGGGCGCAACACGCATACAGCGTTTTTTGCACATTGTCGTGCCCAATGCCGCGCCCGGCATCGTCACTGGCGCGTTGACCGTGCTGACGCTATCGATCGGTGAATTCAATCTGACCTGGTTGCTGCACACGCCGTTGACCAAGACTTTACCTGTCGGGCTGGCCGACAGCTATGCCTCGATGCGATTGGAGATCGCATCGGCATATACCCTGGTCTTTCTGTTGATGCTGATCCCGCTACTGGTAGGCCTGCAATGGCTGGCTGCGCGCGGCGATCGGCCCGCCCACACACCTGTTATCCGGACTTCTTCATCATGACCGACCCTGTCGCTATTACGCTCGGCGGCTGCGCCAAGACCTGGCCAGATGGAACGCGCGCCCTGCATCCCATTGATCTGCACGTGCAGGGCGGCGAAACGCTGGCATTACTGGGTCCATCAGGCTGTGGAAAAACGACGCTGCTGCGTCTGATCTGTGGCCTGGAGCAGGCCGATGCCGGCGCGTCTATTCGTTTCGGCAATGACGAGGTATCACAGCTCTCGCCAGAAGATAGAGGCGTAGGCGTAGTGTTCCAAAGCTATGCTTTGTTTCCCAACATGACGGTCGTGCAGAACGTGGCGTATGGTCTGCGCGTGCGCAATATCAACGCGAGCGAGCGCGAACGGCGCGCACGCGAACTGCTGGCGCTGGTGCGCCTGGAGGTCTATGCCGATCGGCGCATCGATCAGTTGTCCGGTGGACAGCGTCAGCGCGTGGCCCTGGCCCGTGCCCTGGCTATCGAGCCGCGTGTGCTATTGCTTGACGAGCCGCTGACGGCACTGGATGCCAAACTGCGTGAGCATCTGCGCGTGGAGTTGGCGCAGATGCTGCGTGAATTACGCATCACCACGGTCATCGTCACGCACGACCAGGACGAAGCGATGATGCTGGGTGACCGCATCGCCGTCATGTCTGCAGGGCATCTGGAACAAGTCGGCACCGCAGAAACCCTGTATCAAGAGCCGGCCAGCGATTTCGTCGCGGAGTTTCTCGGCACCTTGTGCCGCGTCCGTGCGCGGCTGCACGATGGCAGGTTGATTGCCGGTGATGATGCCGTCGCGTTTCGTCCGCATGAGGCGCAACTCGAGGCNCCNCACGACAGCGCATTGACAGGCCGTGTGCTGGCCCGCTTCTTTCTCGGCAGTTCAGTCCGCTACGAAATCGGCCTGGACGACGGTCAGCGATTTCCGGTGGTTGCCCCCGCACATAGTCAACATGCCGCAGGCGATCACGTCAGCATTGTGCTGGCGAGGTCCGCGATTGCGTTGCCTGCTGCCGGCCATATTTAACGACTCTCACCTATACACTCATCATGCTCATCGCACAGATTACTGATTTGCATATCCGCATGCCGGGCCAGAAAGCCTATCGCGTGGTCGAAACCGACCGATATCTGCCGCCTGCCATCGAAGCATTGAACCGCCTCGATCCCGCGCCCGATCTGGTCATCATCAGTGGAGATCTCACCGATTTTGGCCGGCCGCAGGAATACGCCCATCTCAAAAATATGCTGGATGCTTTGCATGCGCCGTATTTTTTGATGCCCGGTAATCACGATGCGCGCGAAGCATTATTGGCGGCCTTTCCCTCGCACGCCTATCTGCAGGGTGCAAACGGCTTTGTTCAATACGCGGTCGAGGATCACCCTCTGCGCCTGTTGATGCTGGACACGGTCGTGCCGATGCAAAGCCACGGCACATTGTGCTCGCAGCGGCTGGATTGGCTGCGTGAACGCCTCGCGGAACAACCGGGCCGGCCCACCGCGATTGCCATGCATCACCCGCCGTTCATTACCGGCATTGCTCACATGGATGCAATTGGCCTGCTCTCGGGTGCGCCCGAGCTGGAACAGATCGTCGCCGCGCATCCCAATGTGGAACGCATTCTGTGCGGCCATCTGCACCGCACCATTTTTCAGCGTTTTGGCGGCACTATTGCCTCGACTTGCCCGAGTCCGGCGCATCAAGTCGCACTGGATTTACGGCCGGATGGCCCCTCTGCTTTTGTCATGGAGCCACCGGGTTTTCACTTACATGAATGGCGTAACGGCGTCCTGGTCACGCACCATGCCTACATCGGCGACTATCCCGGCCCCTATCCGTTTCACGAAGAGGGCGGCGTCCTGATCGATGAGTAATTGGTGCTGCAGGCGTGGCCCTGACACGGCCACGTCATGTTTGCACCGCAGAATGAAAAGGATTTCATTTACCCCCAGAATAGGAGGTTCGCGCCCCCAGGGGTTCACACCGCCGCACGCATATCCGATTCCACCCAACGATCATTATGTCCACGCTCATCCTGGAAGACCTGACCAAACAGTACGGCGATGCGGCTGCCATCCAGGGCGTCAGCTTCACTGCGCCTGCGGGGAGTTTTACGGTGCTGCTGGGACCATCAGGCTGCGGCAAATCGACGACGCTGCGCATGATCGCAGGACTCGACACGCCGACGTCGGGCCACATTCGTATCGGGGATCGCGATGTCACGCATCTGCCGCCGTCCCAACGGCGCATCTCGATGGTGTTCCAGTCGTATGCGTTGTTTCCTCACCTATCGGTGCGCGAGAATATTTTGTTTGGCCTGAAGGTTCGCAAAGAACCGTCTGCCGACTATCCTCGCCGGCTCAAGCGCGTGGCGGATTTGCTGGGCTTGACGGCCCTGCTGGATCGCAAGCCCTCGCAGTTGTCAGGCGGGCAACAACAACGGGTGGCATTAGGGCGTGCAGTCATTTCAGAGGCACCGGTATGCCTGATGGACGAACCGCTTTCGAATCTGGATGCACAGTTGCGCCATGAGATGCGGCGCGAGATCCGCGCCTTGCAACAGTCGCTCGGGATCACCATGGTGTATGTCACGCACGATCAGACCGAGGCCATGAGCATGGCCGATCAGGTCGTGTTGCTGCGTGATGGACGCATCGAGCAACGCGACACGCCTGATGGCTTGTATGCACGGCCTGCCACTGAGTTTGCGGCGCGTTTTATCGGCACACCGCCGATGAACCTCATGGACTTGTCTACACAAGGCAACGGCCTCGGCATCGCCGGCACAGAAAGCCTGCCGGCCATCGCAGCCCCTGTTCAAGCAAAGCGTCTAGGCGTTCGGCCGGAACATATTCGGATTGACGGCGATGGCCGTCCTGCTGTCGTGGAAAGCGTCGAATATTTTGGCGCAGATTCCATTGTGGTGTGCCGGATCGGTACTTGTAGCGG
The DNA here is from genome assembly GCF_965139205.1 of Bordetella muralis. Taxonomy (GTDB): domain Bacteria; phylum Pseudomonadota; class Gammaproteobacteria; order Burkholderiales; family Burkholderiaceae_B; genus Bordetella_A; species Bordetella_A muralis. Next base: position 896,574 of record NZ_CBCSIU010000001.1, read on the forward strand.
CATTGCCGTACGTGCGCCAGGCCATTTACGGGCTGCGGCTGGCGATGCGGTGAAGCTGACGTGGCAACCCGAGCACCAGCATTTTTTCGCCGCCGATGCGGCCGCTATTACCCCCTCTGGGCGCTCAGGCGCCGACTCTCCATCCCTTTAGGAAAGCCATCATGCGACGCACCGCTCTCAAAGCCATTGCAGCCGGTCTGGCTGGCGCCGTTCTGTCACTGCCTATTTACGCGCAGGCCAAACCTGTCGAAGTCGAGTTCTATTACCCCGTTGCCGTCGGCGGTCCGATCACCAAAATCGTCGACGACATGGTGGCCGCATTCGAAAAAGAAAATCCCGACATCGACATCAAGCCTATCTACGCGGGCTCGTATCAAGACTCGATCGCCAAGGCATTGACGGCGCTCAAGGGCGGCACGCCCCCGCAACTGGCGGTGCTGTTATCGACCGACATGTTTACGCTGATCGATGAAGACGCCATTGTCCCTATCGACGGCCTGGCGAAATCCGATGCCGACAAAAAATGGCTGGGCAGTTTTTATGATGCGTTCATGCAGAACAGCCGCACCGGCGGTCATGTGTGGGGCGTACCGTTTCAGCGCTCGACCATCGTGATGTACTACAACAAGGATCTGTTCAAAGAAGCCGGCCTGGATCCTGAACGCGCGCCCGCGACCTGGGACGAGTTGGTTGAATACAGCAAGAAGCTGACCAAGAAAGACGCCTCCGGCAACGTCACGCAGTGGGGCCTGGAAATCCCGTCGGGGGGTGCCTTTGCATATTGGCTGTTCCAGGCATTGACCACGCCCAACGATGCCATATTGATGAACGAAGCAGGCAACGAAGTCTATCTGAACAAACCCGGCGCCATCGAAGCCGCCACGTTCTGGAATGATTTGTCGGCCAAGCACGGCGTCATGCCGCGTGGGACGATCGATTGGGGCACTACGCCCAAGGATTTCCTGGAAAAGAAGGCCGCCATTGTCTGGACCACCACCGGCAATCTGACCAACATCCGCAAGAATGCCAGCTTTCCGTTCGGTGTCGCCATGATGCCCAAGGCCAAACGCGGCGGCAGCCCGACGGGCGGCGGCAATTTCTATGTGTTCAAGAGCGGCACGCCGGAGCAACAGGCCGCGGCGCTGAAATTCGCGCAATGGGCCACGACGCCCGAACGCGCTGCGGACTGGAGTATTGCAACGGGCTACGTTGCCGTCACGCCTGCGGCCTGGTCCACCGACAAGATGAAAAAATACGCCGAGGAAGTCCCAGCCGCGACGGTCGCGCGTGACCAGTTGGATGTCAGCGTGGCGGAGTTCTCCACGCACGACAATCAGCGCGTGACCAAGACCCTGAACGATGCGCTGCAAGCCATGCTGACGGGCTCCAAGACCCCTGAGCAAGCACTTGGCGACGCGCAACGCGAAGCCGACCGCGTGCTGCGCAGCTATCGGTAAAGGCACCGTGCGATGAACAAGTCCATGCAAGCGGTCTACGGTTGGCTGCTGTTGCTGCCGGCGATCGTATTGCTGGCCGCGTTCACGCACTATCCTGCGCTGGCTACGTTGTGGCACAGCTTTTTCTCGACCCCGCGAGGCAGCCGTCCTGCGCGCTTCGTGGGGCTCGAGAACTACACGCTGATGCGCGATGATCCGGTGTTCTGGCAATCGCTATGGAACAACTTGTGGTTTGCCCTGGGTACGATTCCCACATCGATCGCGATCGCGCTCATCATGGCCTTGTGGGTCAATCGCAATTTGGCAGGGCGCGGCTTTCTGCGCATGGCGTATTTCACGCCCACGGTCCTGCCGATGGTGGCCGTGGCCAATATCTGGTTGTTTTTCTATACCCCGCAATATGGCCTGATCGCGCAGGTGCTGCAGATGTTCGGCATGCCCAGTCCGAACTGGCTGGGCAGCCGCGATACCGCGCTGCCGGCGTTGATGGTCGTGACGATCTGGAAAGAAGCCGGTTTTTTCATGATTTTTTATCTGGCTGCATTGCAGACGGTATCGCCGTCGCTGCGCGAAGCGGCGCTGTTGGAGGGTGCATCACGTTGGCAATATTTCCGCCGCGTGCTGTGGCCATTGCTGATGCCCACAACGCTGTTCGTGCTGGTCAACGCGCTGATCAATGCATTCCGGCTGGTGGACCATGTGGTGGTCATGACACGGGGCGGGCCCGATAACGCCAGTACCTTGTTGCTGTACTACATCTACCAGGTGGGTTTCAGTTTCTGGGACACCTCGTATGCCGCCACGCTGACCGTCGTGTTGTTGCTGATCCTGGCCATCACCGCATTGGTGAAGTTCCGCTGGCTCGATAGAAAGACGCACTACCAATGACCCACAAACTCGACACTCTGGGTGCCTGGCTGCTGGGCCTGCTGTGGATCTTGCCGCTGGCCTATGCCGTCTGGGCAGCGTTTCATCCGCCGGCCTATGCCACGCGTTTCGATCTGCTGGCGCCGTTGACGCTGGAAAACTTCAGCCGCGCCTGGCACGCGGCGCCGTTTCCACGGTATTTCCTGAATACGTTTCTACTGGTGACGATGGTGTTGGCGGCACAGTTGGTGTTGTCCACACTGGCGGGCTATGCCTTTGCACGCTTTGAATTCCGCGGTCGCGATGTCGCATTCATGCTGGTGCTGCTGCAACTGATGATCATGCCCGATGTATTGCTGGTGGAAAACTACCGCTCCATGAGCCTGTTGGGGGTGCGCGATACCGTCTTCGCAGTGGGTTTGCCATATTTTGCGTCGGCATTCGGCATCTTTTTGCTGCGGCAGACGTTCAAGACCGTACCGCGAGAGCTGGAGGAGGCTGCACGCGTAGAGGGAGCGGGTCCGTTGCAGATCTTGATGAAAGTCTACGTGCCGCTGGCCAAGCCGATTTACGTCGCGTACGGACTGGTATCGGTCAGCCACCATTGGAATAATTTTCTGTGGCCGCTGATCATCACCAATTCGGTAGAGTCACGGCCTCTGACGGTCGGTTTGCAGGTGTTTTCGTCGACGGACCAGGGCATCGACTGGTCCGTGATCACGGCAGCGACCTTGCTGTCGGCCGCCCCTTTATTGATCGCTTTTCTGCTGTTTCAGCGGCAATTCGTGCAATCGTTTATGCGAGCGGGAATCCGTTAGCGCGGCAGCGAAGCGAAACGCGGCTATCGAGACGATTAATAGCCAACCGACAGTCCCGGCAGGTCCACGATGACGCGGGGCTTGTCCAGGGCCAGCGCGGCATGCTGAGCGAATTCCTGGCTTTCCTTGGCGTCGGAGGTCAGGATTTCATACCCCAGGGCATCGGCCACGCCCATGATCTTGTCGAGCAGCAGCACCTTGCCACTGGGGCGCAGCGGTTCGCATCCGAGCGTATCCCAGGCTGCCTCGAACCAATCGCGCGCGTCGCTGGCAGCTTGCGCAGAGGGCTCAACATCGACGGAAAGATTGACCGTACGACGAGTATCGAAAATGACTGTCACATCGCTGCGCATGGCGCCCTCCATCTGTCCCTCACCAACCCTTGGTGGCTTCCCAGGTAACATCCTCGCCATCCGCCAGCGAACGGCGCATCATGTCCACGAGGGGATACGCCCGCTGGTGCAATTCCACATGCTGAGCCATGGCGGGGACGGATTTTTCCTCGTCTTCGTCAGCATCGTTCGCTTTTGACGGGTGGCCGCGTTCCTCGGCGTTGATCGCGGCCTCGATACCCGCAATGGCGGCGGGCAACTGCTCGACCGTAAAGACCCCACGCTCGGGCACCTGATCGCCTATCGACTTGCCTGCGGCACGCAACAATGGCGCGGCATTGGGCGACAACATCAGGACTTCAGCGACGGTTTTGGAGTGAAATTTGATAAGCATGTTGCGGACTTCCACAATGGACATTTGCATACACTACCGCAATGTGGCGCACACTGCCACTGGCAAGATACATAGTACGGATTTCCTCATGCGGGCGACAGCTTGAGATGAACCGCTACATTGCCGTTACACAGAGAAAACCGGCCAAATCACGCTATGATCTAGGGAATTCCCGTGAATGCCATGGTTCTTGATACGCCCGACATGGGCAGCCGGCTTGCCGTTGACTGGCATCTCGTCACTGATACTTAAAACTTTCTTCTGATTTCTCTCATGCTCCCTGAGCAACAACAACAACTCATCTCGCTGATTCAGGCCGCTGTCGCGCGCTGCCTGCCCGATGCCCAGGCCCAGGTGCTGCTGGAGCGTCCCAAAGTCGCCGCGCACGGCGATGTCGCGACCAATGTCGCCATGCAACTGGCCAAGCCCGCCCGCCGTAATCCGCGCGAATTGGCTCAGGGGATCGTCGATGCCCTGATGGCCGAGACCCCGGCGCGGGCGCTCATCGAGAGCGCCGAGATCGCAGGTCCCGGGTTCATCAATTTCCGCATCACTGCGGCCGCCCGACAGGCCGTGATCCAGGCGGTAGCCGAGCAGGGCGAGGCCTTTGGCCGCGCGCCCCGCAATGGCGAAAAAGTCCTGGTCGAATTCGTCTCGGCCAACCCGACCGGCCCGCTGCACGTGGGCCACGCTCGCCAGGCAGCGCTGGGCGATGCCATTTGCCGCTTGTATGAGGCCACCGGCCTGGATGTCACGCGCGAGTTCTACTACAACGACGCCGGCAACCAGATCCAGAACCTGGCCATCAGCGTGCAGGCGCGCGCCCGCGGCATTGCCCCCGACTCGCCGGATTATCCCGCCGATGGCTACAAGGGCGACTATATCGTCGAGATTGCCCAGGATTTCGTCGCCGGCAAAACGGTAACCGCCGATGACCAGGCAGTCACCGCCACGGGTAACGTCGACAACCTCGACGACATCCGCGTATTCGCCGTGGCGTATCTGCGCCGCGAACAGGATTTGGACCTGCAGGCATTCGGCCTGGCTTTCGACAACTACTATCTCGAAAGCTCGCTGTATACATCTGGCCGGGTCGAACAGACCGTCCAGGCCCTGATCGCCAAGGGCCATACCTACGAAGAAGGCGGCGCCCTGTGGCTGCGCACGACCGAGCTGGGTACGGGCGACGACAAAGACCGCGTCATGCGCAAAAGCGAGGGCGGCTATACGTATTTCGTCCCCGACGTGGCCTACCACAAGGCCAAATGGGAACGCGGCTTTCACCGTGCCGTCAACATTCAGGGCAGTGACCACCACGGCACGGTAGCACGCGTGCGCGCCGGCCTGCAGGCCCTCGAAGAGGGCATCCCGAAAGACTACCCGTCGTATGTGCTGCACAAGATGGTCAAGGTCATGCGCGGCGGCGAAGAGGTCAAGATCTCCAAGCGCGCCGGCAGCTACGTCACCCTGCGCGACCTGATCGACTGGGTGGGCCGCGACGCCGTTCGCTATTTCCTGATCCAGCGCCGCGCCGATACCGAATTCGTTTTCGATATCGATCTGGCACTGTCCAAGAGCGACGAAAACCCGGTGTACTACATCCAATACGCCCACGCCCGCATCTGCTCGATGATTGCAAATGCGGACGCCGACGACGCCAAGATCGCGCAGGCCGACGTGGCGCTGCTGACCGCGCCCTCGGAATTCGCCCTGATGCAACGTCTGGCTGGGCTCCCTCAGGTCGTGGCGCTCGCGGCGCAGGAGCTCTCGCCGCATCACATCGCGTTCTGGCTGCGTGATTGTGCCTCTGACTTCCACGCCTGGTATAACGCCGAACGTGTCCTGGTCGACGATGAGTCTCTCAAATTAGCCCGTCTGCGCCTGGCCGCCACCACCCGGCAGGTCCTGGCCAACGGGCTGGCGCTGCTGGGCGTATCGGCCCCGCAACGAATGTAAGCAGTTTCATGGCAACCAAACGCAAATCAACCTCCCGTCAGCCCCAACAACGCGGCAGCACCATGTACGGTGCGCTGGCCGGACTGCTCATCGGCCTCATCATCGCGGCCATCGTGGCGTTCTACGTCACCAAGGCCCCGATGCCTTTTGTAGACCGTGCCACACGCGATCCCGACCGGACCGAACAGCCCGATCCTCGCCTGGCGCCGGACCCGAATCTGGGACTGTATGGACGCGATGGCGCCGCAGGCATACCGCCCAGCGGCCCGACGGCCACGGCGCCCGCGCCTTTGCCCAATTTGCAGCCGGCTATCCCGACGCCTACGCCCGACACGCCCGCTAGCAAGCCGTCAGACGAACTGGGCGCGTTGATTGCGACGTTGCCGCCCAGCGGCGCCCAGGCGCCCGCTGCAGCACCGGCACCGGCCCCCGCCGCCACGCAAAAACGCCCGGCGGCAACTCCTGCCGCAGCCCCCCCAGCAGCCACATCCAGCGGCAAGTATTTTCTGCAGGCCGGCGCCTACCAGGGGGCAGCGGACGCCGAGGCGGTCAAAGCCCGCATCTTGTTGTTGGGCCTGCCCGTCGCCGTGCAGCGTGCCGAGGTCAATGGCAAACAGATCAACCGCGTACGAGTCGGTCCCTTTGCCCGGCTGGACGATATGAACCGCGCCCGAGGCCGTTTGGGCGAAAACAAGATCGAGACGGCTGTGGTGCGGCAGTAGGAAACATCAGGTGACGCATCATCTGGCGCCACCCGTCGAACCCGCCCACGGCCGTTGCACCTGGTAACCCCCGGAACTTATCTCGGGTACGATCAGTCTGTCACCGTAGCTAGTAACTATTTACTCAGGAATACGCACGATGCAGTTCTCCATGCTCACCCGCTTTGCCGCCGCCGCCGCGTTGGCTGCCACCACCTTGTTCGCCCCCGCCAGCCAGGCACAAAGCAACCAGCAGTATGTAGCGGTCAATCCGCCGCTGCCGTCTGACACCCCGGGCAAAATCGAGGTGCTGGAATTCTTTGCCTATACCTGCCCGCACTGCGCCACGATGGAACCCATGGTCGAGAGCTGGGCCAAGACCAAGCCGGACGATGTCGTGCTCAAGCAAGTTCCCATCGCTTTCAACGCCAGCATGAAGCCGTTGCAGCAGCTGTACTACACGCTGCAGACGCTGAATCGCCCCGACCTGCACACCAAGGTGTTCACCGCCATGCACGTCGAGCGCAAGCGCCTGTTCGACAAGAAAGCCATGGGCGATTGGGCGGCCGAGCAGGGTGTCGATCGTGCCCAGTTCGATTCGATTTTCGATTCGTTCAGCGTGCAGACCCAAGTGCAACGCGCCGATCAATTGGCTCAGGAATACAAGATCGACGGCACGCCGACGTTCAGCGTGGGCGGCAAGTTCATCACCTCGCCCAGCTTGGCGGGCAACAGCTACGAGGGTGCGATCCAGGAAATCGATCGCTTGATCCCGATGGCGCGCAAGTAAGCACGTGATCAAACCGCCTGTGATTCAGGCGGTTTTTTGTTGCCGGGCCGCCCAAAACAAAAAGCCCCTTGCGCGTAGCGTGGGGCTTTTTTTCGTTGAAACTCAATAGTTCTACTGTGGTTGTGACCCGCTGGCCTGATCCAGCGCCTGCGACAGATCGGCGATCACATCTGCCGGGTTTTCCAACCCGATATGCAGCCGCACCAATGCGTGATCACCGCCCGTCCAATAGCGATGCCGTGCAAGCTCGCCACGCGTCACCCACTGCACCAGGCTTTCGAAGCCGCCCCAGGAAAAGCCGATGCCGAACAGCTGCAACGCGTCCACGAAACGGCGCGAGGCTTCGGGAGAAAGGCGCAGCTCGACAGCCAACATGCCATTTGAACCAGTGCAGTCGCGCTGCCACAGCGCATGGCCCGTGTCGTCCCGCCAGGCGGGGTGATAAATGCGCGCGACCTCTGGGCGTCCCGCGAGAAACTCGCATACCTGCAGTGCATGATTGGCGTGTTGTGCCATACGGATGGGCAGGGTCCGCACCCCGCGCAGCGCCAGCCAGGCATCGTCGGCACTGATCGAATATCCCATGGCGTACTGCGTGCGATTCAGGCGCTGCGCAACCTCGGCATCATTCGTGACGACCGCGCCCAGCATCAGGTCCGAGTGTCCGCCCACGTATTTCGTGCCGGCCACGACCGAGACGTGCGCGCCCAACTTCAACGGCTGATAGATGTACCCCGATCCCCACGTGTTGTCGCAAGCCAGCACGAGGTCATGGCTGCGCGCAAACGCCGCCAATGCGGGAATATCCAGCATCTGGAACAGCAACGAACCCGGGGATTCGACGTACAACAGCCGGGTGTTCGGCCGCACCAAGGACTCCAGATCGTCATCCGCCGAGAAATAGGTGATCTCGATATTCAAGCGCTTGAGTAACGCCGCATCGAGTTCATATACCGGGCCATAGACGCAGTCGGCCACCAGCGCATGGTCGCCAGCGGAGAGCAGCGACAGCATCACCAAGGTGATGCCCGACATCCCCGAGGACGCCAGATAGGCATGCGTGCCGCCTTCGAGTTCGCAGAACACCTGCTCGAGCGCGGCATGCGTATCCATCCCCATGCGGCCATAGGTCGCGGCGCGCTGGCCAGACGCCTTGCGCCGCTGGGTGGCCTCGAGCGCGTCCAGATTCTGAAAGCGCACGGTGCTGGCTCGCATCGACGGCAGGTTGACCGGCGCCGCCCCCGTTTGCGGATTGAATGGCGCCGTGCCGGTATGCTGCAACAGCGTGTCGATATGCGAGACAGGATCTTTGGCCATAGGAATGCAATGAGGATGGACAGAAAACGGTCAGAACCTCGATATTAGGAGATTCGCGGTATTCGTGCCGAGATGGGCACGGTAAACGTTAGGGGGTCACGTTGCGGACCACAGGAAGCTTCATCATCGGCAAGGTTCCTGCGCCTCCCGCTTCGCCGGCTACGGTTTTATCGTGTCCTCCATCGCCTGATGAATTGCTCGCCAAGCCTGCGCGCTGTACCCTTGAAGTCCTTCGACGCCCACTGTCCTCTGGCCGTATCTGCGGCCGCCGCGCCATGCTGCCCTTTGACACATTGCTTGCTTTTTTCGGTATCGCGATTGTGCTGGCTCTCACGCCTGGCCCCGACAATCTGTTCGTCTTGATGCAATCGGCCCTGTGGGGCCGTTCCGCGGGGATGTGCGTGGTGTTGGGGTTATGCACGGGCGTACTCGGCCATACCGCCGCCGTCGCCGCCGGTCTGGCGGCGATTTTTGCGGCGTCATCGCATGCTTTTACCGTCCTCAAACTCGCTGGGGCAGCCTATCTGGCCTATTTGGCGTGGCAGGCGCTACGCGCGCGTGGCGGTGCGGCAAACGCCGAGCGGCCGCCCGCGATGACGCCGGGCGCGCTCTATCGGCGCGGCGTCATCATGAGTCTGACCAATCCCAAAGTGCTGCTGTTCTTTTTTGCGTTCTTGCCGCAATTCACCTCGCCGAAACCGGAGTACGGTCCTGTAGGCCTGCAAACGGCTGTCTTGGGTGTGCTGTTCATGCTGGCCGCGCTAGTGGTATTCAGCGCTATCGCTTTTTTCTCGGGCGCTTTCGGGCAACTGCTGCAACGCTCGCCCACCGCGTCACGCTGGTTGAACCGGGTGACGGGTATTGTTTTTCTCGGGCTGGCCATCCGGCTGGCCACAGCCAGCCGTTAACACTCACGCTCGGTTGGCGCTCGCGTTCAGCGTGCGGTGAATCTCACAATCCCGTCTTCATCGGTCTTGCGAGTCAGCCTGCCCTCGAAAAACAGAGTATGCAGGTGCGCGAGCGCCTCGCCCATGGCAAAAGTCAGCTGATGCAGATCGAGCTTGCGCTTGAACAGCACAGGCACGATATCCATAGTGGATTGCGGCGCGACGCAAGCCTGCAGCACCTCTGCCAGCCGATCCGCGTGGTGCTGATGCTGCTGCGCGATACGCTCGTGCAGACCCTTGAATGGGCGCCCATGCGACGGCAATACCAGGGCATCGGCCGGCAGATCGCCATAGCCATCCAGCGAATTCAGATACAAGCGCAGAGGATCCGAGTCCGGCTCGTAATCGAATACGCTGACGTTCGTGGAAATGCGCGGCAGCACCATATCGCCAGAGATCACGACGTTCAAGTCAGGGCTGTAAAGCGAGACATGCTCAGGCGCGTGCCCATAGCCCACGATGACACGCCAATCGTGGCCGCCGATGGCGACTTGATCGCCGTGCAGCATGCGGGTGTAACGCGTCGGCATGGCCGGCACCAGATCCGGGTAATAGCCCGCGCGGCGGCGAATCTGTTCCTGGGCATCAGGGTCCGTCATCCCATGGCGAGCGAAATGCGCCACGGCCGCCTCGCCATTGGGGCCCGAGCCGGTCGAACGCGATGACCACAGCACGGCCACCATGTAGTCGGTCATGCTCATCCACAACGGCGCATTCCACCGCTCGCACAACCAATTGGCCAGCCCGACGTGATCGGGGTGCATATGGGTGACGAGCACGCGCAACACCGGCAGCCCGTCCAGCTCCTGGGCAAAGACCTGTTCCCACAGCGTGCGCACCTCGTCACGGCTGATACCACAGTCGACGATGGTCCAGCCCTGGCGTCCGTCGATCTCGTCGCGCAGCAACCATAGATTGATGTGATCCAGCGCAAAAGGCAGCGGCATGCGGATCCACTTCACGCCTGGCGCGACCTCTAGCGCAACGCCTGGCTCGGGCTGTGTATCTCCCCAGGGATACTGCAGTTGATGCTCGTTCGGGTTCATCTGTTCGCTCTCGGTTAAACCGCCGGACTGCGTCGGCAGTCAGAAATAAGCTTGACGATTGTTCCAGACCATCATAATTTACGTTTACGTAAACTGCCAAACATCGCATGCCATCCACCTGGACGATTTCCGAGCTCTCGCGCGAGTTCGACATCACACCGCGCACCATCCGCTTCTACGAAGACCAGGGCATCGTCAGCCCTGCGCGCGATGGGCGCAACCGTGTGTACAGCCCGCGCGACCGTACTCGCCTGAAGCTCGCGTTACGCGGCAAACGGCTCGGGCTGCAATTGTCGGAAATCCGCGCGTTGATCGACATGTACGACAGCCCGAGCGACAACGCGATGCAATTACGGCAGTATCTGGATGTGCTGGCCAAGCATCGCGCGGCCCTGGAACAACAACGCCGCGATATCGAAGACACGCTCTCTGAAATCGCGGAACAGGAACAGCAGTGTCAGATGTTGCTGGCACAAAAGCCTTGACCGTGCCACTGTCCTCCCGCATCAATGCCGTGACGTCTCGGAACAAACGATGACATTGCTGCCCACACTAGGCCTGTACGTTTTGACGGCGCTCGCCGAAATCCTCGGCTGCTATTTGCCCTATCTCTGGTTAAAGCAGGGCCATTCCGCGTGGCTATTGTTGCCGGCGGCGTTGAGTCTCGCGTTATTTGTCTGGCTGTTGACGTTGCACCCCGCAGCGTCGGGGCGGGTGTATGCGGCCTATGGCGGCGTATACGTCACCATGGCATTGATATGGCTATGGGCCGTAGACGGCGTGCGTCCCGCGCTGACCGACTGGGCCGGTGTCGGGCTCTGCCTGGCTGGTATGGCCCTCATCGTGATCGGCCCACGCGCGGAATAGCGGGCGTCACGACGTATCCTGTTCGACGCGTTGGCGTTGTGTCTCGACGGCTGTGCTTTGTTGCTGCAGAAAATCCGCGCCGCACAGCGACATCCCGTACCGCGACAGCGATCCTGTACGGCTACGGAGCCTTGCGCGATCCATCGGGGTAATACTGCGCAGTGCCTTTGGGTGCCCCACTCGCATCGAATGTCTTGCTGGAAAGCTTCGCACCATCACGTCCGTAGGTGATTTCGCTGGTTAATTTACCAACCTCGTCATAGTAGCGATGCACGCCGACGTGACGGAATTGCCCCTGAAACACGCCGGCCGATTGCAAGACGCCGAGATCGGAAAACCGCTCTACGTAAGTGCCCGGCACCCCCTTGGGATCATGAATCGATTGATCCACACGGGCTTCTTTGACCTTGCCATTCATGTACCAGAACGTGGCCTTCATTTCTCTGCCACCCAGAAATTCTTGTTCACGTACCGGGGTTGCGTTGTCCAGCCACTCGCGCTCAGTGGCTTGAATCGTCTTGGTCCCTCCCTGCAAAACCTCGCGCTCGATGACCTCGTAGATCAATGTCCCATTGCGCGCGTATTCCTTGGTGTGCCGGCCGCCCTCAATATCCTTGGTCACACTCTGGCCCGCCAGCGCGGGGTTGGATTCCGCATTGGATAGTGCGGGACTCAAGGCCGTCGTCAACAGTACAAACAAAAAGACCAGCGTACGCGTCATCAGATGCTCCAAAGGAAATCCCTTGTTTTCGTCACACAGAACTACTGCACTTGAATCTTGCTTTCACGAATGATGCGCTGATTGTTCTCGTAGTCCGTGCGAACCTGTTTCGCAAAATCGTCGCCGATGCCCGTTCCAGGTTGCATGGAGTTTTTCTCCAGCATCTGTTGATACTGCGGGTTCGCGAGCGCCTTTGCTATTTCATCGCGCATTGTTTTCATTACTTCGGGTGGCACGCCGGCAGGCGCGAACAGCGAAAAGTTCGAGAAATAGCGGATGTTCGGCAACTTCAGCTCTGCCATGGTCGGCACATCGGGCCACGGTGCAAGCCGTTGCGGCGCCATCACCGCGAGGGGCTTGAGCGTGCCAGCGGCGACGTGAGGCAGCACGATGTCCGTGTTGACGACCAACAGATCGACTTGGCCGCCTAGACCATCCGAGACAGCCTGGCTGCCGCCGCGATACGGAACCTGCAGCATCTCGATGCCCACCTGCTTGTTCAGTGCTGCCATGCCAATATGTGCGACGGAACCGAGGCCAGGAATGCCGAACGTGACTTTGCCGGGGTGCTGCTTGGCATAGTCCACCAACTCGGCAAACGTGCTCACGGGCAGCGCTTTCGTCGCCAGGATGCCGACCGGCCCGACCGCCACACTGGCAACCGGAACGAGATCTTTCATCGGGTCATACGAGGTCTTTACCAGGTTCGGAAAAATCGTCAGCGGGCTGGTCGATGCCAGCAGCAATGTGGTCCCGTCAGGCGTGGCTCGCGCGACGGTCTCGGTACCCACGCTGCCCCCCGCGCCAGGCTTGTTTTCGATGATGGTCGCCGTGCCATAGGCCTGACGGAGAATGTCGCCCAGCGTGCGGCCTAGCGTGTCATTTGTGCCGCCAGCGGTATAGGGAACGACGAGCGTCAATGTTTTGCCGGGCCACGCCGGCTGAGCCTGAGCGGCCGTGGCCGCTGCCGCCAGGGCTATAACTGCGACCGTGCGGGTGAACTTCGAAAGTGCTGCCATTCTGATCATTTCAACGCTCCGAGAATCCCCGCTGCTCATGCCGGGGAAAAGCCATCAAGATGGCAATCGATGAACACCAATGAAAAAGAAGGTGCCTCGCGAGGCCGCGAGGCATAAAACACTCAAGCCAGGTAACGCTGCGCCAGACGAATCCAATAGGACGCGCCGACAGGAATCAAATTGTCGTTAAAGTCGTAGCTAGTGTTGTGCAGCATGCACGGGCCCAGCCCGTGGCCTGCCAGGCGATGCTCGCCGTCCCCATTGCCCAGAAACACGTAGCAGCCAGGCTTGGCCTGCAGCATGAAGGCAAAGTCCTCGGATGCCATCACGGGCTCGATTACTCGCGATTGGTCTGGACCCACTACGTCGCGCATGACGTCCAGGCAAAACGCCGTTTCGTCAGCCGTGTTCACCAAGGCGGGATAGCGACGCTCGAAATACACCTCGGCCCGGCAGCCATGCGCGGCAGCAATCGGCTCGGCCAGCTCGTTCATGCGGCGCTCGATCAAGTCCACGACACCCGCGCTGTAGGCCCGCACCGAGCCCCCCAGCCACGCACTGCCGGGAATGATGTTGGTCACTTCGCCACCCGCTTGCACTTGCGTGATGGACACGACCGCGGCGTCCAGCGGCCGTTTGCTACGCGTCAAGATGGTTTGCAGCGCCTGGCCGATCGCGAATAGCGCTGGTACAGGGTCATCGCAGTCCTGCGGGGCCGCGGCATGCCCGCCACGTCCAGTCACCGTGATCTTGAAGGCATTCGCCGCCGCCATCATCGGGCCGCTGCAAACGCCGAAACTGCCCGCCGGCATCCCGGGCCAGTTATGCATGCCGAATACGGCTTCGCACGGGAACCGCTCGAACAAGCCGTCCTCGATCATGGCCCGGGCACCCGCGCCGCCGTTTTCCTCGGCGGGCTGAAAGCAGACATAAACGGTGCCGTCAAAGCCGCCTGCCTGCTTCAAATGGCGGGCCGCAGCCAGCAGCATGGCCGTATGGCCATCGTGGCCACAGCCGTGCATTTTGCCGTCGTGGCGCGAGCGATGGTCAAAGGTGTTGGCTTCCTGGATGGGCAATGCATCCATGTCCGCCCGTAACAAGATGGCTCGCGCTGCGCTCCCTGCCTTGAGCACGCCCACCACCCCGGTGCGCCCGATGCCGGTATGGGTTTCGATCCCCCAGGATCGCAGGCGCTCGGCCACGAGGGCGGCCGTACGATGCTCGTCGTAGGCCAGCTCAGGATGCGCATGGATATCGCGCCGCAAGGCAATCATCTCGTCCAGATCGGCGAGTTCTATCACGACAGTCCCTCCAGAGGCCCGCTCGGGCCAGCAATGGATTGGTCAGACAAGTTCCAGGCAAATTCTGGCATGGTCTGACAAGCCGCCGTCACGTTTTTATTAGGGGTAAACCCGCGTTTTACTTTACGTTTACGTAAACGTAATATAAGCCTTCTACATTGCTTAGCCACCCATGGTGGAGCATGATGGATCTGGCAAACGGACTCATGCATGCAGCATCATCGAATGTAAGCACATACTCTCACGGAGATCGCGATGAACCTTCCCGGCTTGAACTTCAATCTGGGCGAAGACCTGGACATGCTGCGCGACGCGGTGCGGACTTTTGCACAGGCCGAAATCGCGCCGCGCGCGGCCGAAGTCGATCGCAGCGATCAATTTCCGATGGACCTGTGGCGCAAATTCGGCGAGCTCGGGGTGCTAGGCATGACTGCCAGCGAGGAATACGGCGGTGCCAATCTGGGCTACCTGGCGCACATGGTGGCCATGGAGGAAATTTCGCGCGCCAGCGCCTCGATCGGCCTGTCGTATGGCGCGCATTCCAATCTGTGCGTCAACCAGATCCACCGCAATGGCACGGCAGAACAGAAAGCCCGCTACCTGCCCAAGCTCATTTCCGGCGAACACGTGGGCGCGCTGGCGATGAGCGAACCGGGCGCGGGCTCGGATGTCGTCAGCATGAAGCTGCGCGCCGAGAAAAAGGGCGACCGCTACGTACTGAACGGCACCAAGATGTGGATCACGAACGGTCCGGACGCCGATACCCTGGTGGTCTATGCCAAGACCGATCCCGAGGCTCACCAGCGCGGGATTACGGCCTTTCTGGTGGAAAAGAACTTCAAAGGATTCTCGGTCGCGCAAAAGCTGGACAAACTGGGTATGCGCGGCAGCCACACGGGCGAGCTGGTGTTCCAGGATTGCGAGGTCCCCGAGGAAAACGTCCTGGGCCAGGTCAATGGGGGCGTGCGAGTCCTGATGAGCGGTCTGGACTACGAACGTGCCGTGCTGTCCGGCGGGCCATTGGGCATCATGCAGGCGGTGATGGACGTCGTGGTGCCGTACATCCACGACCGCAAGCAATTCGGCCAGGCCATTGGCGAGTTTCAGTTGATCCAGGGCAAGGTCGCAGACCTGTACACCACGTTGCAGGCCAGCCGGGCGTTTTGCTACGCCGTCGGCAAGAACCTGGATCAACTCGGCGCAGAGCACGTGCGGCAAGTCCGCAAAGACTGCGCGGCCCTCATCCTGTACACCGCCGAAAAAGCCACCTGGATGGCCGGCGAGAGCGTACAGATCCTGGGCGGCAATGGCTACATCAACGAATATCCTACGGGCCGTCTGTGGCGCGATGCCAAGCTGTACGAAATCGGCGCGGGCACCAGCGAAATCCGCCGCATGCTGATCGGCCGTGAACTGTTTGCCGAAACGGCCTGATCTGTTGCCATCATGATCTACACCGGCGACGTTCAGCATATCGAGCCAGTGGCCGCGCCTGCGCCATTGCCGCTGGACGTCGCCCGCCAGATCCTGGCAGGTTTTGACCGGCATTACGCGCTCTTTCGCTACAGCGCACAACGTGCCAAGGCCTTGTTTGAATCGGGCGATTGGCATGGTATCCAGCAGCTCTCGCGCGAACGCATCGAGTACTACGACATGCGCGTGCGCGAGTGCGCCAATCAGCTGCAACGGACTTTGCACGGCTTGGCCGCATCAGATAGCGAAACGAGCTTGACACCTGCGCAAACGGCGTTCTGGCAAGACGTCAAACAGCAATTCGTCGGATTGTTGTCAGAGCATCGTCAACCCGAATGTGCGGAAACGTTTTTCAATTCGGTATCGTGCCGGATTCTGCATCGCGACTATTTTCATAACGATTTCCTGTTTGTCCGGCCAGCCATTGCGACGGACTATCTGGATAGCCGCATTCCGTCGTACCGCGTTTATTACCCCTTGTCCGACGGGTTGCGCAGCGGCCTGATCCGCATGGTGGCTGATTTTGGCTTGGCCGCGCCGTATGCAGACCTGCCGCGCGATACGCGTTTGCTGGCACGTGCCGCCGTGCGGCAGTTGCGTGCGCAATGGCCTCGACACCAGGGGCGGCGGCTCGCGCCAGACTGCCAGATCCAGGTACTCGGTACGCTGTTCTTTCGCAACAAGGGCGCCTACATCATCGGCCGCCTGATCAATCAGAGCAACCTGCTGCCTTTTGCCATTGCGCTGACGCGCAACGCCGCGGGCCAGATCGAGCTGGATGCGTTATTGCTGGGTGCAGACGATCTGAGCACATTGTTCAGTTTTACCCGCGCCTATTTCCTGGTGGACATGGAAACGCCGGCCGCCGTGGTGAGTTTTCTATCGACCTTGTTGCCGCGCAAACCCAAGGCCGAGCTCTACACCATGATAGGCCTGCAAAAACAGGGCAAGACGCTGTTCTATCGCGATTTCCTGCATCATCTGGCGCATTCGCGCGATGCCTTTGATATTGCGCCGGGCATCAAAGGCATGGTGATGTGCGTGTTCACGTTACCGTCCTATCCGTATGTGTTCAAGCTGATCAAGGATCACATCGACAAGGACGGCATCGATCACGCCACCGTGCGGCGCAAATACCAGATGGTCAAACTGCATGACCGTGTCGGCCGCATGGCCGATACCTGGGAATACTCGCAAGTCGCGTTGCCGCGCGCGCGTTTTTCATCGGCCTTGCTGGACGAACTGCGGCAACGTGTTCCCAGCCTGCTCGAGGAAAACCACGACTCGATCGTCATCCGGCATGTGTACATCGAACGCCGTATGACACCGCTGAATCTGTATTTGCAACATGCCAGCGAGCCGATGGTGGATCATGCGATACGCGAATATGGGGACGCGATCCGTCAGTTGGCCAGCGCGAATATTTTCCCTGGCGACATGCTGTACAAGAATTTCGGCGTCACTCGCCTAGGTCGCGTGGTGTTTTACGACTACGACGAAATCCAACGCATGACCGAGATGCAGTTTCGCCGGATTCCGCCCGCGCCGAATGAAGAGGCCGAGATGGCCAGCGAACCGTGGTACGCCATCGGCCCCAATGATGTTTTCCCCGAGGAATTCGACCGCTTTTTGCTGGGGGATACCCGCATACGCAAAGCCTTTCTACGGCACCACGCCGAGCTGTTACAAGCCGACTGGTGGCAGGCCTGCCGCAGCCATGTTGCGCAAGGTCAAATTGAAGAATTTTTCCCTTACGATAAGGACAGACGGCTGCGCGTTGGCGCAACGCCGCCTGTTTTCGCGTCGTAACAATCTAATTTATCTCTGATTTTCAGGAGCGCCCATCATGTCTGATCCCGTCGTTATCGTTTCTGTTGCTCGCACCCCCATGGGCGGCATGCTGGGCAGCCTGTCAGGCCTGGCCGCCCACGAGCTCGGCTCCGTCGCCATCAAAGCCGCCGTCGAACGCGCCGGTGTCAAACCGGACCAGGTCGATGAAGTCATCATGGGCAATGTGTTGCAAGCTGGCCAGGGCCAAGCTCCCGCGCGCCAGGCAGCGCTGGGTGCCGGCCTGCCATTGGGTGTCGCATGCACGACCATCCATAAAGTCTGCGGCTCGGGCCTGAAAGCCGCCATGTTCGGCCATGATCTGCTCACCGCCGGCTCGGCGCGAATCGTCGTCGCAGGTGGCCAGGAAAGCATGAGCAATGCCCCGTATTTGCTGCTCAAGGGCCGCCAAGGCTATCGCTACGGCCACAACACGGTGTATGACCACATGGCCTTGGACGGCCTGGAAGACGCCTACGATCGCGGCAAGGCCATGGGTGTCTTTGCCGAGGACTGCGCGGCGAAATACAGCTTCACGCGCGAACAGCAGGATGCGTTTTCACTGGAGTCGCTGCGCCGCGCGCGTGCCGCCAGCGAAGACGGCAGCTTTAAATGGGAAATCGCCCCCGTCACCGTCGCCGGCCGCAAAGGCGATACGGTGATCGACACCGACGAGGCCCCGACCAAAGCCATGCCGGAGAAAATCCCGACACTGAAACCCGCCTTCAAAAAAGACGGCACTGTCACCGCGGCCAACTCGTCGTCGATTTCCGATGGCGCCGCCGCCATGGTGCTCATGCGCGCCTCGACCGCCGAAGAGCTCGGCCTAAAACCGCTGGCCCGTATCGTGGCGCACAGCCAGCATTCGCAAGAACCGAACTGGTTCACGACCGCACCCGTCGGTGCACTGAAAAACCTGTTCACCAAAACGGGTTGGAAAGCCGAAGACGTTGATCTGTATGAAATCAACGAGGCTTTTGCCGTCGTCACCATGGCTGCCATGAACGACTTCAAACTGCCTCACGACAAAGTCAACGTGCACGGTGGCGCAACGGCGCTGGGCCATCCTATCGGCGCATCGGGTGCCCGCCTGGTCACCACGCTGATCGGCGCCTTGCGCAAAACTGGCGGCAAGCGCGGCGTGGCCACGCTGTGCATTGGCGGCGGCGAAGCCGTAGCCATGGCCATTGAAATGATCTAACGAGTCTGTGCGTGTGTCGGATCACTCATGTGATCTGACACACCGCGACAGACGAATCCTGAGCAAGACCACTGCATTTCGATCAGGTATCCGAGCGTTGAGGTATCAACCTTTACGCAAGTTGACGGCTCCATGTACAAAACGTCGAACGTTCCAGAGCCTCTGATAAACACAATGGCCTGCATCCGCAGTGCCTGTCGATCACTTTGCACGACAACGGCCCGCTATGCCCACTATCGAATCTCGCATCAACCCACGCTCACAAGATTACGCCGACAATGCGCGCGCCATGCAGGCGTTGCTGGACGATCTGGCCGGACACCTGGCCCAGACCGCGTTGGGCGGCAACGAAGCCGCGCGCGCCAAACACGTTGCGCGCGGCAAGCTCCTGCCACGTGAGCGTGTCGAACGCTTGATCGACCCGGGCAGCGCCTTTCTAGAGCTGTCGCCGCTGGCGGCGCACGGCATGTACGAGGGTGAGGCGCCTGGCGCGGGAGTCATCACCGGCATCGGCCGCATCGCCGATACGGAGTGCATCATCGTCTGCAATGACGCGACGGTAAAGGGTGGGACGTACTATCCCATGACCGTCAAAAAACATCTGCGTGCACAAGAAATCGCGGCGCAGAATCGTCTGCCTTGTGTATATCTGGTGGACTCGGGCGGGGCGAATTTACCGCGTCAGGACGAGGTTTTTCCCGATCGCGATCACTTCGGCCGTATTTTCTACAACCAGGCGGTGATGTCATCGCAAGGCATTGCGCAGATTGCTGTCGTGATGGGTTCTTGCACAGCGGGCGGCGCCTATGTGCCTGCAATGAGTGATGAATCCATCATCGTGCGCAACCAAGGCACGATTTTTCTGGGCGGCCCGCCGCTGGTCAAGGCAGCAACAGGCGAAGAAGTCAGCGCCGAAGACCTCGGTGGCGGTGACGTGCATACACGGCTATCCGGCGTCGTCGATCACCTGGCCGTCAACGATCTGCATGCCTTGCAGCTCGCGCGCAATGCCGTGTCGCGGCTCAATCGTCAAAAGCCCACGCCGCTGGCACTGGCCCCCGTACGCGAGCCGCGCTATGACCCGGCGGAACTCAACGGCATCATCCCCTCCGATACCCGCAAGCCCTACGATGTGCGTGAAATCATCGCACGCATTGTGGACGGCTCGGATTTTGACGAATTCAAGGCGCGTTTCGGCACAACCTTGGTGACGGGCTTTGCGCATATTCATGGCATGCCGGTAGGCATTGTGGCCAACAATGGCATCCTGTTTTCAGAGTCGGCGCAAAAGGGCGCTCACTTTATTGAACTCTGCGCGCAACGCAAAATCCCCTTGGTATTTTTGCAGAACATCACCGGATTCATGGTGGGCCGTAAATACGAGAACGAAGGGATTGCACGGCATGGCGCCAAGATGGTCACCGCCGTCGCGACGGCCAACGTGCCTAAATTCACGGTGTTGATCGGCGGCTCATTCGGCGCGGGCAACTATGGCATGTGCGGACGCGCGTATTCGCCACGCATGTTGTTCATGTGGCCCAATGCGCGCATTTCCGTCATGGGTGGCGAACAGGCCGCGAGCGTGCTGGCTACGGTACGCCGCGATGGGATTCAGGCCAAAGGCGGGCAGTGGTCGGCAGAAGACGAAGAAGCCTTCAAGGCGCCGATTCGTGATCAGTACGAGCGCGAAGGGCATCCGTACTACGCGACCGCGCGTCTGTGGGACGACGGCATCATTGCGCCGGCCGATACCCGCCGTGTGCTGGGCCTGGCGTTATCGGCGGCGTTGAATGCGCCTATCGAGGACACGCGCTTTGGCGTATTCCGGATGTGAGTAGAACCCACCCCCTACGCGCTTCGCGCGCCCCCTCAAGGGGGCAAAGTCTACAGACCGGCGGAGCCGGATCTGTGACTTTCCCGATTGTGGGGGAGCGGTGATGGACTGTAGTGATATCTCATTTGTGCGGCGCTGTGAAAGGCTTTTCTTACCACTTCATTGGCATCGCCGTTAAAAAATTTTGTGTGGAAGACAACATGTTCGATACTCTGCTGATAGCTAACCGTGGTGAGATTGCTTGCCGTGTTGCGGCGACGGCGCGACGTCTGGGCATACGGACGGTGGCGGTGTATTCCGATGCTGACGCCGGTGCGCGACATGTGGCGGCTTGCGATGTCGCGGTGCATATAGGGGGGGCTGAGCCGCGTGCGAGTTATTTGCGGGCAGAGGCTATTTTGCAAGCGGCGCGCGATACGGGTGCGCAGGCGATTCATCCGGGCTATGGATTTTTGTCGGAGAACGAGGCGTTTGCTCAGGCTGCGACAGACGCGGGCATTGCCTTTGTCGGGCCGCCTGCATCGGCCATCGCCGCCATGGGCAGCAAATCGGCCGCCAAGGCCTTGATGGAAAAAGCCGGGGTGCCGCTGGTGCCCGGCTATCACGGCGATAACCAGGATCCCGCGTTTCTGCAGTCACAAGCCGATGCCATCGGCTATCCCGTGTTGATCAAAGCCAGCGCGGGCGGTGGTGGCAAGGGGATGCGCGTAGTCGAGTCCTCCGGTGCCTTTATCGAGGCGCTAGCCTCGTGCCAGCGCGAAGCGGCATCGAGTTTTGGCGATGATCGCGTGCTGATTGAACGCTATCTGCAGAAACCGCGGCACATCGAAATCCAGGTCTTTGCCGATACGCATGGCAACTGCGTGTACTTGTTCGAACGCGATTGCTCAGTGCAACGCCGCCATCAAAAAGTCATCGAAGAAGCCCCCGCCCCCGGCATGACGGCAGAGCGCCGGCAGGCCATGGGCGAAGCGGCCGTCGCGGCCGCGCGCGCAGTCGGCTATGTCGGTGCGGGGACGGTGGAATTCATCGCCGAGCCAGACGGACGTTTTTATTTCATGGAAATGAATACGCGTCTGCAAGTGGAGCATCCGGTCACGGAAATGATCACTGGCCACGATCTCGTAGAGTGGCAGTTGCGTGTCGCCGCTGGCCAGCCTCTGCCTGCCAAACAAGAAGACCTGCACATTCATGGCCATGCCATCGAAGCGCGCATTTATGCAGAGAACCCCGATAAAGGCTTTTTGCCTTCGATCGGTACGCTGGCCTATCTGGAACTGCCGCCTCATGTGGCGTTTTCCAACGGCGATGTGCGGGTGGATGGCGGAGTGCGGATGGGCGATACCATCACGCCCTACTACGACCCGATGATCGCCAAACTGATTGTGCACGGTGCGGACCGCGATCAGGCCCGCGCACGCATGATTCAGGCGTTGGCGCATACGCATGCCGTGGGCGTGCAGACCAATGTAGCGTTTCTGACGCGTCTAATGCAGGATGCGGCCTTTGCCGGGGCGGATCTGGATACGGGCTTGATCGAGCGTCAGCGCGAGACACTGTTGCCGCCGCCGGCCGCGGCAGATGCCACCGATGTGGCGCTGGCCACCGCAGCAGTGCTGGTCCGCCAGGGCTTGGCGCCCGCAGGCGGTGCGTTGTTGCCAGGCTCTGCAGCCACGACGCCCTCAGCGCATGCGTCAGCCACAGATCCATGGGACGTGCGCGATGGATGGCGTTTGGGTGGACAGTATCAGCAAACGCTGCAATGGCTCGATCATGAAACCTTGCGTGATGTCACGATCGCGCGTGATGGACGGACCTGGACATTACGCAGCGATCAAACATCGTGGGCTTTTTCCTGGCGGGCCCAATCGGGAGCGAACCCGAATCTGGCCTACGGTCTGCGTGTGACACTCGACGGACGCGAAAGCACAGGCACGGTGGTATTGCACGGTGATAAAGCTTATGTGTTTCGCGAGGGCCGCACCCAGATACTGGGTCTGCATGATGCATTGGCCCACGCCCAGGATGGCGAGGGCGAACATGCAGGCGGGCTGACAGCCCCCATGCCCGGCAAGATCATTTCGATTGCCGTTCAGGCAGGCGACAAAGTGACGAAAGGCCAAGCCTTGCTGGTCATGGAAGCCATGAAGATGGAGCACACAATCTCGGCTCCGAGCGACGGCGAAGTGCAAGAGGTGTTTTACGCCGTCGGAGACCAGGTCGGCGAGGGTGCCGAGTTGGTCGCTATCGTCGCGTAGCGCCTCTGACAGGCCAGGCCCTGTCTCTATGAGGCAGGGGCCTGGCCCGCGAAGCTGGGCGGCCTCGATTGTCGCTGGACGAAAATTTGTTGCGATGCAACTTTACCGGCGTGGCTGGTGTTCTTATCTTGTGGCGGTGTTCCCCTATCGGGCTGCCCCACATTCATGTCCACACCAGACGCCAACGCCTTATCCGCCACGCAAAAGACCTGCCGAGTACTGGCCAGCCTGTCGGACCCCAATGTCCAACGGCTGACCGATATCGCGCAACGCGCCGCGCTGGATATCTCTACGGCGCGACGTATCCTGAAGGACCTGGAAGCGGAAGGCTTCGTCGAACGGGACCCCGTCAACAAACACTACATGTTGGGCCCCCAGGTCTATGCCATGCATCATGCAATGGTGGAGGGCCTCGATCTGCGCGGCCTCGCACGGCCAGCCCTGATCCGATTGGCGCGCCGTTTTGGCGACACCGTCATTCTGTCGTTGCCAATGGGCTGGGAGTCGGTTTGCGTGGATCTGTGCTTTGGCGACTACCCCATTCGCGCCAACTATCTGCAGGTGGGCAGCCGCCGCCCGCTAGGCGTGGGGGCGGGCAGTCTGGCGCTGCTGTCAACGCTGGGCGAGATCGAAACGCAGGCGGTCATGCCCATGGTGCGGCAACGCCTGACCGCCAAGTATCCCCGTTTTCCGGAATCGGATTTGATCACGGCAACACAACGTGCACGAGGTCTGGGACACGCCATGCTGCTGGATGTAGTGGTAGAAAAAATGGGCGGCCTGGGTGTCGCCGTGCGAGGCCCCAGCGGACGCGCCATCGCCGCGCTCAGCATCGCGGCGTTGAATGAACGCATCGAGTCTCGCGAAGCGGAACTCGCCCAGGCCCTCTCGCAAGAGGCCCGCGACATCGAACGCTCGTGGTGGCCCCATGCGTGATATCCGCTATCCCCACGCCTATATCCACGCCGCCGCGACGACGCGCTACGGCCGGCACGAGGGCAGCAGTGCGCTGGATTTGATGGCGCAAGCTGCGAATCAGGCCTTGGCACAATCGGGCCTGCAACGCAGCGACATCGACGGCGTATTGTGCGGCTACGCGACGACCTTTCCGCATTTGATGCTGGCCGATCTGCTGAGCGAAAAGCTGGGCTTGCAGCCCCACTATGCGCACGGCATGCAAATGGGCGGGGCCACCGGGGCTGCCATGGTCATGCTGGCGCGTACGCTCCTGCGCGCAGGCACCTGCCGGCACATTCTGGTGGTTGCTGGTGAAAATCGATTGACCGGCCAGGCCGTGGATACATCCATCCAGACCTTGGCCCAGGTCGGAGAGCCCGATACCGAGGTGCCCAATGGCGCATCCGTGCCGGCCTACTACGCATTGCTGGCCTCGGCCTATATGCATCAGACCGGACTCGATCGCGAGACCTTGGCGGAATTTGCGGTGCTGATGCGCGAACATGCCGCTGGCCATCCTCATGCCCATCTGCGCGACCCTATCACTGTCGATCAAGTGCTGGCGTCCAAGCCGATCGCAACACCATTGAATCTGCTGGATTGTTGCCCGATATCGGATGGGGCGGCAGCGCTGGTGATCAGCGCCGACGAAGGCCCGGTCCAGGTCGTTGGCGATGGCCAGGCGCACCGTCATCAGCATTTGTCAGCGATGCGCGACGTGCTGGACACGGGTGCCGCGCGTGCCTGCGCCAGAGCCCTGGCCGAGGCAAAGCTGGAGTCACGGCACATCGATTATCTGGCGATCTATGACTCTTTCACGATTACGCTGGTCATGTTGCTTGAAGAGCTGGGATACGCGCCGCGTGGCGGCGCAGGAACCCGGCTGCGTCGCGGAGATTTTGCAGCGTCTGGTGCACTGCCTCTCAATACGCACGGTGGATTGCTATCGTTCGGCCATTCCGGCGTGGCGGGTGGCTTGGCACACATCGTCGAGGCTTGGACTCAACTGGCCGGCCGCGCTGGCGAACGCCAGATCGACCCGCGGCGGCGAGCCCTGGTCCATGCCGATGGTGGCGTGCTCTCTGCACATGTGAGCCTGGTACTGGAAGCGGAGGGCACAACGTGAGTACACAGCATCCTCTGGATATCCAACGTTGCGACCACTGCGGCACATGGTGGGCGCTGCGGCCCTACGCCTGCGCCTCCTGTGGCGGCACCACATTGTCGTGGCAACGCGCCACAGGCGAGGGCGTCGTCATCGCACGCAGCGAGGTACATCGTGCCCCGGATGCGCAATGGAAAGCGCTGACACCCTATACGTTGGTGCTCGTCAAACTGCATGAACATGTCACGCTGATGGGGCATGCAGACGCCACCATCACCGTCGGCCAGCACGTGCATGGACACGCCGTAGAAATCAACAGCCGCCTGCTACTGAAGTTCGAAGCCCGCTCCCCGCCGTGATGCTGGCCGTATCCACGGCATCACATCCAAATGAACCGCATCCACAACACGTCCCGAGAGGACGGAGGAGACACTCATGCCTATCAAAACGCTATGGCGTGGCGCATTCGCCGCGTTGACGCTATTCACCGCGACGATCTCTGTCCATGCTGCCTCCACTGACTGGCCAGCCAAACCGATTACCTTGGTCGTGCCGTATCCACCAGGAGGGCCCACCGATATCGTGGCCCGGTCGGTGGCGAAAGGCCTGGGCGACGAACTCAAGCAAACCGTGATCATCGACAACCGCTCAGGCGCGGGCGGCAACATCGGTGCAGAGCTCGTCGCCAGGAGCGCCCCCGATGGTTATACGCTGCTGTTGGCCACGACGGCTCATGCCATCAACATGTCGCTGTTCAAAACCCTGAGCTATGACACCAGCAAGAGCTTCGTTCCTCTGTCACTGCTGACACAAGGTCCGCTGGTCATCGTGGCGCGCCCCGATCTGCCCGCGCACAACGTCCGTGAGCTGATCGCGCTGGCGAAATCCACGCCGGGCAAATTGACCTTTGCCTCGTCTGGAAACGGGCAGTCGACACACTTGGCCGCGGAGCTGTTCAACGCCATGGCGGGAACGCGCATGGTGCATGTCCCGTACCGAGGCAGCGCGCCCGCCATGACGGATGTGATGGGAGGTCAAACCGATGTCATGTTCAACACCATGCTGTCATCGATGCCCTATGTGCGCGACGGCAAGCTGCAAGCATTCGCGGTGACCAGTGCGGCGCGATCGCCAGCAGCGCCAGAGATCCCTACCGTCGCAGAATCCGGATTACCGGGGTACGAGGCGACGGCGTGGAACGGCCTGATGGCACCGGCAGGGACTCCCGATGCGATCGTGCAGAAGCTGAGCACCACACTGCAAAAGGTTCTGGCAGACAAGGCGCTACAGCAGCAATTTGCCCAACAAGGGTTCGACGCGCAGTGGATGAGTCCGGCGGATTATCAACAGTTCGTCGACAACGAAATCAAGAAATGGGCAGACGTCGTCAAGACGTCGGGCGCCACTGTCAACTGAATATCATCACCGGCATAGGAATCTCCATGGGCTTTACTTCTCGCCATGACAACCTGAACACCTTGCTTGACCCAGCATCCATTGCCATCGTGGGCGCCTCGGACAACCCCGACAAAATCGGCGGACGGCCCATTTTCTACATGCGCCGGCATGGCTATGCGGGCACGATATATCCCATCAACCCGCAACGCACCGAGGTGCAAGGCGAGCGCGCCTGGCCCAGTCTGGATGCACTGCCCACGACGCCCGACCTGGCCATCGTGGCAGTAGCCGGTGAACAAGCCGTACAAGCTGTGGATAAATGCGCGGAGCTTGGCGTATCCACAGCCATCGTGATCTCGGCGGGCTTTTCTGAAACAGGCAGCGCAGGAAAAGCCTTGCAGGATGCCATGACCGCACGCGCACGCGCGGCGGGCATGCGCATCGTCGGTCCCAACTCGCAAGGCCTTGCGAATTTTGGCAATGGTGCGATCGCCTGCTTTTCAACCATGTTCCTGGAGGTCGAACCGGCCGATGGACCGGTCGCCGTCATCAGCCAAAGCGGCGGAATGAGCGCGATGATATATGGGCTGTTGCGCCAACGCGGTATCGGTGTACGTCACATGCATGCCACCGGTAATGAAGCCGATGTCACCGTATCGGAGCTGGCCTGCGCCGTGTTGTGCGACCCGCAGGTACGCATGGTGTTGCTCTATCTCGAATCCCTGCAAGACGCAGACGTTCTGGCGCGAGCAGCCGCACTCGCACGCGAGCGTGGCGTCCCATTGATCGCCGTCAAATCCGGCCGTTCCGAGGCTGGTGCACGCGCGGCAGCGTCGCATACCGGCGCCATGGCGAGCGAAGACCGCGTGGTGGATGCGTACTTCGAACATCACGGTATCTTGCGTGCCCGAGATCCACATGAATTGGTGCGGTGGGCGGAGTTGTCATTGCGCGGCCCATTACCTCGAGGCCCGCGAGTCGTCGCCGTCAGCAATTCCGGTGCGAGCTGCGTGCTGGCATCGGATGCCGCTGTCGAACACGGTCTGCAGATTACGCCGCTGGCCGATCGTACTCAGCAGGCATTGACCGATCGCCTGCCGGGCTATGCGACCACGACCAACCCGATCGACATCACGGCGGCACTGCTATCGAACAATGGTCTGTTCGGTCAGGTCCTGCCCGTCATCGCTGACGACCCGGCCGCCGATATGTTTCTGATCGATATTCCGGTCGCGGGGCGCGGCTATGACGTCGAGACGTTTGCGGCGGACACGGCAGAGTTTGCCGCAGCCTCTGGCAAACCGGTCGCCGTCGTCGCCTGGCAAGAGAACGTAGCCGCCACGTTTCGTGCACGCGGCGTCGCAGTCTACGCCGATGAACAACAGGCAGCCAACGCCATGGCGAGTTTGTATCGCCTGCATCAATGGCAGACGCGCGACACTGCGCCACACCAGGACGCCAGACAAGGCATACCGGGTTCGCTCGATGGATTGTCATCGCCATCACGCTTTCTTTCTGAATCTCAAAGCCTCGAACTGTTGTCGGACTACGACTTGACCGTGGCCGACTACCGCTGTTGCACCGATGCAGACACTGCCGTGGCAGCCTGGCGCACGATCAATGCGCCCGTCGCATTGAAAGCCTGCTCGGCCCAGTTACCTCACAAATCCGAACACGGCCTCGTGACGTTGCGCCTGAACAGCGAACACGACCTGCGCGAGGCGCTGCGTCGGCAAGCGCAAACGCTGAAAGACTTGAACGTCCACGACGCCACATGGATCGTCGCGCGCATGCAGGACGGCCTGCACGAATGTGCGCTGGGTATGCGGCATGATCCAGTCTTTGGCCCCGTGATCATGATCGGCAGTGGCGGCAAATATGTCGAAGCCATGCAGGACGTCGCCCTGCTGCTGCCGCCCTTTAACACCGCAGACGTCATCCGCAAACTGCAGGGCCTGCGCATCGGCACGCTGCTGGCAGGCGTGCGCGGCGACCCGTCTGCGGATATGGCGGCGCTGGCCGAACAGGCCGTGCGGCTCGGTCAGTGCGCGTTGGCTGCCAACGGAAAAATTGCCTCGATCGACATCAACCCTGTTCTGGTGTGCGCGCAAGGTCAAGGCGCGATCGCACTGGATGCGTTAGTCGAGCTGTCAAACGCCTCTGAAACCTGAAGCACCACAACTATCAGGAGACACCCATGCGCGGTTTGCTCTTATCCATGGTGTTGATACTGGCAACACCTTTTGCAACGGCAGTTCATGCCCAGGCAGCATCGGATTGGCCTACACGTCCCATCACCTTGGTCGTGCCGTTTCCGCCGGGCGGCACTACCGATCTGCTGGCGCGCCTCGTCGCCCGCGAAGCCGGCAATCGTCTGGGCCAAAACATGGTTGTCGAGAACCGTCCCGGTGCAGGCGGCGGCATTGGCGCCGCAGCCGTCGCACGTGCGCAGCCCGATGGCTACACATTGGTAATGGGAACACTGGGCACGCAAGTCACCAATCAATTCATTTATGCGCAGATGCCTTACGACTCGGCGCGGGATTTTGCGCCGGTCACATTGGTTGCCAACTCTCCGAACGTCTTGTTGGTCAGTCCCAAGCTGGGCATCTCCACCGTCGCGGAATTGCTCGAACGAGCACGACGCACGCCAGGCGCATTGAACTTTGCGTCGACAAGCCTGGGAGGTTCGCCTCATCTGTCCGGAGAGCTGTTCAACGGCATGGCCAAGGTCGATATTCGTCACGTGCCATACAAGGGATCAGCCCCGGCGATGACTGATCTGCTCGGCGGCCAGGTGCAGATGATGATAGACAACTTGCCCTCGGCCATGGGGCAGATCCAGGCCGGTACGGTAAAGGCCCTGGCAGTGACGACTCCCGAGCGCGTGCCGCTATTACCCAATGTGCCCACGGTTGCCGAGGCCGGGCTCCCCGGCTATGAAGTAAACGCATGGTTTGGATTACTCGCCCCTGCCGGGACACCCGATGCCGTCGTAAGCCGCATTTATTCGGCCGTCGCCAACGCCGTGGCCGAACCCGCCGTACGCCGCCAGATCGAGGCCCTGGGCGCCATCCCGGTTGCCAGCACGCCACAGGCGTTCAGCGACATCATCCGCGCCGATACGGAGAAATGGCAACAAGTCATCCGCAACGCGGGAATCAAACCGCAATGATGCGGCACGCGCCACAACGCTCATATAGCCATACTCATCAGGAGAGAGGTAAATGACCCGCAACCCGAACAAATTGCGTATCGGCTCCGGCGCTGGCTGGTGGGGCGATCGCATCGATCCCGCGCGCTGGAATGCCGAACGCGGCGAGTTGGATTTTCTGTGCTTTGAAACCATGGCCGAAGCCACGGTCTCTGCGGCTCAGGTCCGCAAACGCCGCGACCCGGGCTTTCCCGGTTATGACACCTGGCTGGACGATCGCATGCGTGCGGTACTGCCGCATTGCATGGCCAACGGTACACGCATTATCTCCAACCAGGGCTGGATCAATCCCCAGGCGGCGGCCCGGCGCGTCGCAGAGTTGTGTGCGGAAGTCGGCTGGAAAAACGCCAAAGTCGCCGCCATCACGGCCACGGACCTCAGTGCCACCATCGCCGCCAGCGGCCTGTCCATCATGGAAAGCGGCGCGCCGATTGCATCGCTGCGCGATACCTTGATCTCGGCCGAACCCTATGCAGGCGCCGAGGCCATCGTGCAAGCACTGGATCAAGGAGCCGACATCGTCATCACCGGCCGGGTTGCCGATCCATCGCTATTTCTCGCGCCCATGATGCATCACTACGGTTGGCGCCATGACGATTGGGACAAATTGGGGCAGGGCAGCGGCATCGGCCATTTGCTCGAATGCGGCGCCCAAGTCACCGGCGGCTATTTTGGCGACCCTGGCTACAAAAATGTGCCCGAGCCCTGGAATCTCGCGTTTCCTTATGCAGACATCGAAGCGGACGGTACTGCCGAGATCGGAAAAGTCAGCGGCACGGGCGGCTGCATCGATCTGCGTACCGTGAAAGAGCAGATGTTCTACGAGGTGCACGATCCGGCGCGCTATATCACCCCCGATGTGGTGGTGGACTTCACGACCGCACAATTGGAGCAAACAGGTGAAAACCGCGTCATGGTAAGCGGAATTTCGGGACGCCCCTGCACCCCGACCCTCAAGGTCTCGGTGGGATGCACCGAAGGTTATATCGGCGAGGACATGTTCTTTTTCGCAGGTCCCGGATGCCTGGAAAAAGCCCAATTGGCCGATACGATCTTGCGCGAGCGCTTGCACATGGCCAATCTGCAAGCCGACGATCTGCGCATTGATTTCATCGGGTTGAACGCAGTGCATGGTGCGGCCTCTGCGACGCCGTCTCAGGATCATGTTCCGGCGGAAATCGCCGTACGCATCGCCGCGCGTTGCGCATCTCGCGCACAAGCAGAAAAAATCGGCCGCGAGGTCGACGGCATGGCGGTGTGCGGTCTGGCATCGACAGGCAAACGCGTACCGCATCAAGACCGCGTACGCGAAGTCATCGGCCTGTGGTCCACCCTGGTGCCCCGCGACTCGGTTCACTGCACGATTGAATTCGTCTAAGGAGACAACATGAGAGTCAACTTGCGGCGTATCGCCCACACCCGTTCGGGCGACAAGGGCAACACCTCGAATATCGCCGTCATCGCCTACGAGCCCATGTTTTATCCACTGATAAAACAAACCCTGACGGTCGACGCAATGCGCTCGATCTATAACGATACAGCGGTGCGCGGTGCCATCAATCGCTACGACGTCGATGGCCTGGGCGTATTGAACTTTGTGCTGGAGGGTGCATTGGGCGGCGGCGTCTCGCGCAGCCTGGCGATCGACAACTACGGTAAAGCGCTCGCCAGCGCAGTATTACGTTTCGAATTGGAGGTTCCCGATGCATGGTTACCATTACTACGTGGACCTCACGAGGTATAAATAGGTCGTGCAGGTTTTTCGTCCTAGAAACCCGAGTCGCGCGGACATGGCAGGAGACGCATCATTGAATGTCTGCGCTGCATCAAAAGAGACCGCGATGACTGATCCGAATGATGCTTTGCCGCCCAATCCCGCCAATCACGTCGCACTGACCCCGTTGGGTTTTCTGCAGTGGGCCGCGGACGTCTATCCACAGAGACCAGCGCTGCTGCACGGCGACTACCGTCAAGATTGGCAAACCACACGAGAACGCTGCCAACAGATGGCGGCAGCGCTACAGGCGTGGGGCGTTCGCCGCGGTGACGTGGTCGCCGTCCTGGCGCCGAACACGCCCGCGCTGTACGAAGCGCATTTTGGCGTGCCGATGGCCGGTGCGGTGCTCAATGCCTTGAATACCCGGCTGGATGCCGCCACCTTGGCGTTCATTCTGGAACACGGCCGCGCCGCCGTGTTCCTGTACGACAGTGAATATGCAGAACTCGTAAGCGACGTGCTCTCCAGGCTCTCCATCCCACCGCGCACCGTCCGCATCGAAGACCGCGAGTACCAAGGTGATCACGGCACATTGGGCGACGCGGAGTACGAATCCTGGTTGGCGGCACAGCCCTCGGATCATGCTTGGGAATGGCCTGCCGACGAATGGCAGAGCATCTGCCTGAACTATACGTCCGGCACCACCGGCAACCCCAAAGGGGTGGTCTATCACCATCGCGGCGCCTATCTCAATGCCACGGGCAACGTACTGGCCTGCGGCATGCCACCTCATGCCGTCTACCTGTGGACGTTGCCCATGTTCCACTGCAACGGATGGTGCTTTCCGTGGACGCTCGCGGCGCTGGCGGGTACCAGCGTCTGCCTGCGCCGCGTCGAGCCCACTGCGATTTTCGAGGCCATCCGGCGTCATCATGTCGGCTTCTTTTGCGCGGCTCCCGTGGTGCTGAGCATGCTGATCAATGCGCCCAAGCAAGTCCAGTATCGCGCCACGCATCCCGTACAAGTATTGACCGGTGGCGCCGCGCCGCCAGCCGCTGTGATCGAATCCATGGAACAGCTCGGCATCGGCGTCACGCATTTGTATGGACTCACGGAAACCTACGGGCCGTCCATCAGTTGTGCCTGGCACGATGAATGGGATGAGCTGCCCCTGGCCGAACGCGCCGCGCTCAAGGCACGCATCGGCGTGCGCAAACTCAATGTCGAACATGTACAAGTCGTCGACGACGAGCTACGCCCCGTACCCGCCGATGGCAAGACCATGGGAGAAATCGTGCTGCGTGGCAACACGCTCATGAAAGGCTATCTGCGCAATCCCGATGCCACCGCACAGGCCTTTGCGGGCGGTTGGTTTCACTCCGGCGACCTCGGGGTCATGCACCCCGACGGCTATATCGAGATCAAGGATCGTGCCAAGGACATCATCATCTCGGGCGGAGAGAACATATCCACGGTGGAAGTCGAGAGCGTGTTGTACCGGCATCCTGACATCCTGGAAGCAGCAGTAGTGGCAAGGCCGGATACGACTTGGGGCGAAACACCCTGCGCCTTTGTCACGCTCAAACCGGGAGCCATGTGCACGGAAGACGATGTACTGCGTTATTGCCGCGAACATCTCGCACGATTCAAAGTGCCACGCACGGTGGTGTTTTGCGAGCTGCCAAAAACCGCAACCGGCAAAGTCCAGAAATTCGTTTTACGTGATCAAGCCGCCGCGTTGGATTCGACGAACGATCAAAACGGCTAATTGGACCCGTCCGATGCGGTGCTATAAAACCAATGCCGTTCTGAATGCCGCTACCGATTCAGGAGCATCAATGCAAAAGGGGCGCAAACGCGCCCCTTTTGCATTCTGGTGATAGTACGGTTTAGTTCTTGCGTACCGAAGCAATCACCTGGTCCAGCAGGGTCAGCATCTGCGCGACATCTTGCTCGCTGACGTTCAACGCCGGCATGAAGCGCAGCAGATTGGCGCGCGGCGCATTCAACAGCATGCCTTGCGGCTCCAGGACACGAGCGGCGTCGACAATCGCAGGCCCGTCATCACGATCGAGCATCAAGGCGCGCAACAGGCCCATGCCACGCTCGCCTTTCATGCCCCATTTGGCCGACAGCGCCAAGAGCCCTTCGGACAGCTGCTTGGCGCGCGCCTGCACCGACTCCATGAAGCCCGGCGACACCAAGGTATCGAATACCGCAACACCTACCGCAGCCATCAAAGGATTGCCGTTGTAGGTGCCGCCTTGATCACCGTGCGAGAACACGCAGACCTCTTCACGAGCCAGCAACGCGGCCAACGGCACGCCGCCGCCAATGCCCTTGGCCAGCGTCATGATGTCCGGCACCACGTCGAATTGCTGATACGCGAACATCGAGCCCGTACGGCCCATGCCGGTTTGCACTTCGTCGACGATCAACAGCAGCTTGTGCTCGTCAGCCAGCTTGCGCAGGCCTTGCATGAATTCGCGTGTCGCCGGGTTGACACCTGCCTCGCCTTGTACCGGCTCGAGCATGATGGCCACGGTCTTGTCATCGATCAGCGCACGGACCGAGTCCAGGTCGTTGAGTTCGGCCTTGGGGAAACCCTCGACCTGCGGCGCAAACATCGTGTCCCAACCGGGCTTGCCCGAGGCCGACATCGTCGCCAGCGTACGGCCATGAAAGCCATGGTTCATCGTGATGATCTTGTACGCGCCGTTGCGATTCACGCGGCCCCACTTGCGCGCCAGTTTGATGGCGCCTTCGTTGGCCTCTGCGCCACTGTTGGCAAAGAACACGCGATCAAAACACGACGCGCCAGTCAGGCGCAGCGCCAGATCGATGGACGGCTGGTTGTAGAACGCCGGCGAGGGGTTCATCAGCTTGTCGGATTGATCCAGCAGCGCCTTTTTCATTGCCGGGTCGCAGTGACCCAGGGTATTGACGGCCCAGCCCTGGATAAAGTCCAGATATCGCTTGCCGGTATGGTCCTCCAGCCACGAGCCCTGACCGCGCACGAACACGAGGTCCGGGCGGGAGGTGATCTCCATGAGGGCGTTGACGTTGAACTGGCTGAATTCCATGGCGGTTCCTACGGAATGGGAAAACTAGAGAAAAGGAAGAATTGAAGAATTTAGCACCGTATTGTTGCCGCTGGCGCAGTACGCGCCAGGCAATCGACATAGACGGGCCGGTGCCCCCCGCCTGTACGTTATCGGCTCAACCCTCGGGCAGCGATATCCCACACGCCCTCGACCACGCCGTTGCGGTAGGTCACGAGCTGGTCATGCAGATTGAATGTCGGGTCCACGTGAGACGGGATCAGACGGAGCGTGTCGCCCAGACGCACGCCTGTCCCCTGGGAATACGCCTCATCCGAGGCCGATTTGGCGCCTGGACCCTGAGGGATCGATGCGGCCTGAAGCGTCTTTAACACGCCGTGCTCATCATTCGCGGCCGTGTATTGCAACCCGACTGATTCCGCGATCCGGGGCAAACCACACTCCACGGTCGTCGATTTCAGGCCCGCATCCACGATCACACGGTCGGCGGCGGGCATACTCATCACCGTGGTGAGCAAAAACAGACTGTTGCGAAAAGCCAACGCATCAGACCAGTCGTTCGCACCATAGTCGCCGTCCATGAACGCGTACGAACCCGCTTGCAACTCGGTGTAGACGCCCGAAGCGGCATCAAACTCGGCGCTGCCGGTCCCTGCACCGGTAATGCGATCACAGGCGATGCCCGCCGCGCGCAGATGGTTGGCATAGTCTGCGGCAGTCTGTGCGGCCCGAGCCGCCACCGCTGCCCGCTCGCCATGACTACGCACGTGCTGCACCGAGCCATGATAGGCCTGCAGGCCGCCAAAACTCACGCCAGGCAGGGTTTGAGCCTGTTGTGCCAGTGCCAACACCAAGGCTGCATTCGACACGCCGCAACGCCCTTGGCCGACATCGACCTCGACCAACACCTCGACCTCTGCCTGGGCCTGCACCATGGCGGCCGAGATATCGGCCAAATTCCCTGCATCATCTACGCATACGCTGACACGCGCCACACGGGCCAATTGCGCCAGCAGGGCCAGCTTGGCCGGACCCACGACCTCGTTACTGATATGGATGTCGTCAATACCTGCCTCGACAAACGGCAGTGCTTCGCTGACCTTTTGGCAGCAGATCCCGCGCGCACCCAATGCGATCTGACGCCGCGCGACCTCCGGGCATTTGTGGGCCTTGCCGTGCGGCCGCAGGTTCACGCCATGACGATCCGCCCAGGCCTGCATCGCACGCAGATTCGATTCGAACGCATCCAGATCCAGCACCAGGCTGGGCGTGTCGACGTGCGCGAGCAAATCGCCTGGCACTGCGGCTGGCGGCAACGTCAAAATCGGGGCGGCAGGGATGGCGGCCATGGATGCGCGTTTCCTTTTCGAACGAACATGCACGCCATCGGATCTGGCGTACTGGACAAGCACATAGTGTATCCCCCAGGCAAACCCTATGCCTCCTGGAATCACCCCCGTGACAAAATCGCGTGGGGATCGAAAACACCCGCACCTGGAGAAGCTTCATGTCGTTGAAAAACTGGATCAAGACCCTGACTCTCGCGTTGGCCGTTGCCGGCAGTGTCGGGACTGTGCACGCACAGCAATTTTTCCGCATCGGTACCGGCGGCACTGCGGGAACCTACTATCCTGTCGGCGGCATGATCGCCAACGCGATTTCGCAACCCGGCAAGCTCATCGCGACGGCGGTTGCCTCGAATGGTTCAGTCGCCAACATCAACGGCATCCTGGGCGGCTCGCTCGAAGCCGGCTTCACGCAATCCGACGTCGCTTATTGGGCCTATACCGGCACAGGGACGTTCGACGGCAAACCCAAGGCCGAAAATCTGCGCTTGATCGCTACCCTCTATCCCGAAAGCATCCACCTCGTGGCACGCAAGGGCTCCGGCATCAAGTCCGTCGCCGATCTGCGCGGCAAGCGTGTCTCGATGGACGAGCCCGGCTCGGGCACCTTGGTAGACGTTCGCCTGATTCTCGGGGCGTACGGGATGACCGACAAGGACATCAAAGCCGAATACCTGAAGCCGAACCAAGCCGGCGACAAGATCCGTGACGGAGGCCTGGACGCATTCTTCTTTGTAGGTGGCGCACCCGCCGGTGCGATCGCGGAACTGGCTTCCAGCGGCGCAGGCATCGAGCTCGTCCCTCTGGTCGGCCCCGAGATCGACAAACTGCGCAGCGAACAAGAGTTCTTCACGCCCGACACCATCGCCGCCGGCATGTACCAAGGCGTGGGCGAGATCAAGACCATCTCCGTCAATGCGCAAATGGTGACGTCCGCCAAACTGTCCGACGAGACCATCTACGACATCACCAAAGCCCTCTACAGCGCGGAAACCCGTAAAGTGCTCGACAACGGTCACGCCAAAGGCAAATTGATCACCAAGGAAAACGCCGTCAAAGGCGCTGGCATCCCGTTCCATCCGGGCGCCGAAAAATTCTACAAAGAAGCCGGCCTGCTGAAGTAAGCCGTATCGCTTGCAGTATCTCTCTCAGCGCGCCGGAACGCACCCCGGCGCGCTGCGTTTCTTTTGACAGGCCTGGCGATGGAAATCGATCACGATAAAACCCAGCAACTCGCGGAAAAATTCGATTCCGAAATCCGCTTCCGGCCACTGGCCAAAACCGCCACCGCGATCGTGTCGGTCCTGCTCGTATCGCTGTCGATATTTCACTATTACACGGCAGGATTTGGCCTGTTGCGCGAGGCCACGCACCGCGGTGTGCACCTGGCCTTTGTGCTGAGCCTGATTTTCCTCGTGTTCGGTTTCAGCAAATCGCATTATCAGCGCGAGCCCCGTTCGACGCTGCTATCGCCGGGCGGCGTGCCGTTGTACGACTGGATCATCGCCATCGTGCTGGCCCTCAGCGTGCTGTACATCCCGTACATCTTCGAAGACCTGGCGTTCCGCGTCGGCAACCCGCTGCCGATGGATGTATTCATGGGTTCCGTCTTGATCATCGGCCTGCTGGAGGGCACGCGCCGCGCCATGGGCTGGCCCTTGCCCATCATCGCGCTGGTGTTTCTCGCCTACGCTGCATTCGGACCCTGGTTTCCCGGCCTGCTCAAGCACGCTGGCAATACCTGGCCGCAGATCGTCAACCACATGTACCTGACCAGCCAGGGCATTTATGGTGTCGCCGTAGGCGTGGTCGCCACCTACGTCTTTCACTTTGTGCTGTTCGGTGTGCTGGCCAGCCGTATCGGCCTGGGGCAATTATTTCTGGACGTCGCCTCGGCCATCGCGGGCCGTTATGCCGGAGGTCCTGCCAAAGTTTCCGTCTTTGGCTCGGCCATGTTCGGCATGCTGTCGGGCTCATCGGTCGCCAATGCCGTCACCGTAGGATCGCTCACCATCCCGGCCATGATCCGTATCGGCTATCCGCGCCACTTCGCTGCGGGCGTCGAAGCCGCGTCCAGCACCGGCGGACAGATCACGCCACCCATCATGGGAGCCGCGGCTTTCCTGATGATCGAATTTCTGGACATCCCGTATCAACAGATCATCATGGCCGGTATCTGTCCGGCCTTTCTGTATTTCTTTGGCATGTTCATGCAGGTGCACTTCGAGGCAAAGCGTGAGGGATTGCGCGGCTTGCGGGAGGACGAAATGCCCAATCTGCGCGACTCGTTCAAGCGCCGTTGGCCGACCCTGCTGCCTCTCATTGCCCTGATCTCGGTATTGGCCAGCGGCCGCACCCCTTATCTGGCCGCGTTCGCCGGCATCACAGGATGCATCCTGGTAGGCCTGCTCAACCCGCTCCAACGCCTGAAATGGCGCGACCTGTACGACTCCTTCGAAACCGGCGCCAAATACGCGTTGGCAGTCGGTGCAGCCGCAGGCACAGTGGGACTGGTCATCGGTGTCGTCACCCTGACGGGCGTGGGCTTCAAGGTGTCGTACATCGTGATCTCGGCAGCCCAGTTCATCTCGGGCGGTCTGCATTCCGTCATTCCGGAATTCCTGGCGTCGGCACAAACCCTGACCCTGATGGCCGCCCTCGTCATGACCGGCATCGTGTGCGTGCTGATGGGTTGCGGTGTGCCCACCACCGCCAACTACCTCATCATGGTCGCCATCGCCGCGCCCATCCTGGTGCAACTAGGCGTTCAGCCGATTGCCGCGCACTTCTTCGTGTTCTATTTCGGCATCCTGGCAGACATCACCCCGCCTGTCGCACTCGCCGCCTATGCCGCAGCGGGCATGGCGGGCAGCGATCCATTGCGAACAAGCGTCACCGCCTTCAGGTTGGGCATTACCAAATTGATCGTGCCCTTTGTGTTCGTCTTTTCCCCGTCGCTGCTGATCTCGGTGCAAGGCTTCACGTGGTTTGCCTTCCTGGAAACGCTGATAGGCTGCATGATCGGCCTGGTATTGTTGTCGGCCGCCTTTTCGCGCTACATGCTGGTCAGCATGAAATCGTGGGAACGTTGGTTATGCATTATCGGCGCGCTGCTGACCATCATTCCGGGCTTTACCAGCGGCATTGTGGGCCTGGCTATCTGCATCCCGGTATTCATCCGCCAACTGGCGCAGCTAAAGGCCGAAAGAACCGACAAGGTACTACCGGTGACGTGACCCTCCCATAGTGCAAAGTGCCACGACCCGCGTCGGCGTCTCAAAAACCCCGCGGCCGGCGCACCCTTTTTCCCCCACCGTGGCAATAAAAAAACGCCCTGAACCCCTCAAGTTGCCCCCAATGACAATTCAGCGTACATTTAAATTCACGTTTGCTGGTTTGCCGATATGCGGGCCGACTGGGCAAACAGGCACTACTTTGCGCCATATGTTCGATATCCTCGTTTATTTGTTCGAAAACTACTACACGCCGCAAGCCTGTCCCGCGGCTGACATCCTGGCCAAACGCCTCGCTGCGGCCGGCTTCGAGCACGACGACATAGACGACGCCCTGGGTTGGCTATATGGTCTGGCGGAAACCACCGAACGCTGCGTCGATCTGGCCCAGGTGCCCAGCACCGGCACGCGCATCTACGCTGACTCCGAATACCGGCAACTGGGGTCCGAGTCCATCGGCTTCATCGCCTTTCTCGAATCAGCCGGCGTCCTGCCCGCCCCCTTGCGCGAAATCGTCATCGACCGTGCACTGGCCGCCCCCGAAACCCCGGTACCACTGGCCAAGATCAAAATCATCGCGCTGATGGTGCTCTGGAGCCAGGAAGCCGACATCGACAACCTGGTCCTGGAAGAGCTGCTCGACGACGACGGTGCACGCCGGCTCCACTGAGCCGTGCGCTACGTCGGCCGCTTTGCCCCCAGCCCCAGCGGGCCTCTGCACCTGGGCTCGCTAGTCGCAGCCTTGGCCAGCTGGCTGGACGCGCGCGCCCAGACTGGGCGCTGGCTGCTGCGCATCGAAGACGTCGACACGCCTCGCACCGTCCCCGGCGCCGCGCAGACCATCATGAGCCAGCTGCGCGCCATGGGCCTGCATTGGGATGGGGATATCCTGTGGCAATCTCAACGCAACAACACTTATCAACAGGCTTTTGACGCGCTGGCAGCGCGTGGACTGGTCTACGGTTGCGGTTGCACCCGCCGGGAAATCGCGGACTCCGCGTTGCGCGGGACCTTGCCGGCGCTAGACGGGGAACGCCCCTATCCCGGAACCTGCCGTCATGGCCTGCCGCCAGGCCGCCAAGCGCGTGCCTGGCGGCTCCGTGTACCCGAAGGCACCGAAACCTTTATCGACCGCTGGCTGGGCCCTCAGCAGCAAAATGTCGCACTGGCAGTGGGCGATTTCGTTCTGCGCCGAGCGGATGGCCTGTGGGCATATCAATTGGCCGTCGTCGTGGACGACGCCGAGCAAGGCATCACCGATATCGTGCGAGGCGCCGATCTGCTCAGTTCCACGGCCCGTCAACGCATCCTGGCCCGCCTGTTGGGTGCCGTACCTCCGCGTGTCATGCATGTGCCGTTGATCACCGACCCCGACAGCGGCCTCAAATTGTCCAAACAGAATGGCGCCGCGCCGCTGGATACGGCGCAGCCTTTGGCGATGCTGACGCAGGCTTGGCAGGCGCTGGGCTTTGCCCCCATCGCCGCAAGCACACCGGAAATGTTTCTCGCCCAAGCGATCCCGCAATGGGCCCGACGCTTTCCCTACAGCGGCTGACGATCCTCGCCCAGCATGCGCACCAACAATCCCGTCCCATCGTCGCCCACCCGTATTTCACCGTAACGCGCCCGCGCATAGCGATCGGCCTGGCCTTCCGGAAAGAAATACGCGTTCGTGACAATCCGCACGTCGCGATCGCGGATGCGATA
The DNA here is from genome assembly GCF_965139205.1 of Bordetella muralis. Taxonomy (GTDB): domain Bacteria; phylum Pseudomonadota; class Gammaproteobacteria; order Burkholderiales; family Burkholderiaceae_B; genus Bordetella_A; species Bordetella_A muralis. The sequence goes on from NZ_CBCSIU010000001.1 coordinate 937,439, forward strand.
GCGCAATGCAATTTCGTTACCCGCAACCGGTTGTGCATCGGCTTGCGTCCGAACCCGTTGCGCCACGCCATCGCCGTCCGGCACTAACACCACATAACCATCGGTAGGCCGCTTGGCGACCCCATCGGGATCGAAACTGGGCCGCAACTGATCACCTACCGCAAAATTCAGCGCCATGTAGTCGCCCTGCATCAACGAACGCGGATCGACTGGCGCCAACTGAAGAACGACGACTCGCCCCTGAGTGAGCAGGGTCTCTCGTTGCCAGATCGTGTGGTTAACCACCGCCAGCACCAGGATCAGCCCGCCCAACACCACCGCTGTACGCCAGCGCAATGCCGATGTCACAGGGGCAGGGAGGGTCACCTCAGGCAATTCGATCGTCTTCATCCAGCGGGGCACCAGATACACCAGCGCACGCAGGACGAATAACAGCAACGCAGCGCCGCCTAGCCAGAATGCCTTATCGAGCAGCGGGATTTCCAATTGGTAGTAGTACACCAACAGATACACCAGCAAGCTCAGACCGCCCACCATCGTCAAGCGCGGTTCACGCAACCCGAAGCCCAGCAACATCCAGGCCAGTGCGAACGCCACACCCGGACTGGGCAGCCAAAATAGCGCCAACGCCAACAGCCCCAGCGGCACACCCCACACCACACCCGAAGTCAACACGCGGCGACGCGGCCACAGCACCGCCCACGCGCACGCCACCGGCAGCAGTACCCCCAGAACCATGATCAGCGCCACAAACGCGTCTGCACGCCACAAGGCGGGCCATCGCATCAATGACACGCCGCCCGCCAGCCACACCATGGTCTGCACTGCCAATGCGAAAGCCCAAGCCAACGGTTTCAAGGCCTCGAACCTGGCATGCACCGGTGCGTCGAAAGCAACGGGATCCCCACCGGGCACGACGTCGCCAACGGATGCTTCGCCTTTGCTATCAACCGGTCCTGGCAGCGTGCCCGGCTGCCCGCGAAACAGGCCCAGCGCAGGGGCGTAGCTCAGGAAAAACGCAATCGCCGCCGTCCAGGCGCCAGCCACTGCCACGGGCAGCCACACCCTCGTCGCGCCAATGGCCTCGTAGTCCAGCCATTCCCACATCCCGTCAGCCTGCATAAACCCGGGCACCAGATACTGCACGATCAATCCCGCCAGCGCCATGGCCATCATGCCCGCGCTCAAGAAGCGCAACAGCGTCTCGGCACCCAACGCATACACCACAACCCCCAGCACTAGAACATAGAACCACGTGCCGGAATCAAAATAGGAAGACGAGTCAGGATAGAGCAGGCCGAAAAACACCAACAGCTGGCCCGCAAATCCCACCGCGGTCAGACACTGCCGCCAGAACAGCCCCGCCGGAACACGCAACCCGCCCACGGCCAGCGCACACAGCACCACCCCGGCAATCTTCGCGCCCGTACCGGAGTCAATCAACTCCGAGGCCACCACAAACAACAGCAGCAACAGCGTCGCCAGCCATGCGCTCAAGGCCAACAGTCCTTGCACATACCAGGGAGGATTCGCCTGATGGGGCATGCCGGCCGGCTGCACCCGCGCACTGGTTGCGCGAGCGTCATCTGCCAGCACTCTCGCATCATGCCCGGCGGCCTCGAGCTGTGATGCCCTGGCCGTCTGCCCGGTATCGCCCGCCGATACGCCGTGCGAATGACTTGCCGTGGTCGCCGCCTGCCCTTGTAACACAGCATCGTCAACCGCAGCCCCCGACGGCGGCCACACGGGTGCCGGCCGTGCTGCCAGACGGCGCAACCATCCAGCCGCCATCACGGCCTCGCCTATCAGCAGGGCCGCCAGGGGCAATGCCGCCCAGAAATCGTTGGCGATCTCCACCAGCAGCTCACCGACGACCCGTAGCGACATCCCGATAACACCCGCTGCCAGCAGGGCCAGAATGACCAGGTCACGGCGCACATGTTGGTAGTAGTAGCCGAGCCCCAGCGTCGTCAGGATCCAGAGCAGCCCCGCGCTGGACCCCAGCCCATACAACGGCGCGTAATCAAAAAACATCGCGATCCCGAGCAGGCTGAGAATCCATGCCACGAGCACCCTGGGTCCCAGTACCGTACTGGCGCGCCAGCGCCAACTGGCGGCCTCCCAGCCGGCCAGGAACAGCAGATTCACGACCGCCACTGCCACCATCTGCTGAGCAGGCGCCAGAATCCACAGAAACATGCTGCCCTCTTGCACGTAGAGCACCATGGCAATATTGACGACCACCAGCCACAGCAGCCATACCGCCTGACTCATGGCCACCAGCGCCCAGGGCAGCAGCAGCATTCCCCACCAGGCGAAAAGCTCCCAGGTATCGGCCCCCGTTTGATACGTCTGCCCCAGCAAGGCCAACAGCGCACCCAGCAGCAGCCCGGCAAGCGCCAGCAGGGCATCGGGCCCGTACCGGCGGGCGCCGTCAGCCGCACGCAGCCGCCAGCCGAGCCAGGCGGCCGCCACCACGCAGACTGCCAACAGGACCTGCGCCCCCGCGAAACGCTGGGTTTTTGACAGCGCCTCCCAATTGGCCGCCACCCCGCAAATTACCGCACTCCCGAGCAGCCAAATGCCCAGCCACAGGGTGCCGCGAGACAAAAATTGACGCCAAGCGTGCAATTCCGATCCCACCTTAATTTCCGGCTTGACTTGCATGCGGCGAATCTCCCCTCGTATTATCCGCGCTACACCGGCGGGTCTACCGCCAATGGATACCCATGAGCAAAACGCTGATTATTGCCGAGAAACCCTCGGTCGCCCTTGATATCTCCCGCGCCCTCGGAGGCTTCGCGCGCGAGGGTGACTATTTTGAAAGCGAACGTTACGTACTGGCTTCCAGTATCGGACATTTGCTGGGCTTGGTCGCACCCAATGATCCCGTCAAGGGAAAATGGAGCTTCACGCACCTGCCCGTCATTCCGCCTGAATTCGAACTCGGCCCTGCCGACAAGAAATCGGCCGAACGCCTCAAACTGCTGGTCAAGCTGGCCAAGCGCAAAGACGTGGACAGCCTCATCAACGCCTGCGACGCCGGACGTGAGGGCGAACTCATCTTTCGCTACATCATCCAGTACGCGGGGGTCAAAAAGCCCATTAAACGGCTCTGGCTGCAGTCCATGACCCAGGCTGCCATCCGCGAGGCCTTTTCGAACCTGCGCGATGACGCCCAGCTCAAGCCACTGGAGGCTGCCGCGCGCTCGCGCGCCGAGGCTGACTGGCTGGTGGGCATCAACGGCACCCGCGCCATGACGGCCTTCAACAGCAAGGACGGCGGCTTCTTCAAAACCCCCGTGGGCCGTGTGCAGACCCCCACGCTGGCCATCGTGGCCGAGCGCGAGGAACGCATCCGCAGTTTCGTGCCGCGCGACTACTGGGAAGTCCACGCCACCTTTGTCGCCGCTGCCGGGCTCTACCAGGGCCGCTGGATCGATCCGGATTTCAAGAAAGACGAACGCGATCCCGAAAAACGCGAATCGCGCCTCTGGTCACAGGCCGCCGCCCAGAGCGTCGTAGCGGCTTGCCGCGAACAGCCTGGCACCGTCACCGAGGAATCCAAGCCCTCGACCCAGATGTCGCCAGCCCTGTACGACCTGACGTCGTTGCAGCGTGAGGCCAACGGCCGTTTCGGTTTCTCTGCCAAGACCACCCTGGCGCTGGCCCAGACGCTGTACGAACGCCACAAGGCCTTGACCTACCCGCGTACCGATTCGCGCTATCTGCCCGAAGACTACCTGGGCACCGTGCGCGACACCATGCAGGCGCTGGCCAAGGGCGGCTCCAACGCCGTGGGACAGCTGTCGCGCCACGCCGACACCGTGGTCACGCAAAACTGGATCAAACCCAACCGCCGTATCTTCGACAACAAAAAGGTGTCGGATCACTTTGCCATCATCCCCACACTGCAGATCCCGCACGATCTCAGCGAGGCCGAAGGCAAACTGTACGATCTGGTGCTCAAGCGTTTCCTGGCGGTGTTTTTCCCCGCGGCCGAATACCGTGTCACCACCCGTATCACCGAAGTCCAGGGCCATCGCTTCAAGACCGATGGCAAGGTACTGGTCGCGCCGGGCTGGCTGGCTGTCTATGGCAAAGAAGCCCAGGGTGAAGACGCCAACCTGGTCCCTGTCGCCGACAACGAAACCGTCCGCACCGAAGACGTCGAGGCAATCGGTCTGTCGACTAAACCGCCGGCCCGCTACAACGAAGCCACGCTGCTGTCCGCCATGGAAGGCGCCGGCAAACTCGTGGACGACGAAGAGCTGCGCGAAGCCATGTCCGAGCGCGGCCTGGGCACGCCGGCCACGCGGGCAGGCATCATCGAAGGCCTGTTGGGCGAAAGCTACCTGCGCCGCGAGGGCCGCGACCTGGTGCCCACCGCCAAGGCCCGCCAGTTGATGACGTTGCTGTCCGGACTGGACGTCACAGAATTGACCTCGCCCGAACTCACCGGCGAATGGGAACACAAGCTCAAACAGATCGAGCAGGGCGGATTGGGCCGCGAGGCCTTCATGCGCGAGATCGCGCAGATGACCCAAATCATCGTCAAGCGTGCCAAAGAGTACGAGCGCGATACGGTGCCTGGCGACTATGCCACCCTGAAAACCCCGTGCCCGAAATGCGGCAGCGTCGTCAAGGAAAACTACCGCCGTTACGCTTGCACTCAGTGCGAATTCTCGATCGGCAAGCATCCCGGCGGCCGCACCTTTGAGTTACCCGAGGTCGAAGAACTGCTCGCCAAACGCGAGATCGGCCCCTTGCAGGGTTTCATCAGCAAAATGGGCCGGCCCTTTGCCGCCATCCTGCGTATCAGCGACGAATACAAACTCGAATTCGACTTTGGCCAAAAAGACGAAGAAGACAGCGAGGCCGTCGACTTCTCAGGCCATACGCCGGTCGGCAACTGCCCCAAATGCAATTCGCGCGTGTTCGAGCATGGCCTGAGCTATGTGTGCGAGAAATCGGTCGGTCCCGACAAGACCTGCGATTTCCGTTCGGGCAAAATCATCTTGCAGCAAGAGATCTCACGGGATCAAATGCACAAGCTGCTGACCGACGGCCGCACCGATTTGCTCGAGGGCTTTGTCTCCAGCCGCACGAACCGCAAATTCAAGGCGTTCCTGGTGCGCCAACCCGACGGCAAAACCGGCTTTGAATTCGAGCCCCGCGCAGCCAAACCCGGCCGCGCGCCGGCAAAAACGGCGAGCAAAACGGCCGGCAAGACAGCGACCAAAACCGCCACGAAAGCCGCCGCAAAGAAAGCTGCACCCAAAAAAGCGGCAGCAAAAAAGGCCACGGCAAAGAAAGCGGTAAAGAAAACCGCTAGCTGATCGCCAGCCTATGGCCCGGGAGCGATTGACGCACTTCAGTCAGCGTCGTTCGCCGCCGGCCATTTTTACGGCGCACGAGTTATCCACACCCGGATGGCCCGTACGCCGGCAGACAAAGACCGTGGTCCGCCACGGTCTTTGCACATTTGCAGTATCGTTGTCCTCAAACAGCCGTGTCACTACAACATTTCAGGACGACAATGCAGCGCTATCCCTTGAAATCGGGTTCTTACACCCGCCGCCATTTTCTTGCCTGCTCCGCCGCGCTTGCGGGAACGAGCCTGCTCGGCACCCCGGCGTTGAGCCGGGCTGCGCTCGGCAAGGCCGCGTTTGGCCTGGGCAGCATTGATCCTTTCTTCGCCGCCGCTTACGTCGCCTTCAAGAAGGGCTATTTTGGCGAGGGCGGCCTGGATGTCGAATACCTGAACTCGCAAAGCGGTCCCCGGACCATGCAAATGCTGGCGGCAGGGCAGATCCTCTTTGGCGCCACGGCCGCGACCGCCGCCCCGGCATTGACACTGGCCGGCAAGCCCGCCAGCCTGATCTTTGGCTTTGACCGCAAACTCACCTACGCCAATGTCATCGTACGGCGCGAGGATTTCGACAGCGGCAAAATCAAGACCCTGAAAGACCTGGCGGGCAAGCGCGTTGGCGCAACACAACCGCAATCCAGCACCTGGCTCATGGCCGTTTATCTGATGCAGCAGGCCGGCATCGCCGACCAGGTCGACATTCGGCCCCTGGGGGACCTGGCCACCATGCTGGGCGCGCTGAAAACCGGCTCGATATCGGCCAGCATGGCGACCATGTCCATGATGGAACAGGCGCAAGCCGAAGGGTGGGGCGTACCGATTTTCGACGCCACCACCGAAGCCTCATGGAATGCCTTCATGGGGGGCGACGTCCCGGGTATCGCTGCCCTGACCCTGCAAGACACCATTCAAAAGCGCCCTGAAGTCGTACAAGCCTTTGTGACGGCGCTGGTCAAGGCGCAGGACTTCATCACCGCCAACAGCGCACAGGCCGTGACTGACGCGATCTACGACGATTACCTTCATGCCTTTCCCCGTCCGGCTATCGAAAAAACCCTGGGCATCTACAAGGAAACCGTCTTCCTGAAAGACAACCTCATCACCGAGGACGCCTACAACCGGATGGCCGGCATCATGGGCGACGGACGTCAATTCTCGAACGAAGAAATGAAAAAAGTCCCCTACGCCAGCTGCGTGGACATGTCCTTTGTACGGCAAGCCCGGAAAGCATCGTAAGTTCCATGAGGCCCCCGGATATTCAACGCATGTATGAGGACCTCGTCGGCGATATGCCGCTTTTCAGCACCCTGCACGGCGATGTCCTCGGGAGCCGCGGATGATAGAACTCATAAACGTCGGTAAAGCCTACCAGGCACGCGGCGGCACGGTGCATGCCGTAGGCAACGTCTCGCTGTCCATTGCCGAAGGCGAATTTGTTTCCATTGTCGGACCCTCCGGTTGCGGCAAGAGCACATTGCTGAACATGATGGCGGGCTTCCTGCCGCCCACGACCGGCACCATCCGCGTAGCGGGGGCGCCCGTCAATGGCCAAGTACCGCCAGCGCTGGGCTACATCTTTCAGAAAGACACGTTGCTGCCTTGGTACAACGTGCGCAAAAACGTCGCGTTGGGCCTGAAATTTTTGGGCGTGCCTGCGGCCGAGATCGATCGCCGTGTCGCCGGGCTGCTCGAACTGGGCCACCTCAGCGCTTTCGCTCAGGCCTATCCTCACCAGTTGTCGGGNGGCATGCGCNGCCGCGTCGCGCTCTTGATGAGCCTGGCCGTCGAGCCCCGTATCCTGTTGCTCGACGAGCCCTTCGGCGCCTTGGATACGCATACCAAAACACACTTGCATCGCGAACTCATCGAGATCTGGCGCAAGCTCGGCCAAACCGTCGTCATGGTCACCCATGATCTCGACGAAGCCATCACACTCTCGGATCGGGTCATCGTGCTGTCGGGACCGCCGAGCCACGTCCTGCTCGATGAACGCATTCAGATTCCGCATCCGCGCGATGTTTTTGTGTTGCGTGAAACCCCGCAGTTCGTCTCCCACGTGCAAAGCCTCTGGAGCGTGCTGGGCGAGCAATTCCGTACGGCTGCCTGACCGCTCTGATATCCATGACTGCTTCCGACGTTTCCACCCTGCAAGACCAACTGCGCGAAGACCGGCGAGCTCAGGTACACCGCCGGCTGCGCATTACCGCGTGGCAAATCCTGATCCTGGCCATCATCATCGGCGGCTGGGAAATCCTGACCCGTATCCCCTGGTTCGCCCAGAACACCATCTTTGACCCGTTTTTCATCAGTCAGCCCTCGCGCATCGCCGTGCGATTGTGGGAATGGCTGCAACCGGGGCCCCGGTCCGTCTGGCCGCACTTGTGGCTGACCCTGCAGGCCACCCTGGTAGGCCTCGTCGTCGGTGTGGGCAGCGGATTCCTCGTCGGCATGGTGCTCAGCCGCAGCCGCATGCTGGCGGATGTGTTCAACCCGTTTATCGTGGCATTCAACTCGATGCCGCGCATTGCCTTTGTTCCCCTGATCACCATGTTTTTCGGATTGGGCCTGGCGTCCAAAGTCGTGACATCGTGGTTCGTGGTGTTCTTTCTGGTGTTCTTCAACACCTACAAAGGGGGGCGCAGCGTCGAACGCGAACTCGTCGATTTCTGCCGCACGCTGGGCGGTTCGCCGCGCCAGATCCTGTGGCGCGTCCGCGTTCCCACCGCCGCCGCCTGGACCTTTGCCGCGCTGCCCAACGCCATCAGCTTTGCGCTCATCGGCGTCGTACTGGCCGAATTCGTCGGATCCACCACGGGCATGGGCTATCTGATGGTCACCGCCTTGGCCACGCTGAACGCGACCGACATGTTTGCCGCAGTCACCTTGCTTTCCCTCGTCGGTATTGCGTTAGTCTATGCTGTGACGTGGATTGAGCGCAGACTGTTGCATTGGGCGCCCGAGTTCCGCGATTGATTGATATCCAGCCATGAATACCCCGACTGCCTCCCAAGCTTATCTACAACGCTTTTCCCTGGCCGGCCACGTCGCCCTGATCACGGGATCCGCGCGTGGCCTGGGCCTGTGCATGGCACGCGCCATGGCCGGTAGCGGTGCGCATGTCCTCATCAATGGCCGTAGCGCCGACGCCACCGAGGCCGCAGCGCATACGCTGCGCGAGCAAGGCCTGGCCGCATCGGCGCTGCCGTTTGATGTGTCTGACGACGCAGCCGTCGCCCGCGCATTCGAGCGCATCGACCGTGAACATGGACGCCTGGACATCCTGGTCAACAACGTCGGCGCCCGTAACCGCAAAACGCTGCAAGCCATTACCGCAGCGGAAATCCGCGCATTGATCGATACCGATCTGGTCGCTGGCATGGTGCTGGCCAAACTCGCCGCCGAACGCATGGTGCGCCAAGGTTCAGGCCGCCTCATCACCATCACATCGGTGGCGGGCGAATTGGCACGTCCCGGAGACGCCGTCTATCCTGCGGCCAAGCAAGGGCTGACCGGCATGATGCGCGCGCTGGCTGTCGAATTCGGTCCGATGGGCATCACCAGCAACGCCATCGCGCCCGGAACCTTCGCCACCGAAACCAATGCCGCCATGGTGGCGGACCCCACGATCAGCGAGCGTATCTGCGCCCGCAACCCGACCGGACGTTGGGGCCAACCCGAAGAAATCGCCGGCGCTGCCGTATTCCTGGCATCGCCTGCCGCCTCGTACATCAACGGCCAGGTGCTGGCGGTGGACGGGGGTTTATCCATTTTGTTTTAGCTGCCCGGCACCCACCCGCCGGCATTTTCTGCAACGACACACTAGAGGTTCTCAGGCATGAAGCAGCATTTCATTGATAACCGTTCCGTACCCGGTCTCTCGGGCGAAACCATTCCCGTCATCGATCCCTCTACGGGACAGGAATACGACGCCATCCCGCGCGGCAATGCGGCCGACATCGACGTCGCCGTGCGCGCGGCGCGCAAGGCCTACGACGAAGGCGCCTGGGGCAAACTCACCGCGGCCGAACGCGGCCGGCTGATGCTGAAACTGTCGCTGAAGATCCTCGACCACATCGACGAACTGACCGAGATCGAATCGCGCGATTGCGGCAAGCCCACCAAACAAGCCCGCGCCGACGTCACTGCCGTGGCGCGCTATTTCGAGTACTACGGCGGTGCGGCAGACAAGCTGCACGGTGAAACCTTGCCCTATCAAAACGGCTATACCGTACTGACGCTGCGCGAACCGCATGGCGTGACTGGCCACGTGGTGCCATGGAACTACCCGCTGCAGATTTTCGGCCGCAGCGTGGGCGGTGCGCTGGCAGCGGGCAATGCCTGCGTCGTCAAGCCCGCTGAAGACGCGTGCCTGTCGCTGCTGCGCCTGGCTGAGCTGGCAGCCGACGTGGGCTTTCCGCCGGGTGCGATCAATATCGTCACGGGCTATGGTCATGAGGCAGGCGATGCGTTGACGCGTCACCCAGGCATTGACCACATCTCGTTCACGGGCTCGCCTCGCATCGGCGTGCTGGTCACCCAGGTCGCTGCGGAACGCCATGTGCCGGTGACGCTGGAGCTGGGCGGCAAGTCACCGCAGATCGTGTTCGGCGACGCGGATATCGACGCATTGATTCCGGTGGCTGTGAATGCCATCGTGCAGAACTCGGGGCAAACCTGCTCGGCAGGCAGCCGTCTGCTGATTGAACGCAGTGCCTACGATCGTGTGCTCGAGCGCTTGTCCCAGGCATTTTCGGCGCTGCGTACCGGGCCCGCGACGATGGACTTGGATTGCGGTCCGTTGATTCGCAAAACGCAGCAGGAACGCGTGCAGGGCTTTCTCAAGGCTGCTGCGCAGGACGGCATCGCTACCGCTGCGCAGGGCAAAGTTGCCGATGGTGCGCCCGCTGAAGGCTACTACCAGGCTCCGACGCTGCTGCGCGATGTGCCGGTCGATCATCGTCTGGCACAGGAGGAAGTCTTCGGTCCGGTATTGGCCGCCATGCCGTTCGATGACGAGGCCGATGCAGTGCGTATTGCCAACGCCACGGAATACGGTCTGGCCGCCAGTATCTGGACTCGCGATGGTGCGCGCCAGCTACGTATCGCTCGCAAGGTGCGCAGTGGGCAGGTCTTTATCAACAACTACGGGGCGGGGGGCGGGATCGAACTGCCGTTCGGTGGTGTCAAAGCCAGCGGGCATGGGCGTGAGAAGGGCTTTGAGGCGCTTTACGGGTTTACGGTGTTGAAGACGATTTCTATCAAGCACGATTGATAGGTGGTGGTGTCAGTGCGGGTCAACGCATCGTACTGAGTTCTTTAGGCGCCGGCGTCCGTCGCGTATAGGCGCTGCCGGCCCTATCGCCCAGTCTGGCCG
>NZ_CBCSIU010000002.1:0-81590 GCF_965139205.1 Bordetella muralis
ACGGTGTCCGGCGCCCGCGCGCCGGACCGGCTTTGTGAAGCCCTCACGGCCCGATTGCCTCGGCTCGACGTCCATAAGCACGCCACCCTCGCCACGCCCATTCAGCACCAACTAGCCAATCGGCTGAGCGCGGATCCTGCCCCCTGCGACGAGCTAATCGTATGAGGAGAAGCTGCAGACTGCCAGACGGTTTATCAGTCTGCCCGATGCTGCAGGCTGTAGGTAGCGCGGTCGTCTTGGGCTAGTAATTTGGTCAGGACGGGCATCGTTTCTTTCAATGCCGCGTGCAAGGTCCAGGGCGGGTTGACGATGAACATGCCGCTGCCATGCAGGCCGAATCCATCGGCTACGGGTCGTTTTACCGTCAACGATACGTGCAGCCAGTTTTTGATCGGCAGGTTCTCGAGATGGCGGGCCATTTCGGTTGCCTCGCGTCGTTGAACGAGCGGATACCATACAGCGTACGTGCCGGTCGCAAAACGCTTGAGACCCTCTTTGACGGCATTTAGTGTGCGCTTGTAGTCCTGTTTGTCCTCGTAGGAGGGGTCGATCAGCACCATGCCCCGACGTGTCGGCGGGGGCAACAGCGATTTCATTCCTTCGAAGCCATCTGCGGCAAAAATGGTGGTTTGACGTAATGCGACCCGGTCGAGTTTTTCTAGATTGCTCGCCAAGATTCCCGATTCGTTCGGATGCATTTCAAACAAGCGCAGCCGGTCGCGATCGCGTAATGCGTCCAGCGTGAACCAGGGTGAGCCTGGATAATGGCGCAAGCGGCCATTGGGGTTGTAGCGCCGGACTTGGGCGACGTAATCCGCCAGCAGTGGCGGCAGATCATTCATATCCCACAAACGGCCGATGCCGTCGGCAAACTCGGCGTTCTTGTTGGCCCATTCGCTATCGAGCGCATATAAGCCTGCGCCAGCATGGGTGTCGATGACCCAGTAGGGATTGTCCTTAAGGTTCAGATATTCCAGCATTTGAACCAGCAGCGCGTGCTTTAACACGTCGGCATGGTTGCCGGCATGGAAAGCGTGTCGATAACTAAACAAAATAATTTCCTGTCGTCAGGCAATAGGGGGAATACTGGCCAGCTCGTCGGTGAAAATGGCGTCCATGCCCCAGGATAGCAGCAGTTGCGCGCGCGCCGGATCGTTGACGGTCCAGGCGGCAATGCGGTAGCCCGCTGCGTGTACGTCCTCGATCAGCTCAGGGGTGGCATCACGCTGGTTGATGTTAAGGGCGACGCAATCATACTTGGCCAAGCGTTCGCGCCAGTCGGCGGGCACGTGTTCGACCAGCAGGGCCCTGGGCAATTCCGGTGCGGCGGCCTGGGCCGCGGCCAGCGAGGCTTCGGAAAACGAGGACAGCAAGGGGGCGACGGTGGCGCCTTGCCAGAGCGCGCGCGCTTCCAACGCTATTGCCGTGCCGGTTTCGGCTTCGCGGCCGGGACTGGGTTTGATTTCGACATTGCAGGCAATGTGATTGGCGATCGCGTAGCGGGCTACGGCCTGAAAGCTGGCAACAGGTTCCCCAACATAGGCCGGTGAATGCCAGCCTCCCGCGTCCAGCAACACCAGTTCCGTGTAGGGCAGGGCGCCAGCAGGGCCACAACCATCTGTGGTGCGATCCAGGTCGTCGTCGTGCAACAGAAAGGCGATGTCATCGCGACTGAGTTTGACGTCGAACTCGACCATGCGAAAACCGTGCTTTGCGCCCACGCGCATCGCTGCCAATGTGTTTTCGGGGGCCAGGCGGCCGCCGCCGCGATGGGCAATATGAGTAGGATATGGCCAGGAAGCGGACATAGGGATGATCGTGAGATAGTGAAAACCAGACCGAATAAAGGTCGAGGTTGCAAGAATAACCCTTCAGGGTTCATTAAGCTGGGTTTCCAGAAAATTTAATAGCCCCTGACCGAAGGGCATCCCTATACTTTGTCACCACAACAGAGAAGGGTGTGACACACACCCGGGTAATTCCCTATCGCTGTGCGTGCACGGTCTTGTTTTGCTTGCGGTACAAGGTCCCACGTTCCAGTGATATTCCATAAAGAAGGAGACAAGGTTTGACCTGGGATCTACTGCCTTTGGCCTTGGTAGACGGTGTGGCTTATGCCAGCCTGCTATTTCTGGTCTCGATGGGCCTGACGCTGGTGTTTGGCGTCATGGGAATACTGAACGTCGCTCACGGCGCGTTTTATGCGTATGGCGGTTATGCGGCGGCCACTTTTGTCATGGCGCTCGCGCCACATAGCGAATCTCCCATTTTGTTGTTTGCGGCCCTGTTCGCGGCCGCGATTGTCGTAGGGCTGGTGTTGGGCGGCGTGATGGAGTTTCTGCTGATCCGCCGCGCGCAGAACTACGATCCCATCCTCAAACTGCTGCTGACCTTTGGCGCGTTTCTGATGCTGGAAGACATCCAGCGCATGATCTGGGGCGCACAGCCCTATAGCGCCAGCGAAGTGGTAAACCGGTTGGGCAATATCGAGTTGGGCGACATCACCTACACGACGTATCAGTTGATCATCGTGCCGGTGACCGCTTTACTGGCTTATGTGTTTCTGGAGTTTTTCCTGAAGCACACGAAGCTGGGCAAGCAGACCGTGGCCATGACCCACCATCGTGAGGTCGCCACGTCCTTGGGCATCAACGCAAAGAAGATCGGCCTGGTGACTTTCGTGATCGCGACGATTCTGGGGGCTTTGGGCGGTGCGCTGGCGTCGCCGACGACCTCGCTCGTGCCCGGCGCCGGGACCGATATGACAGTGTTGTCCTTTGCTGTGGTGGCGACGGCGGGCCTGGGGCAAATCACGGGTGCGCTGATTGCTTCGCTGTTGATCGGCATTATCCGCGCCATGACGGTCTACACCGCGCCCGAACTGGAGGTCGCCGTCCCGTACATCATCATGGTGCTCGTGCTGATCATCCGGCCGCATGGCCTGTTCACCGTGGCTCAAACAAGGAGGATCTGATGAGCGTTCCTATCCTCAGCGTATTGGCCGCGATCGTCACGCTCATCGTGGGCTATAGCTTTTCCTGGACCATCACGCCGATTGTGATTGGGTTGACGTACGCGATCGCGGCCCTGGGAGTCTCGATCATGGCGCGGGCTGGGCAAGTGTCGTTTGGTCATGCCATGTATGCCTGCATCTCCGCGTATACGGTCGCATTCCTGGCGCGGGCCATGCCCGGCGCAGATGCATTGCTGCTGATCGTGGCGGGTGTGGTCGCCAGTTTCGCCGCTGCATTGATCGTCGGCTCGTTCGTGGTGCGTTACCGGGGGATTTTCTTCGGGATGTTGAACCTCGCGCTCAGCATGGTGCTGTTTGCGTTGCTGGGCAAGCTCTATCACCTGACGGGCGGCTCGGATGGATTGCGCATTGTGCGTCCCACCTTGTTCGGCATGGTTATGGAACGCGCGGCCTTTGAGCGTGGTCTGCTGGTGCTGACCTTGGTGTTGTCGCTGCTGCTGGCGTGGTGGGTACAACGTTATTTCCGTTCGGGTAGCGGGCAGGCATTGTCGGCCATCAAGACCAATGAGACTCGCATCGAATACCTGGGCTTTTCCGCATATCTGATCATGTGGAAAGGGTATCTGCTGTCGGCTGTGGTGGTGGGTATATCGGGTGCTTTGCTTGCCTTGATGCAGGGGCTGGTCACGCCTGAGCTGGGTTCCTGGCTACGGTCAGGGGAGTTCGTCTTTATCACCATTCTGGGCGGGGCGGGCCACGCGGCTGGCGCATTCCTGGGAGCCGCCGCGTTCGAATTCGTCAAGCTGGCCTCGGCCGCCTATTTCCCCGGGCTGTGGCAGTTCCTGTTGGGGCTGACGTTGATCTTGGTGATCTTTATTTTCCCGACCGGCTTTGTCGGTCAGATCATGAAGCGCATGGCCAACTCCAAACCGGCAAGGAACTGAGCATGGAACCGTTAGTGAAGACGACCGGCCTGACGCTCGCCTTTGGCGGCGTCGTGGCGGCGGACAATATTGATTTTGAGCTGCATGAGGGCGAACGCCTTGCCGTGATCGGGCAAAACGGTGCGGGCAAGACCACGTTCATCAACATCTGCACCGGATACCTGAAGCCCTCAAAGGGCAAGGTCTACTTCAACGGCAAAGACGTGACCGGCATGGCACCGCGCAGGATCGTGCGGCTTGGCCTGGGGCGCTCGTTTCAACTGCCGCAGTTGTTTACAGAGCACACGGTGCGCCAATGCGTGCAAATTGCTGCGGCGAGACGCAATAAAGACCTGAGCTGGTTCCGTGCCCTGGAGCACACCATAGATGGTCGGGAAGTCGATGCGACGCTGGATCTGGTGGGATTGTTGCCGGACGCCGAGGCGCTTTGCATTGAGCTGCCGGAGGGCAAACGCAAGCTGCTGGACGTGGCCATGGCGTTGGCCCTGCAACCCAAACTCCTGATCATGGACGAGCCCACCAGTGGCGTAGCCTCGGAGGACAAGCACGGCTTGATGGAAACCGTCATGCATGCCCTGGACGAGCGCCGGGTGACGAGCTGGTTTGTGGAACACGACGTGGATATCGTATCTCGCTACGCCACGCGCGTGGCGGCGTGGATCGCCGGCAAGGTCGCTGCCGACGGTTCGCCCGAGCACGTCCTGAACCATCCGCAAATCAAGAGCGAAGTCCTGGGGGTATGAGCCATGTTGAATCTATCGGCCATTAACGTAGACCTCGCCGGCAACCGCATTCTGCGTGATGTCACTGCCCGATTTGAGGCGGCGAAAACGATCGGCATTGTCGGCCGCAATGGCGCGGGCAAGACGACGCTATTACGCACCATCATGGGTCTGACTCGGCTGAAATCCGGGCGTATCGAGTTCGACGGCATTGAGCTCTCGGCGCTGCCGGGACATCTGCGAGCGGCACACCAGATCGGCTATTCCCCCGAGGATCGCGTGATTTTTCCCACGATGACGGTGGAGCAGAACCTGCGTCTGCCTTGCGAAGTACAGGGACAATCGAATGAAGCGATCCGGCAACGTATCGACACGGTGCTGAAGGTTGTGCCTCAGCTGGAACCCATGTTGGCGCGTTCCGGGGCGGCGTTGTCGGGCGGGCAGGGCAAGATGGTGGCGCTCGCCAGAGCAGTGATGGTGGGCACGCGCCTGTTGATGCTGGACGAGCCCTTTCAGGGGCTGGCGCCGAAGCTCGCGCGCGACTACACCGAGGCTCTGGCCCGGTTGAAAGACTTGCAACCCGATCTGTGTGTGGTGATTACCGAGTCCAACGTCAAACTGCTCGGCGATATCCCGGACCAGATCTGGACCATCGAGCGTGGCGCGATCGCACTGAATTGAAGGGAACCTTCATGACACGGGCGCAGGTAAACCCAATACGGGTGGCCCTCAGTGAATAGTGTTCTCGCCACTGAAGACTATTTGGCAACACGGTAAGTAACCCCAGGCAGAAGACGGAGAGAGATATGGGTCAATTACAAGGCAAAGTCGCCATCATCACGGGCGCAGGCAGTGGCTTTGGCGAAGGCATCGCCAAGCTTTTCGCCAAAGAGGGCGCTCAGGTGGTGATCGCCGACATCAATAAAAAAGCCGCTGATCGTGTGGCCGGCGAGATCGGCAGCGTTGCGCTATCACTGCAGACGGATGTCTCCAGCCGCGCGGACATCGACGCGATGGTCAAGCATACCCTGGAGGCATTTGGCGGACTGGACATCGTCGTGAACAACGCCGCCATCACCCATAAGAACCAGCCCATGCTGGATGTGGATGAGGAAATGTTTGATCGTATGTTCGCGATCAATGTGAAATCCATCTATCACATGTCGCAGGCCGTTATCCCGCATATGCGCCAGCAAAAACGCGGTGTGATCCTGAACATCGGTTCCACCGCCGGCATCCGGCCGCGTCCCGGGTTGAGCTGGTACAACGCCTCCAAAGGCGCGGTAAACGTGTTGTCCAAATCGATGGCGGTTGAACTGGGCCCCGACAATATCCGTGTCAACGCCATTTGCCCGGTGATGGGTGTGACGGGGATGTTCGAATTGTTCATGGGATTGCCGGACACGCCGGAGAACCGCGCGAAATTTTCGTCCACGATTCCACTGGGCCGTTTCTGCCAACCGTCGGATGTCGCCGCAGCGGCGCTTTATCTGGCCAGCGATGCCGCAGAGTTCATCACTGGCGTCGAGTTCCCGGTGGACGGCGGCCGCACGATTTGATGCACAGCGGCGTGCGTTGACGGGCGTAGTCATGCGATCCTGTGTGGCGCCATTGAAGGACGTAGTCCTGCAGCCCGGCGTTTAGCAATTCGTATTGGGAGGCTGTCGTGTAACTGGGTGCCTGACGTTTTACATAGATGTGTCTTTGCTGCAGCCGTTCGCAGCAGCCATGCGTTCAGATTTTTCGGAGTTGTCGATGAAAATCAAAGCTGCCGTTTTGCGTAATATGGGCCTGGCCGCGCCGTATGCAGACAGCCGTCCCTTGCAAATCACCGAAGTCGAACTGGACCCGCCAGGCTTCGGCGAAGTCTTGGTGCGTATCCGTGCTGCGGGCCTTTGCCATTCAGATCTATCCGTCATCAATGGGGATCGCCCGCGCAGCCTGCCTATGGTGCTCGGCCATGAATCATCGGGCGAGGTCGTCGAGGTTGGCGCCGGTGTCACGGATCTGAAAGCCGGCGATCATGTCGCCATGGTCTTCGTCCCCAGCTGCGGCTGCTGCCATCCCTGCCTGGAGGGCAGGCCGGCACTGTGTGAACCGGGGGCGGCCGCAAATACGCAAGGGACATTGTTGAGCGGCGCGCGGCGCTTGCATGTCGGTGACGAGTATTTGAATCACCACACGGGTGTGTCGTGCTTTGCCGAATACGCCGTCGTGTCACGCCGTTCATGCGTCAAGGTCAACGTCGAACTGTCCCATCGCGAGGCGGCACTATTCGGTTGTGCTGTCTTGACCGGGGCGGGAGCGGTGTTGAACCGCGCTCGCGTCAAGGCGGGCGACGATGTGGCGATTGTCGGTTTGGGCGGCGTGGGGCTGAGCGCCTTGCTCGCTGCCGTCGCAGCTGGCGCGCGCCGGGTGGTGGCGGTGGATCTTTCCGACGACAAACTGGCGTTGGCGCGTGAGCTGGGCGCCACGCATACGGTGAACCCCAAGCAGGTCAAGAGCGATGACGATCTCTATGACCTGTCCGGCGGCCGTGTGCATTATGGGCTGGATATGGCGGGTGCGGTGCCCGCGTTTGAAACGGCCTACAAACTCACCCGGCGGGGCGGTGCGACCATCACCTCGGGCCTGCCGAATCCCAAACTGGGTTTTTCGCTGTCACTTTCTCAGATGGTGGGCGAGGAGCGTGAAATCCGCGGCAGCTATTTAGGCTCGGGCGTTCCTGCCATCGATATTGGACGCTACATCGATCTATACAAAGGCGGCCGATTGCCGGTAGACAAAATGATGGGCAAGTCCTTTACGCTGGATCAGATCAACGAGGGCTTCGACGAGCTGGCGACAGGGAGCAATCTGCGCGACGCGATTGTGTTTTAACGGCCAGATTTCAGGCTGAATGCGCTGATGGGATCGAGAGGGGTGTCTTGTCCAAAACCTCAGACGAATCAACGGACCTGACACCGCATCGACCAAGTGGGCCAGTGGCCTGCTTGGTCAATCGATAAATCTTATGAACTGTTGGACAGGAGACAACACAATGAAGAAACTTTCCAGGCTGACCCCCTTGCTGGGCGCCGTGCTGCTATCGAGCGTGGCGGCATTCGCCCACGCCGCCGACAAACCCAAAGAGCTCAGTGTCGGCATCTCGACCTATTTGTCGGGCTCGGCCTCGGTGTTCGGCATTCCCGCCCGCGATGCTGCCGAGATTTTGATCCAGGACATCAATGCCAATGGCGGCATCGATGGCGTGAAAATCGTGCCCAGCTATATCGACGAGGGCGGCGGCGGCGAAAAGCTCCTGACCGAGTATCGCCGTCTGGCAGAGGGCGGCACGCGGGTCATGCTGTCGGCGATTTCCAGCGGCCACTGCAACATCGTGGCGCCCGTGGCCGAGGACCTGAAAGTCCTGAACGTGCTGTGGGACTGCGGCACGGAAAAGGCCCTGGAGGGCAAGAAATACAAATACGTCGTTCGTACCCAGGCCAACGCCACCACCGAGATGGTGGCACAGGTGCTGTACCTGATGAAGGTGAAGCCGGACTTCAAGACGCTGGCCATCGTCAACCAGGACTACGCCTGGGGCCGCGACTCGCGCGACATCTTCATGGCAGCGCTGAAGAAATTCAAACCCGACGTGAAAGTCGTCGCCGAGATGTTCCCGAAATTCGGCGCGGCGGACTTTTCCACGGAAATCAGCCGTTTGCAGGCGCTGCGTCCGGACGTGATCCTGTCGACCTCGTGGGGCGGCGATCTGGATAATTTCGTGCGCCAGGCTTCGCAGCGTAACCTGTTCAAGAACTCGACATTCGTCCTGTCGCTGGCCGAAAGCTCGCTCGAGCGGCTGGGCAACGCACTGCCCGAAGGCGTCTACATCGGGGCGCGCGGCGACCACTATTTCCTGCACCCGGAAACCAAGGATGATCCCGCCCACCAGGCATTCATCAAGAAATTCCATGACAAGACCGGCGCCTATCCGATTTACTCGGTGTACCACATGGTGCAAGCCCTCAATGGCCTGAAAGCGGGCTACGAAAAGGCCATCAAGGACAACGGCGGCGCATGGCCCACGCCGGAGCAGGTGGCCGCGGCAATGCACGACATCAAGTTCAAAGGCTTTGGGCGTGAGCTGACGCTCAATCGCGTCGACGGACAGAGCCTGGAGGCGCAGCTCTTTGGCGTGACCAAAAAGAGCGACAAGTATCCGTTCAAGGTGCTGTCGGATATCACCATCGTGCCGGCGGATCTGGTGACCCCGGGCGTTGAGGAAACGTCGATGGGCTGGATTGAAAAGAGCTTGAATGCGGACGTGCTCAAGAGCGATCAGATCAAGGTCTATAAAGACTGATTGTTCTGCACGCGTGTGACATTCGGCGCCCGGCATGTTGCGGGCGCCTTTTTTATGGTTCACATGACCGATACGGGATTCGCGCTGGGGACGATTTGCGTTACTTTGAGGGGGTAGATGACCTGGTATTTCTTTGAGGAGACGCGCAATGATCAGCAAGAACACAATCTGTTTATGGTTCGACCGCGACGCGTTGGATGCTGCGACGTTCTACGCCGAAACCTTTCCCAATAGCTCGGTAGGGGATATTCTCCGCGCCCCGGGCGACTATCCCGATGGCAAACAGGGCGATGTCTTGATGGTGCAATTCACCGTCGCGGGTATTCCATGCGTCGGTCTGAACGGTGGCCCGGTTTTCAAGCACAGCGAAGCGTTTTCGTTCCAGATTTCCACGGAAGATCAGGCGGAAACGGATCGGCTGTGGAATGCCATCGTTGGTAATGGGGGGCAGGAAAGCGACTGCGGCTGGTGCAAGGATCGCTGGGGGTTGTCGTGGCAGATCACGCCCCGCGTTCTGCTCGAAGCCATCACCGATCCTGATCCGGCCGTCGCAAAACGCTCGTTCGACGCCATGATGACGATGAAAAAAATCGATATCGCTACCATTGAGGCCGCGCGGCGTGGGTGAGGCGCAGGGCAGGCCGGGCTGTTCGTCGCCCTGGTTTTTGCGCCCCGAGGATAAGCAACGCCGCATCGCCGCTCGTTGCGGCTTCAAGGCTGCGAGGCTGCGTCGGGCGCGCGAGAGCGCGGCGATCCATGGCCGTCTTGCGCAGCGGGCCGATTGTGTCATCCTGGCTAACTGTTTCTGATTATTGCTGCCGATTCTTTTTGATCACATTTTGACCATCAAATGCTATATTTTTAAACAGAAAACAGCATTTATTGTCATGGTGTGTCTGGCTGCGTTAGCAGTGAACGCTTCTGGCGCTCGGTTGATTAAAAGGAATCGCAGTGAGCCAATCATTTACGTTCGAGTACCCGGGTGATAGTCATGGCTATCTCGTAGACAACGCGGGTGTCGTGCTTTACAAGATACCCGTGACATCGAATGTGACCTACCGCGTCACCGAAGCGTCCGATGATGGCAGTTTCGCGATCGGGGATACCTTGACGGTCGAGACCACTAGCAATGGAGAGACACAACTCTTCGAGGACGTGACGATTGTCGGTACTACGAGTACAGGTATCGTGGCGCAGATGGCCGGCGCGCCCTATCTATCCTATCTGACCACTGACTTCAGCCAGTCCTACGAAGTCGGCGACACGATTCCTTTTTCGACTGATCCCGCGGACGTGTTTCCAGTATGTTTTGTGCGTGGCACGTTGATTGAGACCCTCTTGGGGCCAGTAGCCATCGAAGACCTCGAGCCGGGCTGCCAAGTCCGTGGCAGCACGGGATGGCGTACGGTCAAGTGGATAGGGTGGCGCAACTATGGCGCGTTTGGATTGCGTACCCCCGGACAAAAAGCCCGCTGCGCACCGGTACGTATTCGCAAGGATGCATTGGGCGACAACCAACCGGCACAGGATCTGCTCGTCTCACCTTGGCATCATCTGTACGTCGATGGCGTGCTGGTGCGTGCGCATGATCTGATCAATGGCATCACGATCACGCAGGAAGAGCAGGTGACAAGCGTGTCGTACTACCACGTTGAGTTGGACCAGTTCGATGTGGTGCTGGCCCATGGCGTCTATTCCGAGTCGTGGGCGGATGGCGGTAATCGCGATTTCTTTCAGAACGTCGATGTCACCGCACTGCGCCCTGAAGATAAACGCCGCCGCATGGCGGATCGGCCTGGCTTCAAGGCGCTGCGTCAGGCTCAGGAGATCGCGGCGATCCATGGCCGTATTGCGCAACGGGCGGACATGCTGGCCTCGGCACAGCGGTTGTCGAAAGCCGCTTGATCTGCACGGCCCTGAGGCTGTTGCATAGCCATGGCCTGGAACACCGTTCAGAGCCCGGCTGCCGTGAGATGCTCGTAAAGAATCGTTGAGCCGATCCCGATTAGCGCAATTCCGCCCAGGATTTCCGCGCGCTTGCCCGCGATGCTGCCCAGAATTCGGCCCACCAGCACGCCTATTGTCACCATGAGCGTCGTGGCCAAGCCAATCGCAATGGCGGTGACCACAATATTGTTGTCAATAAAGGCCAGGCTGACGCCAACGGCCATGGCATCGATGCTCGTGGCAAAACCCGTGGCGGCCAATAGCCAGAAAGAATGGCGTTTTACCGGGGCTGTTTCCTCATTCTCCAGCTTGAAGGCATTGCGGATCATCATCAGCCCCAAAATACAGAGCATGGCGAAGGCGATCCAATGATCCCATTCGCGCACATACTGGGCGGCGACAGAGCCGAGGCCCCATCCGATGAGCGGAGTGATCGCTTCGATGACGCCAAAGATGACGCCGGTTCTGAGGGCCTCGGGGAATTTGGGGTTTTTGAGGGCGGTGCCTTTGCTGACAGCGGCGGCAAAAGCATCCGTAGACATCGCCAGGGCGAGCACGAGCGTGGAAAGTGCGTTCATGTTGACCTAATCAACCGGGCATAGACAGCACAGACCATTCACACGCCCGGCGCAATGTGAAGGATCTATGGTCTCGCCAAGCCACACAGGCCGCTTGCGCCATGGCCGTCGGGCCAAGAATGTTGACGCAAGCCTCTTTCAGAAAATCCTGAAAGGAAGCTACTCCCCAGAGAGAACGGCGATTTTATCAGACTTCGTGTTAATCTTTTTATACCTAAGGGGGGTATCCTATGTCGCACATCTCGACGCACAAAGACGAGCTGCTCAAGCGCGTTCAACGGATCGCTGGGCAGGTCCATGCCGTCCAGCGTTCTCTGGAAAACGAGGCCGACTGCGACAAAATCCTGCATCTGGTCGCAGCGACCCGAGGCGCGCTGAATGGCCTGTTGGATGAACTGCTGGAGGCCCATGCCCGAGAGCATGTCGCTCATCCGGATTTGAGTGCAGACGAACGGCAGCAGGGGGTCGAGGCGCTGGTCACGGCCATCCGGCGCTATTCCAAATAGTGGACCGTTGACCGTCCATGACATCAGACACAGGTATCAGCCGATCCTGCGGCCTTGCCGTTGCATTCTTTCCGTCTCGGTAATCCGGGCCTATTGAGTGACACAATGAATACGAGCGACAATCTGTCAGCAGACCAGCATGGACATTCGTTCCTCGGCCGCGACCACGACGCCAACGCAAAGCGGACGACCTGGGTCGTCGCCCTGACGTTCGTCATGATGGTGGGGGAGGTCATCGCCGGCTATGTCACGGGCTCCATGGCCTTGTTGGCCGATGGTTTTCATATGGCGACCCACGCTGGGGCGCTGGGCATCGCAGCTGCGGCATACGGATACGCCAAACGTCATGCGGATGACCGTGCATTCAGCTTCGGGACGGGCAAGGTCGGGGAGCTGGCTGGTTTCGCCTCCGCGCTGATTCTGGGCATCGTGGCGCTGGCCATCGGGGTGGAATCGGCACTCCGATTGGTCAATCCGAGCTCGGTGGCGTTCGGCGAGGCCACCGTTATTGCGGTCATCGGATTGCTGGTCAATATCGTGAGCGCGATGTTGCTCTCGGGCGGGCACGGGCATCACCATGGGCACCCTCATCACTCGCACGGTCACCGGGCCCACGGTAGCCATGAGGCGCACAGCCACGGACATGCCAGTCACGACCATCATCTCCACGACAACACTCACGAGCACAGCGGTCATGGCCACGGCCAGGACAACAACCTGCGCTCGGCCTACTTACATGTGATGGCCGATGCCTTGACCTCGGTATTGGCTATTCTGGCCTTGCTGGCAGGCCGCTATCTCGGATGGGTATGGCTCGATCCTGTCATGGGCATCGTCGGGGCGGCCGTCATCGCGCGCTGGGCCTGGACACTGATGCGCGATACCAGCAGCGTCCTGCTGGATGCCACGGATGATCACGTCGCCGAGGAAATCCGGGACGCCCTTGAATCATGCGCCGGCACGACCATCACTGACCTGCACGTCTGGCAGATCGGCCCGCAGGCGCGGGCAGCCATCGTCTGCGTCAAGGCGGCGGCTGGTATTACCGCAGGCGAGATTCGCGCCAAACTCGCGTCTATCGATGAAATCCGTCACTTGACGGTCGAAGTCGCCCCTCTGCCGGACGCTGCCAAACTGCTTGTCTGATATCCCGCTGACAATGGTAAACTCCGGCGGCTAACCTAGTGCGGTTACAGCAGTGGCAAGGGCGAATCGGTTCGCCCTTTTTTGCCCCGGCTGCCTCAAGGCAAAAACATCCCGTCGGGGGTGTCCTGTCGGCGGGTGGAGGGTGATGTGCCATCGGCCGCAGATGGGAAAGCCTTCCCTCAGGGGAGCCCCTTTTGGGCAGCGCCGCCGCGCCGTGGCAAGCGTGGCGTATTTATTTGTGCCGGGCCATCGCGAGACAAAACATGTGTCTCGGGATAATGCCATTCATGAGATTGGCGTTGCGGTCTGTTTTGATGCGTTTTTTTGCGGCGCGGGGTCCGTTTTTGCCGGGCGCCGCGTAGGGCAAACAAGGATTCCATGTTCGAACTAATACGCAATCACCGTCGCTGGATGCAGTTCATTCTGCTGATTTTGATCGTGCCGTCGTTTTTCCTGGTCGGCATCCAGGGCTATGACAGCTTTATCAACCGTGAACCGGAGTTGGCCACGGTCGCCGGGCAACCCATTACGCGCGGCGAGTTCGACAATGCGCACCGCAATCAGCTCGAGAATTTCCGCCAACGCCTGGGCAGCCGTTATGACCCCGCACTGGTCGATACGCCGGCTATGCGTGAGCAACTCTTGAACCAGTTGATCGACCAGCGCCTCTTGGCCCAGGTGGCTCAGGACAACCGTTTTTCGGTCTCGGATAGCACGCTGCGCAACACCATCGCTTCTATTCCCCAGGTCCAGGATAACGGCCGTTTCTCGCCTGAGCGCTATCGCCAGGTGTTGGCCAGCCAGGGAATGACGCCTACGATGTACGAGGCCGGCTTGCGCAGCGATCTGGCGATCGGACGCGTGCTGCAGCCCGTGGCGGAGTCCGCTACTGCGCCTGCGGCCGTGACGGCGTCGCTGGAGTCGGCCCTGACCCAGGAACGCACCGTGCAATTGCGCCGCTTTGCGGCTGCTGATTACCGTACTCAGGTATCCGTGTCCCCCGAGGACATCAAGACCTGGTACGACGCCAATCAACAGCAGCTGACGGTTCCTGAGCAAGTCACCGCGCAATACCTGGTGCTGGACGAGGCTGCCGCATCGCAAGACATCCAAGTCAAAGACGAGGACATCACCGGCTATTACGAACAGAACAAGAACCGTTTTGGCCAGCCCGAACGCCGACGCGCCAGCCACATCATGATTCAGGTGGCCGCCGGCGCTTCGGATGCGGATCGCCAGGCGGCTCGTGCCAAGGCTGAGTCGCTGGCCCAGCAGGCCGCCGCCAATCCGGCTGGCTTTGCCGATCTGGCCAAAGCCAACTCGCAGGACGCAGGCTCGGCCCAAAAGGGTGGCGATCTGGGATGGATGGCCTCCGGCATGCTGACCGGCGACCTGAACAAGACCATCTTCAGCCTGAACAAGGACCAGGTGTCCGGGGTTGTCGAGAGCCCGTCGGGCTTTCACGTGATCCAGGTGACCGACATCCAGCCGGCAAGCGCCAAGCCCCTGGCCGAGGTTCGCGACGAGATCGTGGCCGAGATCCGCAAGCAGATCGCGGCGACGCGATTTGCGGAGATGGCGACCAAGCTGACCGAGATCGTCTATGACCAGCGCGACAGCCTGCAGCCTGCCGCCGATGCGCTGGGCCTGAAGATTCGCAGCGTCAGCGGCATTACTCGCCAGGGGCTGCTGCCCGCGGATAAAACTGTCGGTGCGAATCCGGCATCGGCCAGCAGCGATGCGGCCTTGCTGGACAATCCGCGCGTGCGTGAATCCCTGTTCTCGAACGATACGTTGCGTGAAAAGCTGAATTCCGGCGTGATCGAGCTGTCGTCTGACACCTTGCTCGTCGTGCGGGCGGCAGAGGTTCAGCCGCAACACGTTTCGCCGCTGGACAAGGTCACCGACTCCATCCGTGATCGCCTCACCAACGAGCGAGCGGCCGAGGCTGCCCGCAAGGCAGGCGAGGAGGCCCTGAAAACCTGGTCGGCCGATGCGGCCAGCCTGCCCGAGGGCTTTGGCGCCAGCATCACCGTGACGCGCGAACAACCGCAACAGTTGACTGCGCCCGTGTTGCAGGCCGCGATGCGTTTGCCCTCGCAGCCTGTGCCCGCGTATGCAGGCGCTGTCGACGGCAATGATTATGTGGTGGTGCGCCTGGACAAGGTCGAGCCCGGCAAAGTCGAGGCCGCTGACTCCGAGCTCTTTAGCCGGCAACTCAGCGCCGCCTGGGGCGACGCCGAGTCCGCTGCCATCATGAAAATGCTGCGCGAGCAATATCAGGTCAAGATCCTGCCCGAGGCGGCGAATGCGATCAAGGGGTCGGATGACCCCGAATCGGCCGCAGGCTAAGGCTGTTTAGCCGTTTTGCTTGTTGTTTCCAATATGGGCCGCAATGCGGCCCATACGTTTTTAAGCAGGGCAGGTTGCGCTTGCTCATTGGGATGAATGCCATCTGCCTGAAACTGCGTGCGGTCCGTGGCGATGCCTTCCATCAGGAAGGGCGCCAGATGAGCTTGCTCGGATTTGGCGACCGCCGGAAAGATGCTGGCAAAGCGCTGGGTGTAATCCCGGCCATAGTTCGGCGGGATCTGCATGCCCACCAATAGCACCTGGGCCCCGGCTTTTTGCGCGTTCTGTGTCATCGTGCGCAGATTCTGCTCGGTCATCTGTAGCGACAGGCCGCGCAGCGCATCATTCGAGCCCAGTTCGATCACGACAATATCTGGATGATGGCGCTGCAGCAGTGCTGGCAGGCGGGCGAGCCCCCCGCTCGTCGTGTCGCCGCTGATGCTGGCGTTCGCAACCTGATAGTTAGGGTATTGTTCTGACATTCGCTTGGCCAGCAAGTCCACCCAACCGGATCCGCGCGTCAAGCCATACTCGGCCGACAAGCTGTCACCAACGACGAGTAAGGTGTGTGTTGCGGAACCCGCGGCGGGATTGGGGGTCTGAGCGAAGGCTGTCGCGGAAATGGCCAACGCGCCTATGGCAAAACAACGGAAAAGCATACGCATGGATAGTAAGGTCTCGATTGAAGTCTCAGGGCTGGGCAAACAGGTTTCCGATGCCGGGGGTACCTTGTCGATCCTGCAAAATATCGATTTTACGGTGGCTGCCGGCAGCGCTTTGGCGATCACTGGCAGTTCCGGCTCCGGTAAATCTACCTTATTGGGACTGATGGCGGGGTTGGATGTTCCCTCGTCGGGCACGGTCCGGCTGGCGGGACAAGACTTGTTTTCCCTGGACGAGGACGGCCGTGCGCAGTTGCGTGCCCGGCATGTGGGATTCGTGTTCCAGTCTTTTCAGTTGCTGCCCAATCTGACGGCCCTGGAAAATGTCATGTTGCCGCTAGAGCTCGCCGGCCAGCCGGCGCGAGAGGCCGCCCAGAGCATGTTGCAACGCGTCGGCCTGGGAGAACGCCTGCATCACTATCCTCGTACGCTCTCTGGCGGCGAACAGCAGCGCGTGTCATTGGCGCGCGCGTTCGTGGTGCAGCCCGATCTGCTATTTGCCGACGAGCCCACCGGCAGTCTCGATGCCGCGACGGGTGAGACGGTGATAGACCTCATGTTCGATTTGCATCGCGAGCAGGGGACGACGCTGATTCTGGTCACCCATGACCCGCAACTGGCCTCGCGGTGTGGCCAGCAATTGGTGCTATCGGCTGGGCGCATACTCGACGCTTGATGGGCCGCATGGCCTGTCAAGCCTGCCGTACTTGGCGTGCAGTGACCTGACCCCGGCGCCATTCAATCAGCCCCGTCACGATACCGCTGGCGCAGATGATCGCAATCCCGAGCCATGTCAGCGCATCGGGAAAGTGCCCCCACGCCAGCCAACCCACCGTCGTCGCGCTGACGATCTGCAGGTAGACGAATGGCGCCAGCGTTGACGCCGCCGCATTGCGATAGGCCCCGATTTGCAGCAGATGGCCCAACGCGCCTGAGAACCCGGTCGAAATCAGCAGCATCCAATTACCGGGACTCAGATTGCTGAGTACCGGAAGCGCAGTCGGCAGGATCAAGGGCAACATCAGGGTCAGACAGACCGCGCCCACGGCGCCGCTCCAGATCAGCGAGGTGTACGGGTCGTCACCGGCGATGCGGCGCGTGGCGATGTATTGCGCGGTAAAGCAGCAAGCCGTCAACAGGCCGAAGAGCACGCCTAGGGGATGCAGGCCACCGCCCGGGCGGATGATGATCAGCACGCCACAGAATGCGACTGCGGCCGCGACCCAGCGCGACATGCGGGCAGGTTCTTTCAGCACCCAGGGGGCCAGGGCCAAGACCAGCAACGGCGCCAGGAAGTTGATGGCCGTGGCCTCGGCCTGCGGCATATAGCTCAGTGCGGTAAAGAAAGCCGCGGTTGCGCACAGCATCGCGCCGCCACGGATGAGCTGCTCCCGCGGGCGTGTACTGCGCAAAATGCCCATGCCCCGTTTGGGCAACACCAGTCCCAGCACCAGCACCAGATGCACCATATAACGTACCCAGCACAGAAACCACAAGGGTACGCCTGCCTCCATCACCCATTTGCCGCTGGCATCCAGGCACGTGAGCGTCCAGGCCGACAAAATCAACAGGACAATGCCTAACACGGGGCGCGCAGACGGGGCGCGCGGCGCAGAGGGCAATGGCGAAGCTGCCGGTCTGGATCCGGCGGCGGCCCGGTGCATGCGAGTCTCCTTGGTTCTAGTACAGGGCAAACGCAAGCCGGCGCAAGGCCGGCTCGGTAAAACGCAACATAATACGCCTATCCCTAGGAAACGGAGGTGGCGGCTATGATGAGCGGACCATGATCGATCTACGCAACATCGAAACTTTCTTTTGGGTGTCCACGCTGGGCAGTTTTCGGGCGGCGGCGGAGAAACTCAACACCACGCAGCCGGCTATTTCTCAGCGGATCGCCTCGTTGGAAGGCGACCTGGGAGTTCGGCTGTTTGAACGTGACGCCCGGGGTGTGACGCTGACTGGCAAAGGGCAAGAGCTGTTGTCACATGCCGAGCGCATGCTGCAGCTGCGCAGCGATATGTTGCGAGCGGCGCGCGAACAGAACGTGATGCGCGGGCCATTGCGTCTGGGTGTGGCCGAGACCATTGTCCAGACCTGGTTGCCATTACTGATCGAGCACGTGCATGCCGCCTATCCGGCGCTGGTGCTGCAGATCGAGGTCGATACGACATCCGTCCTGCATAGCCACCTGACATCGCGTCAGATTGACCTGGCTTTCTTGATGGGGCCGATCCTCGAGCCGCGGTTCGAGAATCTGCCACTGTGCGCCTATCCGTTGGCGTGGGTGGCCAGCCCGCGTCTGGCGCTGGGGCCAGAGCCGCTGACGCTGGAGCGCATAGGCAAGCTGCCGCTGATTACGTATCCCTCGAGCAGCCGGCCTTATCAAATGGTGCGTGACATGTTGACGCGCGCTGGCGTGCAAGCCCCACGCATGTACGGCAGTGCTTCGCTGTCGATGGTGGTGCGCATGACGCTGGATTGCATCGGCACCAGTGTCATCGCGCCGGTATTTCTGGATAAAGAGCTTGCCAATGGCGAGTTGCGCATCCTGAATGTTCAGGCCGATCCCTTGCCCGATCTGGCCTTTACTGCGACGTGGGTACAAGGACCGGACAGCCATGTGGCCCGCACGATTGCGTTGCTGGCGCAGCAAGCGGCCGAAGGAAAATTGCAGCCGTTGCCGCAGAGCGGGATAGCGGGCTCGTAATTTACCGCACCCCGCAATCGCATCGGGACAACGTACCTGTTGGAGCACTATTGACTACGGCGGTGAGGGCCGGGTTGGATGCTAAATGGGCTAGGGCTTTCCCTGATGCCTTGCGATTGATCAGCTGTTCAGCCGCATTCAACGTCCTGATGCGCTTTGTGGCTACCTGGCGGCAAACCCGCGCCGTTATTGGCTTTGCGCCGATTGGTCTTCTGTTCTGCACAGAGACATAAAGAATATTTATATCTCAGCATCGCAACTTACGATTGGACAGGTTTATGTCCAGCCGGTGGAATGCGTGCGAGAGCAAGGCCGGCTGCAGACAATCTGCGGCGGTCGTTTTGCTGATCGCAGCGCGTCATCGGGTAACGGGGCCTGGCGCGTATCGAATCCCGCCTGCAAGGAGAGCCTCCATGAAGAAGCCGTTGATCACTGCTGCCATCGCCGCAGCGTTGTTGAGCACTGCCGCACATGCTCAGGATCTGCCCAAGACGCATTTGAAAGTCGTCGGTGGCCTGAGCAACCTGACCGCCTACAACGACTACGAAAAACCATTCTGGACCAAGACCATTCCCGAGCTATCCAAAGGCCAGGTGACGGCGGACATCAAAGGCTTTAACGAAATGGGTTTGAAAGGCCCTGAGCTGCTGCGACTGATGTCACAGGGCGTGATCGAATTCGGCACCGCCACGCTGTCTTATTTTGCCAGCGACAATCCGATCAACGAGGCGATCGATCTGGCTGGCCTGGCCCCAGATGTCAAAACCGCGCGTGCGGTGACGAATGCCTTTGAGCCGGTCTATGCCAAGGTCTATGGCGAGGGCGCCAACGTCAAGCTGCTGGGCATCTCGACCTATCCTGGCCAAGTGCTGTTCTGCAATGCCGACATCAAGAGCCTGGCCGATATCAAAGGCAAAAAGGTCCGCACCAGCAGCCGCACGACCGCCGAATTTGTGCAGGCCCTGGGCGGGTCCAGCGTCACCATGGCATTTGGCGAGGTGGTTCCTGCGCTGCAAAACAAGGTCGTGGATTGCGCAATCACCGGCTCGCTGTCCGGCTATTCCGCGAAATGGTACGAGGTGTCCACGCACCTGTATGCCTTGCCCATCAACTGGAATCAGCAGATTCATGCAGTGAACCAAAAAGCCTGGGACAAGCTGGATCCCAAGGTGCAGACGTTCCTGCAGACCAACATCGACAAATTGGTCGACGATATCTGGGACGCCGCTGCCCGTCAGACGCAAGAAGGCTATGACTGCAATACGGGCGCAGCCGCATGTCCGTATCCCGTCAAGGGCAAGATGGTGTTGGTCCAGCCTACGGACGCCGATCGCGAACTGCTGAAGAAAGTCCTGGCTGAAGCCGTGTTGCCGAAATGGGCGGCACGCTGCTCGGCGCAATGCGTCGAGGACTTCAACGCGACCATCGGCAAAGAGCTGGACGTCGTGGCCAAGAAATAATGGCTGATACATGACTACCTCATAGCGCCTGGCGCTCTGGGTAGTCATGTCGTCAAACGATGGTGACACATCGTTTAGATGGCCGCGCTGAACAGGTGCGCCGTCATCGCAATACACGTCGTGCATCGCACGTGAGATGACGCTCGCGTTGATGCGCGGCAACGAAGGCAGATATTTATGACCTCATCCGAACATTTTCGAGCTCTGGGCAAGCTATTGCGCTGTGCAGAGTCCTTTTCGCGAGCGGCCGTCTGGGCTGGAGGCGCGCTCATTCTGGCCAGCGTGCTATTGATTTCATTCGACGTCGTGGCACGCAAGCTCTTTGGCTTTACGACGGGCGGCGCAGACGAGTTGTCCAGCTACGCGTTTGCGATCAGCACGACGTGGGCCTTGGCGTTTGCCACCCTGCAACGCGCCAATGTGCGTGTGGACGTTCTGTATCAGTTCTTCCCGGTACGCGTATCGGCCTTGCTTGACTGGATTGCATTGGTCGCGTTGGGCATTTTCATGGCGTATCTGACGTATTACGCCCTCGAGATCGTGCAGACCTCATGGACCAGCCGTTCCGCTGCGAATACGCCGTTGGCGACTCCGCTTTGGATTCCTCAGGGGTTGTGGTGGCTCGGGCTGGTGTGGATGTGCATCACCGTAGCCCTGATGCTGGTGCGTGCCTCGCTGGCGCTGGTGACGGGTGACATCGCGTTGGTCAAATCCATCTGCGGCGTGCGCTCCACGCGAGAAGAGGCCGAGGAAGAAGCCGCCGCCGGCGAGCGTATGGTGAAAGGGGATGCAGCATGATCACGACTGCTCTGACACTACTGTTGGTGCTCATCGGCATTTCGATTCCGGTCGGTGCGGCGTTGGGCGTGCTGGGTCTGATCCTGGACCCGCTGTATTCGATGCTGCCGCTCACGCGCGCCATGGGAGAAGTCTCCTGGAGCACGAATAACGAATTTCTGCTCGTGGCGATTCCCTTGTTCATCATGTTGGGCGAAATCCTGTTGCGCTCTGGATTTGCCGAACGCATGTATAGCGCGATGAGCCTTTGGCTGTCGTGGTTGCCGGGGGGATTGATGCATGCCAATATCGGTGCATCGACCTTGTTTTCCGCGACCTCCGGGTCCAGTGTGGCCACGGCCGCCACGGTTGGCACGGTCGCGCTGCCGCAGATCAAGAAGTACGGCTATAACGAGCCGCTGTTCTTGGGCAGTCTCGCTGCGGGCGGCACACTGGGGATACTGATTCCGCCGTCGATCAATCTGGTCATCTACGGCGTGTTGACGAACTCGTCCGTGCCCAAGCTGTACTTGGCGGGGATCATCCCGGGCCTAGGTTTGGCGGCACTCTTCATGCTGACTGTCGTGATCGCTTGCGTGATCAAACCGGCGTGGGGTGGGCACAAAATCCATGCGACATGGGGGCAACGCATTGTCAGCCTGACACATCTGGCGCCACCGTTGGGGATTTTTCTATTGGTGGTTGGCTCGATTTATGCAGGCTTGGCCACGCCCACAGAGGCGGCGGCCCTCGGTGTGCTCGGCGCATTGGTGCTCGCAGCGTGCTATGGCCGGCTGACGTTCACCATGTTGCGCGATGCCATCGAAGGCACGATGCGTTCCACCGCGATGATCATGTTGATCGTGATTGCTGCCAGCTTCTTGAATTTCATTCTGGCGGCGACGGGCATCACCGATGCGTTGACCCAGTCCATTACGGGGCTTGGCCTGTCGCCCGGTTGGATGCTGCTGATTGTGGTCGTGTTCTATCTGGTCCTTGGCTGCTTCATGGAAACGCTCTCCATGATGATCACCACCATCCCCATCGTGGCGCCGATCATGATTGCGTTGGGCTACGACCCGATCTGGCTGGGCATCGTCATCATCGTGCTGGTCGAGGCCGCACTGATTACGCCGCCCGTGGGCCTGAATCTATTCGTAGTGCAGAGTCTGCGCAAGAGCGGAAACATGACCGCGGTCATCGTCGGCGCATTGCCGTTTGTATCCGCCATGTTCGTCCTGTTGGCGCTGCTGGCCTTTATTCCAGATCTGGCTCTATGGCTGCCACGCGCATTCGGCTGATGCCGTGGCGATGTATTGAATTTAATCGCAGCCTCGCGGCTGCGCCTTTTCCCCTCCTGGCATGGATGCCGAGGTTTCTCGGAGCAACAAATGAAAGCCGTATTCCAAGTCGAATCCGCTAACGATAATAGCGTCAGCGCAATCGAAGTCGATATTCGCAATCTGGTCGTCGCAGGTTGGGCAGGCCGCGATCGCGCGGCCATCGAGCACCATATCGAAGAACTCGCCGCGATCGGCGTGCCGCGTCCCACCAGCG
Source organism: Bordetella muralis (assembly GCF_965139205.1). Lineage (GTDB taxonomy): Bacteria > Pseudomonadota > Gammaproteobacteria > Burkholderiales > Burkholderiaceae_B > Bordetella_A > Bordetella_A muralis. The sequence continues at coordinate 22,681 of NZ_CBCSIU010000002.1, forward strand.
TACCGCTGTACTACCGCATCGCGGATAATCAATTGACGCAGACTGATCGTATTCAGGCGGTCGGCGACGCCTCGTCAGGCGAAGTCGAGACCTTTGTTTTTGCCCTGGATGGTGAGCTCTACGTCAGTATTGCCTCCGACCATACTGACCGCAAACTCGAGTCGCATAGTGTGGCGTTGTCCAAGCAGGTCTGCGCGAAACCGGTAGGGACGACGGCATGGCGTCTCTCTGATGTCGCCGAGTACTGGGATGAACTTGTGATTCGTTCCCGCATCATCGAGAACGGCGCTGAGGTCGTGTACCAAGAGGGCACACTGGATGCGTTGCGCACGCCTCAGGAGCTGATCGCCGGCTATACCGGTGGCTCAGGTTTGCCCGATGGCACCGGCATGACCTGTGGCACTGTAGGGGCTATCGGCGGCATTCGCGCGTCGACCACATTCATCATGGAACTGTTCGACCCGCGTCGCCAACGGTCGCTGCGTCATCGGTATGATGTAGAGGTATTGCCGGAGGTTGCTTGAGCATGAAATCCGCTTGATTGCATGGCCTGCACCATACAGGTGGGGCGGTACGCTGAACAGCGTCAACATGTAGACCATATCTGGATTTCATCACAGCACCCGGCACCAGATCATCATAGATGCGCCGCCCGGGCGGCCACGAGGACTTTATGCTTTCCACATTGCATGACACCGCTACGGCCTTGCAACAAGGCCGCCTGAGCGCCGTCGAGTTGACCGAAACTGCACTGGCGCGTGCTACCGATCCGGCAGGCGAGGGCGCTAGAGTATTTACGCGCATTTATGCCGAACAGGCCCGCGCAGCGGCGCAGGCCTCCGACACCCTGCGGGCCGCGGGCCTGTCGCGTTCTCCGATCGATGGGCTGCCGATTTCGATCAAGGACCTGTTTGATGTCGCCGGGGAAACGACGCTGGCGGGCTCTGTCGCTTTGCAGGGGGCTCCCGCTGCCGAGGAAAACGCGGTCGTGGTTCAGCGCTTGTTGGCTGCGGGGGCGGTCATCATTGGCCGTACGAACATGGTCGAATTCGCGTACTCAGGCTTAGGCGTCAATCCGCATTACGGTACGCCGCTCAATCCCTGGGACCGCGCTAGCGGCCGTATTCCGGGCGGTTCGTCCTCGGGGGCAGGCGTGTCCGTCGCAGATGGGATGGCCCTGGGTGCGATCGGTTCCGATACCGGCGGCTCGGTACGTATTCCCGCAGCCTTGTGTGGTCTGGCCGGCTTCAAGCCAAGCGCGTGGCGAGTGTCCATGGCTGGCGTGTTGCCTTTATCCGCCAATCTCGATTCCATCGGCCCGTTGGCGCCCACTGTCCGCTGTTGCGCGACTCTGGATGCGATCCTGGCGGGCGACGATATCGACAGCGCGATTCCATCCTGGCAACCCGCCGCTGTGCGTGGCCTGCGTCTGGCGGTGCCAACGACTTTGGCCTTGGATGGTATGGACGCCAGCGTCGCAGCCGCTTTTTCTGCGGCCATCAGCCGGCTATCCGCTGCCGGGGCGCTGGTCGATGAAATCGAGATTCCGGAGTTTGACCAGTTGGCGGCTATCAACGCCAAAGGCGGTTTTACTGCTGCCGAGGCTTGGGCCTGGCATCGTGATTTGATTGCTACTGCAGGCGACCGCTATGATCCGCGCGTGGTTTCACGCATCCGTCGAGGCGAAGGCATGTCCGCGGCCGACTATCTGGACTTGCTGGACGCGCGCGAGGCTTGGGTCGCGGCGGTTGATCACCGCATTGCAGGCTACGATGCCTTGATGATGCCGACCGTGCCTATCACCGCGCCGACCATCGCAGAGGTCACCGCCAGCGACGAGGTCTACTACGCCACAAATGGACTGATTCTGCGTAATCCCACATTGATCAATTTTCTCGATGGTTGTGCAGTATCGGTGCCGTGTCAGCCTGCGGACACCGCGCCCGTTGGGCTCATGATCGCGGGATCTAACGGCGCAGACACTCGAGTCCTGTCCATAGGGATGGCGATCGAAGACCTGTTGCGCTCGTAACGCAACGCCGGCCCTGCTCATTCGGATGCCGGCATTTTTAGAGAGATGGCGGCTCCTTTGCAATCAAGGGAGCGCCGCATAGAATCATGACCTACACTGCTGATACCCATCCTGCCTATCGTGCGCGTCTCGATGCGCGTGACGGCCTGCTGACTGGTCCCACCGCCAATATCGCGCCGGGCTACGTGCAAGCCAACCTGGCGATTTTGCCATCGAACCTGGCTGCGGATTTTCTGCGGTTCTGCCAACGCAATCCCAAGCCCTGTCCTTTGCTGGCGATGTCTGAGCCCGGCAGTCCGGCCTTGCCCGATCTGGGGCATGACATCGACATCCGCAGCGATGTGCCGCGCTATCGCGTCTGGCGCAATGGACAACTGGTTGATGAACCCATCGATGTCCGCGACATATGGCGTGATGACCTGGTGTCTTTTCTGATCGGCTGCTCGTTTTCGTTCGAAGAGGCCATGCTGGATAACGGCTTGCCTGTCCGTCACATCGAGCAGGGTTGCAACGTGCCGATGTATCGCACCTCGATTCCGACGGTGCCCGCGGGGCCTTTCCATGGACAGCTCGTCGTGTCCATGCGCCCACTCAAAGCCGCCGACGCGATCCGTGCCATCCAGGTGACTTCACGATTCCCCTCTGTACATGGCGCGCCTGTGCATTTCGGCGATCCTGCTGAAATTGGCATTATGGACATTAACCGCCCGGACTATGGCGACGCGGTCGAGATCCGCCCGGGCGAGGTGCCTGTGTTTTGGGCCTGCGGCGTTACCCCTCAATCGGTCGTTGCCGCGGTACAGCCGGAGTTCTGCATTACGCATGCGCCGGGGCACATGTTGATTACTGATCTGTTGAACAGCCGGATGGCAGTGCTGTGAATGCCTGGCCAGTTGCGGGCTGCCAATAGCATAGGGGCGAGGCCTATGCTATTGGCGTGGAGACCGTCAGAAGATGTGGCGGAATCCTACTGCGGCGCCTAGTTGGCTGCCGCTGCCTGCGATTTCGTCGCTGGCGGCGTCTTTGACTTTGTTGTAGTCAACGGTCACGTAGATTTGGGAGCGCTTGGACAGGGCATATTCGGCGACGCCGACCAGGGCGTAGCGCTTGCCTTTGTCGCCAGAAACGACGACGTTTTCGCTGCGGTCATAGTAGGCTGCACCGGTCAGGGCCCAACTGGGGGTGGCTTGCCAGGTGACGCCGGCGAAATAGCCGTTGTCCTTGCGGTCCAGGCCTGCGACGGGGTTGCCGCCCATGACGGCATTGACGAATCCGGTTTCGTCCCGGCCGTTGAAGTAGCCGGCAAAGACCTTGGCGGATTCGAACTGGTATGACGCGTTCAGGTTCCAGACGCGTTGGCGATAATCCGAGCTGGTTTCCGAATAGGTCTGCTGATAGGCGCCGCCCACTGCAAATTGGCCAAAGGTATAGCGCAGCGATGCGCCATATTGCGAGCCGACTTTGTGGTCGTCGTAGTCCTCGCCGTTGGCGTAGGAGAGCACCAGCGCCAGGTCGCCCAGCGTGTTGGCGTAGGTGAACATATTGCCCGTGCGCACGCGCGACATGGCTGCGGGCAACCAGGCGTTCTGATCGTAGTTGCCGACGGTCAGGGGATCGAAATGATCGGCCAGCAGGTTGAACATGGGCGTGTTCTGCAGGCCCAGCGTCAGGACACCGAGCGACCCGCCGTCCAGGCCGACGTAGGCCAGGCGGCTGAACGTCTTGTCTGGATCGGAGCCATTCCCGTTCTGCACATTGAAGCCATTCTCCAATCGGAAGAATGCTTTATTCCCGTTGCCGAGGTCCTCGACCCCGCGCAGGCCCCAACGGCTATTGGAGATGGCGCCGTTGGCCAGTCCGATGTGGCTGCCGTCGACCTGGCTGCTGCGATTCAGATATCGAATACTGACATCTGCAATCCCGTACAAGGTCACACTCGATTCGGCGGCGGCTGTTCCCGCAGCCAATCCACTCAGCGCCAGCAACGCCATAGCGGTTTTCTTCATTGTCTCGCTCCCTGAGATCCGACTCGTAGTCGGAATTAAATATGGCCGCCTCACAGCGGATAGATGTGAGACGACCGAGGAATCAGGTCGCAAGTCTATACCGAAAATCGGTCGGCCTGTCCTTTAGCGGGAGAGGGTTTGCCCGGGGGTCGCTTCGAGCGCCTTTAGTTCGCGGATGCGTCGCACTTGGTCGTCAAGTTCCCGCCGTATGTGCTCGACTTCTTCCGCGGGCGCTATACGTTCTATCGCTTGGCGCAGATCCGCTGTCAATTGGGCCAGGCGGTCGACTTCAGCGTTGGCCGCTGGCGGGCTGGCACGTCTTTGGTGGCGGCGCTTGAGGGCGTTGGCGACCCGGTCGCGCAGCGCTATGGCCGCCATCGCCCGCATGGGTTTTTTTAAAAACCGGGGCCATCCGATGACGGCTCCGGCGGCCAGCGCCGTGGTGGAGGCCCATCCGCTGGAGGTTTTTGTCTGATTGGCCACGCGCGCAAAGGCGTCCGCCAGCTCAGCTCTATCGCGCTCCATCTTCGCCAGCAAGGCGTCTTTTTCAGCTTGTGTGGTCGTCTTGGGCATAATGACTCCGGGCGGCGGCGGCATCGAGGCGCACCTGGTGGCTGAGTTCGGAAAAAAGCGCGTTTTTCGGCGCGTTGCGGGCGGCAATGGTCAGCGCGATGAGGGTAATCAGCAACCACGCGCCAGCCACCAACCACGCCACGAGCAGCCGATTATCCGTGTCCCAGAAACTCACGATGGTCGCTACCGATATAAAGGCTAGTGTACCGAGTGCGCAAAACAGCAGCGCCACGCTGCTGATCAATGTAGTGACCAAGGCCGAGCGGTATAGCGACAGCTCCATGCCGGCCAGTTCGAGATAGTCGCCGCTGCGTTCAATGACAAACTCGGCCAGATGGCGTATCCGTTTCAATCGTTCTGAAATCATGGCATCCCCTAGGTTTGGTGGACGTTGCGCTGCAAGTCGCATACCCGGGTAGGCTGCGTCCCATGAGCGAGATACTGCCCAGCCGGGATTTGATATGATTACTGGATAAACATCCAGTTTTTACCAAATGCTGCCCCCGCACCGCTACTACTATCTGCATAACTTTCAGCGTGCGCTGGAGGTCGTGGCCGATCGTTATGCCGATTTGCTCGATGAGGGCGAGCGGGCGTTTTTCGACGATTTTGACCGCTTGCCGCAGATGTCGCGCGCGCTATTCGTGCGCATGGCGATGAGACGGGGACCGTGGTTTCGTGCCAGCCGCCTGGCGTACGAAGAAATTCCCGATCTGCTTGCGGCCGCTGCGCCCTTGGCGGCGTTGGGCTGGCTCGACGCCCGGGCGCCGATGGCGTTGGATGAGCTATTCGATATCTGCACCTTGCCAGAGTTGCGTGGTTTGTTCCCGGCGTCTGTCATGGCAGGGCTGCGCAAGTCGGAATGGCTGGCCGTATTGCGCGAGCGGCATGATGAGGCCCGATCCTACGACCAGTGGTGCCCCGCGTCGCCCGAGCCGGCCTGGCGCTTTATGCTGGGAGATCATTGCGACCGGCTGCGCCTGATGTTTTTCGGTAATCTGCGGCAGGACTGGTCAGAGTTCGTGTTGGCCGATCTGGGGGTGTTCCGCTACGAATCCGTCGCGTTCGACCAGGCGTCGCGTGCATTCCAGACACGCGCCGATATCGACAGGTACCTGGCGCTGCATGCATGCCGCCAGGCGCTGGATACGAACCCTGAGATAGATGATCTGTTGGATGTCGTGCAGTCCTGCGCCAGCACGAACGCCTGGCTGGAGCAACGCCGCGCCAAGGTGCTCTTGCGCATCGGTCACGCCTGTGAGCGCGCGCGGCATTGGGATATGGCCTATCGCGTGTATGAGCAATGTGCTTATCCGGGGGCTCGTCACCGCCGTATTCGAATGCTCGAGCGCATGGAACGCCATGACGACGCGTTAGGACTGGCCCTGCATGCTCGGCAAGCCCCGGAAAGCGAGGCGGAAACCCAGGCTCTGGCGAGAATGCTGCCGCGCCTGCGGCGCAACGCCGGGCTGCCTGCGCTCGCGCGAGCTGCCATCGCGGCTCCGGTACGGCGCGATCTGGCGCTCTTGCGCCCCGTTGAACCGCAGTCTGTGGAGCTTGTCGCACGCGATCATCTGCACTGCGACGCTGCGCCGGTGTATTACGTCGAAAACACGTTGATCAACGCGTTATTTGGCTTGCTGTGTTGGCCAGCCGTTTTCGCGCCATTGCCAGGTGCCTTCTTTCATCCCTTTCAGCGCGAGCCTGCGGACTTGTCTGCGCCGGACTTTGTTTCACGCCGTGCTGATCTATTTGCCGCAGCACTGTCGCAGCTGGAATCGGGCGCTTACCGTGACACGATATGGAGGCACTACACCGAAAAAGCCGGCCTGCAATCGCCTTTTGTGTTCTGGGGAGCGTTATCCGAGCCGTTGTTGCGTCTGGCGTTGGACTGCCTGCCCGCGAATCATCTGAGGCTATTTTTCACGCGGATGCTGCAAGACATCACGCAAAACCGCACGGGCTTGCCCGACCTGATCCGGTTTGTGCCCGGCGAAGAGCGTTATGAACTGATCGAAATCAAGGGGCCAGGCGACAAATTGCAGGACAACCAGATTCGCTGGCTGCAATATTGCGCCGAGCATGGCATTGCGGCGCATGTGTGCCATGTGCAATGGCGCGAGGATGAGGCATGAGCAATTCTTCGGTCGCAACGCGCCCGTGGCATGTATTGACCGATGCAGCCTGCCGGTATGGGGCCCAGGCATGAGTTATTCGGTCGCAGTGCGTGCGCTGTGCGAATTCACCGCCAGGGCAGGGGATCTGGATCTGCGTTTCACGCCCGCGCCGACCGGCCCCGAAGGGGTAGCGGGGCATGCTGCGGTAGTGGATCGTCGCTGCGCGGCCTATGAGTCTGAAATTGCGTTGTCGGGGCAGTACCGCGACCTGTTCGTGCGCGGTCGCGCCGACGGATACGATCCGAGCACGAATCAACTCGAGGAGATCAAGACCTACCGAGGCGAACTGAGGAGTGTGCGCGACAACCATCGTGCACTGCATTGGGCGCAGGCATGCATCTACGGCCACTTGTTTTGCCAGGCGAGAGGCATTAGTCGCCTGCGCGTGGCTGTCGTGTATTTCAATGTGGCTACCGAAGAAGAAACGCTATTTCCTCGCGACTACGACGCGGCCGAACTCCAGGCCTTTTTCGAAGAGCAATGTGCGCGTTTTCAGGCGTGGGCGGCCGCCGAGCTCGCCCATCGCCAGGCGCGCGACCTCGCGTTGGCGCAAATGGATTTCCCGCTGGGTCAATTTCGCGCGGGACAGCGGGAGTTGGCGGTATCGGTATATCGTACGGCCCGTGATGGACGCTGTTTATTGGCGCAGGCATCCACGGGCATCGGCAAGACGCTAGGCACCTTGTTTCCGCTACTCAAGGCCGCACCCGATACGCGCATCGACAAGGTATTCTTCCTCGCGGCCAAGAACGCAGGCAAGGCGATAGCGCAACAGGCGTTGGACCGTCTCAACGAGTCGGCCGCTCAACCCGGATTGCGAGTGCTCGATCTGCAGGCGCGCGATAAGGTCTGCGTATACCCCGACAAGGCCTGTCATGGCGAGTCCTGTCCATTGGCCCGCGGCTTTTATGACCGTTTGCCCGAGGCTCGTGCCGCCGCGTTGACGCATACGCGGTTGGACGGATCAACCGTACGCACCGTCGCTGAGGAACACGGTGTATGTCCGTACTACCTGTCGCAAGAACTCGCGCGTTGGAGCGATGTAGTGCTCGGCGACTATAACTACTACTTCGATAGCAATGCGATTTTGTACGCGCTCGCTCAGGCTCATCAGTGGCGCGTAGCGGTGCTGGTGGACGAAGCGCACAATCTCGTGGACCGCGCGCGTCACATGTACAGCAGTACGCTGTCGCAACCTGCACTCAAGCGAGCACGCCAGGCTGCGCCCAAGGCGCTGCGTAAACCGCTGGATGGCTTGAATCGGGCATGGAATGCGTTAAACCGCAAACAGACCGCCGCGTATCAGCCCTACGACGCCGTCCCCGCTGGCGTGCTCGCCGCGGTACAGAAGGCCACAGCTGCCGTCGCGGAACACCTGGGACAGGCGCCCTTGGCCCAGGATGATCCCCTGTTGCTGTTCTATTTCGAGATGCTGAGCTTTGCCCGATTGGCAGAGCAATTCGGCCCGCACGCGCTGTTCGATGTCACGCGAGATCGGCCCGACGATCCCGCCGTCCAGACGGGTTCATCGACGCTTTGCGTTCGCAATGTCGTGCCCGCGCCGCACTTGGCGTCGCGTTACGCGGCGGCGCACGCAACGGTATTGTTTTCCGCCACACTCAATCCGCAACAGTATTACCGGGACACGCTCGGTCTGCCGGACAGTACCGCCTGGATCGAGGTAGCCGCGCCTTTCCAGCCGGAACAATTGGCCGTGCATGTCGCGGGCAACGTTTCTACCCGCTATCGGGACCGCAAACAGTCATTGCGTCCCATCGTCGACCTGATCGCGACACAATATGCTGAACGCCCAGGCAACTATTTGAGTTTTTTGAGCAGCTTCGAATACCTGGAGCAGGTGGCCGATCTGTTGAGCCAATGCCATCCGCACGTCCCGCTCTGGAAACAAACGCGTGCCATGAACGAAGCCAGCCGGGAGGAATTTTTGGCCCGGTTCACCGAAACGGGCTCTGGCGTCGGGTTTGCCGTGCTGGGCGGCGCATTTTCAGAGGCTGTCGATTTGCCGGGCAAACGGCTGATCGGCGCTTTTATCGCGACACTGGGTCTGCCTCAGGTCAATCCAATCAACGAGCAGATGAAGGCCGCCATGGAAAAACTCTATGGCGGCGGCCAGGGATATGACTACGCCTACTTGTACCCCGGGCTGCAAAAGGTCGTACAGGCCGCTGGCCGCGTGATCCGCAGCGAGCACGATAGTGGCACGGTTTATCTCATCGACGATCGCTATCGCAGGGCGAAGGTGCAGGCGTTATTGCCTGGATGGTGGCAAATCCCTGTCGCACAGGGGCGGGGCGAACGTCGTGAGTAAGCTGCCGGGAAACCCCGCCATCAAGACTCAATAACAGGCATGTCCTAACAGGCACGTCCTAACAGGCATGTCCCAATAAAATTGGCGCCGTCTACCTGTTGCAGACGGCGCCAACTGAACCCACGCGTGTCGATCGTCAGTCCGACATCACAGCTTCATATGCTGCGGCAACCAAGTAGCTATCCCCGGCACTACATACAACGACAGCACCGCCAACGTCATCAAACAGAACATCGGCAGCGACGCCTTGGCAATATAGGGCAGCTCTCGCCCCGTCATCCCCGACAGCACAAAAAGATTGAACCCGACTGGCGGCGTAATCTGCGCCATCTCGACGACAAACACGACAAAAACACCAAACCAGATCAGATCGATTCCAGCCGCCTGCACCGTCGGCAACAGCACCCCCATCGTGAGCACGACGATGGAAATGCCATCCAGAAAGCAACCCAACACGATGAAAAAGACCATCAGCGCCATGATCAATCCGAACTGCGACAGTCCCAGTCCGCCGATCCATTCGGCCAGCGCACGCGGCAGGCCGATATAGCCCATGGACAGCGTCAGGAACTGTGCGCCGGCCAGGATCAATGCGATCATGCAATACAGCCGGGTCGCGCCCATCAGCGATTGCCAAAAGCTGGTTTTGTTCAGCGTCCCCTGTAGTGCCGACAGAATCAACGCGCCCACCACACCAATCGCTGCAGCCTCCGTCGCTGTTGCGACCCCCGCGTAAATTGATCCCAGCACCGCTGCGATCAGCAGCAACACGGGAATCAAATGACGAGATTGATAGAGTTTTTGCCGCAACGTCATGTGCTCGTCCGAGGCGGGCACTTCCTTAGGATTGCGTATGGCCCACCAGGCGATATAGCCCATGAACAGCGCAGCCAGCATGATGCCTGGCACAATGCCTGCGATGAAGAGGCGGGCGATCGAGACATCTGCCGCCACGCCATAGACGATCATGATGATCGAGGGAGGAATCAGCAGCCCCAGTGTGCCCGCACCGGATAGTGTGCCGAGCACCTTGCTCTCGGGATAGCCACGCCGTTTCAACTCGGGGATCGTCATCTTGCCGACCGTCGCGCAAGTTGCGGCCGATGAACCCGATACCGCGGCAAAGATCGCGCAGCCGATCACGTTGGTGTGCAACAGACGGCCAGGCAGGCGATTCAGCCAGGGCGCGAGCCCCTTGAATAGATCCTCTGACAATCGCGTGCGGAACAGGATTTCGCCCATCCACAGAAACAAGGGCAGCGCCGTCAACGTCCAACTCGAGGCTGCGCCCCAGATGGTGACTGCCATTGCATCGCCGGCAGGCCGGCTGGAAAAAATCTCCATGCCGATCCAGGCCGTGCCTGCCAATGTCAGACCTACCCAGACTCCGCAGCCCAGCAGTGCGAAAATAGAGACGACTAATAGGGTAATGACCAGGACTTCATTCATGGGTTTGCTGTGACGTAGGAGCAGGCAGACCGTGCAAGCGGCGGATCAATTCGTCGACCAGCGACACCAGGAACAACACGGTCCCGACAGCCATGCTGATCTGGGGTATCCACAATGGCGTGGCATCGTTGGACGTGGATACATCGTTATAGGTATGCGAGTCCAGCATCAGCTTGATACTGAAGAACGCAAAAGAGGCCGCGAGGAGGGTGCCTGCACACAGCGCAAAAATATCCAGGCGCCGGCTGCCGCGCGCTGCCAGCGAATTCAGCAACAGCGTGACGCGAATGTGTTCACCGTGTTTGAACGTACTGGCTAATGCCAAAAAACCGGCACCGGCCATGAAATAGCCCGCATAGGCGTCCATGCCAGCTACATGCCAATCGATCTGGCGGCCAATGATGGAAATCAGTACTGAAATCAGCACACCTATCATGCACAGGCCGGCCAAGAGGCCGGCCGCGCCGTACAGAGTATCGAGTAAACGGCGCATGGGGATTACATCTTGCGATAGGCTTCGATGATGGCCTTGCCGTCATCGCCGGCACGATCCTCCCATTCCTTGATCATGACTTCGCCGACCTTGTTCAGGCCTGCTTTGAGCTCAGGTGTGGGTTGCACAATAGCCATGCCGTTCTTGGTGAGCTCTTTTTTGTACCACTCGCCTTTTTCCTCGGCGAGCTTCCAGCCGCGCTCTTCGGCTTGAGCGCCGGCTTTTTTCAGCGCCTCCTGGGTTGCCGGATCCAATGCGTCAAAGGCTTTCTTGTTCACCAGGATCGCGTTCTTGGGCAGCCAAGCCTGAGTGTCGTACCATTTTTTGATGTACTCGTAGGTCTTGGTGTCATAGCCGGTCGAGGCCGACGACATATACGAGTCGATCACGCCCGTAGCCATCGCCTGGGACAGCTCGGCAGCCTGGACCGTGACGGGTTGAGCGCCGACCAGTTCCGCGATCTTGGCAGTGACAGGGCTATAGGCGCGCCATTTCAGGCCTTTCAGATCGTCGACGGTTTTCAGGTCACGGTTGGTGAAAATGCCTTGCGGGGGCCAGGCAACCGTAAACAACAGCGTCATGCCTTGCGAGGCCAGTTTCTTTTCCAGATACGGTTTTTGCGTCTGATAAAGTTTGTACGAGGCGTCATAGCCCGTTGCCAGGAAGGGCAAGCCGTCCAGGGCATAAATCGGATCTTCGTTGGCGTAGTTGGTCAGCAGGATTTCGCCAATCTGAGCCTGGTTGCCTTGAACGGCGCGCTTGATCTCGGGCGCCTTATAGAGCGACGCGTTATTGTGGATCGTGATTTTCAGCTTGCCGCCGGAGAGCGACTCCACGTCTTTGGCAAACGTATTCAGGTTTTCGACATGGAAATTGCTGGCAGGATAGGCGCTGGGCAGATCCCACGTGGTTTGAGCCATAGCGCTGGCGCTGAAAGCCAGCACAAAGCTGCCAGCCAGCAAGGGGAGGGTCTTTTTCATCAGAGAGATCCTTCTTCGCATAGAGAGGGCGATGAGCCCGGCGTATCACAGAAACACTGCGAGCAAGCATTGCGGTGCCATAAGCGTTGCAATTCTACGGGGCCAAGAACGCCGATTGCCCCAGGAAACCCCTACATAGGGGAAAGTCCTAGGGTCGTGCTGTGTCAAAATTTACATTTTGGAGGTCCCAGCTTTCATGTCTCTCGAACAGGAACCCGTCGCCAACGGGGTGGAATACCGATTGCTGAATCACGCAGACGTCGCAGCCTTCCGTGTACTGCGCGCGCAGATGCTCGCAGACTCGCCCGAATCGTTCATGAGCAGCCTGGAGGATGAGGCTGTATTGTCAGAGGCGGATTGGTCTGCCCGGGTTGGCCCCAACGACGGCGCCTTGATCATCGGCGCATTTGTCGCAGGCGAGCTCAAAGGCAGTGCGGGCGTATTCAGGCATCGGGGCAAAAAGGCCATGCACAAGGCCACAATATGGGGCGTGTATGTGCATCCTGATCTGAGGGGAAAAGGGGCAGCCAGGGCGTTGATGACGGCGGCTATCGCCCACACCCGCAAACTGCCGGGGATTCGGCAAATCACATTGAACGTGACAGCGTCCAACGCGGCGGCGTTTCAGCTCTATTCAAGCCTGGGCTTTCAACTGTGTGGCGAAGAACCTGATTCGCTATGCATCGATGGCAAACTTTACGCGGACAAACATATGTTCTTGAGACTCGTGGATACCGCGACTGCGCCGGCGCCGTTTCAACGTCAAGCGTAGTGCAACGCGTGCAGCCTTCGTCCCTATTGCAAGACATACTGCGCACGGTGAGGCGCCGATATCGGCTGCCCGCGATGCCGGCGGCGTCGTCTCGCACGCAAAGTGAGAATCCATCGACAGCGCTCGCCATCGTGCTGGAACAGGTTCGAGTCTTGCTGGAGGCTGGCGATACGCCGGACGATGCCCTGAAACGCCGGTTCTTCGATGCTCTTGATCGTTTGATTCGAGAGGCGGTGCAGCCAACGCGCGGAGACACCGCTTTTCAGGCCATGGTCTTGCGTCATCAAACCGCTGCGGTGCGCGAGTATGCCTCGCTCGCTGCCCACGCAAATCAGGATCGGCGTGAAGTCCATGCAGCGGTCAATACCGTCGCTCATCCGACGAAACTGCAACGCATGCCCACAGGGGCGCTGCGTGCGGCGCTGACGCAATTGCAGGCCTTTGCGGCCGCGGAAGACTGGCATGCGCTGTGTGTCTGTGCGGAACAAGTCCTGCCTCTGGCACAGGCCGAAGCCGATTCGGCAGTCACACGCGGCATGGACCGGTTGTCTGGCAGCCCGGCGCTGGGACGGTTGCGACGTCTGTCGGTGTTGGTATCCGACCCGCTGGTGCAGCGCTACCGCTCGCTATGGGACCAGCAGGGACCTCGTGCAGGCAGTGCCGTGGCGATGGAACAAGGCGCTGCGTCGCAGCAGCGCGGCGCGGCAGTCGAAGCTCGCGCGGCGCAGGCGCTAGAGGTGTTGGCTCAACGGCTGAACGCGCAAGCGGAGAACAAAATCCCCTATCGCGTCGTGACGTCGATGCGTGCCTCGCCGTCGCTGCCCGGGAATGCCGACTATGCCAAGAGTGAGTGGGATGCCGTGCTGTTGCAGCAGACTCCTTCGGATGGCGATACGCCGACGTTTGACGTCTGTTTGCTGATTGAGGCAAAAGCCTCCGTCGATGCAGCGACTACCGATTTGCCTCGCCTGTTGCGAGGCCTGCGGCTGTTGGCCAGTGCGCAGGCCGAAACAACGTATGCGTTTGACACTCATCAAGGACGTGTGCAATTGCGCGGCTCGTCGCTAAAGCGATTCGCCGCTGAGGATACCCATGTGGCAGGCAGTGTTCTTTATTGCTGCGATGCCGTGGCTGATGCCTATCCGAAATTGCTCAGTACCGCCACGCGTATGCAACTCTTGTCCGCACCTGGCAGCGTGGCATATGCCAGCAGTTTGGCAGGTGCAGCCCCAGGCGATAGGCAGAGCCTGGCGTCCGTCTGGGAACAGTTGTTGACATCCGCCCGGTGGGACACGGTGCGACGTCAATATCCACTGTTACGCCAAGTCCGCGACCTGATGGTACATGTCGATGATCTGTTTATGGCGGTAAACGGCCAGTCCGGGTCTGACGCGGCCTGATCGGCCATGCCAGGCACGCCAGGGGCAGGCTGGGTAAATGGCATCCGATCTACATCCGGGGCGATACGTCACGGCGTCTCGCCCCGGCCTCATCAGCCTTGACCCATCTCGGGATCCGAGACCGAGTCTTTGCCGTTTTCCACATGACCGGCAAAGCGGCGCGACCAGACTTTGGAGTCGCCCGCGTTCACGACAAAGTCATACCAATTGCCGCTGTCACCCAGCGCCCAGCTGAGTTCGCCGATTTTTCCGGCCTCGACCTGGCTCGTCCACGGACCGTCCTGGCGATAGCCTTGCGCGGTCACGCTAAAGGTGACTGCGCTGCTGCTACGGTTATACAGCTTGACCTGGACCTCTGCGGGCTCGCACGATTGATAGCAGACCTGGATTTCCAATCCCGATGTTGCCGTATCGCGCAGATCGCCGATGAACTCGCGATGGTAGCCGTTGGGTCCCAGTATCCAGAAATGGTATCGGCCATTGTCCACGCTGACGTCGATCGCGTCATCGAGTTCCTTGCCGGCTTCGACCATATAGCGGCGCGGAATCTGGCTCAGGTGCAGTTTGTCGTACACGTGAAAGACCGCACCGGCCTGGCCGCTATTGGCAAACGCCAACGTAACGGTTCCTTTGCTGGCGTCGGGCCTGGCTGTGGTGTGCAACTCGTACGGCAGCGCACGCGAAGGCCTTGTACCGGTTTCCTGGTGCGGCAAGGCAGGATCCACCGGCACTGGAATCGCCGCGGCGGATTCCTGTTGAGCGACCAGTTCGGCCGCTGCCTCTTTCGTCGTGCTGCCGCCCAGCGTCGCCAGCGCTTCGCCGTTCGGATTGGCGAAATTGAACGCCGTCGTCAGGTCGCCGCATATCGCGCGGCGATAGGCGCTGATGTTGGGCTCTTGTACGCCGAATCGTTTTTCCAGAAACAACAGCGTCGACGTGTGATCGAACACCTGGGAATTCACCCAGCCGCCACGGCTCCAGGGAGACACCACCCACATCGGCACGCGCGGACCCGGACCAAAAGGTTTGCCGTCCTGTGCCGGATGTGACGACGAGGCAGGAGCGTAGTTGTAGTATTCGAAAGCCATCTCCTCGTCGCTCAGCGTCGTCTTACCGGCCAAGGAGTCGTCATCACGCACCGACGGGGCAGACGGCGGCGGCAGATGATCGAAAAACCCGTCGTTCTCGTCGTAGTTGATCAGCAAGACGGTGCTGGCCCACACCTCGGGATTCGAGGTCAATGCATCGAGGACCTCTTGCATGTACCACCCGCCTTGGGCAGGGCTGGAGGGGCCGGGATGTTCGCTGTACGTCGACGGAGGAATGACCCATGACACCGCAGGCAACGTGCCGTTTTTCACATCGTCTCGCAGGCTCTGCAGCAGGCCGTCGGGCATGGTGTTGCCAAAGCCCTTGGCCAGCGGACTGAGGGCATCGTCGATGGCGGGATCGTAGGCCGGTGAAATGGCGGGCAACGCTACGGGGCGGCGGTCGGCGGGCATGGCCTCCATGGCCTCGCGCCAATGGCGGAACGTCATGAGCTGGTTGCAGCCGAAATTATCGTCCAGGCTTTGGTAGACCTTCCAGCTGACGCCGGCTTGTTCCAGGCGGTCGGCGTACGTGGTCCATGTCCAGCCTTCGGTCGATGGTCCTACATCGTTGCCGCCGTTGTACTGGTTGATGATGGCTGCATAGTTGTCGCCCGACGGGCCGTTCGTGCCGGTCCAGTAGAACAGACGATTCGGGATCGTGCCTGTATGCATGGAACAGTGATACGCATCGCATAGCGTAAAGGCATCGGCCAGCGCGCGATGAAACGGGACTTCGGCGTTTTCCATATAGGCCATGGACAGCGGCTGTTTGGCGACAGGCCACCGGTTCATGCGACCATGGTCCCAAGCTGCCTGCGCGTCGAGCCAGGTATGCGGTGTGCCGCCCGCACGCTGTGCATTGCCCTTGCTGCCGTCCAGGTGATAGGGCGTTTCCGTATTGCCGTTGGCGTCTGTTTGATAAAGCACGTGGCTGCCGTTGGCCAATGGGATCGGATGGCGATCGCCAAACCCGCGCACGCCGCGAAACGTCCCGAAATGGCTATCGAACGAACGGTTTTCCAACATCAGCAGCACCACGTGCTTGACGTCTTGCAAGGTGCCTGTGGCGGAGTTCGCCTCGATGGCCAACGCGCGCCGGATGGACAACGGCAAGGTAGAGAGGGCAGTCAATGCTGCGGTGGTGCCTAGCGAAGCACGCAGAAACCCGCGCTTGGAGGGATCAAATGACATGTTGGGTATGTACGTATCGTGGATGAGAGAGGGGTTCAGGGCGCGGGCGCGCAATGGACGTCGGCGGTGCACTCGGTGGTGCCGCCGCCCGGAGGAGGAGGCGTCGTCTCGTCATCGTCCGAGTCGCTATTGCTGCAAGCCGCCAGCAAGACGGCCAACGACAGGCTCAGTGCCCATGCCAGCTTGCGCGTATAGGGCCGTCCCTCAGTGTTACTTCGCATCATCGTTTCGTATCGCCTGGAAAGAATGTGCGTGCCCGCGGTGATCAGGCGAGAGTGCGCACGTTGATAAGCCAGCTCAAAAACAGGGTCGGATTGCAACCGTCAGGGGCGGAAGTCTAGGCCTGAAAAAAGGCATTTTTTTGACAGCGATGCATTGTTGTATTGCAGATTTTGCAGATTGGGTCGAGTGCTGTCTCGGCGCTGTCATAGACCAGGCTCCGCCTCCTATGAAGGACGAGGAGGGCGACGATCCAAGGCGATGGATTCGCTTAAGGCTTGGAAAGATGTTTTACAGAAGTCGAGTCTCAACGACAGCAGCACGACTTTTACGGTGTACGACGGCCTCAACGTTGTAGGAGGCATAGGGATAGTCTGATTTTCCTGTGATGGGTTTTCTTAGATATCTAAGTCCATTCGGGATCCGGTTTGGATGGCATGAGACCCCTTAAAAATAGCGAGAAATTGAGATTTCGCCACCGATAATCCGACGCGATTTATACGTGGTTTTTTCAAACGGCCGGCATTTCATCTCGGCATTGATCGTGGCCAAATCTCTAGCATGATTTCTTCTTAGACGTAGGAATCGTCCTTTTTTTTCTTGCTGAGATATCAAATTGCCAAGGAGGACATTCTCTTCGAGTCCGTTTTTTTTGTTTATAGGCTTTTGAAAAATAAAGAAAAAATAAAGGGCCTTCAATTCGGCCAAGAGCGCGGCATAACTTCATTTTTCCTATTGCTGAAATTTCGTTTCTCAATTCGGTGTGGCTAAATTTCGCGAAATTTTTTCGACAGAAGAAATTTTGAATCACCACAATCCTTGAACTGAGGAGGGCAAGGGGACACGTCCCTTGTCATCTTCGCATTGACATCTCGATCAGGATACATGCCTTGTCGGGAGAGAAAGAGAATAAATGAATAAGGTCTTTAAGCTGATTTGGAATCGCAGTCTGCACTGCTGGGTAGTGGCGTCAGAGCTGACGAAAAGTCGAGGCAAAAATTCTTCCGTAATTGCCTCCTGTATGTTGGTGGGTTCGTTGCTCCTGCCGAATCTGGCGCATTCGCACGTTGATATTCGGCCCACGCTTTCCAATACGACACCGATGATTGAGGCTCCATCCTCATCCGTTTTGAAAAACGAAACAGTGCCCATTTCGATGCCGTTGAAGGTGACTGCGACGGATACGAATCAATTGCCTTCGGATAGGCTCGATAGTGCAGGCCATGCCCCAATCGAAAAGCCCGAGTCTGGGGTGGCCGTGCGTAGGTCCCGTCCTATGCATGAGGTTCTGGCTTCAGGCGCCACGGGGACTGTTGAGCGCTGGGCGTCGAAGGCAGATGAGATACTGCATACGCGTGTGGATGATCTGGTGGGTACGGGTGCAGCGAAGAACAAAGAACGTTCGTCAGAAAGCAGCCAAGACGAACGTAATGCGCCTGATCACTCCGCCACGAGTGGAAAGAATCCCTCGTCCATGGCGCCCTTTGTGTCCATGGTGCCCACTATTTTTCGTGACGACGCTACGCCTAATGTCCCCGGCGCGAGTGTAGAAGAAACCTCGACGAAGGCCATCCGTGTTATTGATGGTGATACGTCCGGTCGGTCCGCTATGACTGCTGGGGATACCTCGTCGAAGGCGTCCGCCGTTGATGGTGGCGGTGATACGCCCGATCTATCCACTCCGGTTGTTGAGGATACCTCGTCGAAGGCGTCCGCCGTTGATGGTGGCGGTGATACGCCCGATCTATCCACTCCGGTTGTTGGGGATACCTCATCGAAGGCGTCCGCCGTTGATGGTGGCGGTGATGCGCCCGATCTATCCACTCCGGTTGTTGGGGATACCTCGTCGAAGGCGTCCGCCGTTGATGGTGGCGGTGATGCGCCCGATCTATCCACTCCGGTTGTTGAGGATACCTCGTCGACGGCACCGGTTGTTGTCCACGAAGAAGAAGAGTCGAGTGAAGAAAAAAATTCGAACGATTCGTCCAGTGAGCAGAGCGAAATCAACGTCGAAAATTCCAGTGCCGCGTCCGCCCTCGCCGTGACTCCGTTGCCTGCGGAGACGGGCGTGATTGTGCTCGAACCGAAGGCAGGCTCGTACAACAGCAACGCCTGGGCAGCCAACACGATGTTCCGGATGAACCTGAACGATCGCTTGGGCAGCTATTTTCAGGGCGAAGGCCATCCGCATCAGGGCAGTGCCTGGATCCGGTACAGCGGTTCGCACAGCGCCCTGAAAGACGAGTCTGGGCAGTTGCGTACCAAAGGTGACAAGAATACGGTCATGATGGGTATCGACATGCTGGTGGATTCGACCAATGATCGCGATCAGGTGACGCTCGGTGTGATGGGCGGGTATGGCCACTATGATGGCAAAACCAGTTCGAGCTTGGCCGGTTTTGGCAGCAAGGGCAAAGTCGATGGCTATGGTCTGGGCCTGTATGGGACCTATCAGCAGAATGCCGAAACCCAGCAGGGCGTGTACGTGGACAGCTGGCTGCTGTGGAACCAGTTCGATAACCACGTCAAGGGTAACGATCTGCCGGGCGAGAAATACAAGTCAAAAGGTATGACCGCGTCGCTGGAGTTAGGCTACAACGCCAAGATCGCCGAGCACAATAACGTGAAGTACGTGCTGCAGCCACATGCGCAGTTGATCTATCAACATGTGCGCTCGGATAATTTCACCGATGGCAATGGTACCCGGATCGAGTTTCTGAATGGGTCGCGCATGCAGACCAGTGTGGGACTGCGCGCCGCTGCGCATGTTCCTACGGGACTGACGTCTATCATCACGCCTCACATCGAGGCCAACTGGCTGCATACCACCAAGGGCTACGGTGTTCGCATGAACAATGCCGATGCCAAGATGAACAGCGGGCGCGATGCCGGCCAGTTGAAATTGGGCGTGGAAGGCAACCTCAATCAGCGCCTCTCGCTCAATGTCGAGGTGTTCCATAACCAGGGAACTGCGGGTTATCACGAGACCGGCGGCAACCTGATGGCGAAGTATCGCTATTGATCCACGCGATAGGGCATTACATCCGAGCCGCGTAGTCAGCCGTCAAGATCATCGTTGATCTTGACGGCTTTTTTGCGCAGTGAAGTACACCACAATGCCAGGACGGTCAGTGTCGGCTCGATTCATCATTTGATGGCGAGGCTTTGTGCCGCCGTCGCTTTCCGATCGTAAACCTTCAGGGCGACGTGGGCATCGTCCAGGGTAAATACCGCAGTTGCCAGGGTGTTTTCCTCATCGGGATCGTCCGCTGCGCCGCGCAGGATGGGCAGGTTTCCTTCTTTGTCGTGCAAGGCGGCGACGATGTCGCTTTCTGTGATGTCTTCGTGCCAGCTGTCCAACAGGCTTTCGATGCGGCTTTGACGTGCGCGGGATGAGTCAGTGACGATCTGGGCAACGTCTTTGGTTGCCGCATGCACGAGGTGATTCGCATGTCCATATCGACGCTGGACAGGCTCGATGGAGCATAGGCCAGGCATAGCCTCTACGCTGAACAATCGATCGTCGCCCGCTGCGCCCAAGGTGTGATGAAACGCGCCCGCACGTGGCGTGTCGTGCAAGCGTGTGATCGCCTGATCCAGGGTCGTGCAGTCCAGCACGGCGCGCGCCAAAAACATGCGCGGTACACCGGCACGCCGGGTGCGCGTACGCAGATTATTGATGGTCTGAACAATCCCCGCGCGATTGGCAGCAAAGGTATGCCCCGGTAATGACCCCGGGTAATAGAAACTGACATAACCTGGCGCATCGTCCGGCTGCACGTCGACCACATGGCAACGCCCATAAAGGTAGGGATCGCCGTCCTCGTTGTGGCCGATCCATCGAGCGCCATCGGGGCCGTGTATCGCCACAGAGGTGCAGCCGTCAGTCGTCTGATGCAACAGGTCGCCACGACAGTTCCACAGCAGCAAATCCTCTGCGGGCATTTGCACGCCCTCGACCATGCCTTCGAACTCTTGCCAGAGTTCGGGCAGATTGCGCTGGATGTGTGCGGCGAGCTCCTGCAGATAGGCGTGACCGCGCCAGGGACGTAATGCTCGCCACGTCGTGCTTTGATCCAGATAGACCGACATCAGCGGGCGGGCGAGCTTTCCTAAAGCGAAGCCGACTTGGCGGCGAGTGCCTGTGATGCGTACAGGTTTGAACGGCATGAGTCGTCTCCGGCGTAGAGCGTCATCGAGGAACTGATTACACCCATAGGATACTTTCCGCTAGGTCTCCACGATATTTCCAGTCACGTTACATTTTGGGGTCGGATTGGGAATTGGCGTCGTCCCTTATACGCTCATGGGGACGCATGAGTTAAGATGGATTACAGGCATGCAGCTACCCGTTGCAATGTGTTTATTGGCCTATCTGGGTTTCCCAGAGGCCGGTTGTCTCTACAGGAGCAGATCGATGATGAAACGCAAATTTGCCGCCGTGCTGATGGGGTTGAGCCTGATCGGCGCAGTGTCCACCGCCGCGGCCCAGGATAAAGAGTTGATCGTTGCCACGGATACGGCGTTTATTCCGTTTGAGTTCAAGCAGGGTAGTACCTACACCGGTTTTGACATCGATCTCTGGGCGGCCATCGCCAAAGAGCTCAACCTGAAATACAAGCTGCAACCCATGGATTTCAACGGGATCATTCCCGGTTTGCAGACGAAAAATATCGACGCAGCGCTGGCGGGGATCACGATACGAGATGATCGGAAACAGGTCATCGATTTCTCGGATCCGTATTACGAGAGCGGCCTGGCCATTCTGGTGGCTGAGAACAATACCGACATCAAGGCCGCCTCCGACCTGGCGGGCAAAAGTGTCGCAGTGAAGACTGGCACCGCTACTGTCGATTTTATGAAAAAAGAGGTACCGGACGCCAAGCTGCGGCTGTTCCCGAACATTGACAACGCGTATCTCGAGTTGGCGACCGGCCGTGTCGATGCCGCCGTGCACGATACGCCGAACGTGCAGTACTACGCCAATACAGCGGGCAAGGGCCGAGTCAAAGTCGCCGGCACGGTCAAGAGCGGCGATTTCTACGGGATCGCTTTCCCCAAGGGCAGCGATCTGACGGCCAAGGTCAATCAGGCCCTGGCCACGCTGAAATCCAACGGTCAATACGACCAGATCTATACCAAGTGGTTTGGTAAAAAACCCTGAATAGTTGGTTGAGCAGGCTGGGCGCGGGCGTGACCGCTCGCACCCGCACAGCAAACGACGTGCGGCGCCAGACTGGCCCGCGCCATCACAACGAAGGGGAAGGCCGTGCAATTCGACTGGTCTGTCATCTGGGCTGCCTTGCCCAATTTGCTCGACGGTACGCTGATGACCGTCAAAATCACGTTCTGGGGGCTGGTGGGGGGCTTTGTGCTCGGGGCACTGGCTGGCGTCGCGCGAGCGTACGGGCCCGCGATTCTCTCGGGCATTGCCCAGATTTACGTGTCGATCATTCGCGGTACGCCGATCGTCGTGCAGGTGATGTTCATCTACTTTGCCTTGCCGTTGATGATCCCGGGGTTGCGCGTAGACGCTATCTGGGCGGCGATCGCCACGTTGATTATCAACTCGGGCGCTTATATCGCCGAGATCGTGCGCGGCTCGCTGCTGTCGGTGCACAAAGGCCTGAAAGAGGCCGGCCAGGCCATGGGCCTGCCGTTTCACAAGATTCTGCTGCACATCATCGGGCCGGTGGCGTTTCGCCGCATGATTCCCCCGTTGGGCAATCAATGCATCATCAGCTTGAAAGACTCATCGCTGTTTATCGTGATCGGCGTGGCCGAACTGACGCGCCAGGGTCAGGAAATCATGGCCAGTAATTTTCGGGCCGTCGAGATCTGGTCCGCAGTGGCGATCATCTATCTGATTCTGACTGGAGCGCTGGCCTTGGCGCTGCGCTTGGTCGAAAAAAGGATGCGCATCTTATGAGCATGGTCGAATTTCACGATGTCATCAAACGCTTTGGCGATTCTGTTGTACTGAACGGCATTACGCTGAATATTGATGCGGGAGAGGTGGTGGTCGTGGTCGGGCCCTCGGGCTCAGGAAAATCCACGTTCCTGCGCTGCATCAACGTGTTGGAAACGATCGAGGGCGGTGACTTGCTCGTCGATGGCCTGAGCGTGAAAGGACCCTCCGCACAGGTCCGCGAGATCCGGCGCGAGGCGGGGATGGTGTTCCAGCAGTTCAATCTGTTCCCTCAGATGTCGGCGCTGGATAACGTCATGTTTGGGCCGATTCATACGCGAGGGGTGCCGCGCCGCGAGGCGCGCGCGCAGGCCGAGGAGCTGTTGCGCAAGGTTGGCCTGGGCGAGCGGATGAATCACTATCCATCGGAACTGTCAGGCGGGCAGCAACAACGCGTGGCCATTGCGCGCGCGCTGGCGATCAAACCCAAACTCATGCTGTTTGATGAGCCGACCTCGGCGCTGGACCCGGAACTGCGGCACGAGGTGCTCAAAGTCATGCGAGACTTGGCCGAAGAAGGGATGACGATGGTGGTGGTGACGCACGAGATGGAATTCGCGCGTAAAGTCGGCAGCCGATTGATTTTCATCGACGGCGGCAAGGTTGCCCATGACGGACCGCCGGCGGAACTATTGTCCAGTCCGCCAAGCCAGCGCTTGAAAGACTTTTTGCAGCACGTGGCTTGACGCGATGTCCCTCAGTTTTTGACCCGAACGATTTTTTGAACCTGCGGCACATGCCGTATCGAACGAATGACCTGAGCCAGGTGCTTGCGGCTGTCGACTTGGATCGTCAGATGCAGCGAGACCGTTGAGATGGCATCATCGTGCATGGTGATTTGTACGATGTTGGCATCGGCGGCGGTGACCTCGGCGGCGAGCCGGCCCAGGACTCCACGTTCATTGCGTGTAATGACGTCCAGGCGTGTAGACAGGTGCTTGGCGGTATGTGTGTCCCATGCGACGTTGACCCAGCGATCGGGTTCGCGGGCCCGTAGACGCGTCGCGGTAGGGCAATCGGCCGTGTGTACGACCAGGCCTTGACCCAGACGCAGGCCTGCGACGATGGGGTCACCGGGCAATGGGCCGCAGCAGGAGGCCAGTTGTACCGCCTGACCCTCGTTGCCCTGGATCAGAATGGGGGCGCTGCGCGCGGATGTGATCTCGTCGACGGCGGCGGCCGTCGTGGCGACCAACTGGTGTTCGGGCGCAAAGCGTCGTGCGACGACGGCAGCCAGCCGCTTGCCCAGACCGATATCGGCCAGGATCTCGTCGCGAGAGCTCGCGCCCGTGCTGCGTGCGAGTTTCTGCCACGCCGGGTCGTCCTGCGCAGGCAGGTTCAGATGCAGCTCTTGCAGGGCTTGTTCCAGCAGCCGCTCGCCAAAGGCGACCGATTCCTCGTATTTGACCGTACGCAGATAGTGGCGGATTTCGGAGCGGGCGCGTCCGGTGCGCACGTAGTTCAGCCATTGCGCATTAGGACGCGAAGCAGGCGAGGTGATGATCTCGACCACGTCGCCGCTGCTGAGCTCGGTGCGCAGCGGCACGAACTCGTTGTTGACCTTGGTCGCCACCGCCTGGTTGCCGATGTCGGTGTGGATCGCATAGGCGAAATCTACCGGTGTGGCGCCGCGCGGCAAGGAAATGATCTTGCCTCGAGGGGTGAATACGTAGACCGCATCCGGGAACAGGTCGACTTTGACATGCTCGAGGAATTCGCCGGAATCGCCCGTCTGGCTCTGGATGTCCAGCAGCGATTGCAGCCATTGGTGGGTGCGCTTTTGCAGATCGTTCAGCGTGACATCGGATCCCTTGTAGAGCCAGTGCGATGCGACGCCTGCCTCGGCAATGTGATGCATGTCCCGCGTGCGGAACTGGAATTCGACGGGGGTGCCATAGGGACCCACCAGCGTCGTGTGCAGGGATTGATATCCGTTGACCTTGGGGATGGCGATGTAGTCTTTGAACTTGCCGGGTACCGGACGATACAGCTGGTGCAGCGTGCCCAAGGCCAGATAGCATTCCGGCAGTGTGTGCACGATGACGCGGAATCCGTAGATGTCCAGCACCTCGGAGAAAGACTTTTTCTGTTCGACCATCTTGGTGTAGATGCCGAACAGGGTTTTTTCACGGCCGGAGACCTCGGCCTCTATGCCGGCGGCGGGCAGGGCGGCACGTACCGCGTCGCTGATCTTGCCTATGACCTCGCGCCGGTTGCCGCGTGCAGCCAGTACGGCCTTGTACAGTACCTGATAGCGATTGGGGTACATGGCCGCAAAGCACAGGTCCTGCAGTTCGCGGAACAGCACGTTCAAGCCCAGACGATGCGCGATCGGCGCATAGATGTCCAGCGTCTCGCGAGCGATGCGGCGGCGCTTTTCTGGGTTGACGGCATCCAGCGTGCGCATATTGTGCAGGCGATCGGCCAGCTTGATCAGAATGACACGCACATCGCGCGCCATGGCCAGCAGCATTTTGCGAAAGCTCTCGGCCTGCTGCTGGGCCTTGGTCGCGAAATCCAGGCGATCGAGCTTGGACAGGCCGTCGACCAATTCGGCGACCTGCACACCGAATTTTTCGGCGAGCTCTTGCTTTGGAATGCCTTGGTCTTCGATGACGTCGTGCAGCAGGGCTGCCGACAGCGCGTTCGCATCGAGTTTCCAGGCCGCGCAGATTTCTGTGACGGCGATCGGATGCGAGATGTAGGGCGCACCGCTTGCGCGGAATTGACCCAGATGCGCCTGGTCGGCGAAGCGATAGGCTTCGCGCACCCGCTCGACGTCTTTTTTGTCGAGATAACTGCTGATGATCTCGGTCAGCGGTGCGAGCGAGGCGACAGGAGAGGCGGGAGTATCTGAAAGCGTGCCGTTAGCGGTCGTGCTCGAAAGCTCGACAGGCGAGTTTTTTTTGTCGGAACGGCGTCCGAGCCGAGATCCTGCTCGCAAGGCAGCAAGCAGGCCCGTAGAAGCGTACTTCAGCCGGGGAAAAGCCATGTTGCCGCCCCCTGGACTGGATCAGGTGGGGACTTTACGCAGCATTTCCAGGCCGGTATGGCCGCTGGCGATTTCGCGCAGGGCGGTGACCGTGGGCTTGTCTTTGCTGTCGATACGCGGGGCGTGGCCCTGCGCCAGCTCGCGAGCGCGATAGGTAGCGGTCAGCGTGAGCTTGAAGCGGTTGGGAATCTGATTCAGACAGTCTTCGACAGTAATGCGAGCCATGAGTTATACCTGGAACGGGCTGTGAAAAGGAGGAGCGCCTCAGTGATCGGCCGGAATGCCCAGCTGGGCGAACAGCGGAGCATGGCGAACGGCCTGAGACGAAAAACGTAGCCGGGCGGCACTGATCACCTGCGACAGTTCCGCCAAGGCTACGCTAAATTCTTGATTAATAATAACATATTCGCATTCCGGCGCGTGCGCGATTTCACCGCCGGCCGCCAGCAATCGACGAGCGATGACTTGGGGGGCGTCTTGGCCGCGGGCCTTGAGGCGATGTTCGAGTTCCTCGATGGACGGGGGCAAAATAAAAATGCCGATAGCCTGAGGAAAGCGTTGCCTGACCTGACGGGCGCCTTGCCAGTCGATCTCCAGCAGTACGTCCCGCCCGTCCTCGGTGGCTTGATCGATCAGATCCCGGGGAGTGCCGTAGAAATTGCCGTGCACCTCTGCCCATTCGAGCAGCGCCTGATTCTGGCGCAGAGTTTCAAACTGGTCTTTGGTGATGAAGCGGTATTCGCGCCCGTCAACTTCGCCACTGCGCGGTGCGCGCGTGGTGCAGGAAATCGACAAGACCAGTGATTTGTCATGGTCGAGCAGGGCTTTGACCAGGCTGGACTTGCCAGCGCCGCTGGGCGCAACCACCATGAACACATTACCGGGGCGTTTTGACATAAATCAGATCGACAAACGGGATACGGGACGCGAAGAATAACAAAATTACGCTTTTAACTATTATATTTGGTCTCCGAGCCCGAGTCCTCGTGCCTGAAGACAACGGCGCTGGTGTCCCCGGAGTGACGCAGGATTATCACAGTTGTTTGCAACGCTAGTCGCGCGATTGCTTTAGGATTACGCGACGCAGATCCATACAGAGAGACTAAAAAAATGCAGTCAAATGAGCAGGCAAGTATTTCGCCAGTGGCGTTGGTGACAGGCGCAGGCAGCGGCATTGGCCGTGCCGTCGCGCTGGAGTTCTTGGCGCAGGGCTATCGAGTGGTGCTGGCAGGCCGCCGTCGCGAACAGCTCGAGCAGACCCGTACCGCGGCTGGCGAAGACGGTGCGCGCGCTTTGGTGGTGCCTACGGATGTCAGCGACGAGCAGGCCGTGCGCGAGCTGTTCGATGCAATACAGCGGGATTACGGGCGGCTTGATGTTCTGTTCAATAACGCGGGGCGCAATTCGCCGGCGGTGCCTATCGAGGACCTGCCCGTGGACGTATGGCGCGAGGTTGTGGATGTCAACCTCACGGGCATGTTCCTGTGCGCGCAAGCGGCAATTCGATTGATGAAGGCTCAACAACCCGGTGGCGGGCGCATCATCAATAACGGATCCATTTCGGCGCACGCGCCCAGGCCCTTGTCGATCGCCTATACCGCGACCAAGCATGCCGTGACGGGCCTGACCAAATCCATTTCGCTCGATTGCCGTGCTTACGGCATTGCATGCGGACAGATCGACATCGGTAACGCAGCCACGGATATGACCCAGCGCATGGCAGAGGGCGTATTGCAGGCCAACGGCGACCGCCGGCCGGAACCTCGCATGGATGTCGGGCACGTGGCACATGCCGTCGTCTCAATGGCAAAGCTGCCGTTGGACGCCAATGTGCAGTTCATGACGATCATGGCGACGAATATGCCGTTTGTGGGCAGAGGCTGATTCGCCGGGATTCGTCCGCGTCGATGTCATCAAAGGGAGCCCGCGGGCTCCCTTTGATGTTCCGTCGTGGCGGCTTTTGGCGGGGTTACTGGCCCGTATCGGCCTTGGCGATCAGATGGCCTTGAGGGGCAGTGTTCGGCTCAATGTAACGCCGTGCCGCGACGTAGTGGCGCGACCAATAACTGTTGTCCAGGCTGTCGACGCGGACTTTCGAGCCACGCGTAGGGGCATGGACGAACTGGTTTTGACCGATATAAATGCCCACATGGGAGACGCCGCGACGGCGCATCGTCGCAAAGAACACCAGGTCGCCCGGTTTGAGCTCGGCTTTTTTGACGCCGGTGCCCTCGAGGCGCTGCTCGCGTGCCGTGCGCGGCAATTCCACGCCGACGATC
Organism: Bordetella muralis; assembly: GCF_965139205.1. Lineage (GTDB taxonomy): Bacteria > Pseudomonadota > Gammaproteobacteria > Burkholderiales > Burkholderiaceae_B > Bordetella_A > Bordetella_A muralis. The sequence goes on from NZ_CBCSIU010000002.1 coordinate 50,632, forward strand.
TCGCGATAGATGAATTGCGTCAGGCCGCTGCAATCGAAACCGGCGTTGGGATCCTCGCCACCCCAGACATAAGGGGTACCGATGGTCTCCAGCCCAGCACGCACGACCATGTCGGACAGGCTGGGAACCGTAAGGGGATCAATCAACCGCAGCCCTTGCATCGAAGCGATCGCTTCGGGAGTCTTTGTGGCGTGAGCGGTGGGGAGCCAACTGAGGCCGAGAGCCAAAAGCGGCGCGGCCAGGAATGAGGGGAGTACGAATAAATTAGGACGGACTTTTCGCGTCGGTGGAGTCATTGCGACACTTCAACTTTCGGAGTGGGGCGGAATGGCTGACTACGTCAAGCCGGCGAAAATGTGGCGGCAATACAACGCAGCCACGGGGCATTGTAACCCATTGACGATTTTTTGCATTTTGGGGTTACTACTAACCTGATCGAAACAAATGATGGCGGGTTGAGGGGCATTTGGTGCTGTCATCGTGTTAATGCATGATAAGCATATGTTGTGTAGGCGTGCCGTTTTACGGAAATCTAAAAAATGACTGTTGACTTTTCGATTGGTTCCCACAGTTCTCCGCCTTCTCTGGAGTTCGAGGCTTTTCACCAAGCACAAGCCGCCGTTGAGCGCCTGACGGAGATTTACGGCCGCAATACGGCCTTTATCCGGGCGGCGTTTCAGGATGTGGTGAATGGCCGGGATCTGCCCGGGCCGGTGCGGGCGTACTACCCCGCGATCCGCATCAGGGTGGATACCTATGACCTGATTGACAGTCGTCTGTCATTCGGCCATGTCGCCGAGCCGGGGATATATCAAACTACGGTGACCCAGCCGACGCTGTTTCGTGACTACTACCTGGAGCAGATCGGCCTGCTGATTCAGAATCACGGCGTTGCGGTCGAGGTCGGCGAATCGGATAGCCCCATTCCGTTGCATTTCGCCTTCCCGGAAGGGGCTTATGTCGAGGGTGAGCGCCTGTCGGGCATGCGCAGGCCATTGCGTGATCTGTTTGATGTGCCGGACTTGGCGGTGACGGACGATGCGATCGTCAATGGTTCCTGGCATGGCCGAGACGGTGAGCCGCGTCCCCTGGCGCCATTTACTGCGCCGCGGGTGGATTATTCGCTGCATCGCCTGCAGCACTATACGGCGACTGCGCCGTCGTATTTTCAGAATTTCGTGCTGTTTACGAATTATCAGTTTTATGTGGATGAGTTCTGCGCACGGGCCCGGGCACTGATGGCCGAGGGTGGGGGCGATTACGATGCGCTGGTCGAGCCGGGTAACCGCATGACTCACCGTGGCGAGACAGCGGCGGCGCNGCNGGCCGGCGGCGTGCGGTTGCCGCAAATGCCGGCGTATCACCTGGTACGTTCCAATCATTCGGGCATTACCTTGGTGAATATCGGAGTGGGCCCCTCGAATGCCAAGACCATCACCGATCACATCGCCGTGCTGCGCCCCCATGCCTGGCTGATGCTGGGGCATTGCGCCGGGCTGCGCGATTCCCAGCGATTGGGGGATTATGTGCTGGCGCACGGTTATGTGCGCGAAGACCACGTGTTGGACGACGATCTGCCCACATGGGTACCCGTTCCGCCTTTGGCCGAGGTGCAGGTGGCGCTGGAGCAGGCGGTAGAGGAGGTGGCGGGCTTATCAGGCTGGGAACTGAAGCGCATCATGCGCACCGGCACGGTAGCCAGCATCGACAATCGCAATTGGGAGCTGCGGGATCACACTGAGCTGGTGCAGCGTTTCACGCAGTCGCGGGCGATTGCATTGGATATGGAGTCAGCGACCATTGCGGCAAATGGGTTCCGGTTCCGCGTGCCGTACGGAACTCTGCTGTGCGTGTCGGACAAGCCCTTGCACGGCGAATTGAAATTGCCGGGCATGGCCAGCGCGTTTTACCGGGACCAAGTGAATCAGCACCTGGAAATCGGGATACGGGCGCTGGAGCGCTTGCGGGATATGCCGCCAGAGCGTCTGCATTCCCGCAAACTGCGCACCTTTATGGAGACGGCGTTTCAGTAGCATTAAAGTAGTTTATTTTTTTGACAAACTACTTTAATGCTATATAAAGGCTTGTTTAGTAGCAATATAGTAGTTATTATTCTTATAACACTACTTTATTGCTACTATTTGCCACCATGAACAGCCTATCGGATATCGCCGACATTCTGCGGGGGCGCTTGCAACAGCAGGGCCAGACGCAGGCTCAATTACGCCAATCCGCGGGGATTGCACAGCGCACGCTGACCAATGTCCTGAGCGGCGAACAGGACTTCAAAGTCAGCACATTGCTGGCACTGGCCGATCGCTTGGGGCTGGAAATGTTATTGGTCCCCAAAGGGGCAGCCGCTGCGGTGGACGCGGGGGACGCGGTCAAGCCCAAGATTCCCACCCGCATCGAGGTCGCACGCCGACAACTGGGTGAGACAAAATGAACGTGCAAGCACTGGCCATTTTCATCGGCGCTGCGCGGGTTGGCGTGCTGTTCCAGTACCGCATGCAGGGGGCGGACGTGGTGACTCGCTTTGTTGCCGACGACGCTTTCGCGCATCAGTGGGATGCGCCGGTAGTGTCGGCCGCCTATGTGGCGAACTCTCCCGAGGATCAGGCGGCGTTCTGGGCGGACATTCGGAGCGAGCCGTTAAATGGACGCTATTCCCCGCAAAATGGCTGGCTATTGCCGGCATTTTTCCAGAATCTGCTGCCAGAGGGCGTTTTTCGCGACCATGTGGCCCGCGTGCGGGGCTGCGATCCCAAAGATCATTTCGAGATGTTGGCGGCCTGTGGGGGAGATTTACCCGGAAATGTCTATGCGCGGCCGGTCGAGCTGTCTCGCGACGAGTTGGCGCACTATGTCACACAGGACCAGGACGCGTTGGAAATGACGGTTACGGCCGACCCAATGGAACAAGGCGTGTCACTGTCCGGTGTTCAGCCCAAGCTGGGCGTGATCAAACAGGGCGAACGTTATGTGGGACGTACGCGGGATCACGACACCCATATCATTGCGAAGCTGCCGGTAGTGGGGCAGCCGCTGTTGCCGGAACTGGAGGCGCTGTCGCTGCAGTTGGCGCAGGTGGCCGGCGTGAATATTTGCGAGGCCTATCTCGAACCGCTGGAGCATCTGGCGGCCGAGCATGGCTATGATTTGGGTGACGCGGATGCGCGTACGCAGTTCCTGGCGGTCGTGCGTTATGACCGTCAGCCGGGCCGGCGTATTCATTGCGAAGACTTCGCTCAGGTATTGGGCGCAATGCCCGAGCAAAAATATCAAGCCGCGTCCTATCTGGATGTGGCGGCGGTATTGATGGCGTTTCCGTCGTTAGGCGAGCCCGCGGTGCATGAGTTGCTGCGGCGTATGGCTGTCAATGAGATGCTGGGCAATCCGGATATGCATCTGAAAAACATCGGCCTGATCTACGAGGATGGGCATACGCCGCAGCTGGCGCCCGCATACGATATCGTGGCCTATGCGGCCTATCATCCTTGTCAGGGACACGCGCTGCGCATCATGCCGGAGGGATTGGAGCCGCGCCGTCCCGGCAGATCCGGCACAGGGCAAACTGCGCCGGAAAAGGCACAAGCTCTCACATCCGGGACTCAGCAGCCAACGATCGGCGCCAGCAACGTGCCATCGAGCGCCAAGGCGTCACTGAAACCCGCCTTGTCTCCTGCGATGCTGCGCGCTTTCTGCGCGCACCTGCGTATTCCGGAAAAGCCCGCCGCCAAGGCAGTGAGCGATTGCGTAAAAGCTGCGCACGCGCAATGGCCTGCACTGATCGAACAAGCCAAGCTGACCGCTCGTCAAAAACAAAATCTATTGGCGCATTTTCATGCGCATCCCATGGTGAAATCGGTGCGCTGATGGCGGCCGCGACAACTGAATTTGGTATGAACAGCTCGCGGATGGCCGCACCGAGATCCACCAGCAAGAACTCGGCGCGGGCTGGTTCAAGCGGGCCATCGTCACGATGGTCGGCTGGCTGCGGATCGAGTGGTTGTTGTGATGGCATGCGTTGAGACAGCGATCGAACGGGCCGCCCATTGGTCGCAGGCCACGCCCTGGTCTCGAACCGCGCGCCGAGAGCTTACGCCGCCGCGATCAACGTCAACTGTTTGTATATTTCGCGCGCACCCTCGAGTTGGTCCAGCGCGATGGACTCGTCGATGATGTGCGCATCTTCTTCGCGCCCGGGGCCCAGTCCCACGGTCGGGATATGCCGTCTGCCGGCAGACTCCGAGCCATTGGTGCAGAAGGGCCATACGCCGATGCGCGGCTCGCGGCCGCTGCGTTTGACGGCCTCGACAGTGCTGGTCACCAAAGGATGGTCCTGAGTCTGCTGCCACGCCGGCAGCCATCGGGCCGGCTCGGATCGTTCCCCGGTAAAGGTACTGACGCTGTCGCAGGTTGTCGTCAAGGTGTAATCCGATAGCCCGTGTTGCCTTAGGCAGGCATCGATCTGGGCCAGCACGTTTTCCTCGGTTTCGCCGCCGAGCGTGCGGCGATCAAAGCGTATGGTGGTCGACGACGGGATCATCGAGATAGACGGATAGGGCGACGAAATCATATCGGTGGGCACTAATAGCGCATCGCCCACGATAGGGTCGCTGGGCAGCGGTAGCGATGCCAATGCGGTCAACGCGCGGGCCGCGGCATGTAGCGGATTGCGGCCCAGGTGCGGCGAGGCGGCATGTGCGGGCACGCCTTTGAACGTCAACAGAATCTCCAGCCGGCCTTTCTGTGCAATCTTGATATCGAGTTTTGACGGTTCGCAGATGATCACCGCGGCAGGCTGGCATTGATCCAGTACGCTGGCCAACGCGTGGCCTTCGATGACTTCTTCCAGTACGCTGGCTGACACGGCGACGCGGCGTTTGAGCGTGCCTTCGCGTGCGGCGGCGGCCACGCCGCAAATCGCCGCCGCGATACCGCCTTTCATGTCGGTGCTGCCGCGGCCGTACAGCCGGCCTTCGTGAATCGTCGCGCCGAAAGGATCAAAGCGCCATTCGCCGGATACGGGCACGACATCCATGTGGCCATCGAACAGCAACGCGACGTCCGCGTCGTCGGGTCCGATCAAGCCCAGGACAGACCCATTTCGATCCATAGTGACCGAGGTGAACCCGAATTCGCGCATGCGTTGCTTCATCAGGTCGGCCATCGCGCTTTCCTGACCGGAAAGACTGGGTATGCGCACCATGTCCTGGGTCAATTGGATGACATCGCTAGTCATGTAATTCACTCCACTGCAAATCAGAAAGGGCCGCCATGGCGCGCGATGCGGCCAGGGCAGGGCGGGCACACATCAAACGAGCAGCTGTCAGCGGTTGACCAGGTCTTTGGGGACGAGATAGACCAGAATGGCGCCCAGCACCGTGAACGCGGACAGAAAATACATGCCGTAATCGGTCGATCCTGTCGCGTTCTTGATCCAGCCGATAACATACGGACTGACAAAGGCCGCCAAGCCGGCGAAAGAGTTGATGCCAGCAATCCCTGCAGCGGCGCTGCGGCCCTTTAGAAACGCGGTGGGCAAACTCCAGAACAGCGGTGAGCACACCATGCATCCCGCAGCCGCCACGGACAGCATCAGCACCGCGAACGGCGGGTTGTGGCTGTACATCGTGCTTAACACGAGGCCCGTGCCGCCGATGAGAAAGGGCACGATCATATGCCAGCGGCGCTCGCGGCTCAGGTCTGAATGACGGCACACCAACACCATCGAAATCACCGCGCAAATGTTGGGCACCGCCGTCAATAGCCCGACCGACAACAGCGAGTCAACGCCGGTGGATTTGATGACAGAGGGAATCCAAAAGGCCAAACCGGATAGGCTGGATACCGTGCAATAACAGATCAGCGCCATATGAATGACGCGCTTGTCCTTGAGCAGCGTCCATAGCGAGACGTGTTCGACTTTGGCAGACCGATCCACGTCCAGATTGGCGTTCATGCGGGCCTTGTCCGAGGCGCTGAGCCATTTCGCATCGTCGATGCGATCATCCAGATAATAAACAACGGAAATGCCCAGCACGACGGACGGGATGGCTTCGATCAGGAACATCCATTGCCAGCCGGACAGGCTATGCACATTATGGAATGCCTCCATGATGTATCCCGACAATGGGCCGCCGATGATGCCGGCAAACGGCACCGCCGTCATGAAAATCGCGACGATCTGCCCTCTGCGGCGAGACGGAAACCAGTAGGTCAAATAGAGGATGATGGCGGGATAAAAGCCGGCTTCGGCAGCACCCAGCAGGAATCGCAGAATGTAGAACTGGGTCGGGGTTTGCGTCAGGGCCATGGCGCCGGAGATGATGCCCCACAGGATCATGATGCGCGCCAGGGTTTTCTTTGCCCCGATACGATGCATGAGGAGGTTGCTGGGGACTTCAAAGAGAAAATAGCCGATGAAGAAAATGCCCGCGCCCAACCCATAGACAACTTCACTGAAACCGAGTTCGTCGAGCATTTGCAGTTTTGCAAAGCCGACATTGACGCGATCCAGGAACGCCGCGATATAGCACAGCATTAAAAAGGGAAGCAGACGGAACGCGACCTTGCGGTAGAGAGCGTCGTCCTTGCTGCCGGATTGGATCGGAGATACTGCATCTGCGGCGTGAGCCGGAGCCAAACTTGTGTTCATTAGCATGCACCTCGAAAAAATTTAAGGCAAACACTCCCCTTGGATGCCGGAAAACGCCGGCATCCTGTAACCTAGCCAGAAGAGGGAAGCGCGGGGTTAAGCTGGGGACATCTCCACGTCGGCTGGCGCGATGGCGCCGCGACGCGAGGTGATCAATCCATAGGCCTCGGGGCGTCGATGACGCTCAAAGTTGAAGGTCGTGCTCTTGTAGGAATGGCACAGGTCCAGATCGCAGCGGGCTATCGCGAGCTCATCGCCCTTGGTAGAGCAGGCCGCGACGATTTCACCGGAGGGCGCGATGATGCAGGTGCCGCCGATCATCTCGCAGCCTTCTTCCTCACCCGCCTTGGCCACGCCCACCACCCATGTGCCGTTCTGGTAGGCGCCTGCCTGCATGACGAGCTGATTGTGAAACATCGACAGGTCGTCATGCTCGGGCGCGGGCGGGTTATGCACGGGCGTGTTGTACCCGAGCATGATCATCTCTACGCCTTGCAAGCCCATCACGCGATAGGTTTCGGACCAGCGCCGGTCGTTGCACAGCGCCATGCCCATGACACCGCCAAACGCCCGCCACACATCGAATGACTGGCCGGGTTCAAAGTAGTGTTTTTCGAGGTGCTGAAAGGCACGCCAGGGCTCGTTTTCGGCATGGCCGGGCAGATGTACTTTGCGATATTTGCCGATGATCCTGCCGTCTTGTCCGACCAGGATGGACGTGTTGTAGCGGTGCGCACGGCCGTTCTCTATCGTCAGTTCTGCGTAGCCCAAGTAGAAACCGATGCCTAGTTTGGCCGCGGTGTCGAACAGAACGCGGGTGGTCGGTCCGGGCATTTCTTTTTCATAGAACGCGTCGACTTCGGCCGGGTCTTCCATGTACCAGCGCGGGAAAAACGTGGTCAATGCCAACTCGGGAAACACCACCAGCTGGCAACCCATGGCGTGGGCTTGCCGCAGATGGGCCAGCAGACGCTCGATGACTTCACTGCGTGTATCGCTGCGTTGTATGGGGCCGAGTTGAGCAGCAGCGACATTGATGAATCGTGACAAAGTGGTCTCCTAGTGTTGTTCTGCAAGCTCAGTCAGCAACGTCAACAGGACGTTGGCGCCGGCTTCGATATCGTGGTCGTGGGTGAATTCGGCGACGTTGTGCGACAGCCCTTTGACGCTGGGCACGAAAATCATGCCCGATGGGCACATGCGCGCCAGCATCTGTGCATCATGGCCTGCGCCGCTAGGCATGCGCTGCACGCGGTGTCCATGCTGACGCGCGATGGCTTCCACACGCTCGATGATGCGAGGGTCAAAGCTGACCGGTTCGAAGTCCGCCAGCGATCGATGGCGCAACCGTACGCCTTCTGCGTCGGCGGCCTGTTGCGCGAATTCGAAAACGCGTTGCACGGCGTTGGCCAGGGCATCGCCATCGGTGTTGCGCAAATCCAGAGTGAAGACGGCGCGGTTGGGAATGACGTTCACCAGGTTCGGCGCAATCTGAATATGCCCGACAGTGGCTAATTGGCCCGCGCCCAGTTCGACCGCCAGATCGCGCGCAAAGCAGGCGATGCGGGCGGCGACCACGCCTGCATCATGGCGCAGCCGCATGGGCGTCGTCCCAGCGTGGTTGGATGTGCCTTCGATGGTGAATTCGGTCCAATGGATGCCTTGCACGCCGGTGACCGCGCCGATGGTCACATTCTCGTGCTCGAGCACCGGGCCTTGTTCTACGTGCAATTCCACAAAGGCATGGACGGGTCTGCTGGCTACGGGATAGGAGCCCGCATAACCGATGCGCTGCAAATTTTCACGCACCGTCGTGCCGTCGATCCCTGTTGTGTTCAAGGCGGTTTCCAGCGGCAAGCCGCCTTGAAAGACCAAGCTGCCCATCATGTCCGGCGCAAAGCGCGCACCTTCTTCGTTGGTGAAGAAGGCCACGGCCAGCGGTCGCCGTGTCGTGATGCCGGCGTCATTCAGTGTCGCCACGACTTCGAGGCCGGCGAGCACGCCGAGATTGCCGTCATAGCGGCCACCGGTACGCACGGTGTCGATGTGCGATCCAGTCATGACGGGAGGCAGATCCTCGCTGCCTCGGCGTATGCCGACGACGTTGCCGATGGCATCGACGGTCACGTCTAGCCCTAGCTCGCGCATCCAGTTGCAGACTTGGTCTCGTCCCAGGCCGTCTTCGTCGGTCAACGCTAAACGGCATACGCCGCCACCATCGATTTCGCCGATTTTTCCCAACTCTGCGATGCGGCCCAGCAGACGTTGCGTGTTGATGCGCAACGGGTCGTGCTCTGACGCGGGCGCCGCCGCCGATTGAGGTGATGTGTAGTCGCTCATGCCGGGGTCCTGCTGGATTCGCGCACGGCCTGTGCCGATTTACCGACGATGCGTTGATACAGCTCGGGATCTGTCGCGCCTTCGCTGCCGAACACCAGAATACGGCTCTTGGCATCCAGGCCAAGCGCAGCGCGAGCTTGCGGATCGTTCATCGCGCCCAGCATGCCCGCCAAGCCGGCCACTGCCGATTCACCGGCGACGATAGGCGTATCGCCATAACCGCCCTCGGCCAGCAAGCGCACCGTATTCAACGCGGAGTCGTCATCGATGCAGAGAAACGCCTGCGCGCCTGGGTGCAGGACTTTCCAGGCGAGCAGCGAGACTTCGCCGCAGGCGAGGCCAGCCATGATGGTGTCCAGATCACCATGTACGGCGACGGGTTTGCCGGCGCGTGCGCTTTCATACAGGCAGGCGGCTTTGTCGGGTTCGACCACGATGAATTTCGGCCGCTTGGCGCCCAAGGTTTCCCAGAAATGCGCACATACGGCCGCGGCGAGGCCGCCGACGCCACCTTGCAGGAATACGTGGGTGGGCAACGGGTCCGCGCCGATCTGCTGCAGGGCTTCGTCGGCCATGACCGCATAGCCTTGCATCACGTCTTTGGGTACGTCCATATACCCTTCGTACGAGGTATCCGATACGACGAAACGCCCCAGGCGCTCGGCATCGCGGGCGGCCTGGCGTACGGAATCGTCATAGTTGCCGGCGGTGCGCACCACCTGTGCGCCGTATTTCTCGATCGCTTCCTTGCGCCCCTCGCTGACGGTGGCGTGAATGTAGATGACGCATTGGCAGCCGAATCGCTGCGCGCCCCAGGCGACCGAGCGGCCATGATTGCCATCGGTCGCGCAGGTGACGGTGACGTCGCGCGTGATGGCGGCGTAGCGGCCCGAGAGCAGGTCTTCTACTGTCGCGTTCTGCTCGCCCGTACGCGCTGCGATCTCTTTCAATAGCAAGCGGCTGACGGCATAAGCGCCGCCGAGGGCTTTGAAGCTGCCCAATCCGAACCGGTCGGCTTCGTCCTTATACAGAATCTGCGCGACGCCAGCCGCCTGCGCCAGGCCCGTCAGATCGTGCAGCGGGGTAGGGGCGTAGCCGGGCCATTGCCGGATCTGCGTGGCCGCCCGCGTGAACGCGGCGCCGCCGAGCACGGACTGTTGTTCTGCACCATAGGGAGCATCGGGTCGGGCTGCCGGATTCAATGTGTACTGCAGCTTTACGTTGGAAAGAGGTGTGTTCAAGCCGGTCTCCCGAGAAAGTTTAGCGATGGAGATCGCCATAATGGTTATGCAGTGATTCGATGTTTTCCAGCCGTTTACGTGCCGTGGCTCCCAGCGTCGCGGCCAGGCTGGAACACAAATGATTGATCAGACTGATGGGTGCGACATACGAGTCGAAAATCTGTGCGCCCTGAGTCGTACAGCGCAGGACGACGTCGGAGCGCGCAGGCAGCTCCGTGGCAGTGGGATCGGTGAGCGTAATGACTTTCGCGCCGGCGCGATTGGCATGTTCCACCATGGGGCGCAGCAGTGCCACGCGACGGCGAAAGTCCATCACGAGCAGCAGGTCGTCCGGACCGAGATCAGCGAGATCTTCTGCCAGATTCAGCCCCGCGCCGGGCACCAGTGCCACGCCATCACGCAGTTGGGTGAGCAGGGCCCAGGCGTACTGGGCCAATACTCGGCCATTGCGGAACCCTGCTACAAAAACGCGGCGCGTGCGGCCCAGCAGTTGAATCGCCTCGTCTATCGTTTTGCGTTCGATGCGTTCGAAGGTATGAACCAGGTTCTGGAGATCGCCCGCCAGATGCTGAGCCAGCGCATCGTCGCTGGGAGACTCGGCATTTGCGCCCGCGAGCAGTTGCAACGGCGAGCCCAGATCCGCCTGTTCACGCACCACGGCACGTATCTCATTGAAATTGTCGTAACCTAGGCGGCGAAAGAACCGGCCTGCCGTGGCTTTGGACACCCCCGCCTTTTGCGCCAGTTCGGCGCCTGTGTAGGCGGCGAGTTGACTCAGGTGCTCCAACATGATCTCAGCGAGGCGGCGCTCGCTGTCTGTCAACTGGTCGTGTAGACCGAGGATTCGGTCGTGCAGGGACTGGGTCATAGTGATGTTTGTGAAACTATAGTTTCAAGACTATATTTCTATGAAACTAAAGTTCCAATCATGGTTTTCCCGATAACGGGATAACGCTCACTTGCACTGAATAAACGGGCTACAGTGGGAGTTGTGTTTTCTTAACGGTTTCTTAGTCCCTATGCCTTTGACATCGAATGCCGTGTATTCGCGTCGCGCTTTTCTTGGCGTGTGCTTTTCGACCGCTCTTGTTGCCAGCGCGGACGCGCTGGCTATCAATGTGAAGGACATGAGCCCAGGTGATTTCATCTGGCATCCCGAGGCGGCGCCTGCGGGCCCATTGGTCGTCCTGGTCAGCCTGGACGAGCAGCGCGTGTACGTCTACCGCAATGGCGTGGCGATAGGGGTGTCGACCATCAGTTCCGGCAAGCCAGGGTATGAGACGCCTCCCGGCGTGTTCACCATCCTGCAAAAAGACCGTGATCACCGGTCCAATATCTACAACAATGCGCCCATGCCGTATATGCAGCGGCTGACCTGGAGCGGGATCGCATTGCACGGCGGGGCGATTCCGGGCCATCCGGCTTCGCATGGCTGCGTGAGGCTGCCCAATGCGTTTGCGCAACGGTTGTTTGCAGAGACGAAGAACGGCGATACGGTGGTGGTGGCCGATGCCCGGGTGGATCCCTCCCGGATTGCCTTTCCCGCGTTGCTGGCGCCGGTAGCGCCGGGGGCGGAGGTGTCTCCCGTTGACCAGATTGCCCAGCGTGGCAAGGGAGACTTCTGGGATGAGAGTATTTCACCCTCAGGACCGCTGAGTATTGTCGTCAGCTTGAGCGAGCAGCGGTTTTACGTCCTGCGCAACGGGATCGCGATTGGTTCGTCATGGTTGCATGCTGATTCAGGCGCCCATTTTGACGGTGCGCTGCTGCTGGTGATGGGGGCGGGGACGGTCAATGAGCCTAGTCCTTTTGATCCTACGCAGCTGCGGCATCAATGGGCCAGCTATACATTGTTCGGCTCGCCGCCGTCTTTGAGTAGCCTGGAAAACAGCATCAAAGCACAGCCTGAATTCATCCGCCGTGTGTACAGTTTGCTCAAGCCTGGAACCACCATGCTGATCACGAGCGTGCCTGCGGTGAGGCCGGCGCCTGACGTCCCTGGACCGGGTCAGACGGAACGTGTATTAGAATCTGACGTTGATTAATGTCTCCTGGGCTTGACATGGCCCGCCTGAAAGAGGGGACATAATGCCGGCGTTGGCCCGGCATTTTTTAGATAGACATTCCTTGCGGCCCGGCCGCATCTGGCCGAGCTCCCACAGGAGGCAAGGAATCGCCATCCCCGCTAGGGGCAAGGAGACACGGGTTCCCGTTGTGTCCTTGAGAAAGTCAGAGTTGCCCATGATTGATCATCCTTCCCGTCGTCGTGTTTTGCGTACCTTGGCCGGCCTGGCTTTGGGTGGGGCGGTGCCCGCTGCGTTTGCGCGTTCTGAGGCCGCGTTCAAGCAGACCTCGGCCCTTTCCACGTTGCCATGTGAGGCGCGAAGTGCTGGCGGGGCGCACGCCGGCAGCGAGTTCTGCCGTAATGGCTCGTCCAGCGCGGCCCAGGCCCGTACGGCCGCCAACGAGTTGGCGTTGTCGCTGGCTGCCAAAGCACCCAATGCGTCGATGCTGGCCGTGCAACTCGCGACCGAGGCGCTGGAGCGTGCTCGTGCCGACAAGGCCTTGCCCGGCGGCAACCCGCGCGTGCTGGCGTTGGTGGATTTCAGTCTGCCTTCCACTGCCAAGCGGTTGTGGGTATTCGATTTGAATAGTCATGCGGTCCTGTTCGAGGAATGGGTCGCCCACGGCCGCAACACCGGCGACAATTTCGCGCGCGAGTTCTCGAATCGCCCGGAAAGCCATATGTCCAGTCTGGGGGCTTATCAGGCGGGCGAGATCTATACGGGAAAGAACGGCTATTCCTTGCGTTTGCACGGATTAGAGCCGGGGTTCAACGACCTGGCCTTTGATCGCGCCATCGTCATTCATGGCGCGCCGTATGTGAGTGCCGAGATGATACGCACGCACGGGCGGCTGGGGCGTAGTTTCGGCTGTCCGGCGGTACGCGTGCCTGTTGCGCGCCCGCTGATCGATACGTTGGCGGAGCAGGCATTCCTATTTAATTTTTATCCGCAACGCGACTGGATGGAGCACTCCGCGTTGATCGGGGGCAAGCAGGCGTAGGGCAGATCAGTGCGGTAGTGCTTGACTCGGCGGGCCGAATCGTGCGACATAGCTGCCACACGATTGGAGACTCCATGAAATTAATTGCTACGCTATCCGCCAGCCTGATATTGACTGCCTGCACGACTCTGGACGAAACCGTTGATTCACCGCCCTCAGCTACGATTGAATCGGCTCGCTCGATGAGCGATGTGCTTGACTGCATCAACAGCGCCTGGGTATTGCAGGCAACAGTGGAGTCGGCCGCNATACCTGGCGGACAACGGCTTTACACCAAAGACCCTGATCGTATCGGGCCCGCGCATGTGGCGGAGATCGTCCAGCACGGCAAAGGGTCGATCGTGCGGTACTGGCAAAACACGCATCAGAATACGCACGAGTTCGATGATCCGGTGATGGGTTGCACGAAAGGCTGAGGTTTGAGTATCAGGATGGATAAAGGGCTCCCGGGTTAATCCAGGAGCCCTTGTTCGTTCTAGCTTCAATTACTCAATATTCTGCGCCTGCTCCCGCATCTGCTCGATCAGCAATTTCAAATCCATCGCGGCTCGCGTGACGTCCATGCTGCCGGCTTTGGATCCTAATGTATTGGCTTCGCGGTTCATTTCCTGGAACAGGAAGTCGAGCCGTTTGCCGGCGCTGCCGCTGGTGTGGCCGCGTTTGCCGTCGGCTTTGCCTTTCTTGGTGCTTGTGCCTTCCCCGCCGCCTAGCAGGTGACGGAGTTCTTCCAGATGCGAACGTAAGCGGGCGAGTTCTTCTGCGACATCGATGCGCAGGGCGAATAGATTGGCCTCGTGAGCCACGCGCTCGGAGAGTTCTGCGCCGGAAATATGCGTGAATCCGCCGGGAAAGGCGGTTTCCATGGATTCGCGCAGTTTGTTGGCCAGTTTTTCCCGATGGTCTTCCAGAAGCTGTGGCAGATGCGTTTCGACCGATTCCACGATACCGGCAACACCATCGGCGCATTCGAGCATGATGGCGGCCAGGCGTTGGCCTTCGCGTTCGCGGCCTTCCTGGAGCTGGGTCAACGCTTGTTTGGCGGCCTGGATGCAGGCTGCTCCCCAGACCTGAGGGTCCAGCGCATCATTGCCACGCTGGCCGGGCCAGTTGAAAAGCTCCGCCAGACGCGGGGCTTCGATCTGGGGCAGAATGCTGCGGGCGGCCTCGAGTTGCGTGGCCAGATGTTGGAGCCACGCGGGATCCAGCGTGGCCAGTTCAGCGCCCGCGCTGCGAGCAAATGAGGCTCGCACTTCGACTTTGCCGCGGCCCAGATTGGTGGTGAGCAATTCGCGCAGCGGGGTTTCCGCGTGCCGCAGTTCGTCGGGCAGACGGAAATACAGATCCAGATAACGGCTGTTGACGCTGCGCAGTTCCAGCGCCAAAGTGCCTTGCTCGAGATCGACGCGGGCGTTGCCGAAGGCGGTCATGCTGCGAATCATGGGGTGTCCTGATGAAATCTAGAAAACTGGCTGCCAGGAGCCGTATTCCGGCAGGATAACTCAAGCAGATCGACGGCGCTTTGTGAAAGATCCCTGGTGACGCTGACGGCGAGCACCGATGCGTTGTCGGCGAGCCAAGGGGGCCCTGAATATATGAGTCCGTTGCGTTTTCTCGAATGCGCGGGGCAAGCCCCGTACAATGCGGCGAATTGCTAATTTTGTTTGGAGCCCATTGTGTCCTCGTCTGCCACCGTTTCTCGTCCGTCCGGCCGCTCGGTTGATCAACTGCGACCGTTTAGTCTCGAGCGTGGCTTTACGCGCTATGCCGAGGGATCGGTGCTCGTGCGCGCTGGTAACACGCATGTGCTGTGCACAGCGAGTGTGCTGGATAAAGTGCCGCCGTTTTTGAAAGGCCGAGGCGAGGGCTGGGTCACCGCTGAGTACGGCATGTTGCCGCGTGCAACCCATACGCGCGGCGATCGCGAGGCCGCGCGCGGAAAACAAAGCGGCCGCACCCAGGAAATTCAGCGCCTGATCGGCCGTAGTTTGCGTGCTGTGTTCGATATGCAGGCCTTGGGCGAGCGTACGCTGCATCTGGATTGCGATGTGCTGCAGGCCGATGGCGGGACTCGTTGCGCGAGCATCACAGGCGCCTGGGTGGCCGCGGCAGACGCGGTGGCGTTGTTGATGCAGCGCGGCGATCTGGCGGTCAACCCGATACGTGATGCGGTGGCCGCGGTGTCGGTGGGCATGGTCGACGGCAGGCCCGTGCTTGATCTGGATTATCAGGAGGACTCGGCCTGCGACGCTGATGTGAACGTGGTGATGACAGGCGCCGGCGCTTTTGTGGAAGTGCAAGGCACCGGCGAGGGCGCGACGTTTACGCGTTCGGAGTTGGATGCCATGCTGGGACTGGCGGAACAGGGTATTGCACAATTGGTGCAAGCGCAGCGCGCCGCGCTGAAATCAGGGATCTAGCCTCGATCCTCTGCTAAAAAGTCACAAGAATGTTGCGAAGGGTCACGATGTAAAAGATAGCATTGCCTAGGCGGTCGCAAGTCAATTTCCACTGATATAACCCTCTTGTTTCTGCAATCAGGGGTATAGGGGATGAGCGGCTTGCGTATGCTGCTATGCGTCACGTCTTTGCTGTGTCTGGCGGCGTGTTCGAGCGGCCGTTATTATTCTCGCCCCGACCTGATGGTGCCAGTTTCGCCAGCGGACGCGACGGTATCTGCCAGCCTGGCCGACGGCACCTGTGCGGTGCCTGTGGCGCAGGCAGTCTCAGATAATGGCACCGCATCGAGTCCTCCCGTTGCCTCGACTAACCGCATGGTATCGACTGGCAGCGCTACGTCGAGTACCAGTACCGCCAATAGCAACAAGAACACCGTCTTCGTGCACCCGGGCATGTTGTGGTCCAGTGCGCGCTGGGATAAAGGCTTGGCCGTGGACGGCGGGCAATGGCTGGTGCGGCAAGGCTATGCCGCACGGATTTTCGAGCTGAACGATCGCGACCCTGAGCGTATGGCCCAGGTAATGGCCCGCGATCCTGGCACGCGTTTCATTGGTTTGCACTACAGCATGGGCGGCAGCGCGGATCTGATGGTGCGCAGCGTGGCCGCCACGGCGCGCGCCGCAAAGATGTCGGGCCGGCAGTTATCCTATTTTCCCATCGTGATCGATCCCGCTTCGTTTACCTCGGTGGGGGACAGACTGGATATGAATTCGCCTTATCTGGGGCAAATGTTTGTACTCGTGTCCGAAGAGGGCTCGGCATTGCGGACCAGCATTACGTCCGTGTCGCGAAAGGTGCTGGATCATGCCAAGACTCATCTCCTGTATGCCGAGGATTTTGGCCTGAATTGGAGCCATTTTGGCGTGCTGGAAGGTCTGACCGCGGAGCAGCCGACTCCGCTTCAGCGGCGAGTGCAAGATGTGTTTGGTGTGATCGCGCGAGGTATTGATGCCGGGACGGACGCGCCTCAAATCGAGGCACAGTTGGATGCATTGAAAATCGAGTATGCGCGCGCCGACAAGCGGCCTGTCTTACGCGCGTGGCTGCAGCACACGCAAGGAGCATGCCGCAATCAGCGCACAGCGCAGCAGCAGATTTGCGAGAACTCAGCGTCACAGAGCGAGTGCAACGTCGAAACCGCCAGCGCGAGGCGGTTTTGAATGTCTTCTGCGCTCTCGCGCCGTAAAGAAAAAACGGACAGGCCATGCCTGTCCGTCGACTGCAGAGCAGCGCGCCTCAGTATCGAATCAGCGCTTGGGCAATAGTGCTGTCACGCGAGCGGCATTTTCCAGATTCCACACGCTGTTGATCACATCGCGGACTTCTGCTTCGTTGGCCGCTTGCGCATATACGCCTAGCCGCAACGTTTTCTCTTCGATTTCGTCGCGGCTGAGCGTGTTGCCCGGATCGCCTTTCGGCTCGTCCACGCGCGCATGCAGGACGCGGCCATCAGTCGTACGCACGGTCACTTTGCCGATCCATCGTTCGGGGTAGGCAGCATCGACTTCGGGGTCGAGTTCCATGCGGACTTTAGTGCGCAACGCAGCCACATCGGCGTTGCCCGGTGCTGCGTCGAATTCGGCCAGGCCGGCGCGGCCTTCGCGTGCGATCAGGGCTAGCACGGTGCCCATCGAGAATTTGGATTGATGGACGGTCTTGGGGTCGACCACGGGCCCGAGTACGTCAATCGCACCTTGGTGCACATGCGTGATGACTTCAGCAATATCGGTATCGCGCAATTTGTATTCACGCATCGCCTGTTGCAGCGCATCGGCCGCGGGATGGGTGTGGCGGCACGAGGCATGATATTTGAACGACGTCTCGGACAAGGCCCAGCGTTCGCCCAGCCGATCGAGCAGGCGCGCGGGGTCTGCGTCCGTCGACATGCCTGCGGCCAGCCCTTGTGCACCTTCGAGAATGCGGCGAGCGCCGGTAAAGCCTTCTTTGGCGAGATATGCAGCAGTCATGCCATCGGCAGCGGCCTTGGCCGTATGCAACTGTTTGGAATCGGCGGCATCGCGCAGGAACTCCCACAGGCCGGCAGCCTGCGTGCCCGCAGAGCCCAATGCATGCAGCATTTGCTCGGCGTTCAAATTCAGCAGCTTGCCCACGGTGACGGCGGCGGCCAGGGTGCCGACGGTCCCGGTGGTATGAAAGATCTTGTAGTGCGAACGACCCAGGTATTCACCGATACGGATGCCCACCTCGTAGCCCGCTACGGCCGCGACCAGCAGCTCTTTGCCGGACAGCCCCAAAGCCTGCGCAACGGCCAGGGCAGGGGGGAACACCACAGCAGCGGGGTGGAATACGGACCCATTATGGACATCGTCTTGTTCGACCACATGGGCTGCGGCTGCGTTGACCATCGCGGCAAATAAGGGAGATGTCCGGCGACGGGAAATCAGGACCTCTGCACCGCCATCGGCCGGGCCCATGGCGACAGCATAGCGTTCGATGGCCTGGATAGGGCGCGTATCGGCGCCAGCCAGGATCGATGCCAGACAGTCCAGGAACAAGTCCTCGGCGCGGCGCAGTACGGGCGCCGGAATGTCTTCAAAACGCAGGTTGACGGCGAATTCGGCGAGGACGGCGCTTGGATGAGTAGTAGCGGTCATGGATGGTTTATAAAAGTATCGAGCTGATCAGAATGAGCGCGGCATACCCAGCACGTGCTCGGCCACATACGACAAAATCAGATTGGTCGAAATAGGCGCGACTTGATACAAACGGGTCTCGCGGAATTTGCGCTCGACGTCATATTCGTTGGCAAAACCAAAACCGCCGTGGAATTGCAGGCAGGCGTTGGCGGCTTCCCATGAGGCATCGGCGGCGAGCAGCTTGGCCATGTTGGCTTGTGCGCCGCAGGGCTGATGGGCATCGAACAGGCGGCAGGCTTCGTAGCGCATCAAGCTGGCCGCTTCGACGTTGATATGCGCACGCGCGATCGGAAATTGCACGCCCTGGTTCTGGCCGATCGGGCGGCCGAATACGATGCGCTCTTTGGCGTACGCAGAGACTTTGTCGACAAACCAATAGCCATCGCCAATACATTCTGCAGCGATCAACGTGCGCTCGGCATTGAGGCCATCCAGGATGTACTTGAAGCCTTTGCCTTCTTCGCCGATCAGGTTTTCGGCCGGGATTTCCAGATTGTCGAAAAACAGCTCATTGGTCTCGTGGTTGACCATGTTGGGGATGGGGCGCACCTGCATGCCGTGTTTCACCGCATGATGCAGATCCACCAGAAAAATCGACATGCCCTCCGATTTGCGGGTGACTTGTTCCAGCGGCGTGGTACGGGCCAGCAAGATCATCAGGTCCGAGTGCTGCACGCGTGAGATCCAGACTTTCTGGCCGTTGATGACATAGCGATCTCCGCGCCGCACCGCCGTGGTCTTGATTTTGGTGGTGTCGGTGCCCGTTGTAGGTTCGGTGACCCCCATGGACTGCAAACGCAGTTCGCCATTCGCGATACGGGGCAGATACTCGCGTTTTTGCGCGTCCGAACCATGGCGCAGCAGGGTGCCCATGTTGTACATCTGACCGTGGCAGGCGCCCGAATTGCCGCCGCTGCGGTTGATTTCTTCCATAATGACCGAGGCTTCGGTCAGGCCCAGACCCGATCCGCCGTATTCCTGAGGAATCAACGCAGCCAGCCACCCGGCCTCGGTGAGCGCGCGCACAAATTCCTCGGGATACCCGCGTTCTTCGTCGATTTTGCGGAAATATTCACCGGAAAATTGGGAACACAGGTCACGGACGGCTTCGCGGATGTCCTGGAAATCGTGATTCGTATTGGGCATGGTTCAGGTTCTATGTCTATGATGACGCCAATAAAGATAACGGCCTGCCGCGCCGCGCCTATGATTAGAGGCGGCCCGGCGGCCAAAACAACACCGGCACTTTGCCGCAACCCGGGTACCCTTGCCAATTTATGATTGCTTAATACCGGGTTTGCAATTGCCGAAGAACAGAGGAAACCATGGCAGGGCATTTTGATCTGACAGACCTACAACTGATCGTCCATATCGGCGACCGTCAAAGCCTGACGCGTGCTGCGGAGAAGACTCATCTATCGTTGCCGGCTGCCAGCACGCGCATCAAAAACCTGGAGGAGCACTTCGGAACGCAGTTGTTGTACCGGACCAGTCAGGGCGTCACGCTCACACCCTCCGGCGAGGCGTTGACCCGTCATGCGCGCACGGTGATGCGCCAGGTTGAGCAACTGCGCGGCGATATGCAGGAGTTTGCCCGTGGGGTAAAGGGCCACGTGCGCGTATTGGCCAACACCACGGCAATGACGGAATTCATGCCTGCCGTATTAGGTAAATTCCTTGCGGCCCATCCGGACGTCAACGTCGAACTGCGCGAGCGGCTCAGCTATTTGATCATGCGGGCGGTGGCCGAGGGGTCAGCGGACATGGGCATCGTCGCGGGCTGCACGGCAGATCCGAATCTGGAATTCATTCCCTATCGGAAAGACCGGCTCGTGCTGGTTGCCGCCAGCAATCACCCTCTGACGAAAGAGGCGGCGGTGGCTTTTGCCGATACATTGAGCAACGACTATGTCGGGCTGTCCGAATGGAGCGCAATTCACCCCTTTCTAGTGCAGGCAGCCGAAGCGCTGGGACGTACCTTCAAATTCCGTATCGAGGTCGGCAATTTCGAAGCCGTCTGCCGCATGATCGAAACGGGAGTGGGGATCGGCGTGATTCCCGAATCCGTCGCCATGCGTTTTGCCCGGGTATTGAAAATCGCCATCGTGCCGCTGACCGACGAATGGGCAGTGCGCAAGCTCCAGATCTGCGTGCGTAGTCGAGAGGCCTTGCCGGCGTTTGCGAGAGAGCTGGTGGATATGCTGGTGGCCGACGTTCCCGAGATCGAACGGGAAATCCGTCCCGAGGCCAAGTAAAACCAGCGCGGCATACAATGGGGGCTATGACCTCTACAACGATTCATCCCTCTCTGAGCCGAGTAGTGCTGGCTTCGAACAATGCTGGCAAATTGCGCGAATTTTCGGCCTTGTTTGCCCCCTTGGGTATCGAACTCGTCCCGCAAGGCGAGCTGGGCGTGCCCGAGGCGCCAGAGCCCTATGTAACGTTTGTCGAAAATGCCTTGGCCAAAGCGCGCCATGCCAGCGAGCTGACAGGCCTGCCTGCGCTGGCAGACGATTCCGGGCTGTGCGTTGCGGCCCTGGGTGGTGCGCCAGGCGTGTATTCTGCCCGTTACGCGCAGTTGACCAATCCTGACGCTCCCCGCAGCGATAGTGCCAACAACGCCTTGCTGGTCAATAATTTGGCCGGCGTGGCCGACCGTAGCGCCTGGTATGTGGCATTGCTCGTATTGGTGCGTACGCATGATGATCCTCGGCCTCTGATCGGCGAGGGGCTGTGGCACGGTGAAATTGTCGATACGCCGCGAGGTGATCATGGCTTTGGGTACGACCCGTATTTTTTGCTGCCTGATCTGGGCCGCACGGCGGCGGAACTCGATCCCGCCGAGAAGAACCGTGTCAGCCACCGTGCCCGGGCGTTGCAGCAGCTTTTGAGCAAGCTGGCGCCGCGCTAGTACGCTGTGTCCGCTGGCACGATGATGAGCGTGGTGTGTCTTGCGCGCGGGCGCGCTGTCTTGTGTGAGAGCTGCAATCACCGTTTTTCGTATTTTGAGTCTCTATCTTGGCCATCACCATTCCCATTCGCGCCGCTGGCGCAGGCAATCCGTCCCGTGTCGTGACGCCGCCGGGCGCCACGCTGACCAGCCTGCCGCCGCTCTCGGTTTACATCCACGTGCCCTGGTGCGTGCGCAAATGCCCGTACTGTGATTTCAATTCGCATGCGGCGCCCGCCGAGATCCCCGAACGGGCTTATCTGGATGCGTTGCGCGCCGATCTGGAGCAGGCGTTGCCCTCGATCTGGGGCCGACAAGTCATCTCGGTATTTTTTGGCGGCGGCACGCCCAGCCTGTTGTCGGCGGCGGCGATGGACGAAATTCTGGCCATGCTGCGTGCCTATCTCAATCTCTGGCCCGACGCGGAAATCACGATGGAGGCGAACCCAGGTACTGCCGAGGCCGAGCGTTTTCGCGACTATGCGGCCAGCGGCGTCAATCGCCTGTCGCTGGGGATCCAGAGTTTTGACGATGTCCAACTGAAAAAACTGGGCCGTATTCACGATGCGGACCAGGCCCGGGCGGCCATCGACATGGCGCAGCGGGCAGTGTCGCGGGTTAATCTCGACCTGATGTTTGCCTTGCCGGCGCAGGATCTGGCGGCCTGTATGCTCGATGTTGAACAGGCATTGTCCTTTGGGACAGAGCATCTATCGATGTATCACCTGACATTGGAACCGAACACGGTGTTCGCCAAATATCCGCCCGAGTTGCCGGATGACGACACCAGCGCTGCGATGCAGGACGCGGTCGAGGCGCGCTTGGCAGCGGCGGGGTTGCAGCGCTACGAGGTGTCGGCTTACGCCAAACCCGGCGCGCGCAGCCGTCATAACCTGAATTACTGGGAATTTGGCGATTATTTGGGGCTGGGGCCAGGCGCCCACGGAAAACTGTCATTTCATGACCGTATCGTGCGAGAGGCGCGCTTGCGCAATCCCGACACCTGGACGACGGGGGCCATGGCGCGCGACGGCAGCCATATCGCAGAGAGCCGTCAGGTGGGCCCCGATGAGTTGCCGTTCGAGTTCATGCTCAATGCGTTGCGCCTGAAAGAGGGCGTGTCCGCGGCCTCCTTTGAGGAACGTACCGGCCTGTCCTTGGCCGCGATGTCTCGCTCGCTGCAAACCGCCAGTGCCAAGGGACTGCTGGACACGGATCCCACGCGATTAAAGGCCACTGCACTGGGTTGGCGCTTTTTGAATGACTTACAGGAAATGTTCCTGTAAACAAAAAGCACCAACATGGTGCTTTTTTGCACCATGTTATGCACTAATATAGTGCATTAATGCCCCGCCATGGATGCTTTATGTGGCTATGCCCCGTAATGGAACCTGGCACACATATTGCTTTCTACTGATTATGCCAGCCGGAGCCAGGCTTAGACCCCCGGCGCTTTTATCTAATGGAGATGACATGGCAAGCCCGAAAGACATCCTGAAGCAAATCGCCGACAACGAAGTCAAATTCGTAGACTTCCGCTTTACCGACACGATGGGCCGTGAGCACCACGTGTCCGTGCCTACGAGCGTCGTAGACGAAGACAAGCTGGAAAGCGGCCAAGCCTTCGACGGTTCGTCGATTCCAGGGTGGAAGGGTATCGAAGCATCGGACATGTTGCTCATCCCCGATCTGAGCACCGCCAACCTGGATCCGTTCCGCGAAGAACCCACGCTGATCCTGAGCTGCGACGTGGTTGAGCCGTCCGACCTGAAAGGCTACGACCGCGACCCGCGCTCGCTGGCCAAGCGCGCCGAAGCCTATCTGAAATCCTCCGGCCTGGGCGACACCGCCTACTTCGGTCCGGAACCCGAATTCTTCGTGTTCGACGGCGTGACCTGGAACACCGACATGTCGGGCACCTTCGTCAAGATCAAATCCGAAGAAGCCCCCTGGTCCAGCGCCCTGGAATTCGAAGGCGGCAACCTGGGTCACCGTCCCGCTGTCAAGGGCGGCTATTTCCCCGTGCCCCCGGTCGATTCGTTCCAGGACATGCGTTCGGAAATGTGCCTGCTGCTCGAGCAAATGGGCGTGCCCGTCGAGGTCCACCACCACGAAGTCGCAGGCCCCGGCCAATTGGAAATCGGTACCAAGTTCAGCACGCTGGTGCAGCGCGCCGACTGGACCCAGATCATGAAGTACGTGATCCACAACGTGGCCCATGCCTATGGCAAGACCGCGACCTTCATGCCCAAGCCCATCGTCGGTGACAACGGCTCCGGCATGCACGTGCACCAATCGATCTGGAAAGACGGCCAAAACCTGTTCGCTGGCAACGGCTACGCCGGCCTGTCCGAGTTCGCCCTGTACTACATCGGCGGCATCATCAAGCACGCTCGTGCCCTGAACGCCATCACCAACCCGGGCACCAACTCGTACAAGCGTCTGGTTCCTCACTTCGAGGCCCCGGTCAAGCTGGCTTACTCGGCACGCAACCGTTCGGCCTCGATCCGTATCCCTTACGTGGGCAACCCCAAGGGCCGCCGCGTCGAAACGCGTTTCCCGGATCCGCTGGCCAACCCGTACCTGGCTTTCTCGGCACTGATGATGGCCGGTCTGGACGGTGTGCAGAACAAGATTCACCCCGGCGATCCCGCCGACAAGAACCTGTACGATCTGCCGCCGGAAGAGGATGCAAAGATCCCGACCGTCTGCGCGTCGCTCGACCAGGCTCTGGAAGCGCTCGACAAGGACCGCGAGTTCCTGACCCGTGGTGGCGTGTTCAGCAACGAGATGCTCGATGCCTACCTGGCTCTGAAAGAAGGTGAAGTCCAGCGTCTGCGTATGACCACGCACCCTGTCGAATTCGACATGTACTACAGCCTGTGATGTTTTTGGCTTAGTTGGGGCGGACGGGGCGGCCCGCCGGCCCGTCCACCCCGGTGCTGCAAATGATAAATGTTGATGCGTTTGATCTACTGGCCACGGCTGTCCTGCTGTTGAACGAAAAAGGACATGTCGAATGGGCCAATGCTGCAGCCGAAGACCTCTTCGGTCGGTCCCGCAGGCAACTGCACGGCCACTCTGCCGCGACGTTGTTTGGCCATCCAGAGGCCGTACAGTCGTCCATCGACCGTGCTGTATCCGGCCATTTTGCCGATGTGCGCCAATTGTCTTCGTTGCGCCGAGCGGGCGAGTGTGTCGAGGTCACCGTCACAACGGTGTCACTGAGCGGCCAAGCCTGGCCCGTCCTGATCGAGGCGCGCGAGATCGAACAGCGTGTGCTGGCCGATCGCAATCATCGCCTGGTCGAGGAAATCGAAGCGCATCGCGAGTTGTTGCGTAACCTGGCGCACGAGGTCAAGAACCCGTTGGGGGGCTTGCGTGGTGCAGCGCAATTGCTCGAGGCCGAGTTGCCCGATGCGGCGCTGGCCGAATACACCCAGGTCATTATTTCCGAAGCCGATCGCCTGCAAGTCCTGGTCGAT
This sequence comes from Bordetella muralis, assembly GCF_965139205.1. Classification (GTDB taxonomy): domain Bacteria; phylum Pseudomonadota; class Gammaproteobacteria; order Burkholderiales; family Burkholderiaceae_B; genus Bordetella_A; species Bordetella_A muralis. The sequence continues at coordinate 75,489 of NZ_CBCSIU010000002.1, forward strand.
CGGCTCAGCGGTCCGCAACGTGTTCCCTTGAATGCGCGGCCCGTCAATATTCACGAGATCTGCGAGCGCGTCTGCGCGTTGATCCAGGCCGAGTTCCGCGAGAAGATCACGCTGGTGCGTGACTATGACGCGTCGGTGCCTGATTTGCAGGGCGATGCCGCTCGTCTGATGCAGGCAGTCTTGAATGTCGCACGTAACGCGGCCCAGGAGCTGTCTCTGCAAAAACCCGAGGCAGATGTGCCTTCGCCGCAGATTACATTGCGCACGCGTGTCGCTCGGCAGGTCATGCTGGCCCATCGCCAACATCGTTTGGCGCTCGAACTGGCGATCATCGACAATGGGCCGGGTGTGCCCGAGGCGATCCGCGATCGTATTTTTCATCCCCTGGTCACCGCACGGCCAGGCGGGACAGGGTTGGGCCTGAGCCTGGCCCAGGATTTCGTGCAGCAGCACGGAGGCATTATCGAATTTGAATCCCGCCCCAGGCATACAGAATTCCGTCTGGTCTTACCGATGGAGCAGCCACAGTGAGCAAACCTGTTTGGATCGTTGATGATGACCAGGCCATTCGGTGGGTCCTGGAAAAAGCGCTCGCTCGCGCTGACGTGCCAACGCGCAGTTTTTCCCAGGCCGCCGATGTGCTGGATGCGCTGGAAAGCGAAACGCCGTCCGCCCTGGTCTCGGACATCCGCATGCCTGGCGGCAGCGGGCTGGACTTATTGCGTCAAATCAAAGAACGCCATCCGCGTCTGCCCGTCATCGTCATGACCGCCTTCGCTGATCTGGATAGCACCGTGTCGGCATTTCAAGGCGGCGCGTTCGATTATCTGGCCAAGCCGTTCGACGTAAACGAGGCGGTTGCCTTGATCGAGCGCGCAGTGCTCGAATCTGCACCTGAGGAAAAAACCGTTGTTGGCGAGGGGGCAGACCCGTTGCAAAACAACGAGCGCTGGATGATGACGCAATCGGCCTCCAGCGCCATGCAAGAAGTCTTTCGTGCCATTGGCCGTTTGTCTCAATCCAAAGTCACCGTATTGATCACCGGTGAGTCTGGTACCGGAAAGGAGTTGGTCGCACGGGCTTTGCATGGCCATGGTGCGCGAGCAGGCGGCCCGTTCGTGGCATTGAACGCCGCGGCGATTCCTCGCGATCTGCTCGAGGCCGAGCTCTTCGGCCACGAGCGTGGGGCCTTTACCGGCGCGAATACCTTGCGTCGCGGCCGTTTCGAAGAAGCCAACGGTGGCACGCTGTTTTTAGACGAGATCGGCGATATGCCGATCGAGCTGCAGACCCGTTTATTGCGTGTCCTGGCCGAAGGCAGTTTTTATCGGGTGGGCGGCGCTCAACCGGTACGTGTCGATGTACGCATCGTCGCGGCCACACACCAACCGCTCGAGCAGCGCGTCGAACAAGGCCAGTTTCGCGAGGACTTGTTTCACCGTTTGAATGTCATTCGCCTGCGCTTGCCGCCGTTGCGTGAGCGTGTCGAGGACATTCCGGCCTTGGCGAATCATTTTCTGGCTGCCAGTGCGCGCTCGTTGGGGGTTCCGGTCAAACGCTTGACCCCGGACGCGATAGCCGTCCTGACCCGGTTTGATTTCCCGGGCAATGTCCGGCAATTGGAAAATTTTTGCCATTGGCTGACGGTCATGGCGCCGGGCCAGATTATCGAGCGAACCGATTTGCCGCCTGAAATCCGGGCCATCGAGTTGGAGCATCAGGCGCCGCACCATGGGGGTGCGGCGGCGCCCACCGTGATCAACGGCGGTGCGGCTGCTCCGATGGCAGCGGGGGTGGCGGGCCGAGGCGGTTTTCCAACCACTGCTCCAGCACCAGCCTATGCAGCATCGGCACCAGTGATGCCGGCGGTGCCCGGTGTCCCGGATTGGCAAGGGGCCTTGTTGCGTGAAACTCAACAACGCCTGGAACGCGGCGAGCCGGCGGTCATGGCCACGTTGACTCGGCAATTTGAACGCATTTTGCTGCAAACGGCACTCGACGCCAGTCGAGGCCGGCGGGTCGAGGCGGCGTCGCGGCTGGGAATCGGCCGCAACACGATTACCCGTAAACTGCGGGAACTTGGCATTGAAGATTAATGCCGCACTCGCCCGTGTTTACAGGGCAGGGGCGAGTGTCTTGGGACTGTATAGATAATGTGGTGCAATAAGGGCTTCGGACTTGTGGGAGTTCGCAGTGCCTAAAGTTGTTCGTCGCAAACATCCTGAACCAGTCTCGGCCTCCACACAGGCCGCAGCCGCGCAAACTGACGCTAAAGCAAGCAAGGTTAAGTTGACCAAGACCAAAGCTGCCAAGGTTAAAGAGGCGAAGGCCAAAGGGCTCAAGCTTAAAGACGTCAAGGCCAAAGACGCCAAAGCAAAGGACCGCGGTATCAAGGTCAAGAGCGGCAAAGCAAAAGGCGCCGACGTCACGCCCAAGCGCGCCAAAGCAAAAGACTCCGGCGCCAAAAAAACCAAGCAAACCAGAGTCAAGCGGACCAAACCAAACTCTGCCGCCGAGCCATCGACGCAGGTCTGGTCGGCCGATACGATTCCCGATCTGCCTCACATGGAGGCGGAAGGCATCGCGCTGCTCGGCGAACACCTGACGGGGATCAGAGTCTTTCTGGAATATGGTTCGGGCGGCAGCTCGTTGATGGTCGCTCAGGCAGGCGTCAAGAGCATTTATTCCGTCGATACCGACAAGCAGTTTTTGAAAGCCGTCAGGCAGCGATTGCTGGATGAAGGCATTCCGCGCCGTCGCTACATCCCCATCTATGCGGACATCGGCGCCACCAAGGAATGGGGCAGGCCGGTGGACGAATCCCACGCCAGAGACTGGCCCTGTTATTGCACCGCGCCCTGGACAAAATTGCTCAAAACCGGCGAGCGGCCCGACCTGGTATTGATCGATGGGCGTTTCCGCGTCGCGTCTTTCCTGATCACGATGTTGATGGCGCCGCCGGGCTGCGTCATTTTGTTCGACGATTATGTGGACCGGCCTGAATATCATGTGGTCGAACGCTACCTGCAGCCCGCCCGCCTCGCGGGCAGAATGGCGGAATTCGTCGTGGAACCCGTTGCAGAGCCTTATGCGGCGTTGATCGATTTGTTGAAGTACAGCACGGAGTCTCGTTAAGTCGAGCCCCCTGGGCAGGGCGCTATCCCGCCCGCCCACGGGCGAGGCGGTGGCGCCTCGAAACATATGTGATGATGTGCGATTGCCCCGTTGACAGCAAAGTGGCATCGAGGGGCAGGGCTTTTGACAGGGAGTCACACCCCTAGCAGGCTTTCGCATAATCGGGGCGAGCGCAGCTTTTGCAGCCACCATTTCAACGCCTGTCCCGGCATCGGCTCGCGCCAGGCGTAAACCAGTTGTTCGGTAATCGGCACCACGTCATCCGTGGCGCATTGCACCAATTGGCCTCGGATGATGTAGGGCGCGGCCAGCGACAGGGGCAGGTAGCCGCATCCCAGGCCGCGCACCTGCGCATCGATCTTGGCTTGCATGGTCGGCATCATGACGAAGGGCTGCTGATTCAGCAGGCCGCGCGTGCGTGGCGGCAGATCGCGCGACGTATCGGCCAGCGCAATCGCGCAGTGGGCCGCGATATCGGCCGCTGTCAGTGGGCGATTGAGCTGCGCCAGCGGATGATGCGGCGCGACGCAAAAACCAAACTGCAGTTCGCCTAAGGGCTGTGACCAATAGGCCCCAGAGGGCACTCCCGCCGCATCCGCGCCAATGACCAGATCTACACGCCCTGACGCCAAAGCGTCCCAATTCCCGCTGAGCACCTCAGTAGACAGCCGCAACGTCGTGACCGAGGCCAACTCGCGAAACTCGGCAATCAAGTCATACAGCGGCGCCAAGGGCAATACGGCACTGACTGCCACCTTCAAATCCAGCTCCCATCCCGTCGCCACCCGTTTGACCCGTCCCGCCAGCGCATCCAGCGATTGCAACACCTGCCGGCCATCCTGTAGCAGTGTTTCCCCCGCCGGCGTGAGGTGAGCGCGGTGGCCGCTGCGATCAAACAACAGCACATCCAGCGCGTCCTCGAGTTTGCGTACGGCATAGGTCACGGCTGAGGGCACTTTGCCCAGCTCGCGCGCCGCCTTGGCAAAACTGCCATGACGCGCAATGGCGTCGATCATATAAAGCAGTTCAGGGGTGATGGCTTGCATGGCGAAAAGTCATTCAAATAAATTGAATGATCTCATCAAACCAATTCAGTCTCAAGCCTATCTGATCCGCGCACAATACGTTTCATGGAGGGTGATCAGACAACAACGTCTCGCCCTGAATCATTCTGATTATCGAAAGGAGCTCACTATGTTGACCCTGCGCCGTAGCAATGAACGTGGCCACGCCAATCACGGTTGGCTCGACAGCTATCACACCTTTTCTTTTGCGAACTACTACGACCCGGCTCACATGGGTTTCAGTTCGCTGCGCGTCATCAATGACGACCGTATCGCCCCAAGCCGTGGTTTTGGCACCCATGGCCACCGCGACATGGAGATCATCACCTACGTGCTCGACGGCGCCGTGGCGCACAAGGACAGCATGGGCAGCGGCTCGACCATCCGCCCGGGCAACGTGCAGCGTATGAGTGCCGGCCGCGGCGTGTTGCACTCGGAATTCAACCCGCTGGAGGACCAGGCCACGCATTTGCTGCAAATCTGGATCGAGCCCAACGTCACGGGTATCGAGCCCGAGTACGAAGAGCAGGCGGTGCCTGAAGCCGAAAAGCGTGGTCGCCTGCGCCAGGTCATCTCGCCCGATGGCGCCGATGGCTCCATGCGCATTCACCAGGACGCACGCTTGTATGTCGGCTTGTTCGATGGTGCGGAAACTGCTGAACTGCCTTTGGCCACCGGCCGTCGTGCCTGGGTGCATGTGGCGCGTGGCGAAGTGACCGTCAATGGCCAAGCCCTGAAGGCCGGCGACGCGTTGGCCCTGACCGACGAGAGCGCCGTACGCATCAGTGATGGCAAACAGGCCGATGTGCTGGTGTTCGATCTGGCCTGAGGCCGCTGCAGGACCGGGTCAAGCTGGACCCGTCGGTACGTCCCCGCATGGTTATCCGCGATAGCCATGCGGGCTGTAATCCCCCAAAATGCTTTAACCACGCCCGCGCGGCGCGACACCCCAGGAGAACCGCATGTCCCTAGTTGAAACGCTCATCGTCCCACGCACCAGCGATCTGGGTGACGGCGTTACCGTCCGCCGCGCCTTGCCGTCGGCGCAACGCCGCACTGTCGGCCCGTTCGTCTTCCTGGATGAGATGGGTCCGGTGTCGTTCGAACCGGGCGCGGGAATGGACGTACGTCCTCATCCGCACATTGGTTTATCTACCGTGACCTTTCTCTACGAGGGGGCCATGATGCACCGCGACGGCGCGGGTAATGTCCAGGAGATCCGTCCTGGCGAAGTCAACTGGATGACGGCCGGCCGTGGGATCGTCCACTCCGAACGCAGTCCCGATGCACAACGCAGCGCCGGCCAGCGTATTGCGGGTTTGCAGCTTTGGGTAGGCTTGCCCAGCCAACATGAGGAAACCGATCCCGGTTTCGTGCATTACGGCCTCGACGCGCAACCTGTGGTCGAAGGCGAGGGCGTGCGTGCCCAGGTCGTCGCGGGTTCCCTATTCGGCAAAACCTCTTCCGTACGTACGCTATCGCCCTTGTTTTTTGGCGACATCGTGATGAAGGCCGGCTCCACCGTGGTGATTCCCGCCGAATACGAAGAACGCGCCGCCTATCTCAGCCGCGGCACCGTCGAGGTTGACGGGCAGGTTTACCAACCCGGACAGCTCATCGTGTTCGTCGCCAGCCAACCCGTCACGGTGCGGGCCGTGGATGAGGTCCGCTTTGCCATCCTGGGTGGCGAGCCGCTGGATGGTCCGCGCTTTGTCTGGTGGAATTTCGTCTCCAGCCGCAAAGACCGCATCGAGCAGGCCAAAGCAGACTGGCAGCGTGATCGTTTCAGCCAGATCGTGCCGGGGGACGAAACGGAATATATTCCGCTGCCCGCGCCAAAGGCGTGATGATGATGACCTGTTGATCCCGAGACGGTGACGGTAACTATGGCGGGGGCTGCTCG
>NZ_CBCSIU010000002.1:81604-100423 GCF_965139205.1 Bordetella muralis
CCCNCNGCNNCCGCCGTTACCCTCTCGGTGAGGGCGCACATGCGTTGCGCAACGATGCTGTCTACGGGAACATGAAAACGCGCATCAACGCCCGCGCGCGTATGCTTGCTGCCGCTGCTCCACCAAGGCCTCGCGTCGCACAAAATCCCGTACAAAATCCGTCGCAGGGCGGTGATGCAGGTTATAAGGGGTATCCCATTGCACCACCTTGCCTTCGCTCATGACGCCGATGCGATCGGCAATGGCGAAGGCTTCGGCCTGGTTATGGGTGACGAGAATGGCGGTGTGGCCCGTGGATTTGAGAATATCGCGCACCTCGAACGCCAGGCGCTCGCGCGTATCCACATCCAGATTGGAAAACGGCTCGTCCAGCAGCAAGAGATCAGGCGAGGGCGCCAGCGCACGGGCCAGCGCCACACGCTGCTGCTGTCCTCCGGAAATCTCGTGCGGATAGCTATCGGCCGCTGCCGACAGACCGACCAGATCCAGCATTTCCTTGACGCGCGCCGCACGCTGGGCCTTGTTCATCAGCTTGCGCAGCCCAAACGCCACATTTTCTGCGGCCGTCAGATGGGGGAACAGCGCGTAATCCTGGAACATCATTCCTACACGGCGGTGTTCCGGTGCGACTAGCACGGACTCGGATGAAATGATGGTGCCGTCCAGTGCAATATGCCCGGCGCGCACCGGCTCAAAGCCCGCGATGGCGCGCAAAATCGTGGTCTTGCCGCAGCCGGACTGGCCCAGCAAACAACCAATATGGCCCGCCGGCAGCGCCAGCGACAGATCCTGCACCACCGGGCGCAGGCCTTGCGGCGTATCGTAGGCCAGGCGGATGCGGTCGAGTTCAAGCAAATCGGCCACGTTCAATGTCCCATTTTCAAATTAGTACGTGCCAGCAAAATCACCGGCACGAGGCCCGCGACCACGATGGCCAAGGCCGCGACGGCGCCTTCCTCGTACGTGCCGCGTGCGGCTTCCGCATAAAGCCACGTCGCCAGCGTCTCGAAATTCAGCGGCCGCAACAGCAGTGTGGCCGGCAGTTCTTTCATCGTATCGACAAACACCAGCAACGCCGCGGTGGCCAACGCCGGCTTGAGCAAGGGCAAATGGACCCGGCGCAGCGTCCCGCTCGCATTTTCACCCAGCAATCGCGAGGCTTGCTCCAAAGAGGGCGGAATGCGCGACAGGCCGGCTTCGATCCCGCCCACCGAAATCGCCAGAAAACGCATGGTATAGGCGCATACCAGCGCACCTGTCGATCCCATTAGCAGCAAACCCTGCGTACCAAACACCGAGCCCAGTTGACGATCGATCCAGGTAAACGGCATCAGCAAACCGATCGCCAACACGGTCCCGGGTACGGCATAACCGAGACTGGCAATCCGGGCGCATGCACGGCCCGGATTCAGTCGTGCACTTTCCCGTAGCGTCCGTCCCGCCCACGCCACGATCAGCCCGCAGCCCAGCGTGACGACTGTCGCTGCAAACGCGACCGTGACCGTGTTGGTCAGGCCATTGATCAACTGATCAGACACGCCGCCCACGAGATGCAGGCGCTTGGACGTCTCTACCACCAGATACCAGGCCGGCGCGATAAACCCCAGCAACACCGGAACCCAGCCCAGCACGATGGCCAGCAACGCGGCGCTGCCACGCAAGCGCCGCGCCTGCATGGGCCGCATGCGCTGTGTGTTGGCGTAACGTTGCCGTTTGCGGCCGTGGCGTTCCAGCAAAATCAGCCCCACCACGATGGCCAACATCGTCAACGCGATCTGCGCTGCGCTTGCCAGGTCCGAGCGTGTCACCCACGTCGTGTACACCGACACCGTCAGCGTCTGCACGCCCAAAAACTCGGATGCGCCGATATCGTTCAGCGTTTCCAGCAAGGCCAGACTGGCACCCACCGCGATCGCAGGGCGCGCCAGGGGCAGGGCGACGCGGACAAAGACACCGACTTTACCCGCGCCCAGCGTACGTGCCGCCTCGAGCAGGCTCGCGGCTTGCGTCATGAACATCACACGCGTGCTCAAGTAAACATACGGGTACAGCACGAAACCCAGGACAAAAATGGCACCGTAAATCGAGCGCAAATCCGGCAAGCGAAAATCCCGCGGGCTGTCATAGCCCAGTATCGTACGTATCGCCGTCTGAATCGGCCCGATCGGATGCAGCAAGTCCAGATAGGCAAACGCGATAATGTAGGTGGGCACTGCCAGGGGCAGCAGCAGCGCCCATGTCAATATCCGCCTGGTGGGAAAATCGTACGCGGTGACCAGCCAGGCCGCGCCGGTGCCCAGCATCGTGACCAATATCCCGACGCCCAGCAGCAACATGGCGGTATTGGCCAGCGCCTGAGGCAGGACGTATGTCGCCAAGTGCGACCAGTGCGACAGATCGGCGTCCAGGGCCTGCCACGCCAACGCCCCCAGAGGCAGCAACACGGCGAATGCGATCAGGACTGCGCCCAGCAGCCATCCCGCTCCGCGCTCGGGGCCGCGTAGTCGCCAGGGGCGCGGCAAAGAATCAGTTTGCATACTAAGAAAAAAAGACCCTCACGCTGCACCGGCGGCGTTATCGCCGTCCGGTGAAAAAAGCAAATGTCAGGCCCCTTGCGGTGCCTGACACGGATTGCTGACTCGCCACGGAAACGGGCAGTGCTGGCGTGATGATTGATTAGGTCTCAGACCGGTTAGACATGATTCGGATATACCGCTGGTGCCGTAACAGGGCCGGCGATGGTGTGTCGTTCAGCCCCGGCCCTGCATCATGTTTGATTCAGCCTATTACCTCAATACCGTTTAATTATCGAACCCGACCTTATCCACCAGCTCGCTGGCTTGCTTGCGATGCTTTGCGATTTCCGCCACCGGCAGCGAATCGATCTTCAGTTCGCCAAAACTCGCCACCACGGGGTCCAGCGTCACGCCGGGACGGATGGGATATTCGTAGTTGGCGCGCGCGTACAGGGCTTGTGCCGGCTCGGAAACCAGGAACTCCAGCAGTTTGACCGCGTTTTCCTTTTGCGGGGCATGTGCCGCAACGGCCGCGCCGCTGATGTTCACGTGCGTGCCGTCGCCGCCATTCTTGAATGTCGGGCGCACCACCTTGATCGCGTCGCCCCATTTGCGGGCGTCGGTACCGGGTTCGGCGTTTTTCATATGGCCGACGTAGTAGGCGTTGGCGATACCGATATCGCAAATCCCGCCCAGAATGTCGCGCGCCACGTCACGATCGCCGCCTGCAGCCTTGCGCGCCAAGTTGGCCTTGACCCCACGCAGCCATTTTTCCGTTGCCTCGGCCCCGTCATGCGCGATCATCGCCGCAACCAGGCCGGTGTTGTACGGGTGCTGGCCCGAGCGGATGCAGACCTTGTTTTTCCATTGCGCATCGGCCAGGTCTTCGTAGTGGAAACTGTCCAGCTTGACGTCATTGGCCACATATAGCACACGGTCGCGCAGCGACAGCGCATACCATTTGCCATCCGCACCGCGCAGATTTGCCGGAATGACCTTGTTCAGCGTTTCCGACTGGACTGCTTGCGTAATCCCGCCGTCGACCAGATCGATCAGGTTGCCGATATCGACCGTCATCAGCACATCCGCTGGCGATTGTGCGCCCTCGGCCTTGACGCGCTCGAGCAGCCCGTCTTTCACAAAGACCGTGTTGACCTTGATGCCCGTTTCCTTGGTAAAGGCATCCAGCATCGGCTGGATCAATTTGGGTTCGCGCGTGGTGTACAGGCTGACTTCTTCGGCCGCATTGGCCGGCGTGGCGAGCACGGCGCCCGCGAGCGCCAGCGCGCCAAAGAGGGGGGACAAGGAAAAGCGTCGGGTCGACATAGAGGGCCAGGCTCCGATATAGCGTTAAATAGTTGGCTGAAATGCCGTTTGTCTCGGGCACCGCTCGACCCGGGCCGAGCGTGGCGCCGGGCAGGGCAGAACCCGTTAACGAAAATTATTATCAAGTGGGTGCGACAATACCAGGAACCGCCCAACCATTCAACTTAGCGTCAGCTACAGCCCTGTTTCCGGGCTTGAACCGGGGTTCTACCAAAAAGTTATAAGAGAATTACGGAATAATGAGATGAGTTATCAAGTAGTCTTGGTAAAATCGGGAAAACCCTGAGCCCCGCGCCAGCTTATTGCAAGCCTTTTGCACAGCGCGGAAATTCACTCGGCGCACCTGGTGCGTTGCACTTTTTCAACGACATGGCAGCTTTTAATACCGAACGCGTACTCAGCGTGCGCCACTGGAACGATACGCTTTTCTCCTTTACCACCACGCGTGACTCGGCCTTGCGTTTCCACAACGGCCACTTTGTCATGATTGGCCTGGAAGTCGAAGGCAAGCCCCTGATGCGCGCCTACAGCATCGCCAGTGCCAACTACGAGGAAAACCTCGAATTCCTGAGCATCAAGGTCCAGGACGGCCCCTTGACCTCTCGTTTGCAGCACCTGAAAGAGGGCGATTCCATCCTCGTCAGCCGTAAACCGGTGGGTACGTTGATCGTCGACGACCTCAAGCCCGGCAAAAACCTGTTCCTGTTCGGCACAGGCACCGGCCTGGCGCCCTTCATGAGCATCATCAAAGACCCCGACGTCTACGAGCGATTCGAAAAAGTCGTCCTGGTGCACGGCGTGCGTTGGGTCAGCGAGCTGGCCTACGCCGAATTCATCGAAAACGAGCTGCCCAACAACGAGTTCTTTGGCGATGTGGTGCGCGACAAGCTCATCTACTATCCCACCGTCACGCGCGAGCCGTTCCGCAACCAGGGCCGCATCACGCAGTTGATCGAAAATGGCAAGCTCTGCGCCGATGTCGGCCTGCCGCAGATCAACCCCGAAACCGACCGCGCCATGCTCTGCGGCAGCCCTCACATGCTGGCCGACATCAGTGCGATGCTGGACTCTCGCGGTTTCCAGGTTTCACCGGGCGTAGGCGAGCCGGGCGACTACGTGGTCGAGCGCGCATTCGTCGAAAAATAATGCGCGAGCGGCCGTGTCGCCGTCTATGATATGCAATGAAAAAGGGCATGCATCACGAGATGCATGCCCTTTGCTTGACTGACGGCGTAGTGAACCAATCTCGCTACGGCGCCATCATCCTATCCCTGGCCTCCGTCAGCGCTAAGCCCAACACGGTTATTGCTTGGTGTTGGTTGTCGGCCCGCAGCGATCTCATTGCCTCGATGTAATTTCCACCGCCGAGGATGAGGTTCCTTGCGTCTATGCGATTGCCTTGCTTGGACATCTGCACCAAGAGGTCGTCTGTGCGCATTCCCGCGGCCGTTAATAATCTCAATTTTCCGGCATTTTTTGCGTTTTCGGCGAGTGTCGCTGCTAGGGTGTCGGTCGGCACCCCGGACTGAATCATCAGTCGCAGCCATTCCGTTTTTTCCTCAGTAGCCATCGTTTCGTGATCCAGCACCCACACCATTTTTTGGCCTAGCTCAGCTCGTGTGGCTAGCGACTTTATAGCTTCTTTATCGTCAAGCTCACTCGCCTGTTGTAGTGCAACGAGCCAATCCGCGCCGGCTGTCACGAGATCTCTCACGACGTTATCTCGTGTGGTCCCTGTATACATCTCGGCCGTTTTCGTCAGGGTCGTATGAATATTTACCCCTGCAGCGATCAGTCTGAGTGCTGCTGCACGGTGTTGGTCGCTCAACAATTCGATTAAGGCGCCTGGCCCATCGGCGCCTAGTTCCATGAGGGCTACGGCGAATGGGATATCGTCACTCGCTGCTGCGTGTGTCAGGGCTTGCCGGCCTCTGTCATTCAACAGGCCAAGGAGCGCGCGTGCTGGCTCCCGTTGGTCGTATGCAATCAGCTCGCGGAGAACTTCGGTCGATGCATCGGTCTCCCGGCTCTCGGTCATGAATTTTGCGGTCCTCATGTCCCCCGCGCGCACGCTTTCGAGCATCACGTCAGACGTGCGTAATCCCGAGGCGAACAATGTCCTCAGTCCCCGGTAATTGGCATCTTCACGCAGCTTCCTCAGCGCGTCCCCGACATCGACCTTTGTGTTGAGCAAAATCGCGACATCCCCTACGTCATTCCACCACAAGGCAGACAGAAGCGCGGCCTGTCTCTGGGTAGGTGAATACTGCGAGACCCTTATTTCCCTTTTGGCGAAGTCTGCTCTGGCCTCCTCCGGCAGGCCGGAACGTGGGGCGCCGGCTAGGATTGCCAAGCGTAATGCAGGCAGGTTGTCCCTGTGGACGGGCAGCGAGTGTATTAACGTTGAGGTCGACGTGCCGGCGGCGACCATTGTTTTCGCAAGCAACAGATTCTTGCCTTCGATAGCCCGCTGCAGGATTTGTTCGCTTATGTCTGGGTGAGAGGCGATGAATGGTTTTAGTGTGCCGACTTCCCCCGCTTTTGCCAACTCGCTAATGAGGACAGCGGGACGCAGTGGAATCCACATTTGCAACGCCGCAGTGTCTCTGCTTCGTATTAGCCGCGACAGCGCAATCCCCTCGGCAGGAGTGGGTTCGTAGTAAGAGCCGGGGTCCCGATCTGCTCCGATCAAGACGCGTGCCGCCTTGCTATTGACTTCGCTACGGGGACTCTGTGCTAACTGAATCAGCGCGGTGGCGGCGTCGGCGCCCATGGCAATCAGGCGGTTCGTGCCGCCGAAGGTGAACATGGAGGAAGTTCCTCTGATTGCCTCCTGCGTCGCCACTGACACTAAAGCAGCTGAGCCGTTGGCGCCGAGCATGAGCAACGCGGATTCCGCAGTGCGCCAACCTTTTTCAGACGCGTAGATCAATGCGTTGGTCGCATCTGCTCCCGTTGATATCAACAGCTTCGCAGCGCTCACGCCGCCGTCGCTGGAATCGTGTTGAGCGATTTCGGCCAGGACTTGGACTGAATCAACGTCACTGTCGATCAGGCGTGCCACCATCCCCACGTGACCTCGCTGTGCGGCGAATTTCAGGGCTTCGTCCAGACCGGCTCTAGCCCCAGAATTGAGCAACGCGTTGATCAGTTCAACGTCGTCGGTTTCGGATTGGGCTGCATACATGATCGGCGTGTATCCGGCATCGTCCCGGCCGTCAAGGAGATCCAGGTCCATCTCATGGGACATCTCAGCCAACGCTATCGCGACGGCATGGCTGCCAGACTTTACGGCAATATGGAGGGCATTCTCATGGTTCTCGTAGTACTCTTGCCCGAAATCTGCCGTATCGTCGTTAAACAGCGCATAGAACGTCTCCAAGTCGTCTGTCTGTATGGCCTGCAGCAATCGCCCGCCAGCTTCCGACGGGGCGGGATTGGCGGGCGGGTGATCGACCGGCATTAAGCTGGTCAGATTCTGAGAAAGATGAATGTCGTTCGGCATAGGACGGTACTCGAAGGGCAAACGCGGTGCGGCATCTCCTAGAGCAGCCGCCGGACTGCCGCCAGATTCCATGGTGAGCGTTTGCGTGAGGGCGGCTTGGCTATGTAAGTAACGAAGCATCATGTTTCGTTCCGGACTGCCGATATCCCTCCTGCGGTGTTCAGCCACAAGCAAATGGGCAGACATTTGTCTGCCCATTGCCCATTGCCCATNGCCCATCGCCCATCGCCCATCGCCCATCGCCCATCGCCCATCGCACGCACGGCCGCTGCGCACCTTGTTCGTTTACGGTCGTTATGCGTTGGCCCGCCTCTGACACGTTGCCGGCTGGATTATTCCGGCGTAATCCCCGCCTTATGAATGATCTCGCCCCATTTCTTTGACTCAGCGTGCTGGAACTCGGCGAGTTCTTTCGGTGTCGAGGTGGCGGGCGCGGTGCCGGTGGATTCGTAGAAATGTTTGGCGGCTTTGCCTTCTGTGGCTTTGGCCAACAGGTCGTGCAGTCTGGCGACGACGTCATCGGGAGTGCCATCGGGGACGTAGGCGGCGAACCAATAGCCCATTTCATATCCGGGGACACCGGCCTCCGAGATGGTGGGCAGATCCGGAGCGAGAGGAGAACGCTCGCTGCCGGTGAACCCGAGTGCGCGCAGTTTGCCCGAGGCGACTTGCGGCAGGCCGGTGGCGGTGTCGGTGATCATCATGTCGATCTGGCCACCCAACAAATCGGTCACGGCCAAGGGATTGCTTTTGTAGGGGACATGCAGCAGTTTGATATCGGCCATCTGCTGCAGCAACTCGCCCGCGATGCGGCTGCTGGAGCTGCCGCTGCCAAAACTCAGCTTGCCCGGCGACTGCTTGGCCAGCGCGAGAAAGTCGCCCACCGTTTTTGCGGACGACGAAGGGTTGATCACCATGATCTGGCCGCCTTTACCCAATAAGGTGACCGGCGAAAAATCCTTCACCGGATCGTAGGGCAGGCTTTTGTACAAATGTTCATTGGCGGCGTGCGTGGTGTTGGTAGTGATCAGTACCGTATAGCCGTCAGCGGGAGCCCGGGCGCCGGCTTGCGCACCGATCATCGCGCTGGCGCCAGCCCGGTTTTCGATGACCACCGATTGCCCGGTCTGTTCGGTGACGCCTTGACCGATGGCGCGGCCGATCTGGTCGGTGGCGCTGCCTGCGGCAAAGGGCACGATGAACGTGATGGGTTTACTCGGGAAGTTTTGGGCCGCTACCGTCAAGGGCAAGGCAGTGCATAGTGCGGCAATCATGCGTAAAGGGGTCAAGCGCATCGTAGTCTCCGTGTGTTGTTGTTAAGTGGTTTGTGGTGAAACGTGTGTTGCTGCAGAAAGCGGCAGGTGCGTGGACAACAAAGCATTGCCGCAGACACCGCCGAGGTGGGTTAAGGCCCTGGCCAGGCCAGGCCAGGCCACCGGTTATGCCGTCGATAAAGCGTCGCCAGGCACGTCGGGCAGACGTCGCGCCAGTTCTACACTGACCTCGACCGGCAGATCCAGCAGATGAAACGACAGGCTCTTGCCGTGTGTGTCCAGATTCAGTGCGTCGTTCACGCCGCCGTCCAGAACCCCCTCCAGCACGAAATTCATGGCCTGCAGCGTCGGAATCTCATAGCGTGTGACGCGAGTCGGATGGCGATAATCAAACCATTGCGCCACGCGCATGTCCGTGACCTGTTCGACGAGCACGTCGTAGCACGCCTCATCCCAGGCAATCAGGCTGAGATTGGAAATATTGCCCTTGTCGCCAGAGCGGCTGTGCGCCAGCCGATAGAGCGGTACCGAGACCGTGGCGGCGGGCGGGTTGGCAGACAGTATGGAAGTCATTGTTGCGCCTCCAGCATCGTCCAGCCGCTTGCCACTGCATCTCGTGGAATCGTGCAGGACACCATATTCAACCGCGGCCGCAGCGAGGTCCGGACGCCGCCGCCTCCTGCAGGGCCGCAGCAATAGAGCGCAGTCACTTCGCGCAGCAATCGTTCCGCCGTGCTTGCGTCCGTGTGTTCGGCGGCCAATCTCAAGCGCACGTCGCGAGCGTGTCCGAGCGATCGCGCGGACAACATGCCACCGTTGTCGTCTCCCAGAATACTGACCACGCCAATCAAATCCATACGCACTTTCAACGCCGAGCCCAGGCGCTTTTGCACCATGTCCGCCGCGAGACGGGCGCGCGCCTCGGCTTGCACGCCTGCATAGGAAATCTCGGCTTCGGCCAGCCAGCCGCCGCGGTGACATACGTTGACCTTCAGTTCGTCAGGGCGTGGGTGGCCGGTAATGCCTGTGACGGCTACGCGATCGGGGCCAATCGGTTGGACGCGGGCTTGGCTCAAGTCCGCGATGACGTCCGGCGTCAAGTACCGCGCCGGATCATGTACCTCGTAAAGTAATTGTTCTTTTACCGTGCGCGCGTCAACCACGCCTCCGGTGCCGTCAGGCTTCGTAATCACGAACCCGCCATCGGCATCGATCTCTGCGATCGGATAGCCCGCTGTATAGATATCCGGCACGTCTTTGAGCCCTGGCACGCAAAAATAACCGCCTGTGACTTGCGTGCCGCATTCGAGCATATGGCCCGCCATCGTCGCGCGGCCTAATCGCGCCCAATCGTCCTCTGCCCAGCCGTAATGCGCCAAAGCGGGGCCCAAGGTCAATGAGGGGTCCGCCACCCGTCCGGCCACAACAATGTGCGCGCCTTCGCGCAATGCGGCAGCAATCTCATTTGCACCGAGATAAGCCGTCGCGCTGACGACATCCATGCTGTCAAAGGCAGGACCCAGGCGTTCGCGCAACAAGTCATGTTGCGCTGGCGCCGTCAATGCGTCGCCGTGCACGACAGCAATGCGCGGCGCCGGCAGCCCCTGCGCGCGCGCCAGTTCAGCAATTCGACGCGCCGCCGCAGGCGGGTTCGCGGCCCCGAAATTACTGACGATGTGCACGTCGTGCCGCAGGCAGTGTGCCAGGATGGGGTTCAGTAAGTCGTCCAGCAACGGTTCATAGCCGCGTTCCGGATCGGCGTTGCGCGCCAACTGGGCCAGTGCAAGTGTCCGCTCGGCCAGTGTTTCGAAAATCAGCGTGCCCCCACCGCGCGCGGCCAGCGCGTGCACGATGGGCAATGCCCCGTCCGTGCGGTCGCCAGAAAAGCCGGTGGCACAGCCGATCAAAAAGGGTGCAGCCGTCATGTTTGTCCCGGTATGAGTTGTCGTTCTTGTGCGGCCATCGTGCAAAGCAGCGTCGCGATGAGCTGTCGTCGTTGATGACGGTGAGACCATCGCGCCTCTGGCATGGCATGCAGCCGATGGCGCTCACTATAGGTAGGCTTGCTTAATAAGTGAAATAGAAATAAAAGATCGATTCATCCAATATTTCTATGAATCTGTCTACCCGCCAACTTCGCGCATTCGTGGCCCTGGCCGATGAAAAGCATTTCACTCGCGCCGCGCAGCGTTGCCATCTGACCCAGCCGGCGTTCAGTGCGCTCATCCGCACACTGGAGGACGCAGCCGGGGTGCGTCTGTTCGATCGCAACACCCGTAACGTGGAACTGACGGCCGAGGGCAGGGTGATGGATGCGTCCGCGCGTCGATTGTTGGGCGAGCTCGATCTTGTCGTCGAGGATCTGCGCGATTACGCCGCGCGCCGCCGCGGGCACGTCACTATCGCCGCCTTGCCGTCATTGGCCGCCGGGTGGCTGCCAGCGCTATTGGCCCGTTTTCATCAGGACTATCCGGGGATCACCTTGCAATTGCGCGACGCTCTGCTGGATCCGTGCCTGGATATGGTGCAAAGTGGTGCGGCGGATTTCGCCGTCGCGGCGCAACGGGCAGATATGACCGACCTGGAGAGCGAATTTCTCCATGCCGATAGGTTTTTCCTCGTTTGCCGAAAGGATCATCCTTTGGCCGGACGCGATGAGGTCCGTCTGCGTGATCTCGCGCGCTGGCCCTTGATTCAATTGGCGCGCGGCAGCAGCGTGCGCCGCTATCTCGACGAGGCCCTCGGGCCGAAATCGCCCCAGCCCCTGCTCGAAGTCGAGCATCTGGCCACGGTAACCGGGCTGGTCCTGGCCGGTATGGGCATCAGCGTGGTTCCCGCCATGACGCTGTTTCATTTTCAGCGCGACCAGTTGGCGATCAAGCCCCTCGCAGGGAAACCCTTGACACGACCGTTGTACCTCGTGCGCCGCGAAGGCCGCGCCTTGTCGGTCGCTGCCCAAACGCTGTATGACCTGCTGCGAGAGCACGTGAATGAATTGGGAGTTTGATGGCGCCCACATCAAGCCAAATTAGCCAAAAAGCGGCGAACGCCACTATTCTTGTCATATCGCTGTCGACAATGTCCGAGTCAGCCGGGCGGCTCAACGTGGTCCGCCTCGCTTTCGCAAATACCTATTGCCGTTTAAACTTCAATAGTCCAGTATTACGATCGATTATTCTTCAAGGATCCGGCTCATGAGCAAGCAAATCATCCATACCGATGCGGCCCCGGCCGCCGTTGGTCCTTATTCGCAGGCCGTTGCCGTGACCGGTACCAAGACGGTCTATCTGTCTGGCCAGATTGGCCTGGAACCGGGTACGGGCGATCTCGTGTCGGAAAACTTCGACGCTCAGGTGCGCCAGGCTTTTATGAACATGACCGCGGTCATCCAGGAGGCAGGCGGGACGCTGAACGACATCGTCAAATTGACCTTGTTCCTGACTGACCTGAACAAATTCACCGCCGCCAACGCCATCATGGCCGAATTGATCCCGCAGCCGTTCCCGGCCCGTTCGACGGTCGGTGTGGCCAGCCTGCCTAAAGGCGCGCAATTCGAGGTGGAGGCGATTCTGGTTCTGGCCTAAGGCGCCTGATTTTCTCGCATATGCCGGCGACTGCTGCTGCCCGCAATCGTACCGGTGCGCTCAAGCGTGCCGGTGTGGATGCGGCTGCCGATAGCGCGGCCAGCGTGCGGCCCGAAACGAAATCCGGCGCCAAATCGGGGCCGGCCCGGTCGCTGACCGATGTGCAGCGCAAGCTGCATAGCCTCGGCCTGGTCACGCCTAACGACTGTATCTTGCACCTGCCGCTGCGTTACGAGGACGAGACGCGCATTGTTCCGATCGGTTCGCTGCGCCCCGGTGCGCCTGCGCAGGTCGAGGGCGAAATCCTGCGTAGCGAGGTGTTGTTTCGTCCACGCCGCCAGTTGACTGCCGTGATGGCAGACGATAGCGGCGAACTGCAATTGCGCTGGCTGAATTTTTATCCCAGCCAGCAAAAACAACTGACGCCGGGCCGCCGTCTGCGTGCCCGGGGCGAGGTGCGCGGCGGTCTGTTTGGACGCGAGATGGTGCATCCGCGCATGACCAGTGCTGATGCCGCCTTGCCCGAGGCGTTGACCCCGGTTTATCCCAGCACAGAAGGGCTGACCCAGCCTTCATTACGCAAGGCCATTGCCCAGGCCCTCGATCAGGCGGATCTGAGCGATACGCTGCCCGACGAAGCCCTGCAACGTTACACGCTGATGCCGTTTGCGCCAGCCATCCGCCTCTTGCATGCGCCACCGCCTGGCGTATCCGAGCAAGACCTGATCGAACGTGGCCATCCTGCCTGGCACCGCATCAAATTTGACGAATTGCTCGCTCAGCAGTTGTCGCTGGCCGCTGCGCGCGCGGCGAGACGCAGCATTCGGGCTGTGCCATTGCCTCTACAGGCCAGTCCCTCCGACGCTGCCGATTTGGTCGCGCGCCTGTATCGAGCATTGCCATTTACCCTGACCGCGGCACAACAGCGCGTCATCAAGGAAATCTCGGCCGACCTGGCACAGCCGTATCCGATGCATCGTCTATTGCAGGGCGATGTCGGCAGCGGCAAGACCGTGGTCGCCGCTGTCGCAGCCGCTCAGGCCATTGCCTGCGGCGCTCAGGTGGCATTGATGGCGCCCACAGAAATCCTGGCTGAACAGCATTTCCATAAGCTGGTGTCATGGCTGCAGCCTTTGGGTGTGAACGTCGCATGGCTGAGCGGCAGCCAGACGGCAAAGGCCCGGCGCGAATCCGCCGCCGGCGCGGCCGACGGCAGTATTCAACTGTTGGTCGGCACACAGGCGCTGATTCAGGATCATGTCGAGTTTCAGCGTCTAGGTCTGTCTATCGTGGATGAGCAGCATCGCTTTGGCGTGGGTCAGCGATTGGCCTTGACGCGTAAAGGCGAGGTCTCGCCTGATCAAGCAGAACAGATTCCCACGATCCCGCATCAGCTCAACATGAGCGCTACGCCGATTCCGCGTACCTTGGCGATGACTTTTTTTGCCGATCTGGACGTATCCGTCATTGACGAGCTGCCGCCAGGCCGCACGCCTGTGGTGACCAAGCTCGTGTCCGACAATCGCCGCGAGGAGGTCATCGCGCATATCGCCAACGCTGTACGTCAGGGGCAGCAGGCGTATTGGGTCTGCCCGCTGGTCGAGGAAAGCGAAGCTCTGCAACTGCAAACCGCTGTCGACACGTACGACGCCATGTGCGCGGATCTGCCCGACTTGCGGATTGGCATGGTGCATGGCCGCCTGGCGCAAACCGAAAAGGCCGCGGTCATGCAGGCCTTTCGCGATGGCGATATCGATTTGCTCGTGGCCACGACCGTCATCGAGGTCGGTGTGGACGTGCCCAAGGCATCGCTCATGGTGATCGAACACGCCGAGCGTTTTGGCTTGGCGCAATTGCATCAGTTACGTGGCCGGGTAGGGCGGGGCAGTGCCGAGTCCGTTTGCGTGCTGCTCTATCAGACGCCGCTGTCGCAGATTGCGCGCCAACGGCTGCGGGCCATGTTCGAGACCAATGACGGTTTCGAAATCGCGCGCCGCGATCTGGAACTGCGTGGCCCGGGCGAGTTTCTCGGCACGCGCCAATCGGGTATGGCGCTCTTGCGATTTGCCGATCTCGAAAGCGATGTCGGTATTGCCGAGCAGGCGCGCGAGGCCGCCGCATGGCTGCGTGCCGATCATCCCGACGCGGTGGCGGCGCACTTGGCACGCTGGATGCGTGGACGCGAAGACTTTCTGCGGACCTGAGCCTACCTATGCAAATCCTTTGCGCCATGCAATCTTTCATGCTTCGCTTTTGTCGGCTGGCCCGCCTCAGGGCAAACATCGCCCCTTTCCTTCCCGGTACGAATGCCGCGGTTTCCCGGAGCAGAAGATGACTCTGACTGAACTCAAATACATCGTCGCCGTCGCACGCGAACGGCATTTTGGCCGTGCGGCCGAAGCCTGCTTCGTGAGTCAGCCCACCTTGTCCGTGGCGATTCGCAAACTGGAGGATGAGTTGGGCGTGACGCTGTTCGAACGTGGTGGCGTCGAAGTCGGCGTGACCGCTATCGGTCAGCGCATCGTGACCCAGGCGCAAAAGGTGCTCGAGGAAAGTGCCAGCATCAAGGAAATCGCCCGTCAAGGCCATGATCCGCTGGCCGGGCCGCTGCGCGTCGGCGTGATTCACACGATCGGGCCGTATCTGTTGCCGCATCTGGTGCCGACGCAGATTGCCCGTACGCCGCAGATGCCATTACTGCTGCAAGAAAACTTTACCTTGCGTCTCGTCGAGCTGCTGCGGCAAGGGGAAATCGATTGCGCCATCATGGCATTGCCTTTGCCCGAGGCGGGGTTGATCACGCAACCGCTTTACGATGAACCCTTTATCGTCGCGGTGCCGCGCGATCATGAGTGGGCCGACCGAGAAGCCATCAGTTCCGAAGACCTGAAACAGCAGACCATGCTGCTGCTGGGCACGGGCCACTGTTTCCGCGATCAGGTCTTGGAAGTCTGCCCCGAACTCTCGCGCTTTTCTGCCGCGAGCGACGGTATTCAGCGGACTTTTGAGGGATCGTCGTTAGAGACCATCCGTCATATGGTCGCGGCCGGCATAGGCGTGACCGTCCTGCCGGTGACCGCCATTCCTGAATCCCCGCCGCCCAAAGCACTATTGCGCTATTTGCCTTTTGAGGGTCGTCCGCCAGAGCGGCGCGTGGTGCTGGCGTGGCGCCGCAGTTTCCCGCGTCTGGCCGCCATCGAAGCGCTGGCCCAAGCCGTCTACGAATGTGGATTGCCGGGCGTGACCATGTTGGATCACGAGACTGCGGTAGAAAGTTGATATTTTTCAGTTTTGCGAGAGCTTGAGCAGGGCTCTCAGGCTATAAACAATCTATATCAATCCAGTGGTATTCTTATTCCGTCTACAACCTGCACGAGGAGCACTACATGGCAAAGTCCAAAGCAAGTAGTACCGCCGCTGTTCGCATCAATATCGGCATTTCGGACAAAGACCGCGAGGCAATCGCGGCCGAGCTCTCCAAGGTGCTGGCAGATTCCTACACGCTGTATCTGATGACCCACAATTTCCACTGGAACGTTACGGGCCCGCTGTTCAACACGCTGCATCAGATGTTCATGACGCAGTATTCCGAGGAATGGGCTGCGCTGGACGATATCGCCGAGCGTATTCGTGCGTTGGGCGTCCATGCGCCGGGCACCTATCGCGAGTTCGCCAAGCTGTCTTCTATTTCCGAGCCGGCCGACGTGCCCAATGCTCTGGAGATGGTACGCCTGCTGGTCAAAGGCAACGAAGCCGTCTCGAAAACCGCTCGCGCCGCCTTTGACAAGGCCGACAGCGCCAACGATCAGCCCACCGCTGACTTGTTGACCCAACGCATGGACATCCACGAAAAGAACGCCTGGATGTTGCGCAGCTTGCTCGAGTAATCGTGATCTTGCGTTCCATAGTCAATGACGCCGGCTTCTCACCAGAGAGGCCGGTGTCGTTTTGATTCATGCCATCGCGTGATTGCTCTGGCGCCTTTTGTCCTTTACCCATCTACTCGTCTGCATGACTCAATCATCCGGCTTATCCGCTAATGTTCCCGCGTCTGTCCTGATCACCGGTGCGACAGGGGGGATCGGTGGCGCATTGGCGCTGGAATACGCCCGTGCCGGTACAAAGACATTGATCCTGCAGGGGCGCAATCGTCAGCGCCTGGATGAGTTGGCTCAGGATTGCGGCGCCATGGGCGTGCGCGTGATCGTGCACGAACTGGATGTACGGGACCACGACGCGCTGCGGCAGTGGCTGATGCAGATCGGTCAAACCGAAGCCCCCGATCTGGTGATCGCCAACGCCGGCGTCAACATTAATACCGGCCCCCAACAACAGAGTGAAAGCTGGGACGATATGCATCGTCTTTTCGATGTCAATATCAAGGCCGCCATGGCCACCCTGCATGCCAGTTTGCCGGCGATGCTGGCGCGTCGTAGTGGGCAGATTGCCTTGATCAGCTCGCTCGCTGCGTGGCGGGGCCTTCCCGAGACCCCTAGCTACAGCGCCAGCAAAGCGGCTGTCAAAGTCTACGGCGAGGCGATGCGCGATCTCTTGGCCGGGCAGGGGGTCAAGGTCAATGTCATCATGCCCGGCTACGTCGAATCGCAAATGTGCTTCGACATGCCCGGCCCCAAACCCTTTTTGTGGCCTGCCGCCAAGGCGGCTCGCGTCATCCGGCGGGGCCTCACCCGCAACCGCGCGCGCATCAGTTTTCCGTTTCCCCTGAATTTGGGCTGTTTTCTGCTGTCCATTATCCATCCGGCTGTGTCGGGGTGGATACTTCAACGGTTGGGCTATCGCGGCTGACGCTCGCCCGTGTAGGGTTTCGGCCTAGTGCGCGCCATCTGGCGTGCGAGAGCGCCGGTAACGCGGAATTGGTACACTATCCGGTTTAGCCTCGCGCTTTTCGCGGGCGTCTTCCCCTATACAAAGCCGTGATATCTACCGCCAATCTCACTATCCAATTCGGTCCCAAACCCCTTTTCGAGAACGTCAGTGTCAAGTTCGGGGAAGGCAACCGCTATGGTTTGATCGGGGCCAACGGCTCGGGCAAGTCGACCTTTATGAAAATCATCGGCGGCGACCTGGAGTCGTCCGCAGGTAACGTT
Source organism: Bordetella muralis (assembly GCF_965139205.1). Lineage (GTDB taxonomy): Bacteria > Pseudomonadota > Gammaproteobacteria > Burkholderiales > Burkholderiaceae_B > Bordetella_A > Bordetella_A muralis. The sequence goes on from NZ_CBCSIU010000002.1 coordinate 98,918, forward strand.
TCGCTCGAACCCGGCGTGCGCCTGGGCAAGCTGCGCCAGGATCAGTTTGCTTTCGAAGACCTGCGCGTCTTGGACGTCGTCATGATGGGCCATACCGAAATGTGGGCCGCCATGACCGAGCGCGATGCGATCTACGCGAATCCTGAGGCGACCGAGGACGATTACATGCGTGCGGCCGAGCTCGAGGCCAAGTTCGCCGAGTACGATGGCTACACCGCCGAGGCGCGCGCGGGCGAACTGCTATTGGGCCTGGAATTCGCGGTAGACCAGCATCAACTGCCCATGCGCGAGATCGCGCCGGGCTGGAAACTGCGTGTGCTGCTGGCGCAGGCGCTGTTCTCGAATCCTGACGTGCTGCTGCTCGACGAACCGACCAACAACCTGGATATCAACACGATCCGCTGGCTGGAAAATGTGCTCAACGGCTATCAGAGCACGATGATCATCATCAGTCACGATCGTCACTTCCTGAACCAGGTCTGCACTCACATGGCCGACCTGGATTATGGCGAGATCCGCATTTATCCGGGTAACTATGACGACTATATGCTGGCCTCGACCCAGGCGCGCGAGCGTTTGGTCGCCAACAATGCCAAGGCCAAAGAGCGTGTGGCCGAACTGCAGGACTTTGTGCGCCGCTTTGCCGCCAACAAGTCCAAGTCCCGCCAGGCCACCTCGCGTCTGAAGCAGATTGACCGTATCAAGGCCGAACAGGTCGTGGTCAAACCTTCGTCGCGCCAAAACCCCTACATTCGATTCGAGCAGAACAAGGTCATGCACCGCTTGGCGGCGACCATTGAAAAGCTCTCCAAGTCCTACGATGCGCCGGTCATCCGCGATTTCTCCGCGATGATCGACGCAGGCGAAAAGATTGCGATTATCGGCGCGAACGGTGTGGGTAAAACGACGCTGTTGCGCATGTTGGCAGGCGATCTGGCAGCGGATTCGGGCTCGCTGAAATGGTCGGATAACGCCGATCTCGGCTACATGGCGCAGGACGTGTCCGATCAATTCCAACAAACGGATATCAATTTGTTTGATTGGATGAGCGACTACCGCCAACCAGGCGATGACGATCAATCCATTCGCTCCGTGCTGGGCCGCTTGCTGTTTTCGGCGGATGATTTGCCCAAAGCGCCCAAGGTCTTGTCAGGCGGCGAAAAAAACCGCATGACTTTTGGCCGCTTGATGCTGGGTCGCCATAACGTAATGCTGCTCGACGAGCCCACCAACCACTTGGATATGGAATCCATCGAGTCGTTGCAGTTCGCGCTCGAGAAATACCAGGGCACCCTGATTTTTGTGTCGCACGATCGCGAGTTCGTGTCTGGCCTGGCGACACGCATCATCGAAGTCCTGCCTGATGGCGAGATCGTCGACTACCGTGGCGGCTACGAGGACTACCTGTCCTCGCGTGGCATCGAGGGCTGATCCCGCGCCGGGAACACCGCCGAGGACATACCGCAGCACTCTAAAAAGAGAACCCCGCGCCTGGATTCGCTATCC